>NZ_JBEXGS010000009.1:0-330206 GCF_040607455.1 Sphaerisporangium sp. NPDC005289
ACCCGGCTGCTGACCGAGGGCCCGTTCCAGGACATCTGGGTCCAACCGGCCGCCGGGGACTCCGGCACCGCGCTCGGCGGCGCGCTGCACCTGGCACACCTGCACGGCGACGCCGTCGTCCCGATGACGGGCGCCGACCTCGGCCGCGGATGGACCGACGAGGAGCTCGCGGCCTGGCTGACCTCCGCGGGAGTGCCCTATACGCGGCCCGAGGACCTCGGCGACGCGGTGGCCGCCGAGCTGGCCGCCGACCGCATCGTGGCCTGGTTCCAGGGCCGCTCGGAGTACGGCCCGCGCGCCCTCGGCCGCCGCTCGCTGCTCGCCCACCCAGGACGACCCGGCAACACCGAACGCCTCAACGCCGTCAAAGGCCGCGAACAGTTCCGCCCCATCGCCCCCATGGTCCTCGCCGACCGCGCCCACGAGATCTTCGAGCGCGGACCGCTGCCCAGCCCCTACATGTTGTTCGTCCACGACGTGCGCCCCGAATGGCGCGACCGCATCCCCGCCGTCGTCCACGTGGACGGCACGGCACGGGTGCAGACCGTGGACCACAGCGCCGAGCCGTTGCTCGCGCGCCTGCTGGAGGCCTTCCAGGCCCGCACCGGACTGCCCGTCGTGGTCAACACCAGCCTGAACACCGCCGGCCGTCCCATCGTGGACGACCCGCGCGACGCGCTGGAGTGCTTCGGCTCCGCCCCGGTCGACGTACTCGCCATCGGCCCCTACCTGGTGCGCCGTGGGGAGGTGCTCCGCTCATGATCACTGTCGTGATCCCCACCATCGGCCGGCGGAGCCTGCGGCGGGTCCTCGACGCGCTGGACGCGGACCTGCCCACCATCGTGGTGGACGACCGGCCGCGCTTCTCCCCGGCGCTCAAGGTGCCCGGCCACGTCCAGGTGCTGCGCACCGGCGGGCGCGGGCCCGCCGCCGCGAGGAACGCGGGCTGGCGGGCGGCCACCACGCCGTGGGTCGCCTTCCTGGACGACGACGTCGTGCCGCGCCCCGGCTGGCGCGACGCGCTCGCCGCCGACCTGGCCGACCTTCCCGGCGACGTCGCCGGCTCGCAGGGACGCCTGCGCGTCGACCCGCCGAGCGGACGGCGGCCCACCGACGCCGAGCGCAACACCGCCGCGCTCGCCGGAGCCGCCTGGGCGACGGCCGACATGGCCTACCGCAGGTCGGCGCTCGACCGCGTCGGCGGCTTCGACGAACGCTTCCCGCACGCCTACCGCGAGGACGCCGACATCGCGCTGCGGCTGCTCAAGGCCGGGTACGGGCTCGCCAAAGGCCGGCGCGTCACCCTGCACCCCGTGCGCGACGACGGGTTCTGGGCCAGCGTCCGCGCCCAGCGCGGCAACGCCGACGACGCGCTGATGCGGCGGTTGCACGGGGCGGGCTGGCGGGCGGCCGTCGACGACGTCCCCGGCCGCCTCGCCCTTCACGCGCTGACCACCGCTCTCGGCCTGCTCGGGTGCGCCCTGATGGCGATCGGCGGCCGCGGGACGCGCGGCGGCTCCCGCGCCCACCACAGCCTTCCCGCACTCGGCTCCGGCGCCCACCACAGCCCGTCCGCGCTCGGCTCTGGCGTCCACCACTGCCCGTCCGCGCTCGGCTCTGGCGCCCATCACACCCCGTCTGCGCTTGGCTCTGGCGCCCACAGCCCGTCCGCGTTCGGCTCTCGCCGCCTGGCCACGCTCGGCTCCGCGGCCGGGCTGGCCTGGCTCGCGCTGACCGCCGAGTTCGCCTGGACGCGGCTCGCGCCCGGCCCCCGTACCCCCGAGGAGGTGCTGCGCATGGCCGTGACCAGCGTGATCATCCCTCCGGTCGCCTGCGTGCACCGCCTGCGCGGCGAACTGCGGGCGCGCCGGTGAACGGGCCCGGCACCGTGCTCGTGGCGCGGCTGGACAACGCCGGGGACGTGCTGCTGGCCGGCCCCGCCATCCGTGCGATCGCCGCCTCGGCCCGCGAGGTCGTGCTGCTCACCGGCCCGAACGGCGGCGCCGCCGCCCAGCTCCTGCCGGGAGTGCACCGGGTGCTGGAATGGCGGGCGCCGTGGATCGACCCCGAGCCGCTGCCGCTGAGCCGCTCGCACGTGGACCGGCTGACCTCCCTGGTGGAGAAGGCCGCCCCGGAGATGGCCGTCGTGCTGACCTCCTTCCACCAGTCGTCGCTGCCGCTCGCGCTGCTGCTTCGCCTGGCCGGTGTGCCGCGCATCGCCGCGATCAGCGAGGACTACCCCGGGTCGCTGCTCGACGTGCGGCACATCGTGGACGAGACCGTGGACGTGCCCGAGGCCGAACGCATGCTCGGCCTCGTCCAGGCCGCGGGGTTCGAGCTGCCCCCCGGCGACGACGGAGCGCTCGCGGTACGCCGGCCGCTCCCCTCGGTGCACCAGTTCACCGGACCGCCCGGGTACGTGGTCGTCCACCCGGGGACCTCGGCGCCCGCGCGGGCCTGGCCCGCCGAGCACCACGCCCGGACGGTGCGCGACCTGGTCCTCGCCGGAGTGCGGGTGGTCGTGACCGGCGACCCGGACGAGCAGGCGCTCACCGCACAGGTCGCCGGCGCCTACGGCAGCGACCTCGGCGGCGTGACGACCTTCCCCGAGCTCGCGGCCGTGCTCGCCGGCGCCTCGGCGGCCGTAGTGGCCAACACCGGGCCCGCCCACCTGGCGGCGGCCGTCGGCACCCCGGTGGTCAGCCTGTTCGCCCCGGTCGTGCCGGCCGCGCGCTGGGCGCCGTACCGCGTGCCGGTCGTCCTGCTCGGCGACCAGGACGCGCCGTGCCGTGGCAGCCGGGCGCGCGTGTGCCCGGTCGCCGGGCACCCATGCCTGTCGTCGGTGACCAGCGAGCAGGTCGTCGGCACGGTGCTCGCGCTCGTCGCCGCGCAGGGAGACGGCGCGGGGCGAGGCGGCGCAGGGCAGGGCGGGGCCATCCTGCCGCTCCGGACGGTCCCGCCGGAGCCTCACGGCCCGGGGCCTCAGGCCCCGGAGGCTCACGGCTCGAAGGCTCACCGCCCGGAAGCTCACCGCCCCGAGGCTCACGGCCCGGAGGCTCACCGCCCGGAATCTCACCGCCCGGAGGTCCCCGGGTCGGACGATCCCGGTCTCGGCGACGGGGGCCCGGGCGGCGTCCCCGAGGGGGCGCGATGAGGATCGCCCTGGTGTCCGAGCACGCCAACCCGCTCGCCGCCGTGGGAGGCGTCGACGCGGGCGGTCAGAACGTCCACATCGCCGGCCTGGCCGCCGCCCTGGCCGGGCTCGGCCATGAGGTCACCGTGTACACCCGGCGCGTCGCCGGGCACGAACCGCTCACGGTGACGATGTCCCCGGGGGTGACGGTCGAGCACGTGCCCGCCGGGCCGCCCGAGCCGCTCCCCAAGGACGAGCTGCTGCCGTACATGCCCGCCTTCGCCGCCCATCTCGCGCGGCGCTGGCGGGCCGCGCGGCCGGACGTCGCGCACGCGCACTTCTGGATGAGCGGGCTGGCGGCCCTGACGGCGGCCGAGGAGCTCCGCGTCCCGGTCGTCCAGACCTTCCACGCGCTCGGCACGGTCAAACGGCGCTGGCAGGGCACGGCCGACACCAGCCCTCCTTGCCGCCTCGCCGTCGAGCGCGACATCGGACGGCGGGCCGCCGCCATCGTCGCCACCTGCACCGACGAGGTCAGCGAGCTGGCGGCGATGGACGTGCCGGTCGAGCGGGTCACCGTCGTCCCCTGCGGCGTGGACCTCGCGCTGTTCCACCCCGACGCGCCGCTGCCGCACCCGGCCGACGCGGACGGGCGCCGTCCGCGACTGGACGGGGTCGCGCGGATCCTCAGCATCGGCCGGCTGGTCCCGCGCAAGGGGGTCGAGACGATCATCGAAGCGCTGGCGCACGTGCCCGGGGCGCATCTCACCATCGCGGGCGGCGACCCCGGCGACGAGGAGTCGACGCGACTGTCCCGGCTGGTCGCGGCGTCCGGGCTGTCCGGCCGGGTCCGGCTGATCGGCAGCGTCGCCCGCGCGGACGTCCCCGCCCTCATGAGATCGGCGCTCGCCGTGGTCACCGTGCCGTGGTACGAGCCGTTCGGCATGGTGCCGGTGGAGGCCATGGCCTGCGGGGTTCCCGTCGTCGCCTCGGCGGTCGGCGGCCACCTGGACACGGTGTCCGGGTGGGGCGCGCTCGTGCCGCCGCGCCGGCCCCGCGCGCTGGCCGGAGTGCTCCGCGACCTGCTCGCCCGGCCCGACGTGCGGGCCTCGATGGCCGACGCCGGCGTGCGCCGCGCCCGGTCCAGATACGGCTGGCCGCGGGTGGCGGCGCAGACCGAGTCGGTGTACCGCAGCCTGATCGGCGACCGCCTGGACCGGCTCGCCGCGGCGGGAGGTTGACAGCCATGCACCCGCACTTCTCGCGGCTGAGCGCCGCGCTGTCGGCGGTGGACGCCGACACCCCGAGGGTCCGCGCCTGGGGCCGCACGCTGGCCGCGGTGCTGGCCGGCGGCGGCAGGCTGCTGGCCTGCGGAAACGGCGGCTCGGCGGCCGAGGCGCAGCACCTGACGGCCGAGCTGGTCGGCCGCTTCCGCACCGACCGGCGCCCGTACGCGGCGATCCCGCTGCACGCCGACACCTCCTCCGCCACGGCGATCGCCAACGACTTCGGCGCCGAGGAGGTGTACGCCCGGCAGGTGCGCGCGCACGGCCGCGCCGGGGACGTCCTGCTGTGCCTGTCGACCAGCGGTACCAGCCAGAACGTGCTCGCCGCCGCCGAGGCCGCCCGGGAGTGCGGGCTCATCACCTGGGCCCTGACCGGGCGCGCCCCGAACCCCCTGGCCGCGCGCTGCGACGGGGCGGTGGCGGTGCCCTCGCAGGACTGCGCCACCGTCCAGGAGGTCCACCTCGCGGTGATCCACCTGCTCTGCGACGCGTTCGACGCCTCGCTGCGCGACGAGCACACCTCCGCCGACCGGGCTTCCTCCACACCGCTCAACAGACAGAACGGGCAAGACAGGAAGGTTCCGCCGGACGAGCGGAACCGGCGGAACGTGCAGGACCGGCGGGACCAGCGGGACGGTCGGGGACGGACGGTTCGCGGGACGGGTGAGAGGGGACGCGGATGAGGGGAGGCCCGATCGTCGTCGTCGGCGACTCGCTGCTCGACGTGGACATCGAGGGCGACGCCGAGCGGCTCTGCCCCGACGCGCCGGTCCCGGTGGTCCGCGGGCGCACCGAGCACCGCCGTCCCGGAGGCGCCGGGCTAGCCGCGCTGCTCGCCGCCCGCGAGGGCGCGGAGGTGGTGCTGGTCACCGCGCTCGGCGAGGACGCTTCCGGGAAGCGCCTGAGCGCCCTGCTCGCCGGATTCGCCGAGGTCGTGCGTCTGCCGCTGCGCGGGACGACGTCCCGCAAGACGCGGATCCGCGCCCGCGGCCAGACGCTGCTGCGTGTGGACACCGGGGACGGCCGGGCCTGGCGCGGCCCCGAGGGAGACCGGGCGGCGCGGGCGCTGCGCGGCGCGGGCGCGGTGCTGGTGTCCGACTACGGGCGCGGCGCCGCCGACACCGTGCGCGACCTGCTCAACCGCCGCACCGCGCCGCTCGTCTGGGACCCGCACCCCGCGGGATTCCCGCCGGTACCCGGCTGCGCACTGGTCACGCCGAGCGAGCCCGAGGCCGCGGTGCTGTACGGGCGGCCGTGCACCGGCGTCGAGCAGGCCGCCCGCCACCTGGTCCGCGAGCTGCACGCCGAGGCGGTCGCCGTCACGCGCGGCGCCGACGGAGCCGTCCTGTGCACCCGCGCCGGCCGGACGCTGCGGGTGCCGCCGCCCATGCCGATCACGGGGGGCGACACGTGCGGCGCCGGCGACCGGTTCGCCGCCTCGGCGGCGCTGGCGCTGCGCGACGGCGCGTCGGTGCAGGAGGCGGTGACGATGGCGGTCACGGAGGCGACCCGGTTCGTCGCCGCCGGCGGCGCCGCGGCCATCCGCCTGCCGGCGCCGCCGCGGGCCGACCGGACGCGCGCGGCGCTGGACGACCGGCCCCGCACGGCGTTCGAGCTGGCGGCCATGGTGCGCGCGACGGGCGGGCGGCTGATCGCCACGGGCGGCTGCTTCGACCTGCTGCACGCGGGCCACGTCAGCCTGCTGCGGCAGGCCAGGGCGCTCGGCGACGCGCTGATCGTGTGCGTCAACTCCGACGAGTCCGTCCGCCGCCTCAAGGGGGCGGGCCGGCCTGTCGTCGCCGAGCGCGACCGGGTGGAGATCCTGCGTGCCCTCGGCTGCGTCGACGCGGTGGTGGTGTTCGAGCAGGACACCCCGTGCCTGCTCATCGACCGGCTGCGGCCGGAGGTGTGGGTGAAGGGCGGCGACTACACCGGGCAGGAGCTCCCCGAGGCCCAGGCGGTGCGGCAGGCCGGCGGCGAGGTCGTCGTCCTGCCCACGGTGCCCGGCCACTCCACCACCGGGCTCATCGCCGCCGCCCAGGAGGTGGTGTAAGCGGCGCCCCCCGGGCACGCCGGCACCCCGGCACCGCGCACGGACATACCGACATCCGGCACCCGGCACCCGGCACCCGGCACCCGGCACCCGGCACACCGACGCCCCAGGCGCACGACCGGCCCCCCGTTCTGCAGCGAGGAGAAGCGAACATGGTGGGGAACATCCTGATCACCGGCGGAGCGTCCGGCCTGGGGAAGGCCACGGCCGACGCGGTCGCCAAGGCGGGCGGGCGGCCGCTGGTGATCGACGTCGGCGTGCCCGAGGACGGCGTCGACCACGTCGTGGCGGACGTCGCCGACCGCGACCGGGTCCAGGCCGCCGTGACCGAGCTGGCCGAGCGGGTGGGCGGCCTGGACGGGGTGGTGACGGCCGCCGGCATCGACCGGTGCGGCTCGCTGGCGCAGGTCTCCCCTGCCGAGTGGGAGCGGGTGATCGGCGTCAACCTGCTCGGCACCGCCTCGGTGGTGCGCGCCGCCCTGCCGTACCTGGAGCGCTCGGCGGGCCGCGTCGTCACCTGCGCCTCGACGCTCGGCCTGCGGGCGGTGGGGGACGCGACGGCGTACTGCGCGGCCAAGTTCGGCGTCGTCGGCTTCACCCGGGCGCTGGCCGCCGAGCTGGCCGGCCGGGTCGGCGTCACGCTGCTGGTGCCGGGTGGCATGCGCACGCGCTTCTTCGACGGCAGGGACGAGCGGTACCGTCCTGGCCCGGACGCCCGGCTCAACCAGCCCGAGGACGTGGCCGCCGCCGTGGTGTTCGCGCTCGGCCAGCCTCCCGGGTGCGAGCTGCGTGAGCTCGTGGTCTGCCCGTCGACCGAGCCGTCATGGCCATGAACCGCACGCCCCGCCCGGCCTCCGATGAGCGCCCCGCCCACACGGCGTCCCGCGAGCGGCCCCTTTGCGGGGTGTCCGGCGAACGCCCCGTCCCGTCGGTGCTCGGTGGGCACCCCGTCCACCCCGCGTCCGGCGAGCGGCCCGTGCTGCTAGTCCTGCGCGCGCTGGGACTCGGCGACCTGCTCACCGCGGTTCCCGCGCTGCGCGGGCTGCGGCGGGCCTACCCCGGGCACCGCCTCGTCCTGGCGGCGCCCGCCGCGCTGGCAGGCCTGGTGCCGCTGATCGGCGCCGTGGACGAGCTGCTGAACGTCCCGGGACCGGTGCCGGTGCCGCTGTGCCGTCCGGACGTCGCGGTGAACCTGCACGGGCGCGGGCCCGAGAGCACCGCCGCGCTGTCCCGCACCCGTCCCGGACGGCTGCTCACCCACGTTCACCTGGAGTTTCCCTGTTTGGAGGGCCCGCCGTGGCGGCAGAGCATGCACGAGGTGGACCGGTGGTGCGCGCTGCTGCGCTGGTACGGCATCGCCGCCGACCCGGCCGACCTCCTGCTCGACCCGGACGCCCTCCGGGGCCGGCCGGACCACCTCGGTGAGGACCTCGACGGGCCCGAGGTGGGCGCCGGGGAGGCCGGGGCGTGGGGCGGGGTGGTGGTGCATCCGGGCGCGGCGTCGGGGGCGCGGCGCTGGCCGGCGGAGCGGTTCGCCGAGGTCGCCGCGGCGCTCGAACGCGCCGGGCACCGCGTGGTCGTCACCGGGACCGCCGCCGAACACCCCCTCGCCGTCCGCGTCGGCACGCTGGCCGGCCTTCCCGCCGGACGCGTCCTGGCCGGCCGCACGGACCTGCGCGGCCTCGCGCGGCTGGTCGCCGGAGCGCGGATGGTCGTGTGCGGGGACACCGGCGTCGCGCATCTGGCGACGGCCTTCGCGACGCCGTCGGTGGTGCTGTTCGGCCCGGTGGCGCCCGCGCAGTGGGGCCCGCCGCCGACAGGCCGTCATGTCGCGCTGTGGGCGGGATGGCACGGGGACCCGCACGGGAGCCGGCCCGATCCCGGCCTGGCGGAGATCGGCGTCGGTGCCGTGCTCGACGCCGCCGCGGAGCTGCTGGAGGTGAGCGTGCGATGAGAGCACACCGGGTCGTCGTGACCGGGGGCGCGGGGTTCCTCGGCTCCCACCTGTGCGAGCGGCTGGTGGCCGAGGGCGCCACGGTCATCTGCATGGACAACTTCCTCACCGGGTCTCCCGCCAACGTGGACCACCTGATCGGCCGGCCGAGGTTCCGCCTGGTCGAGTGCGACCTGACCGGCTACGTCCACGTGCCGGGCGAGGTGGACCTGGTGCTGCACTTCGCCTCGGCGGCGTCCCCGACCGACTACCTGCGCCACCCGATCGCCACGCTCAAGGTGGGCAGCCTCGGCACCCTGCACGCCCTCGGCCTCGCCCGGGAGAAGGGCGCCCGGTTCGTGCTGGCCTCCACCAGCGAGGTGTACGGCGACCCCCTAGAACACCCGCAACGCGAGACGTACTGGGGCAACGTCAACCCGGTCGGCCCGCGCAGCGTGTACGACGAGGCCAAACGCTTCTCCGAGTCCTTGACCACGGCCTACCGCCAGTCCCACGGCGTGGACACCGCCATCGTGCGCATCTTCAACACCTACGGCCCCCGCATGCGGCCCCACGACGGCCGCGCCATCCCCACGTTCGTCCGCCAGGCCCTCCACGGCGAGCCGATCACGGTCACCGGGGACGGGAGCCAGACGCGGTCGATCTGCTACGTGGACGACACCGTGGACGGCGTCCTTACCCTGGCCGACAGCGACTTCGCCGGACCGGTCAACATCGGCAACCCCTCCGAGATGTCCATGCTCCGGCTCGCCACGACGATCAGGGACCTGACCGGCTCTTCCTCGCCGATCACGTTCGTCGACCGGCCCGTGGACGACCCGGCGGTGCGCCGCCCGGACACCTCCCTCGCCGTCTCCAGGCTCGGCTGGCGCCCGACGGTGGACGCGATCACCGGCCTGCGCCGCACCATCGCCTGGTTCGAGCGCGAACTGTTGCAAGCCACCAGCCGACCGGCGTCCTGAACGCGGACCTGGCGCCCGCGTCCTGAACGACGAGCCGGCGGCCGGTGGGGTGACCGACGACCTTCGTAGGGCGGGCGCCGCCGTCTTGTGGAAGTTTCAGCCCGCCCCGCCCGGGCGGCGGTGTCGCCGGAGTGGATCGGCTCAGGTGAGCGCGGCCGTCCGCGCCAGGCCCTCTCGCGACCGTGGCGGCGACCGGCGAGCGGCCATGGCGCGGCGCGTCCGGCTCGGCTTAGTTTCGAGCGCATCAGTCGCGACGGAAGGTCAGGCCTCGCGGGTATGTCGACGCGCCGGGCATCGAATCGTTTCAATGCACGGTTCGGTGCCCGGCGCTCCGCACGAAGAGGAGAGTCATGCGCTACTTCGCGAGATCGCCGGTCCGCCGGCTGGTGATCCTGGCGGCGGCGACCGCCACGGTCGCGGCGACCGGGACGGCGACGACCGTCGCGGCCCAGGCCGCCGCCGGCTGCCGGGTCGACTACGCGGTGGCCTCACAGTGGACGGGCGGCTTCACCGGCAACGTCACCGTGACCAACCTCGGCGACGCGATCGACGGCTGGCGGCTGGTGTGGGGATTCACCGCCGGCCAGCAGGTCAGCCAGGCGTGGAACGCCACCGTGACCCAGAGCGGCGCGCAGGTGACCGCCGCGGACGCCGGCTACAACGCCGCGCTGGCGACCGGCGCGAGCGCCTCCTTCGGCTTCAACGCCTCGTGGAACAACTCCAGCAACCCGGCTCCGGCGTCGTTCACCCTCAACGGGGTGACCTGCACCGGAACGACCGGCCCGACGCCGACCCCCACCCCGACTCCGACCGTGACGCCGACCGTGACGCCCACACCCACGCCGACTCCGACCGTCACCCCGACCCCCACGCCCACCCCGACCCCGACGCCGACCCCGACGCCCGCGAACGCGCGCCAGGCGGAGCGGCTGAACCGCGGCCTGGTCAGCGTGCGGTCCGGCAGCGGCAACCTGGTCTCCTGGCGGATGCTCGGCACCGACCCCTCAGGCGTCGCCTTCAACCTCTACCGCGGCTCGACCAAGCTGAACTCCTCGCCGATCACCGGGTCCACGAACTACCTGGACAACGGCGCGGCGGCCGACGCGAGTTACACCGTGCGGCCGGTGGTCGACGGCGCCGAGCAGGCCGCCTCGGAGAGCTCCCTGCGCTTCACCGGCGGCGCCTACCTCGACGTGCCGATCTCGCCGCCGTCCGGGGGCACCACCCCTGACGGGGTCGCCTACACCTACAGCGCCAACGATGCCAGCGTGGGCGACCTCGACGGCGACGGCCAGTACGAGTTCGTCCTGAAGTGGGACCCCTCCAACGCCAAGGACAACTCCCAGTCCGGCTACACCGGCAACGTGTTCGTCGATGCCTACAAGCTCAACGGCACCCGTCTGTGGCGCATCGACCTGGGCCGCAACATCCGCGCCGGGGCGCACTACACGCAGTTCCAGGTGTACGACTACGACGGCGACGGCAAGGCCGAGGTGGCCATGAAGACCGCCGACGCGACCAAGGACGGCACCGGCGTCGTCATCGGCAACTCCGGCGCCGACTACCGCAACTCCTCGGGTTACGTGCTGTCGGGGCCGGAATACCTGACGATGTTCAACGGGCAGACCGGCAAGGCCATGTCGACGGTGAACTACGACCCGCCGCGCGGCACCGTGTCCTCCTGGGGCGACAGCTACGGCAACCGGGTCGACCGGTTCCTCGCCGCCACGGCCTACCTGGACGGCACCCGGCCCAGCCTGATCATGTCGCGCGGCTACTA
Source organism: Sphaerisporangium sp. NPDC005289 (assembly GCF_040607455.1). Classification (NCBI taxonomy): domain Bacteria; kingdom Bacillati; phylum Actinomycetota; class Actinomycetes; order Streptosporangiales; family Streptosporangiaceae; genus Sphaerisporangium; species Sphaerisporangium sp. NPDC005289. Next base: position 11,169 of record NZ_JBEXGS010000009.1, read on the forward strand.
CACGCGCACGGTGATCGCGGCGTGGGACTTCCGCAGCGGCGCGCTGACCAAGCGGTGGACCTTCGACTCCAACTCCGCGGGTTCGCAGTACACCGGCCAGGGCAACCACAACCTCGCCATCGCCGACGTGGACGGCGACGGCAGGGACGAGATCGTGTTCGGCGCGATGGCGATCAACGACAACGGCTCCCCGCTGTGGAACACCGGCAACGGCCACGGCGACGCCTTGCACGTCGGCGACCTGGACCCCTCCCGTTCGGGCCTGGAGGTCTTCAAGGTCGACGAGGATTCCAGCAAGCCGAGTTCGTGGATGGCCGACGCGCGCACCGGCCAGGTGCTGTGGACGACTCCGGCGAACGGCGACAACGGGCGCGGCGTGTCCGACGACATCTGGTCCGGCAGCCCCGGCGCCGAGTCCTGGTCGGCCAGAGCCGACGGGCTGCGCAACACCAAGGGCGCCAACATCGGCGCCAAACCGTCCTCCATGAACTTCCTGGCCTGGTGGGACGCCGACCCGGTCCGCGAGCTGCTCGACCAGACCCAGGTGGACAAGTACGGCACCAGCGGCTCGACCCGGCTGCTCACAGGCTCGGGCGTCCACTCCAACAACGGCACCAAGGCGACGCCCTCGCTGTCGGCCGACCTGTTCGGCGACTGGCGCGAGGAGATCGTCTGGCCGACCAGCGACGACCGCGCCCTGCGCATCTACGCGACCACCACGGTGACCGACCGGCGCATCTTCACCCTGATGCACGACATCCAGTACCGCGAAGCGGTCGCCTGGCAGAACACCGCCTACAACCAGCCCCCGCACCCGAGCTTCTTCATCGGCAACGGCATGTCCACCCCACCCCAACCAGCCCTCTACCTGCGCTGAACCCGGCACGCTCACTCGACGGTTCCCTGGGCGTGATCTCACCCGGGGAGCCGTCGCAGCGCACCACCGACGAGGGTCCTCGTCCGCCGCTCGCTTTCGGCATGGGGTGCGCGTGCTAAGGCCTGTCTGACAAGTCGAAATGGCGGAGCCAGAGCATGACGGATGCCAGGTGACGCCCGCGAGGTAGCGGCCGGCGAGCTTGTCGAAGCGGGGGGCGATGGCTCGCCACTGCTTGAGACCCTTGGGCCACCCCGGCCGGTGGTGAGTCAGACGGGGTCGATCGCGAGGTCGGTGACCTGGTCGTCCTTGATGCCGAACACGAACGCGAAGGACAGAGGCCCGCCGGGGAACTCACCGTCCCCGGAGGCCACCAGACGGTCGCCCGCGAACGAGGTCGGCGTGATCACGATCTTGGGGTTGATCAGGTGCCCCTGGATCCACTCGCGGATCTCGGCCTCGCCGGCGTAGGTCGTCCCGTCATCGCGCACGGTGGCCCCGTCGCCGAAGACCGCGGCCAGCGCGTTCGCGTCGTGCGCGTTGGTGGCCGCGATGAAGTTCTCGACGGCCTTGGGAAGGGTGATGTCGTCCATTTCCGCTCTCCAGTTTTCTCGGGTGCCAGGACGCGGGCGCGTCCTGGCGCGCCCCCTGCAGCACCTCAGCAGCACGATGACGATGCGGGCGGCGACCCGCCACGGGCCGTGCAGCGCGGTGACCGGCTCGAGGTGTCGAGCAGGGGTCAAGTCGGCATAGACATGCGCGGGGCGCGCATGCTGATGGAGGCTTCGTCGGGTCGGTTGCGTGGTAACTCGATCCACCCCGACGAGGCTCCTCACGTTCTGGCGCCAGGCTTAGAAGTCCGCACCGCGTGAGAGCTTTTCGTTCGCGCGCAGCTCCGCGAGTGCGTTCTCGTGCATCGCGACAACGACGTCGTAGCCAGAGTTGCCGAGCACGATCCGTTGCGGCGGAACGGGTGCGTTCATCGCGCTGATCACGGCGCGCACTCCACGTTCAGGGTCACCCTCTTGCTTGCCGTTATGTTCCACGAACGCCGCCTTGACGCCCTCGACCATCGGCACGTAGGCGTCGACGGTCTCGTTGACGGGCTCGTTCTGGAAGCCGGCGAAAGCCTTGGTGCGGAACGCTCCCGGCTCTACGACGAGCACGCGCACACCGAACGGCTCAACCTCATGGCGCAGGGTCTCCGACAGTCCTTCGAGCGCGAACTTCGCCGCCGAGTAGTAGCCGAACCCCTGTGCGCCGACGAGGCCTGCCACCGACGACATGTTCACGATCCAGCCGTCGCCGCGTGCCCGCATACCTGGCAGGACCGCGCGGATCAGCTCGACCACGGCGAACAGGTTGAGGTCGAACGTGCGGCGGATCGTCTCGTCGGGGGCCCCCTCGACCGAGCCGAACCAGCCACGGCCCGCGTTGTTCACGAGCACGTCGATCCCGCCGAACCGCTCCTCCGCCGTCTTGACCGCCGCGCGCACCTGCTCGGCATCGGTGACATCGAGCTGGAGAACCAGCACACGGCCGCCGTACGGTTCAGCCCATTCCTGCAGTTCAGAGGGCCTACGCGCTGTCACCACCACCTGATCGCCCTGTTCCAGTGCAGCCTCGGCGTAGACCAGGCCGAACCCTCCGGGCGTCCCACCCGTGACGAACCAAGTCCTCATGGACTTCTCCTTTCGCTATAGCGATCAATGTATCGCTATATATGCTACTATAGCAAGCATGCAGAACGCACGGGATCGACTCCTGCTCGCCGCCGCGGAGTTGCTGGAGGGCGGCGGCACGGTGTCCACGAGGGCGGTGTGCGAACGCGCAGGGGTGCAGGCCCCGACGCTGTACCACCACTTCGGCAGCAAGCAGGGCCTGATCGACGCCGTGGTGAACCACGGCTTCACCCAGTACACGGCGGTCGAGAGCTCTGGCGACCCGCTGGACGACCTGCGCGAGGGCTGGGACAGGCACGTGCGGTTCGGGCTGGAGCACCCGTCGTTCTACGGGCTGCTTTACGGCCGCGCCGAGCCGGGAAAGCCCTGCGCCGTCACCGCTCCCGCGCACGCCGCGTTGCGGGAGCGGTTGACCGCCGCCGCCGCCCAGGGCCTGCTCAAGGTGCCGGCAGACGAAGCCGCCGAACAGGTGCTTGCCGCCAACGTCGGCATCACGCTCACCTTGATCAGCCAGCCGGAGCCGGACTTCAGGCTGTCCGGGCGCGTCCGCGAGGCCGCGCTGGCCGGAGTCCTGCACACGCCCTCCGCCGGCGCTCCCGCGACCCGTGCGAGCGCCGCACTGACATTGCGTGCGCTGGTCGGCGACGACCCGGGCGACCTCACCCTTGGCGAACGCACGCTGCTCGGCGAGCTGCTGGACCGCCTGGCCCGCTAGGCACGCGGTGTTCCTCAGAGGGGCCGCGACCACGATCTGGTATCCACGCCACCGGCCCAGTAACCCCCGCGACGGGAGCCATCGACATCACCGGCGACGAGATGAGCAGGCCGGCCCAGGAGACCATCGACACTCCCACCTGCACGCCCGCGCTGCGGGCCAAGGTCGTGCAGGTGCTCTGAGCCTGGCACCATCACCGCGGGTCAGAGGGTGAATTTTGGGGAGCCGCCGGTGAGGTAGAAGGAGGTGGACCGGTGCCGGGCTTCAAGGGCGGCGTGGAGGCGGCGGATGAGGTAGGCGGGCATGAGGGCCCGCGCCTCGGTGGGGTCGAAGAAGCCGCAGGCGTCCAGTTCCTCCTCCTGCAGGACGAGACGGTCGGCGTCCGGCAGGTGGCCGCAGTCGAACAGGAAGTGCACCAGCGGGAGCGGCCGGTCGCCGAACGGGGGCACCCAGTGCACGCCGAGCAGGCGGCCGACCGGGACGGTGAGGCCGAGCTCCTCGGCCAGCTCGCGGGCGCACGCCTGGTCGGGGGTCTCGCCCTCGTCCACGTGCCCCCCGGGCCAGAGCCAGTGGTCGCGGTAGTTGGGCTTGACCAGCAGCACCCTGTCCTGCGCGTCGGTGATGAACGCCCCGGCGCCGGCCAGGGTCTTGTTGAGCCCGGCGTAGAACTCCTCGGGCGGAAGCGCGACCATGACCTCGACCGTATCTCCGCTGATCTACCGGCCGCCCGTGGACCCCGCCCGAGCAGAAGGGGGGACGGCCGCGTGGCCTCCCCTGTCACCGGTCGCGGACGGTGGCCGTCACCGCGACCATGTCACTGATCGACGTGACGCCTGGCCTGGGCGGTGGTATCCGTCTCGGCGCGCGGGCCGGCGGCTGCCGGGGGGTCGGGGAGGGGGCTGAACGGCTCGGGGAAGTGGGCGGTGCCGATGAGGCCGCCGCGGGCGCGCGATCTGCCGAGCACCTGCCGCCGCGTCGCGACGGCCTTCGCCGGGTCGTCGTCGTGCCGGTAGACGATCGCCGGGTCGGCGAGCTGCGTCGGATGCAGGAACACGTCGCCCGTCAGCGTGAGCGATCCGACCTCGACGACCTGGTGGCCGGGCGTATGGCCGGGGGCCAGGAGCACCCGCACGCCCGGGGCCACCTCGGCCTCGCCTTCGACCGCGTCGACCAGCCCGGTCAGCGGGCGCAGCACGCGTTCGAGTATGGCGTTCGGCCCCGCGCCCTCGATCCAGTCGATCTCGGCGCGCTGGACGACGTGCCGGGCGTTGGGGAAGGTCGCCACGCCGTCGGTGACCGCCCCTGAGGCGTGGTCGCTGTGCAGGTGGGTGAGCACGACGGTGTCCACCTCCGCCGACGCCACGCCCACGGCGGCGAGTTCGTCCACCAGCCGCCCCGGCACCGGCGCCCAGGCGGACGCGGGCGAGTCACGCCCGCCCAGCCCCGCGTCCACCAGGATCGTGCGACCGCCGCGAAGGCGCAGCAGGTAGCACCGGAAGTGCAATATCCACTCGCCCGCGGTGAGCGCGGCGCGGTGCTCGGGCGAGCCGCCGACGAAGTTCGCGCCGGGCGCATGGCGCAGGTCGCCGCCCATGGGGCCCACGGCGTCCCGCAGCGGCACGACCTCCACCCCGGAGACCATCATCGGCTCGTACGCCATCGCGCGCTCTCCTGAACTGGACGCCTCGACACGTTCGGCCGCCAGAGACAGATCGGCCGCGAGCCCCAGCTTGGCATGGTCTCGGGACCCATGGGATGGCGATCGCGTGATCCCGGCTACAGGACGGCGGTGCCCACACGGAACGGCACGGCGGGGCTTGCGCGGAGGCGGTGCGGTGATGTTATGGTAAAGGTGGCTCTCCAGGTGGGATGTCTCCTTCCTCACCGTTCTGAGCCGTTCACCTTTCTCGCCGCCCCGTTCAGGGCAGGCATCTCGCGCCGGTCGTCCTAGACCGGCGGACCCATGCGGACCTCGCTCGCCACCACCACCGCGACTGCTGTGGGCACGTGCGTCACCGTGCCCGCCGTCATGGCCGTCGCCGTGCCGGCGCGGCGTGCCGCCGTATGTCCGGGCACGTCAGGACGCACGGCCGCCACCTTCCGCGATCTTCTCCGCGCCTCTCCCATCAGCCGGCCGGGATTCCGGCCCACCAGCAAGGAACCACCATGACAGCGACCATCGAAGCCCCGGCGCCCGCGAAGGCGCCTCCCAGAAGGACCCGCCGGCGCCAGGCCGACCCCGCCGGCCCCGCCGCCGCCCCGCAGAACGAGACCGGGCCCCTCACCGAGGTCCGCGGCCTGCTCGACGTCCGCGACAAGGCGGCGTACATCCGCGTCGGCGGCCACCTCCCCGGCGACCAGGACGTCCACCTGTCGCCGGCCCGGGTCAAGGAGCTCGGCCTGCGCCCGGGCGACCTGGTGACGGCCCTCGCCCGCGGCCCGCGTGACCGGGACGTGCGAATCGTCTCCGTGGACGGCGAGGAGCCCGGGCGGACCCGGCCGCACTTCGCGGCCATGACACCGGTCCATCCGCACGAACGACTGCTGCTGGAGACCGGCTCGGCGGCCACCCGGCTGGTCGACCTGCTGACGCCCGTCGGCAAGGGGCAGCGCGGCCTGATCGTCGCGCCGCCCAAGGCCGGCAAGACGATGGTGCTCAAGGCCGTCGCCGACGCCGTCACCCGCAACCATCCCGGCGCCCATCTCATGGTCGTCCTGGTCGGCGAGCGGCCCGAGGAGGTCACCGACTTCCGCGAGTCGGTGCGCGGCGAGGTGATCGCCTCGACGTTCGACCGGCCGGAGCGCGACCACACACTGATCGCCGAGCTGGCGGTCGAGCGGGCCAAGCGGCTGGTCGAGCGCGGGACCGACGTCGTGGTCCTGCTCGACTCGCTGACCCGCCTCGGCCGCGCCTACAACGTCATCGCGCCGAGCGGCGGCAAGACGCTCACGGGCGGGGTGGACGCGCAGGCCGTCCACCTGCCCAAACGCCTGTTCGGCGCCGCCCGGGCCACCCGCGAGGGCGGATCGCTGACCATCCTCGCCACCGCGCTGGCCGAGACGGGCTCGCGGATGGACGACTTCTTCTACGAGGAGTTCAAGGGAACGGGCAACATGGAGCTGCGGCTGAGCCGGGCGCTCGCCGAGCAGCGCCTGTTCCCCGCCGTCGACGTGGCCGCCTCCGGCACCCGGCGCGAGGAGCTGCTCTTGACGGCCGAGGAGCGCGAGGTCGTGTGGAAGCTGCGGCGCGCGCTGTCGGGCCTCGATCGCGAGCAGGCCCTGGGCGCGCTGCTCGGCCGCCTGCGCGAGACGCCCTCCAACGCCGCCTTCCTGCGCCAGGTGAGCTCTTCCTGACCCGACGGAGCCGACCGGCGGAAGCCGGAGGATCAGCCGATCACTGGAACTTCTGCCAGGATCTCGACCGTCGTCGCGCGTGCCCGCGCCGGCCGGACCTCAGTTGGCGACGCCGACGGCCTGCTTGACGGTGGCCGGGTCGTCCAGGCAGTCGAGCAGCGCGTGGGCGAGGTCGGCCCGCGAGATGGTGTGGCCGCGTGCCACGTTGCCGCCGACGACGCGACGGTACTTGCCGGTCGGCGGTCTGTCGGTCAGCCTCGGCGGCCGGACGACCGTCCATTCGAGCGAGCTGCGCCGTACCTCGTCCTCCATCGCGCGCAAGTCGGCGTACCCGTCGCGGAAGATGCGCTGGATGAGGGGCAGGACCACGGCGCGGTAGATGAGCGGCTCGCCGTCGGGGATCGGGCCGACCGGGACGGCGCTGAGGGTGACGAGCCTGCGGGCGTCGCCGCCTTCCATGGCGCGGACGATGGAGGTCAGCGCCCTGGAGGCGATGCCCACGTCCTTCCTGCCGTTCGGGCCGAGCGCGGAGATCGCGGCGTCGCGGCCCGCCAGCACGGGGCGCAGCGCGTCCGGCGAGGTCACCTCCGCCGTGATCACCTCGAGCGCGCCGTGGCTGATGGGGAGGCGGGCGGGGTCGCGGACGACGGCGGTGACCTGGTGCCCGGCGTCCAGCGCCTGCCTGACGACCTCCCGGCCGGTGCGCCCGGTGGCGCCGAAAACGGTGAGCTTCATGAGACGTCCCCCAAAGGTTGGTGAGTACTCACTCACATCATAGGATGAGTACCCCTTCCATAGGCAGCCAAAAGCCGCACCGACCGAGAGGCCCGCCATCCCGATGCCCCAGCCGCGTACGGCCGCCGGCGCCCGCACCCGTGAGCGCATCCTCGACTCCGCCGAGCACCTCATGCGCACGGTGGGTCTGGCCCGCGTCACCACCAAGGAGATCGCCCGCGAGACCGGGATCTCCGAGGCGGCGCTCTACCGGCACTTCACCGGCAAGGAGGAGATGTTCATCGCCGTCCTGAGCGAGCGGCTGCCCGCGCTCGGGTCGCTGATCGAGCGGCTGTCCGCCGACCCCGGCGGGCGCACGACCGAGGAGTGCCTCGCCGAGATCGCCCGGGCGGCGACGCTGTTCTACGAGGCGAGCATGCCGATCGGCTCCTCGCTGTTCGCCGAGCCGGCCCTGCTGGAGCGGCACCGGGAAGAGCTGCGCAAGCTGAACGCCGGTCCGCACAAGCCGCTGACCGCGGTGGCCGGGTATCTGGGCGTCCTGCGGGAGAACGGCCGCCTGCGCGCCGACGCCGACACCGGCTCGGCGGCGGCGCTGTTGCTCGGCGCCTGTTACCAGCGGGCGTTCCTGCGACTGTTCATGGGCGAGGAGGGCTCGCCGAAGAGCGTGGAGGACTTCACGGCGGGGCTGGTGCGCACCATTCTCGCGGGCATCGCCTGACCCCGGGGTAAGGGGAATGAAGAGCCGTGGCATCATGTTACTCGCGAGTAGCATGTAGGCGGAAGCCATCCAGCAGCGAGGAGCAGCCGTGCCTTCGTCCCGTGACGTCGTGTTCGTCGACGGCGTGCGCACACCTTTCGGCCGGTCGGGCCCCAAGGGCCTGTACGCCGAGACCCGGGCGGACGACCTGATCGTCCGCGTCATCCGTGAACTGATGCGGCGCAACCCGCAACTGCCGCCCGAGCGCGTCGACGAGGTCGCCATCGCGGCCACCACCCAGATCGGCGACCAGGGCCTGACCATCGGCCGCTCGGCCGCCGTCCTGGCCGGGCTGCCCAAGTCGGTGCCCGGATACGCCATCGACCGCATGTGCGCCGGCGCGATGACCGCCGTCACCACCGTCGCGGGCGGCATCGCCTTCGGCGCCTACGACGTCGCCATCGCCGGCGGCGTCGAGCACATGGGACGCCACCCGATGGGCGAGGGCGTCGACCCCAACCCGCGCTTCATGTCCGAGAAGCTCGTCGACGGCTCCGCCCTGATCATGGGCATGACCGCCGAGAACCTGCACGACCGCTACCCCGAGATCGACAAGGGGCGCGCCGACGCCTACGCGGTCGCCTCCCAGGAGAAGGTGGCCAAGGCGTACGCCAACGGCAAGATCCAGCCCGACCTGGTGCCGATGGCGACCCGCAAGGCCGCGGAAGGCTGGGGCCTGGCCACCGAGGACGAGCCGCCGCGGCCCGGCACCACCATGCAGGGCCTGGCGGCGCTGAAGACGCCCTTCCGCGCGCACGGCCACGTGACCGCCGGCAACTCGGCGGGCCTGAACGACGGCGCCACCGGCAGCATCATCGCCGCCGCGGACACCGCCGCCGAGCTCGGTCTCACCCCGAAGATGCGGCTGGTCGCCTACGCCTTCGCCGGGGTCGACCCCGAGGTGATGGGCGTCGGGCCCATCCCCTCCACCGAGCGCGCGCTGCGCCTGGCCGGGCTGGCCATCGGCGACATCGGCCTCATCGAGATCAACGAGGCCTTCGCCGTGCAGGTGCTGGCCTTCCTGTCGCACTTCGGCATCGCCGACGACGATCCGCGCGTCAACCCCTACGGCGGCGCGATCGCCTTCGGCCACCCCCTCGCCTCCTCCGGCGTGCGGCTCATGACGCAGCTCGCCCGCGAGTTCGGCGAGAACCCGGGGGTGCGCTACGGCCTGACGACGATGTGCGTCGGCATGGGCATGGGCGGAACGGTCGTCTGGGAGAACCTCGCCTGGGAGGGCGGCAAGTGAGCGGCGTCACCGATATCACCGGCATCTTCGACGACGAGGTCGTCACCCACGCCCTGGTCCGCGACGTGCGGCTCCCGGGCGGCGCGGGCACCATGGCCCTGATCACCCTGGACAACGGCTTCGACCACACCAAGCCGAACACCTTCGGCCCGCGCGGCCTGGCCGAGCTGGACAAGGCCCTGGACGCCATCTGCGACCGCACCGACATCGCGGCGGTCGGCCTCACCGGCAAGCCGTTCATCTTCGCCGTCGGCGCCGACCTCAAGGGCGCGGCCCTGGTACGCGGCCGGGAGCAGGCCGAGGCCCTCGGCCGGCTCGGGCACGAGGTGTTCCGCCGGCTCGGCGAGATGGAGGTGCCCTCGTTCGCGTTCGTGAACGGGGCGGCCATGGGCGGCGGCCTGGAGGTGGCGCTGCACTGCACCTACCGGACGATCTCCTCCGGCGTCCCCGCGGTCGCGCTGCCCGAGTGCTTCCTCGGCCTGGTGCCGGGCTGGGGCGGCACGCAGCTGCTCCCCCGCCTCATCGGCCCGGCGAACGCGCTCAAGCTGATCATCGAGAACCCGCTGTCCCAGAACCGGATGATCAAGGGGACCGAGGCGTTCAAGCTGGGCGTCGCCGACGCGGTCTTCGAGCCGGCCGACTTCCTGGAGGAGTCGCTGCGCTGGGCCGCGCACGTGCTCACCGGCGAGGCCGCCGTCTCGCGCCACCCGTTCACCGAGGACGCCGAGGGGTGGAAGGCCGCGGTCGCAGGCGCCAGGACGCTCGTGGACCTCAAGCTGCGCGGCGCCTCGCCCGCCCCGTACCGGGCGCTGGACCTGGTGGAGCAGGCGCGCACGACCGGCCGCGACGCCGGCTTCCAGGCCGAGACCGACGCGCTGGCCGACCTGCTGATGGGCGACGAGCTGCGCGCCGGGCTGTACTCCTTCGACCTGGTACAGCGGCGGGCCAAGCGGCCCGCGGGCGCCCCGGACAAGGCGCTGGCCCGCAAGGTCACCAAGGTGGGCGTGGTCGGCGCGGGCCTGATGGCCTCGCAGCTCGCCCTGCTGTTCGCCCGCCGCCTCGAGGTGCCGGTCGTCCTCACCGACCTCGACCAGGCCCGCCTGGACAAGGGCGTCGGCTACGTCCACGCCGAGGTGGACAAGCTGCTCGGCAAGCGGAGGATCACCGGCGACCAGGCCAACCGGCTGAAGGGGCTGGTCACCGGCTCGCTCACCAAGGACGGCTTCGCCGACGCCGACTTCGTCATCGAGGCCGTCTTCGAGGACCTGGCGGTGAAGAAGCAGGTCTTCGCCGAGGTGGAGGCCGTGGTCTCCCCTGAATGCGTGCTCGCCACCAACACCTCCTCGCTGTCGATCTCGGCGATGGCGGCCGGGCTGCGCCACCCCGAGCGGGTGGTCGGCTTCCACTTCTTCAACCCCGTCGCCGTGCTGCCGCTGCTGGAGATCGTCCGGGCGGACAGGACCGACGACGCCTCGCTGGCCACGGCCTTCGCGGTCGGCAAGGCGCTGCGCAAGTCCAGCGTCCTGGTCAAGGACGCCCCGGCGTTCGTGGTGAACCGGCTGCTCACCCGCTTCATGGGCGAGGTCATCGGCGCCGTGGACGAGGGCACCCCGATCGAGGTCGCCGACCACGCGCTGGACGGGCTCGGGCTGCCGATGACGCCGTTCACGCTGCTCCAGCTCGTGGGCCCGGCGGTCGCCCTGCACGTCGCCGAGACGCTGCACGAGGCGTTCCCCGGCCGGTACGGGGTCTCGGCCAACCTGGCGACGCTCGTCAAGGCCGGCAAGCCGGGCGTCTACGCGCCGGACTTCTCCATCGACCCGGAGGCGCGGCAGATCTTCGAGGCGTCGGGGGCGTCCGGACCGGACGCGGAGCAGGTGCGCGACCGGGCGCTGCGGGCGCTGGCCGAGGAGATCCGCCTGATGCTGGACGAGGGGGTCGTCGCGGCGGCCGAGGACATCGACCTGTGCATGATCCTCGGGGCCGGGTGGCCGTTCCACACCGGCGGCATCACGCCGTACCTGGACAGGACCGGCGTCTCCGCCGCGGTCAACGGCCGCCCGTTCCTCGCCCCCGGCGTGGCCTCCGTCCCCGCCTGAGCCCCTGCCACGGCCGGCGCCGTCAGCTCGAATAGTCCTTGAGCGTGATGGCGTCGGCCTGCTGGAGCCGCTTGACGATCATGCCTCGCCACGGCACGTAAGGCAGCGATCTGATCATCATGTCGCGCATCAGAACGTGCGCCTTCGTCTTGGGGAACAGAAAGCCCGTCTCGCCGCCGCCGGCCCGCGCCTGGGACGCCGTGACGTACCCGCGCATCTCGCGCTCGTACCCGGCGAACCCGGCGCGGTGGTCGCCGCCGGCGGCGGCCAGCTCGCCCGCGAGCACGTACGCGCCCACCAGGGCCAGGCTCGTACCCAGGCCGCTGAGGGCCGAGGGGCAGTACGCCGCGTCGCCCAGCAGGACGGTCCGGCCGCTGGACCAGCGGTCCATGTGGATCTGGCCGATGGTGTCGAAGTAGAAGTCCTGGGCCTCCCACATGGCCTCCAGCAGCCGGGGGACCTCCCAGCCGACGTCCGCGAACCGGTCGGCGATGATCTTCTTCTGCCGGTCGGCGTCGTACCGGTCGTAGGACAGCGGCGGCGAGGTGAAGCCGAACAGCGCCTTGGCCTCGTCCGGACGGGCAGTGGGCCGGATGGCCACCGCGCGGCCGCCGAGCGGGGTGTGGTAGCGGTCCCACCGGTCGTGGGCCACCGGGTAGGGGATGGTGAAGTAGGAGGTGTAGGAGCCGAGGTGGCGGGCGAATCCGGCCTCCTGCCCGAAGACGAGCGCACGGATCGCCGAGTGGATGCCGTCCGCGCCGACCACCAGGCCGAACCGGCGCCTGCCGCCGCCGGCGAACCTCACCTCGACTCCGTCTCCGTCGTCGGCGAGCGCGGTGACGTGGTCACCGAAGATGTACTCGGTGTCGCCGCGGGTGGCGTCGTACAGCACCCGCGACAGGTCGCCGCGCAGGATCTCGATCTCGCCGACCGCGCCCTCGCCGCCGAGGAGCTCCACGGGCATGCTCGCCCGCGGCCTGCCCGAGGCGTCGACGAACGACATGCCGCGCGTGCCGATGCTCGCCCGCCGGACCTCGGCCGACAGGTCCATCCGCCTGACCACCTCGTGGGCGACCCCGCGCAGGTCGATCGCGTGACCGCCCTCCCTGAACGCCGGAGCCCGCTCCACGACGACCGGGTCGAACCCGTGGCGGCGCAGCCAGAAGGCCAGCGCCGGCCCGGCGATGCTCGCACCGTTGATCAGGACACTTCGGTTCATCACAGCCTCCTCGGCCATGTCGGGGGATGTATGTACGGTGTACGGGCCGATGCGAGCAAGGTAGTTTGTACGGTGTACTGACGCAATGAACTGCGACGATGTCCCCATGAGCACTAGTGCGTCAGGAGGCCGGCACACCTCGGACACACTGGGAATCGCCTGTCCACCACCGGCGGCGCCCGCCGGTCGTCGGACGGCGGGTGCTCCTGGTGCACTAGTACGCTCGGCGACGCCCCCCGCGCGCCGCGCCCAGCGGAAGGAGCCCCCGTGGACCGTCCCGGGACACGACCGGAGCCGCCGTACGCCCGGATCGTCCGCGAGCTCCGGCGCCGCATCACCTCCGGCGAGCTGCGCGCCGGAGACCGGGTGCCCTCGACCAGGCAGATCACCAGCGAGTGGGGCGTGGCCATGGCGACCGCCACCAAGGTCCTCGCGACGCTCCGCCAGGAGGGGCTCGTGCAGCCGATGCCGGGCATCGGCACCGTGGTGCGCGTCCCCGAGCCTGTTCCCGTGCGCCACCGTGAGCCCGCGGCGGCGGACGACGGGCGGAACCCGGCCCGCGCGCGCCTGGTCCGCACCGCCATCGAGATCGCCGACGCCGAGGGCATCGCCGCCCTGTCGATGCGCAGGGCCGCCGCCGCCCTCGGCGTGCCCACCATGTCGCTGTACCGGCACGTCCAGGGCAAGGACGAGCTCGTCCTGCTGATGGCCGACACCGTGTTCGGCGCGGAGTTCACGCCCGTTCCCTCCGCCCGCACCTGGCGCGAGCGGCTGGAGCTGGTCGCCCGGCAGCACTGGGCGATGTACCGCCGGCATTGCTGGCTCGCCCAGGTGCAGTCGTTCACCCGTCCCCTGATGTCGCACAACGCGCTCGCGGGCACCGAGTGGGTGATGCAGGGCCTCACCGGTCTGGGGTTGCGGCCGAACGAGCTCCTGCACCTGGTGGTCACCGTGTACAGCTACGTGCACGGCGTGGCCGTCAACCTCGAAGGGGAGGCGCAGGCGCGGCAGGAGAGCGGGGTCACCGACGACGAGTGGATGGCGGCGCAGGCCCCCGCCTTCGCCGGGCTCCTCTCCTCCGGGGAGTTCCCGGCCTTCTCGCGGATCCTGCGGTCCCCGGGGGTCGAGCTGGACCTGGACAGCCTCTTCGAGTTCGGGCTGCTCAGCTTGCTCGACGGCATCGCGGTGCGCGTACAGGCGGCCCGCGGGCGGACCGGCCGCCAGTGACGGGCGAGCCGGGCCTCACCGGCGGCCGGTGGGAGGCGGGCCGCGTTCTCAGGCCATCGGTGAAGGACGAGCCGGGCGGACGGGGCGGTTCGGGCATTCCGGGATGAGCGGACGGGCCGGTTCGGGCATTCGGGAATGAGCGAACGGGGCGGTTCCGGCATTCGGGGATGATGGGGGAATGCTCGCCGACGTCATCCCGTACCTGCTGTGCCCGGTCTGCCGGGGCGATCTCGCCCTGGCCGGCGGTGTGGTGCGGTGCGGGCAGGGGCACGCCTACGACGTCGCCAAGCAGGGGTATGTGAGCCTGCTCACCGGCTCGGCGGCGCCGGGTACGGCCGACACGCCGCCCATGGTCGCGGCGCGGGCGGCGTTCCTCGGCGCGGGTCACTTCGCTCCGCTGGCCCGCCGCCTGCGCGAGCTCGTGCGCCCCGTCCCGGGCGGCGGGCCCGCGGTGATCCTGGACGCCGGGGCGGGCACCGGCCACTACCTGGCCGAGGTGATGAGCCCCGCGGACACGGGCATCGCGCTGGACGTCTCCAAGCACGCGCTGAAGCGCGCCGCCCGGGCCCACCCCCGCATCGGCGCGGTGGTGGCGGACGTGTGGCGCCCGCTGCCGGTCAGGGACGCGTGCGCGGACGTGCTGCTGAACGTGTTCGCGCCGCGCAACGGCCCGGAGTTCGCCCGCGTGCTGCGCCCCGGCGGCACGCTGGCCGTGGTCACCCCGACCTCGCGGCACCTGGCGCCGCTGGTGGAGGAACTCGGCCTGCTGTCGGTGGACGACGACAAGGAGCGGCGCGTCGGGGAGGCGCTCGCGGGCCGCTTCGCCGAGGCGGGGACGTTCGTCGAGGAGGCCGGGATGCGGCTGGACCACCAGGCCGTCGAGACCGTGGCCGGCATGGGCCCGAGCGCCTGGCACACCGACGCGCAGGCGCTCCGACGGGAAATCCTTCGCCTGCCGGACCCGGTGACCGTGCAGATGTCGTGCCGGATCTCTCTGTTCCGTAAGATCGCCTAGGCACATTCGAATTACGAATTTCCCTAACTTTGTAGGCCATCTTCCGTACAGAAGCGACATACTTAACGGCAACCCGCCGATCCCGGTCCGGGAGAGCGTGAGGGAGGGGCACGCCCATGAAGGCCGAGGAACGCTGGCAGGCCAGGTTCCGCGCGGCACGTATGACCCTGCCCACCTGGGCACGGCTGGCCCCGGCCCGCGCCGTGTACCGCTGCAACATCTCCGGCGTGTGGGAGATTCACGCCTGGGACCGCTCGAACGGGACCACGCGCCAGGTCACCAGCCGCCCGCGCGGCACCTCGCACGCCGCCATCGACCCGACCGGCCAGTGGATCTGGTGGTTCTCCGACACCTACGGCGACGAGTTCGGCATCTGGATGCGCCAGCCGTTCACCGGCGGCCCTGAGATGCCCGCGCACCCCGACCTCGCCCCGGGGCACCCGACCGGCCTCGCCCTGTCGGCCGTCGGCACCGCCGCCGTCGGCCGCAGCAGCCGCCACGGCTTCCAGGTGTTCCACGTCCGCGTCGGCAGCGACGAGAAGCCGAGGATGATCTACGAGTCCCGCGAGTTCGCGCAGGTCGCCGGGATCTCGCTCGACGGCTCGCTCATCGCCGTGAGCCACAGCGAGCACGGTGACTCCCGCCACCCCGCCCTGCGCGTGCTGCGGCCGAACGGGCACCTCGCCGGCGACCTGCATGACGGGCCGGGCAAGGGCTTCTCCGGCGTGCGGTTCGCCCCCACCATGGCCGACCGGCGCATCCTCGCCCTGCACGAGCGGCGCGGACGCCGCGAGCCGCTGGTGTGGGACCCGGTGACCGGCGAGCAGCGCGAGATCTGGCTGCGCGTGCCCGGCGAGATCACCGCCGACTGGTACCACGACGGGCGGGCGGTGCTGATCGGCCACAACGACCGCGCCCGCACCGAGCTGTACCGCTACGACCTCGGCGGCGGCCACCTGACGGAGATCAAGACCCCGCACGGCGTGATCCACGACGCGATGCCCCGGCCCGACGGCACGGTCGAGTACTCCTGGTCGAGCGCGGCGCGGCCCCCGATCATCAGGGCCAGCGACGGCCACGTCGTCATGAACCAGTCGGGGCCCTCGGCCCCGCCGTCCGTGCCGCTGGAGGACGTCCACGTGGACGGGCCGGGCGGGCGCATCCACGCCCTGGTCTCGCGCCCGACCATCGGCAACCCGCCCTACCCCACGGTGTTCCTGCTGCACGGCGGCCCGGCGGCGCAGGACGACGACTCCTTCATGCCGAACGTCGCCGCCTGGGTCGACGTCGGCTTCGCCGTCGTGCGGGTCAACTACCGCGGCTCCACCGGCTACGGCTCGGCGTGGCGGGACGCGCTGCGCGGCGACGTGGGACACATCGAACTGGCCGACGTGGCGGCCGTCCACGAGTGGGCCGTGAGCCACGGCGTGGCCGACCCGGACCGCATGGTGCTCGCCGGCGCATCCTGGGGCGGCTACCTCACGCTGCTCGGCCTGGCCACCCAGCCCAAGTGGTGGGCGGCCGGCATCGCCGCCGTGCCGATCACCGACCACGCGGCGGCCTACAGCGACGAGACCGAGGGCCTGCGGGCCTACCACCGGGCGCTGTTCGGCGGCTCACCGCAGGAGGTGCCCGAGCTGTACGCGGCGTCGTCCCCGATCACCTACCTGGACGCGCTCCAGGCGCCGCTGCTGGTGCTGGCGGGCGAGAACGACCCGCGCTCACCGATCGGGCAGATCGAGAAGTACCTGGACAAGCTGGATGAGCGGGGCCACGAGCACGAGGTCTACCGCTACCCGGCCGGCCACGCCAGCCTGGTCATCGAGGAGCGCATCCGCCAGATGGCCGCCCAGATCGACTTCGCCTGCAAGCATCTCGGCATCCCCCAGCCCGCCCCCGCCCCCTCCTCCTGACCCCCGGACGACGACGAAGGGCGCCGCCTCGAAGGCTCCCCGAGCCGCCGAGCGGAGCGAGGCCAATCACACAGCTCTGAGAACCAGGATGGCGAGGTCGTCGGCGCTGGGTTCGATGGCGAAATCCTGGACGGCGCGGCGGATGCGCTCGGCGACGGCGCGGGCGGACAGCTCGGCGCATTCGGCCAGCAGCTTGGACAGCCCGCCGTCGTCGTCCAGCAGCCGGCCGCCCGAGCGGCGTTCGGTGACGCCGTCGGTGACGCCGAGGAGGACGTCGCCGGGCCCGAGATGCACCTGGTCGGCGACGAACTCGGCCTCGGGGAAGACGCCGAGCAGCGACTGGGAGGTGACCACGCTCTCCACGACGCCGCTCGGACGCAGCCGCAGCGCCTCGGGGTGCCCGGCGGAGATGAGCGAGAGGTCCAGGCCGTCGGGGGTGCGGCGGATCTCGCCGTGCAGCAGGGTCAGGAACCTGGCCCGCTCGCCCTCCTCCAGGATGGCCCGGTTGAGCCGCGAGACCACCGAGGCCACGTCGTACCCCTCGCGGGCCAGCAGGCGCAGCGTGTGGCGGGCCAGCCCGGTGACGGCCGCGGCCTGCGGGCCGGTGCCGCAGACGTCGCCGATGGCGAACCGCCAGGTGCCCTCGCCGACGGCGTACAGGTCGTAGAAGTCGCCGCCGACCTCGTTGTTCTCGCCCGCCGGCTCGTACACCACCGAGTAGTCCAGGCCGGGGGTCTCGGCGGGGGTGCCGGGCGGCAGGAGGCTGCGCTGGAGGGCCCGGTTGGCATCGGCCTGCTGGGCGTAAAGGCGCGCGTTGTCCATCGCGAGCGCGGCGCGCCGGCCGAGGTCCTCGGCGAGCTGGGCGACGTCGTCGGGGAAGCGGCCCGCGCGGCCCAGGCACATCATGCCGAGGCTGCGCCCGCGCGCGACCAGCGGGAAGGCCAGTGACTGCCAGTCACCGAGCTGGATCGGCACCGGGGTGAGGTTGTCCACCGAGGGGACCGTGACCTCGTCGAGCTCCTCGCGCAGGCCGTCGATGCGGGCCTCGTCGGCGTGCCACAGGTAGGCCAGGTCGAGCGGCCCCCCGTCGGAGCCGGTGGTGTACACGGCGCACCAGGTGGCCAGCCGCGGCACCACGATCTGGGCGATCAGGGCGGGGACCATGTCGGGGTCGAGCGTCCCGGCGAGCAGGTCGCTGGCGTCGGCGAGGAAGCCCAGCCAGCCGGGCCCCTGCGAGGTGCGCTTGCCGGTCCAGTCGGCCACCGGGCGCGAGGCGTCGCCGGCGCCGGGCAGGGCTATGCGGGCCCAGCGGGTGCGGTGCGCGCCGGAGAAGCTGACCCCCCAGACAGCGACGGAGCTGGACGGAGGGACCACCGGAACCTCTCCGGCCTCCTTCTCTCGCACCTCTATCTGGAGTGAATCTCCCTGATGGACCCATACAATCTCAAAAGGGACATCGCCGATTTCGGAGACGAGCTCTCCGGTCAGCCGCTCGGCCTCCATGCTGATGGGCGCGGCCGCCCAGGCGGTCATGACCTCGCGGGTGAACCGCGCGGCTGAGGGTAGGGCCGTCCTGCCGGGCGCGAAAGACGCGGCCAGCACACCCCGGGAAGAACTTGTCATTACACCGTGCTTACCACAGTCGGCTGTCACACGCGGTCGATCGACAGGGCGACCGCACAGCGTCCTTCATGCCAGACTGGCACTACTCCGCATCCCGCCCGAACAGCGTGAAGGAGGCTTCATGAAGGGTACCCCGACCGTGGGAGCCGGTTCGGAGCGGTCGTACACCGAGTCCGATCTCCGGCCGTTCCTGGAAACGCTGATGTCCTGGCGCGACGGCGACTTCAGGAAACGGGTCCCCTTCGCAGCCCCCGGCATCCTCAGCGAGACCAGGCTGTTGCTGAACGAGGTGGCCGATCGCCGCGAGCATCTGGCCAACGAGCTGATCCGCGTGAGCCGCGAGATCGTCAAGGAAGGGCGTTCCAGCGTCCGCCTGGTCCCCGGCCCCGGCGTCGGACTGTGGGCCGAGAGCGTCCATTCGGTCAACGACCTGATCGACGCGCTCGTGGGCCCGGTGAGCAGCGCCGCCGACGTGCTGGACGCCGTCGCCCAGGGCGACCTGTCCCAGCGCCTGGAGGTCGGGCGCACGGCCAAGGGCGAGGCGCGGCGCCTCGGCAAGGCGATCAACGGCATGGTCGACCAGCTCTCCCTGTTCAGCTCCGAGGTGACCCGCGTCGCGCGCGAGGTCGGCTCGGAGGGCCAGCTCGGCGGCCGGGCGAACCTTCGCGGCATGTCCGGAAGCTGGCGCGACCTCACCGAGGCCGTGAACACCATGTCCAGCCGGGTCTCCGCCCAGGTCCGCGACATCGCCGTGGTGACCACCGCCGTGGCCCGGGGCGACCTGAGCCGCAAGGTCACCGTCGACGCCGTCGGCGAGATGCTGGAGCTCAAGAACACCGTCAACACCATGGTCGACCAGCTCTCGGCCTTCGCCGAGGAGGTCACCCGGGTCGCCCGCGAGGTCGGCACCGAAGGCGAGCTGGGCGGCCAGGCGCGGGTGCGCGGCGTGTCGGGCGTCTGGAAGGACCTCACCGACAACGTCAACGTCATGGCGAGCAACCTGACCAGCCAGGTGCGCGGCATCGCCACCGTGGCCACGGCGGTCGCGCAGGGCGATCTGTCCAAGAAGATCACCGCCGACGCGCGCGGCGAGATCCTCCAGCTGAAGACGACCCTGAACACGATGGTCGACCAGCTTTCGCTGTTCGCCGATGAGGTCACCCGGGTTGCCCGTGAGGTCGGCACCGAGGGCCAGCTCGGCGGGCGCGCCGAGGTCAAGGGCGTCTCGGGGGTCTGGAAGGACCTCACCGACAACGTCAACTCCATGGCCAACAACCTCACCTACCAGGTGCGCAACATCGCCCAGGTCACCAAGGCCGTGGCCGGCGGCGACCTGTCCAAGAAGATCGACGTGGACGCCCAGGGCGAGATCCTCGAGCTCAAGTCCACGATCAACACCATGGTCGACCAGCTCTCCTTGGTCGCCTCCGAGGTGAGCCGCGTGGCCCGCGAGGTGGGCTCGGAGGGCCAGCTCGGCGGCCAGGCGCAGGTGCACGGCGTGTCCGGGGTCTGGAAGGACCTCACCGACAACGTCAACTTCATGGCCAACAACCTGACCTCCCAGGTGCGGCAGATCGCCGCCGTCTCCACCGCCGTGGTCCAGGGCAACCTGTCCAAGAAGATCACCGTGGACGCGCAGGGCGAGATCCTGCAGCTCAAGGACACCGTCAACACGATGGTGGACCAGCTTTCGCTGTTCGCCGACGAGGTGACCCGGGTGGCCCGCGAGGTCGGCACCATGGGCCAGCTCGGCGGCCAGGCCCGCGTGCGCGGGGTGTCGGGCGTCTGGAAGGACCTCACCGACAACGTCAACTCCATGGCCACCAACCTGACCTACCAGGTGCGCAACATCGGCGAGGTCACCACGGCGGTCGCCAGGGGCGACCTGTCCAGGAAGATCGACGTGGACGCCCAGGGCGAGATCCTCGTCCTGAAGACGACCATCAACCGCATGGTCGACCAGCTCTCGTCGTTCGCCTCGGAGGTCACCCGCGTGGCCCGCGAGGTGGCCTCCGAGGGCCAGCTCGGCGGCCAGGCCCGCGTCGAGGGCGTCCAGGGCACCTGGAAGCAGCTCACCGAGAGCGTGAACGAGCTGGCCAGCAGCCTCAGCACGCAGGTGCGGGCCATCGCCGAGGTCACCAGCGCGGTCGCCCGCGGCGACCTGACCCGCTCGATCACCGTCGAGGCGCAGGGCGAGCTGGCCGACCTGAAGGACAACATCAACACGATGGTGTCCAACCTGGTCGCCACCACCAAGGCCAACCAGGAGCAAGACTGGCTCAAGAGCAACCTGGCCCGCGTCTCGCGCCTGATGCAGGGTCACCGCGACCTCATGGAGGTCGCCAAGCTCATCATGACCGAGCTCACCCCGCTGGTCTCGGCCCGCTACGGCGCCTTCTACATGGTCGAGAGCCCGGCCGACGACGAGCTCACGCTGATCGCCGGGTACGGCGTGCGACCGGGGCGCAGCGCCCGGCAGAGCTTCAAGTTCGGGCAGGGCATCGTGGGCCAGGCGGCCTCCGAGGGCCGGCCGATCGTGCTGGACGACGTGCCCGCCGCCTACCTCACCATCGAGTCCGGGCTGAGCCGGTCGACGCCCGCGCAGATCGTCGTGCTGCCGGTCCTGTTCGAGAAGCAGGTGCTCGGCGTGCTCGAGCTGGCCTCCTTCAGCCAGTTCGGGGAGGCCCACCTGGCCTTCCTCAACCAGCTCGTCGAGACCATCGGCGTGACGATGAACACCATCATCGCCAACTCCCGCACCGAGGGCCTGCTCACCGAGTCCCAGCGGCTCACCACCGAGCTGCGCGAGCGCTCCGACGAGCTGCAGCGCCAGCAGGAGGAGCTGCGCCGGTCCAACGCCGAGCTGGAGGACAAGGCCGCGCTGCTGGCCAAGCAGAACCGCGCCATCGAGATCCAGAACTTCCAGATCGAGCAGGCCCGCCGCACCCTGGAGGAGCGCGCCGAGCAGCTCGCGGTGTCCTCCCGCTACAAGACCGAGTTCCTCGCGAACATGTCCCACGAGCTGCGCACCCCGCTGAACAGCCTTCTGGTGCTGGCCAAGCTGCTGTCGGAGAACGCCGAGGGCAACCTCACCGCCAAGCAGGTGGAGTTCGCCCGCACCATCCACGGCGCCGGGTCGGCGCTGCTCCAGCTCATCAACGACATCCTCGACCTGTCCAAGGTCGAGGCGGGCCGCATGGACATCCACCCGCAGCAGCTCTCGCTGCCCAAGCTGGTGGAGTACGTCGAGGCGACGTTCGCGCCGCTCGCGCAGGACAAGGGCCTGTCGTTCACCGTCGAGGTCGACCCCGAGGTGCCCGAGAACCTGCACACCGACGAGCAGCGCCTGCAGCAGGTGCTGCGCAACCTGCTGTCCAACGCCGTCAAGTTCACCCCGAAGGGCGAGGTGCGGCTGAACATCAGCCGCGCGGACGACGGCGTGCCGTACATCGACCGCACTCTGCGCGACAACGACGAGATCCTGTCGTTCTCGGTGGTGGACACCGGCATCGGCATCGCGCCGGAGAAGCTCGAAATGATCTTCGAGGCGTTCCGCCAGGCCGACGGCACCACCAGCCGCAAGTACGGCGGCACCGGCCTCGGCCTGTCCATCTGCCGCGAGATCGCCCGCCTGCTCGGCGGCGAGATCCACGCCAGGAGCGAGGCGGGGCACGGCAGCACCTTCACGCTGCACCTTCCCATCCGGTACGCCGGTCCGCTCGACGGCAGTAACGGAGGCGCGGCGATCTCGCCGTCCCAGCACCAGCAGCAGGACCGCCCCGGCATCGACATGGCCTCCGAGCTGCCGCGCATGCCCGAGATCGAGGAGGACACGCGGCTCCCGCAGCTCAACGAGAGCGTCGAGGCCCGCGTCTGGCAGGGCGACGACCCGCTGAACGGCGCCAAGATCCTCATCGTGGACGACGACATCAGGAACGTCTTCGCACTGACGAGCGTGCTCGAACGGCACGGCTCCACCGTCGTGTACGCCGAGAACGGCCGCGAGGGCATCGAGCAGCTCGAACGCAACGAGGACGTCGCCCTGGTGCTGATGGACATCATGATGCCCGAGATGGACGGCTGGGCGACCACCTCCGCCATCCGCCGCATGCCGCAGTTCTCCGACCTGCCGATCATCGCGCTCACCGCCAAGGTGATGCAGGGTGACCGGGAGAAGAGCATCTCCTCGGGCGCGTCCGACTACGTGCCCAAGCCGGTGGACGTCGACCGGCTGCTCGAGCGCCTGCGGGGCTGGCTGACGCGCGGCGGCCGGGTGCCCTCGGGTGACAACAGGGAAGGTCGCGGTTGATGCCGGACAGAGCCAAGATCCTGCTGGTCGACGACCGCGAGGAGAACCTCATCGCGCTCGAGGCCATCCTCAGCTCCCTGGACGTGGTCGCCGTGCGCGCACGCTCGGGCGAGGAGGCGCTGAAGGCCCTGCTCAGCATCGAGTTCGCGCTCATCCTGCTCGACGTGCGCATGCCCGGCATGGACGGCTTCGAGACGGCCGCGCACATCAAACGGCGCGAGCGCACCCGCAACATCCCGATCATCTTCCTGACCGTGGTCGACAGCGCCCCCGACTACGCCTTCCGCGGGTACGCCGCGGGCGCCGTCGACTACCTCACCAAGCCCTTCGACCCGTGGGTGCTGCGGGCCAAGGTGTCGGTGTTCGTCGAGCTGTACAACATGAACCGCCGGCTCACCGAGCAGGCGGCCCTGCTGCGCGAGCGGCTGACCGTCGAGCTGCCCGACGGGGTGGGCGCCGAGGTGCTGCCCGAGCTGTCGCGGCGGCTGTCGGCCGTGGAGGACGAGCTGGCGCGGGTCGAGGAGCAGGTGTCGCAGGCCAACGGCAGTACCTCGCTGGCCGGCCCGGTCAAGGACCTCTCTGAGCGCATCCTGCACCTGCGGGCGGGCTTCGACGCTCTGTCATAGGCCGCGGAGCCACGGCCGCGGAGCCGGTCGCAGGCCGCGGAGCCATGGCCGCGGAGCCACGGCGCCGGATCGGGACCCCGGCACGGCCCGCCGCGCCGGCCAGGAGCCCGCGCGGCCCTTCTGTTCGCAGGGAGCGTGCCCGGGTCAGCGGCGGGCGCGTTCGAGCGCGTCCCAGAACCCCCGGCGCAGGGCGTGGCGCACCTCGTCGTGGAGCAGGAAGTCGATGGGCAGCGAGGAGCCCTGGAGCAGCCGCGCCTCAAGGTCGGAGGGCATGCGCGGCTTGCGGGCCAGCACGGCCTCCAGCCACAGGGCGGGGGCGTCGCGGGCGACGGACTCGCCGAAGTCGTGACCCTCCTTGTGCGCGGCCTTCACCGCGTCGGCCAGCGTGGTGGTGCCGGGCGTGCTCTGGACGGGCACCGGAGCGGGCTGGGGGCCGGTGTAGGGGCCGAGCTGGGGCCCCGGGTAGGCCGGGCCACCGGAGCCGCCGATGCTGTACTGGCCCGGCACGGCCGGGGGCTGCGGCGGGACGGGCGCGGCCATCGGCCCGGTCGGCGGGCCCGAGGACGGCGCGGAGTGGGATGACGGGCGCGACTCGGAGGCGTACCCGGAGTAGGCGGCGGGGAGCGCGGGCTGCGAGGAGCGCTGTGCGCCGGCCTGCGCCGAGGCCGGCCCCTGCGAGCCCGAGGCGTGGGAGCCGCCGCCGTGCGCACCGGTCGAGTGAGCGCCGCCGGCGCGGGGACCGGCGCCCGGTGAGCGCACCGGGAGACCGCTGGAGGTGGTCCCGCCCAGGCCGGCGGCGGACGGGCCCCCCTGGGCCGCACCGCCGGACCGAGAGCCGCCGGAGGCGAGGCCGCCCCCGCCGGACGAGAGCTCTCCGGGACGCCCTGAGCCGGACGACGGGCCGGAGTCGACGCCGGCCCGCCCCTGCGACGCACCACCGGAGGCCGGGCCGCCGGAACCGGCGGAGGGGGCGGGTGTCAGGTCGGTGATCGCGGGAAAGCCCATGGTGAGCCCGCCGCCCGCCGACAGGTCGCCGGACGCGGGACTGGAGGGCATCGTGCCGGACGCCGGACCGCTCGAGGTCAGGCCGCCGGACGACAGGCCACCGGACAGGCGCGAGCCCTGGCCGTGGGAGTCGCCCGCCTGGCCCGCCGTGGCGCCCTCCCGGCCGAGCGAGCCGGACCCGGCGGAGCTCGGGCCGAGCCTGCCCGCACCGGCGGGCGGCCCCTGCGGTTCGGCGGCGCGCGGGCCCTGCTCGGTGGTGAAGGCGTGGTGGTCGGAGCCGAGCCGCCCCTGCCCGGCCGGCGAGGACGAGTAGTCGCCGCCGGACCCCTGCGTGCTCTGGTAGTCCGGAGCGAGGGAGCCGTGCCCGGCGGAGCCGCGATGATGGCCGGACGGGCCCTGTCCGCCGGCGGCGCTCGCGTAGTCGTCGCCGGAACCCTGCCCGCCCGAAGCCAGGTGGTAGTCACCGCGCGCCCCGGGCACCGGCGAGGAGCCCTGGTAGTCGCCGCCACGGGACGCCGGCCCCACCGACGAGCGCGGATGGTCACCACCGGACCCATGCCCGGACGACAGACCCTGGTAGTCGCCGCCGGACCCCTCCCCGGATGACAGACCCTGGTAGTCACCGCCGGACCCCTGCCCGGACGACAGACCCTGGTAGTCACCGCTGGAACCCTGCCCGGGCGACAGGGCCCGGTAGTCGCCGCCGGAACCCTGCCCGGCCGGCGAGCCGTGGTGGTCGTCGCCGGAACCCTGCCCGTCCGAAGCCAGGCGGTAGTCCTCGCGGGCCCCCGGCACCGGCGAGGAGCCCTGGTAGTCGCCACGGGACGCCGGCACCTCGGCTCCGGAACCCGGCACGGACGACGAGGGCGGGTAGTCGGCCTCGCGGGCGGCCTGCCCGGGCGAGGGAGGGTAGTCGCCGGAGCCATGCCCGCCGCCGGAGCCGCGCGTGTCCGGCCCCACCAGCGAGGCCAGCGAGGCGCGGCCCGAGGAGGACTGATCGTACGGAGGGGGCGGGGCCGGGGACGGATCGGCCGCCGGAGGGGCGTGCGAACCGGCGGGAGGGGCGTGCGAGCCCGCGCCGAGCGCGTGGGGTGCCCGGGCCTCGGACGGCGGCCGGCTCTGGTGGTGGGCGCGCGAGCGGCCGTTGCTCACCGGCTGCGGCAGGCGGTGGCCGTTGCCGGAGGTGGCGCCGCCGTCGGCGGGACCGGCGACGTTGCCGGTGACCAGGTTGACGTAGGGCCGCAGGTGGCCGCCGCCGATCTC
Organism: Sphaerisporangium sp. NPDC005289; assembly: GCF_040607455.1. NCBI lineage: Bacteria > Bacillati > Actinomycetota > Actinomycetes > Streptosporangiales > Streptosporangiaceae > Sphaerisporangium > Sphaerisporangium sp. NPDC005289. Next base: position 36,834 of record NZ_JBEXGS010000009.1, read on the forward strand.
GATGAGGTCGTCGCACTCTTGCTGGAGCGTGCGCGACACCGCCCAGCCGCCCTCGGCCGCGATGTGGATCACCGTGACGCGGATGCCGAGGTCCTGGGCGTCGCTGACCACCTGGGCCAGGTCCTCGTCGCCGCTGACCACGACGGCGTCGCAGATGGCGTTGTTGCGGGCGAGGGTCATCAGGTCGCGGTGGACCTGGGCGTCCACGCCCTCCCTGCGGCCGGGCCTGATGCGGGCGAGGCGCAGCTTGAGCCCGGGGAGGTCGGCGAGCGCGTCGTGCTCGGGGGTGCGCCGGCCCTCGACCGTCGCCTCGTACCAGTAGCAGCGCAGCAGCGGCAGGTCGGTGCGCTCGCGCGCGAGCGTTGACAGCAGATCCAGCAGGCCGGGATAGTCCCAGGCGACGGCTTCGCGATGGCGGGTCCCATGCACGGCCATCGCGCCGTCCGCCAGCAGATAGCCAGCGTCCACGAACAGCGCGCAGCGATCCACGCGACACCGCCCTTTCTACATGGCCCAGGTCCGATGGCAGCCGAAGCCCGGCCCTATCTCAGGGTAATGAAGCCACTGATCGTGCGAGGGTGAATCCCGGCGATTCGGCCCGCGCCTGACCATATCGAGGAACGTTCACGCCAGACCGTATCAGTTTGCCTCCTATTACCGACCTGGGGTGATAAACGAGTGGCCCGCCGGTCGAGTCCATTCGGGACTCTCTAGGCTTGCCCCATGAGCGACCGTGAGAATCTGCTGGACGAGATCAAGAAAAAGGGCGTGGTGCACGGCCGGGTCGTGCTCTCCTCCGGGCGCGAGGCCGACTGGTATGTGGATCTTCGGCGTATCACGCTGGACGGGGTCGCCGCCCCGCTCGTCGGCCGGGTGATGCTCGACCTCACCGACGATCTGGAGTACGACGCCGTCGGCGGGCTGACGCTCGGCGCCGACCCGGTGGCGGCGGCCATGCTGCACGCGGCGGCCGCGCGCGGGCGCGCTCTGGACGCCTTCGTCGTCCGCAAGGCGGGCAAGGCGCACGGCTTGCAGCGCCGCGTCGAAGGCCCCGACGTGGCCGGCCGGCGCGTCCTGGCCGTGGAGGACACCTCGACCACCGGCTCCTCGGTGCTCACCGCGGTGGAGGCGCTGCGCGAGGCCGGGGCCGAGATCGCGGGGGTCGCGACCATCGTCGACCGCGGCGCGGCGGCGGCGATCGAGGCGGCCGGGCTGGCCTACCGCACGGCCTACACGCTGACCGATCTCGGTCTGGACTGACAGGTCAGGGCGCCGGGCGGCGCTTGACGGTGAGGGTCTGGCGCTCCCCGGGCTTGCCTGGGGAGCGCGGCTCGCCGTTGATTTCGACGTACACGGTGGAGGCGTCGCCGAGCACCACATCCAGGGCGGGCTGGAAGTACGCCGCCCGCTGGCCGCTGGACAGGTCGCGGTCTTCGACCACGTCGCCCCCGGTGACCCGGACGAACAGCGGGCAGCTGTCGGCGTGGCACTCGACGAACACGGTGGGCACCTCGGCGCCCGAGGCGGTCCGCGCGGCGGTCGCGACGGGGGACACGGAAGTGGACCCGGAAGTGGACCCGGAAGTGGACCCGGAAGTGAACGCGGACGGGGACGTCGCCGTGGACGGAAGCAGGTCGGCGGCGGGGGGCGCGGTCGTGGCGGCGGCGCCCGTCGGCGCCGGTTCGGCGTCGGAGCTCAGCGAGCCGACGAGGGACAGGACGCCCAGTACGATGAGCCCGAGCAGCACCAGGATCGCCAGGCCCACGAGCAGCAGGCGGGCGAAGCCCAAAGGGTCGGACCTGTGGCGTCCCACATATCGCAGGTTAGCGCTTGTGCGGCCCCCGATGGCCGCTAACCAGGAGTTCCTCGCGCACCGGCATGGCCGCCGGTGACCGCGCGCGGCGGGGCCGGCGGCGCCGCGGCCGGACGTCCTTGGTCACCGGCCCGGTGACCAAGTGCTTCTAGAACGGCGGAGCAGCGTCGCGGTGGTGGCGTCCGCGGGGCTCGGTGACCGGGCCGGCGATCGGGTCGGCGAGCGTCTTGGGCTCTCTGCGGCTCTTGATGATCTCGCGGATGATCGGGATCACCGACAGGAGGATGATCACCGCGGCGCCGGGCAGGATGTAGCGGTCGACGTTCGGGATGGCGTTGCCCGCGAAGTAGCCGATGAGCAGCATCGACTCGGTCCACAGGACGCCGCCCACGACGTTCCACAGGAAGAACCGGGGAGCAGGCATGCCGAGCATGCCGGCCACCGGGTTGAGGAACGTGCGGACGATCGGGATGAACCTGGCCAGCACCACGGCCTTCGACGGGCCGAACTTCTGGAAGTAGTGCTCGGCCTTCTCGACGTACTCGCGTTTGAACAGGCGTGAGTCGGGCCGGGAGAACAGCCGCGGGCCGGTCTTGGCGCCGATGTAGTGGCCGAGCTGCGCCCCCGCGACCGCGCACAGCGGCGCGCAGACCAGCAGGACCGGCAGCGGGAACGGCGCGGCGAGGCCGACCGAGGAGGCGACCGCCGCGGACGCCCCCATGCCGGCGACCACGAGCAGCGAGTCACCGGGCAGGAAGAACCCGATGAGCAGGCCCGTCTCGGCGAAGATGATCGCCAGGATGCCGATGAGCCCGAAGGTGACGATCCACCACTGGGCGTCGAGAAGATTTGTGAGGTCCATCACCGACGAGGGTACCGCTGGCAGGCGGCTCCGGGGTGCGAGAGGGTAGTACCTGAGGGCGAAGACCACGATGTCGGGGCGGCCCGCACCGGGCCGGTACACCCGACCGGCAGGTGAACGGAAGGGAACGCCGGGCCCAAACAGGAGCCGGGCTCCTCCTTCCTGGAACGCCGCCGCTTCGGAATACTTGCCCAAGGGTGCGTTGAGCCCTCCACCAGCCTGTTCGTTCCTCCTAGGGAGATGACTTCCGATGCCTATCGCGACCCCAGAGGTCTACGCCGAGATGCTCGACCGGGCCAAGGCCAATGGTTTCGCATATCCGGCGATCAACGTGACCTCTTCGCAGACGTTGAACGCCGCGCTGCGCGGTTTCGCCGAGGCCGAGAGCGACGGCATCATCCAGGTGTCGACCGGCGGCGCCGAGTACCTTTCGGGCTCGACGGTGAAGGACATGGTGACCGGGTCGGTCGCGCTGGCCGAGTACGCCCGCGTGGTGGCCGAGAAGTACCCGGTGACCGTGGCCCTGCACACCGACCACTGCCAGAAGGAGAAGCTCGACAACTTCGTCCGGCCGCTCATCGAGATCTCGCTCGAGCGCATCGCCCAGGGCAAGGACCCGCTGTTCCAGTCGCACATGTGGGACGGCTCGGCCTGCCCGCTGGACGAGAACCTCCAGATCGCCCGTGAACTGCTCGAGAAGGCCAGCGCGGCGAACATCGTCCTGGAGGCCGAGATCGGCGTCGTCGGCGGCGAGGAGGACGGCGTCGTCGGCGAGATGAACGAGAAGCTCTACAGCACGCCCGAGGACGCCCTGGCCACCGCCGAGGCGCTCGGCCTGGGCGACCGCGGCCGCTACATGCTGGCCGCCACGTTCGGCAACGTGCACGGCGTCTACAAGCCGGGCCACGTCAAGCTGCGCCCGAGCGTGCTGAAGGACATCCAGGACGCCGTCGGCGCCAAGTACGGCGTCGAGAAGCCGTTCCACCTGGTCTTCCACGGCGGCTCCGGCTCCTCGCTGGAGGAGATCCGCGAGGCGATCTCCTACGGCGTGGTGAAGATGAACATCGACACCGACACCCAGTACGCCTTCACCCGCCCGGTCGCCGACCACATGTTCCGGAAGTACGACGGCGTGCTGAAGGTCGACGGCGACGTGGGCAGCAAGAAGGACTACGACCCCCGTTCCTGGGGCAAGTCGGCCGAGGGCGGCATGGCGGCGCGCGTGAGGGAGGCGTGCGAGCACCTGCTCTCCGCCGGCACGCGCCTGTCCTGACCCAGTGGCGATCTTCCAGTAGAAGACCGCCCTGACACGCATGGAACGGGCAGGTCGCATGACCTGCCCGTTCCATGGGAATTTCCTGAGAGAAAGCGTAAAAAGAGATGACTACGCGGCTGATGTAACGATTAAGTGGTTAGCATGAGCTAAATGTTCATCTCCTCCCGAGCGCACCCATATGTGTGCGGTGCCATCGGAAAGTGGGATGCACGCGTGGTGGACCGGCTGCTGTCGGCCTCACCGCGAGGGCTCGACGAAGTGCACCGTTCCCCGCTCGCCGTCCTGTGGTCGACCGGCGAGCCCGAGAACTGGTCGTCCGGTCCCCGTTCGGGATTCCTGTGGTGGTCCCAGGCCGGCGGGCTGCCGCAGCCGCACTCCTGGCAGGACGCCGCCGAGCGCCGCATGGCCGCCGGGCTGGTCGTCGACCGGCGGGACGCCGTCCTGCACACCGACGCCCTCGGCCTCAACGAGCTGCTCGTCCGTCCCCTCGGGGACGCCCTCTACTTCTCCGCCCGCCTCGACCCGCTCGTCCGGCTGGACGACGCCCCGCTCCACATGGACTGGTCGGCGTGGGCGAACCTGCTGGTGATGTTGACGCCGCTCGCGGAGGAGACGCCGTTCCGCGAGATCAGGCGCCTGGCCCCGGCGACCGCCTGGCGAGCCGGCCTCGGAGCGGGCGGGCCGCGCGTGGAGAGCTTCGAGCCGGCGTGGCTGTCGGCCGGCCCCGGCAAGCCGCCGGCGCCCGAGGACATGGTGGACCTGATCGCGGCGCGCATCCCGCACCGCGCGGGCCCGGTGGCGATCGGGCTGAGCGGCGGCTGGGACTCGCGGCTGCTGGCCTCGCTCGCCGCCCGCCGGCCCGGCGCGCGGCTCGAGGCATGGACGACCAGCACCGACGACGGCCTGGACCTGGACATCTCCCACGCCCGCGCCGTGGCCGCGGCGCTCGGCCTGCCGCACCACGTGGTGGTCCCGGGTCCGGAGGCGTGGCTGGAGGAGCACCGGGTGGTGTGGCGGCGCACGGAGTACCAGACCATGCACCACGGCTGGGCGATGCCGTACGCGCGGGCCGTGCACGGGCTGCGGGCGCCGCTGATCGACGGCTGCCTCGGCGACGGCCTGCTGAGAAGGGGCGGCCCCGCGCCCGGCGAGGACGGCGCGGGCGCCGCGGGCGCCGGCGCGGGCGAGCGGGCGCGCGCCGCGATCTGGCGGTCCCTGTCCGGGCACTTCCCCCGGCACCCGGAGCTCTGGGCGTCTGGGGTGGGCGACGCCCTGGCCGACCTGAGCCTGACGGCGTTCCACCGGGTGACGCGCCCGGTGGAGGGGCACCACGCCATGCCGGTGCTGGCCCGGCTGCTGACCCGCTACCGGGGGATCTACTCCTCGCCGACCCGGCTGCTCGGGCCGGAGGCGGAGGTGTGGCTGCCGTTCGCCGGGCCGGACGTGGTCACCGCGGCCCTCGGCGTCCCGATGTCCGCGCGCGAGGACCACGCGTATTACCGAGCGATGCTCGGGTACGGGGCACCGGATGTGGCCGCGCTCCCCTCCACCAACGACCCCGGCGACCGGCCCGCGCCCGGACCCCGGCGCGCGACCACCCCCGCCGCGCTCGCCGCGCTCGCCGCGGACATCGCGGCGAGCGAGGAGGCGCGCACGCTCCTTGGCCCGCGATTACTCGCGACCCTGCACGACCCCGAAGCACGCGCGCGACAGGCGCGCTGGTCGGGACCGCTCTACGTCCTTCAGTGGGCGAGCATGCTCGCTCGCTGGCGCGGTGAGTACGGCTCCCGCGTCTCCTGGGAGCCCTTTACCTGACACTGCATACTCTGGGATCCCCTGCCTGAAACATCCAGAAAGGGAACATATGCGGACATTATCCCCACGCCTCCTGCTGATCATCAGCGGCGCCCTCGCGGCCGCCGTCGTGATCACGCTGGTGCTGCTGTCCGCTACGGGGGCCGTCCCCCCGATCACCGCGGTGGAACTGGCCCTGTCCGTCCTGACCCTGGCCGCCGCCGCCGTGATCGTCCTCGGCGCGCGCAGGACCGACGGCAAGGCGCTGCGCATCGACGCGCGGACCAAGCGCCAGGAGGCCGCCCTCGCCCGGACCGAGCAGAGCGTCACGCGCCTGACGACCGCGCTCGACGGGCTCGCCGGACGCTTGGAGGACGCCGCCCGGGAGCAGTCCCGCACCGTGCTGGCGGCGCTCGGCGAGGACCGCGTGGAGCTCACCGCGCAGACCGGACGGCTCGACCGGCTCGCCGGCACGGCGTCCCGCATCGAGACCACGCTGCGCCAGGGCGCCGGCGACCTTGAGGACCTGCGCAAGCTCCGGCACGACCACGAACAGCTCACCGCGCTCACCAGCACCGCCGTCCGCGACCTCGGCGACCGGCTGGAGGCGCTCGCCGGAGCGGTGCGGGACGGGCACGCGGACCTGGCCCGGTCGGCCCGCCACGACTACGCGCAGCTCGAAGCGCTCATCGACGTGCGGGCGCTGCTGGAGCCGCGCGCGCCGCTCCCCCGGCTGCGCGGCTGGGCGGCCTCGCCCGACGTCCTGCGCCTGCTCGTGGAGCGCGTCGCGGCGGACCACACCAAGCTCATCGTGGAGTGCGGCAGCGGGGCCTCCAGCGTCTGGCTCGGATACGCCGTCCAGCGGTTCGGCGCGGGACGCGTCGTCGCCCTGGAGCACGACGAGCGCTTCGCCGAGGCCTCCAGGGACCTGGTCGCCGCCCACGGCCTGCAGGACGTCGTCGAGGTGCGCCACGCCCCGCTCACCACCTGGACCGCCCCGCGGACCGACTCAGGCGAGGCCGGCGCCTCCGGCGGCGAGAGCTGGCCCTGGTACGACATCGGCGCCGTGGAGGACCTGCACGGCGTCGGCCTGGTGTTCGTGGACGGCCCCCCGGGGGCCACCGCCCCGCTGGCGCGCTACCCGGCGCTGCCGGTGCTGCTGCCGCGCTGCGCGGCGGACGCCTGGTTCGTGGTGGACGACACCGTCCGCCCCGACGAGCGCGAGGTCGCCGACCGCTGGCTCAGAGAGCACCCGGAGCTGACCGGCTCCGCCTACCCGGCCGAGAAGGGCGCCATGATCCTCAGGCGGACCCCCCGATGAACCCCCCGCACCGTCGCGGCCGCCGTGATCCTCAGGCGGACCGTCCCATGAACCTCCCCCGCCGTCGCGGCCGCCGTGATCTTCACGCGGACCGCCTGACGAGCCTCCCGCGCCGTCCCGGTCGCCCTGGAGGCCCGGCATGACCACCGAGCTCACACCGTCCGGGATGTCCGCCGACCTGACCCGGGGCGGCGGCAAGGTCGCCGTGGCCGTCGCCGGGGTGGAGACCTCCGACCTGGACGGCCTGCTCCCGGGCGTGGCCTTCGAGGCGGCGGACGTGGACAGCATGGGACCGGAGCCCTGGGCCACCGCCGAGCCCTCCGCCGTGCTGGTCGTCGCGCGCACCCCCACCGACCTGCGCCGGGCGGTGACCCTGAGCGGGGAACTGCCCGCGGCGCCCATGATCGGCGTGATCGTCGTGGAGTCGCCGCCCTGGTGCGACGCCCCCGGCGTGCCGCTGTCGCCCGGGCTCGGGCGCCGCTTCCTGCGGGACGTCGGCGTCTCCCGGTACGGCAGCACCGGCTGGCGGGTGAAGGCGCGCTTCTCCGAGCCGCGACCGGCCGGAGAGGTCGCCGCCGCCGTGGCCAGGAGCTTCGGCGGCCACCACCTGAGCGGGTACCCGCTGCCCATGGCCGGGCTGGCCGGTCCGGGCCTGGCCGACTGGCGGCCGGGCGACCCGAACGTGACCGTCGCCGACGAGCGGGGGCCGGCCCCCGAGCGATCGGGCGTGTCCACCGCCGACCTGGCCATCCGGGCCGTCCCGCCCGCGCCGGAGTGGATCGACGAGCGGGTGCCCGCCGTCGACCGACCGCCCGCCCTCACCTGGGAACGCCTCGGCTCGCCCGGCGGGTACCAGGTCCTGTCCGGCGAGCGGTTCGCCCCCGAGGCCGTGCCGCCCGTGGACGAGCGCTCGGTCAACCCGCAGGGCTTCCTCAAGCGGCCCGCGCTCGGCGTCGCCGACCTCCTCCAGCACGACGGGGCCTGGGAGGTCCGGCTCGCGGACCGGACGCTCGCCCGCCTGCCCGCCTCCGGCGGCGTGACCGACGCCGACGTCGGCCGGCTGCGCCGCCTGCGCGCCGTCCGCGTCGCCTGGCGGCCCGCCCACACCGGCCCGATCGCCGCGGCCCGCGCCGTGGCCGGGCTCGCCGCCGCCGGCGTCCCCCTGCTGTCCGGCCCGCCTCCGGAGTGGGCCGCACTGGCCCTCGGCCGCGACCTGGCCGCCGACCTGACCGCCGCGACCGAGCGGGACCTGGACGACGACCTGCGTCGCGAGGAGCACAGCGTCCGGCTGCGCCGCACGGCCCTCACCCGGCACGGGACCACGGCGCGGTGGCGCGAACTCGCCGCCCGCGCGGGCATCGCCGTGCCCGCCCCCGCGACCATCTCGGTCATCATGTGCACCCGGCGGGCCGGCCTGGTGCCGTTCGCCCTCGACCAGGTCAGGCGGCAGCGCGGCGTGGACCTGGAGGTCATCCTCACCCTGCACGGCGTGCCCGCCGCCACCCCGGAGGTCGCGCGGGCCGTCGCGGCGTTCGACCGGCCGATCACGGTCGTCGAGGCGGACGCCGCCGTCCCGTTCGGCGCCGTGCTCAACCAGGCCGCCGGCCACGCAAGCGGCTCGTTCCTCAGCAAGTGGGACGACGACGACTGGTACGGGCCGGACCACCTGGCCGACATGATGCTCGCCCAGTCCTACTCGGGCGCCGAGCTGGTGGGGGCCGCCTCGGAGTTCTTCTACCTGCAGCAGATCGACGTCACCATCCGGCGCGACTGGACCAGCGAGACGATGTCCAACCACGTCGCGGGCGGCACCTTCGTCATCGCCCGCTCGGCCTTCGAGGCGCTCGGCGGCTTCCGCCCGGTGCCGCGCTCGGTGGACGTCCAGTTCTTCCAGGACCTGCTGCGCGCCGGCGGGGCCATCTACCGGACGCACGGCCTGGGGTTCGTCGCCCGCAGGGCGGCGCGCGGCAGGCACACCTGGCAGGAGCCGATCGGCTACTTCCTGGCCAGGGCCAAAGACCAGTGGCGGGGATTCAGGCCGAGCCGACTGATGGAGTGGGAGCAGTGACGCAGCAGCCGACCGGGCCCGAGCGAACGGCCCAGCCGCGGATCCGGCACAACGACTACGGGGTGCTCACGCCGCCCGAGCCCGGAGCCTGGACACCCCGGCTGTCGGTCAGCGTGGTGATCGCCGCCTACGGCCACCAGGACAAGCTCGACCTCACCCTCGCCGCCCTCGCGGCGCAGAGCTACCCCCGGCACCTGCTGGAGGTCGTGGTCGTCGACGACGGGACGACGCCCGCGCTGCGCCTGCCCGAGATCACGCCCGAGAACACCCGGCTGATCACCACGCGGCCGGGGGCCCGCGGGCGCTCCGACGCCCGCAACGCCGGGCTGGCCGTCGCCGGCGGGGACGTCGTCCACTGGCTGGACGCCGACATGGTCACCTTCCACGACGAGGTGGAGGCGCACATGCGCTGGCACCACCTCGCCGACTACCTCGTGGTCATGGGATACGTGCGGTACGTCGACCACCGGCCGGGCGGCCCGGCCCCCGCCGAGGTGCGCGCGGCGGTGGAGGCCGGAGCCACCGAGCTGCTCTTCGACGAGGCCGCGAGCGAGGCGCACTCCTGGATCGTGGACCTGGCCGAGCGGACCGACGGGCTGCGCACCGCGGGCGACACCGCCTACCGCGTCCACGTGACCAACGCGGCCTCGGTCAACGCCCGGCTGCTGCGCGAGGCAGGTCCGCTGGACACCGGGCTGGTCCTCGGCGAGGACACCGAGCTCGGCTACCGGCTCGCCCAGGCCGGCGCCGCGTTCGTCCTGGCGCCCGAGGCCCGCAGCCGCCACCTCGGCAAGTCGATGATGATGCGCGACGGGGAGCAGGTCAGGCGGTACAACCAGGTCTTCGTGCCCGACCACATCCCCGTCATGCGATGGCTGCGCACCCACCCCCGCCGCCAGTGGCTGGTGCCCTACGTCGACGTCGTCGTCCAGACCGAGGGCGCGACCTACGACGAGCTGCGGGCCACCGTGGACGGCTTCCTCGCGAGCACGCTGAACGACATCCGGATCACCCTGATCGGGCCGTGGGACTCGGTGCGGGAGGACCGCCGCAACCCGCTGGACAGCCCGGCCCTGGACCTGGTGATGGTGCGCGGGCTCTACCGCGGCGAGCCGCGCGTGCGGTTCGCCGGGCAGGCGCCGGCCACGGCCGCTCCCGTGCCGTACCGCATGTTCTGCCCCGCCGGGTGGGTCCCCGGCCCCGAGACGCTCCGGCGGCTCGTGGCGCAGGCCGCCGAACGCGGGGACGGGCTGGTCAGCGTTGCCCTCGACGAGGAGGACGAGGTGATCACCGCCCGGCTGGAGCACACCGGCGCGTTCGCCAGGGCCGCCCTGGTGCGCGGCGAGGGCGAGCCGCTGGACGCCGCGGTGCACGAGGTGTACGGCACGCGGTGGGTGGACGGCAGGACGCTGGGCTTCCTTCCGGCGGCCGAGGCCGAGCCGCCCAAGCGCGGCAAGGCCGAGGACCCCGCGCTGACCCGGGAGATCGCGCGACTGCGGGCCGAGAACGCCCGCCTCGCCGACCGGCTCGCGGCCGCCACCGGGGACGGCGCCCCGGCCGACGCCGACGCCGGCGACGCCGTCCCCCGCGACGGCAGGCGGTTGACGGTCTGGCCGCGAAGGGCGGCGGCCCGCCGATGAGGTCCCCCGATGTGCGGGCGCACCACGTGACCTGACGTGCGGGCGCACACTGACCCGACGTGCGGGCGCACACTGACCCGACGTGCGGGCGGACCGAGCATGACCCCACAGGCCCGGCGCAGGTATAAGACTGTGCTCATGGAAACGCACGAGAACCTCATCGCCGGGCCGCCGCCGACCCACCTTCCGGACACCCCGGAAGCCAGGCAGGCGCTGGAAGCCGGCGCCAAGGCCAGTGACATCGCCGCGCGCTTCCCCGCCTACTCGGCGGCATGGGCGGCGCTGGCCGACGAGTCCTTCGCCGCCGGGCACGCGGTAACCTCCTACGCCTTCGCCCGCACCGGCTACCACCGCGGCCTGGACCAACTGCGCAGGGCGGGATGGAAGGGGCACGGCCCCATCCCCTGGGACCACGAACCCAACCAGGGGTTCCTGCGCTGCCTGCACGCTCTCGCCCGCGCCGCCCAGGCGATCGGTGAGAAGGACGAAGCCGAGCGGTGCGCCCAGTTCCTCCGCGACAGCAGTCCGGAGGCGGCGGAGGCGTTGAATAACGGGTAAGTCGCGCTTGGGCGGCATCAGCATGCTCGGGTAGTCTCTCAACGCAAGAGCCCCTGTCGCGCTTGCGCCAGGGGTTTCGTTTTTGTGCGCGGGAGTTAACCATGCCGGCTGTCGTTCTCGTGGGCGCCCAGTGGGGCGATGAGGGCAAAGGTAAGGCCACCGACCTGCTGGGCGGGGAGGTGGACTACGTCGTCCGCTACCAGGGCGGGAACAACGCCGGCCACACCGTGGTCATCGGCGACCAGAAGTACGCGCTGCACCTGCTGCCCACCGGAGTGCTGTCTCCGGAGGTCGTCCCGGTGATCGGCAACGGCGTCGTGATCGACCCCGGCGTGCTGCTGGCGGAGATCGACGGGCTGAAGGAACGCGGCATCTCCTGCGACCGGCTGCTCATCTCGGCCAGCGCGCACCTGATCATGCCCCACCACAAGGCGCTGGACAAGGTCACCGAGCGCTACCTCGGCAAGGCCCGCATCGGCACCACCGGCCGCGGCATCGGCCCCGCCTACGGCGACAAGATCGCGCGGATGGGCGTGCGCGTGCAGGACCTGCTCGACCCGGGCATCCTCGGCAAGAAGATCGAGGTCGCCCTGAACGAGAAGAACCAGGTGCTGACCAAGGTCTACAACCGCAGGGGCATCGAGCCGGCGCGGGTGCTGGAGGAGTACCTCGGCTACGCCGAACGGCTCAAGCCGCACATCGCCGACACCTCGCTGATCCTCAACAAGGCGCTCGACGAGGACAAGGTCGTCCTGCTCGAAGGCGGCCAGGGCAACCTGCTCGACATCGACCACGGCACCTACCCGTTCGTCACCTCCTCCTCGCCGACCTCCGGCGGCGCGTGCATCGGTTCGGGCATCCCGCCGACCCGGCTGACCCGCGTGATCGGCATCCTCAAGGCCTACACCACGCGCGTCGGCTCCGGCCCGTTCCCGACCGAGCTGACCGACGACATGGGCGACTGGCTGCGCACGACCGGCGGCGAGTACGGCGTCACCACCGGCCGCGACCGCCGCTGCGGCTGGTTCGACGCGATCATCGCCCGGTACGCCACCCGCATCAACGGCGTCACCGACTTCTTCCTCACCAAGCTGGACGTGCTGTCGGGCCTCGAGCGCATCCCGGTGTGCGTCGCCTACGAGGTGGACGGCGTGCGCCACGACGAGATCCCGATGACCCAGACCGACTTCCACCACGCCACGCCGGTCTACGAGGAGCTGCCCGGCTGGCAGGAGGACATCACCGAGGCCAAGACCTTCGAGGACCTGCCGAAGAACGCGCAGAACTACGTCAGGACCCTGGAGGAGCTGAGCGGCGCGCCCATCTCCGCCATCGGCGTCGGCCCCGGCCGCACGCAGACCCTCTCGATCCGTCCCCTGGTCTGAGGCTCGCCGGGGCCGCGCACGGCCCCGCCTGAGGAAGGCCGGGGAGGGTGGACGATAGGGTGCGCCATTGTGCAGGTTGAAATACACGGCCACCGGGGGGCACGGGGCCTGCGCCCGGAGAACACCCTCCCCGGCATGGCCTTCACGCTGGGGGTGGGCGTCCACGCCATCGAGTTCGACGTCGCGCTGAGCGCCGACCGCCGGCTCGTCCTCACCCATGATCTGACCGTGTCGCCGGTGACCAGCACGGACACCGGCCCGGCCATCCCCGGGGACCCCGCCTTCCCCTACGTCGGCAAGCCGATCCGCTCGCTGTCCCAGCAGCAGCTGCGCACGCTGGACGTGGGGGTGCGGCACCCGAAGTCCCCCTCCGACCGGTTCGCGCGCACGCAGGTCCCGGTCCCGGGCACCCGCATGCCCACCCTCGGGGCCGTCCTCGCCCTGGTGGACGCCTACGGCGGCGACGGCGTGCGGCTGAACGTCGAGCTGAAGTCCGACCCCACCCGGCCCGACCTGTCCGGCGACCCCGCCGAGCTGACCGAGCTGGTCGTCGCCGAGCTCGACCGGCACGGCCGGCTGGGCGGCGCGGCGATCCTCAGCTTCGACTGGCGCGTGCTGCGCGCGGCCGAGAGCCTGATCGCCGAACGCTACGCCCTGGTCGAGAAGGCCACGCTCACGCCCGCGTGGCTCGGGCTCGACCACGTCGCCGACTTCGGCGGGGACATCGCGGCGGCGGCCCGCTCCATCGGCGCCACCACCCTGTCCCCCGACCGCGTGCTGGTCGACGAGCGGCTGATGGCCCGGGCCGCGGCGGCCGGGCTGCCCGTCGCCGTCTGGACGGTCAACGACCCCGAGGAGGCCGGGCGCATGATCGACCTCGGCGTGGCGGGGATCGTCACCGACTACCCCGACCGGATGCGCGAGCTGTGGAGCTCGCGCGGTCTGCCTCTCCCCGCCCCCGCCGCCGCCCTGCGTCCCACCCCCGCCTGACCGGTCGGCGCGGTTCCTCCGGATCCGTCGGAGATCCGGGCGCCTTTTCCGCGCGTCCCAACATCAACTGCAGTGCTCGCGGGAGTAGGGTGCGAGAAACTGAAGCGACAGGGCGCCGGAGGCCGAGGGCACGCCCCCGGCGGCCGCACGGCCGGGCCCACGGGAGGTCAGCGATGCAGGCGGAGATGTCGGCGTGGGCCGTCGAGCGGTTCGGCGAGCGCGCCGCCTCGGTGCGCGGACGGCTGGCCGCGTCCCTTCTCGAGGCGGCCTCCAACGCCCAGGACGCCCAGAAATCCTCCAGAAGCGACAAACGGTACGCCTATGGGTCCACGCTGATGGCCCGCCGCTACGAGGCGCTCGTCGACGCTTTCCGGCACGAGCCGGGGTTCCAGGTCGTCCGGCCGCACGGCTCGCCGCACCACCTGGTCGTGCTCGACGGCAACCTGCTGCTGCCGTTCCGCTACGCCGACGACGACACCACGCCGATCAGCGAGGCACGGGTCGGCGACGGCCGGGTGTCCGCGCTGGTACGCGAGCTGTTCACCCGGTTCGGCCCGAAGACCCGCTTCGAGCAGGAGGTCCTCGACCTCGGCATGGACGACGACGGCGAGGCGGCCGGGCTGCGCGAACTGGCCGCCGCGCGTCCCCTGCTCGCCCAGCTCCCCGCCGACACCCGGCTGATCCCGGTCGCGTACGCGGCGAACGCGCAGGCCAGCCTGCTGAAGCTCTACTGGGGCGAGGCCGAGCTGATCGACGACATGGGCCGCGTCCACTGGGTCCACTGCGAGCAGATCCCGCTGCTCACCGCGCTTCCGTGGGTCGTCCAGGGCGTCCCGGCCGCCGAGCCCGGCGCGGCGCCACGCTTCGACCAGGGCGCCGAGCCCGGCCTCCCCCTCACCAGCCGGCCCGGGGCCGACCGCGCCGGCGGCGCCCCGTTCCCGGCGGACGGCGAGCTCGGCGTCGAGCCCCCATCCACGGGCACCACAGGGCGACCCTGACCACGCGGACCCGACCCGCGACCACAAAGCGGCCTGCCCGGCGACCACACCACACGCCTGACCACGACCACACCGAACGCCCGACCACGACCACGACGCGGACCGACCCGCGACCACACCGCACGCCCGACCACGACGACGAACCGGCGAACCGACGACCGTGAGAACGACGATCAACGACCGTGAAGGCGGCCGGGGCAGGCGCCCCGCCAGACGGCTCGGCGCCCCCGGCGGCGAACCGAGCCCGCAGGCCGTGGCCGACGCCTTCGACCAGGCCCGGCTCACCCAGGCGCGCCGGCTCGCCGCGATGACCAAGAAGGACCTCGCCGAGCGCGTCGGCGTGACCCCCGCGGCGATCGGCCAGTACGAGACCGGCACGACCCACCCGCGGCCCGACCTCATCCCCCGCCTCGCCGACGCCCTCGACGTCCCGCCGGCGTTCTTCCTGTCGGGACGGCCGCACGGCAAGCTCGACGGCTCCATGGCGCACTTCCGCAGCCTGCGCTCCACCCGCGTGCACCAGCGGGCCAAGGCGGTCGCGTTCGTCGAGCAGGTGTGGGAGCTCACCCACGCGCTGGAGAAGCGCGTCCAGCTTCCCCCCGTCGACCTGCCCGGCTTCTCCGGCGGCGAGGTGCACGCGGGCGCCGAGCCGCCCCGCGACCCGGCCGCCGCCGCCCAGGCCCTGCGCGGCCACTGGGCGCTCGGCACCGGGCCGATCGCCCACCTCGTCCGCCACATGGAGGCCCACGGCATCGTCGTGGTGCTGCCGCCGCCCGACGAGGACGCCACCACGGTGGACGCCTTCTCCACCTCCCACCTGCCGCGCCCGATCGTCGTGCTGACCGCCAACCGGTTCGACGACATCCACCGCTACCGCTTCACCGCCGCCCACGAGCTCGGCCACCTCGTGCTGCACGGCGACACGGCCGCAGGCGACCTGCAGCAGGAACGCGAGGCCGACGCCTTCGCCGCCGAGTTCCTCACCCCCCGCGACAGCATCCTCCCCGAGCTTCCCCGGCGCCTCGACCTGCGCAAATTGACCGAGCTCAAGAACACCTGGGGGGTCTCGGTCGACTCGCTGCTGTACCGCTGCCGCGAGGTCGGCCTGCTGTCGGACTCCTCGACCGGCCGTGCCTACCAGCGCCTGGCCGTCCTGCGCGACCAGCCCGGCTTCGCCAACGAGGCCATCACCGGCTTCCCCGGGGAGCACCCCGTGCTGCTGCGCCAGGCGTTCGACCTGGCCTCCGCCGAGACCGGCCTCACCATGCCCGCACTGGCCGCCCAGCTGGCCTGGCACCTCCCCCGCGTCCGCCAACTCCTCGGCATCCACGACCACCGCCCCCGCCTCCACCTCGTCCCCTGAAGCAAGGCGCTCCGGCTCAGGTTGAGTGGATACAGGCGGAGGTCCTCGCCTCCGCGCCCCAGGGGGCGCTCCGACTCCCTCGCCAGGCCATAGCCGGCTCGCTACGTTCGGTCATTCCGGTGATCTGGGCGAGCGGGCAGGCGGCCGGGCTGGCGGCGGCCGTGAGTGGTTTGCACCGCGGCCCTGTCTGAGTGGGCCGCCTGGGGTGTTCTCCGTGGGCGGGGCGTCCGGCACCCATTGCCGCCGGCTCGCGTCGCGCCGCGTCCTCTCAACAGCAGCCACATCGCGGCGCAGATGAGATCGCCCGCCAGCAGCGCCGTGACCCAACCGGGAGACAGACCTGCGCGAGGGGCGAGGTACATCAGCACCGCCGGGGCGAGGAGCAGCAGCAGTGCTGCGACGGCGACGCATCCGAGCATGGTGATCGCGCCGCGGGTCGCGGGGGCGGGCACGCGGGCGTGCAACTCGCCCTGCAACTCGCCTCGGAACGGCCGGGCGGTGATGACCAGCCGCGCCAAGGCGGCGGGCGGATCCTCCGGCGCGGCGGCGGTCACCGGTATGGCGGCGGTCACCGGTACGGCGGCCGTCACCGGCGCGGCGGCCGCCGGTGCGGGGGTCAGGGGGTGGTCGGGGGGCATCGGTGCGGGCTCCGTGGACGTCGGGGCGGCGGGGCCTGGCTCATCGGGCCTTCCCGCCGGCGGTGTGGTCGTCGGACCAGAACTCGATCAGTTCCTCGGCGGTGAGCTGCTGTGGCGGACGCGCGGGAGGGATGCGCCCCGTGCGGACGGCCCAGGTGGTGACCAACAGCCCGAGGAGCTCGGCGTCCAGCCGTGCCTGGCGAGACTGCGGCGTCGCGCGGCGCGGGGGCTCGGCACCCGCGCCGGCCGTACGGGTGGCGCGGGTGACGGTGGCGTAGGACAGCATCGACTTCTCTCTCTCGGGGTGAAGGGGTGCCGAACCAACGATGGAGGACGCCGCGCGGGGCCACGACCGACCCAAACATCTCCGGACGACTCCGGAGCCTATGGCCCGGGACCGACGTTTCCCGGCTCCTCGCCCACCGTCGCCGGGATGTCTTCCGCCGGGACCATCCCTACCTATCCGGATCCATCCGGATTTGTTCGGATTAGTTCGGTGGCCTGCGGATTCTCCCAGCGGAACATCCGGCGCCACGTCCGGACAAGGTGGAATTCAGGTTCGGCCGTCAGATTGCCCCGGTTGGTGCAACCATGACTCCATTACCTGACGTAGATCGTCGATCACTCATTCGGCGGAGGGCATGACTGGACATCACCCCGGCGTGGCGGCCTTCATCGGCCGGCTGAACGACCTGCGGGAACTGGCCGGCATGCCGTCCCTCGCCGAACTACGCCGGCTGTCTCACGCGCCCGCCGAGGACGGCCGGCGGTCGAGAGAGCTGGCCGAGAGCACCACGCACGACATCCTCACCGGCAAGCGCAACGGGCTGCCCCCCTGGCCATGGGTGGCGTCGTTCGTGAGCGCCTGCCACCGGGCCGCGGCGGACACAGGGCTGGACGTCACGGCCTTCGGCGGCCTCGGAGACTGGCACTCCCGCTGGTGCGCCGCACGCCCTTCCCTCTCCACCGGCGCCGAGCCGTCTCCGTCCCCCGCTCCGACAGGCCCACCTGCCGCGACCTCCCTCACCGAGTTTCCGGGCGCCTTCGCCCCATCGGGGTTTCCCGCCGCACCGGCCATCGAGCCGCCGCTCGGACCGCCCCGCTTCCCACCCGTACAGAACGAGCCCTTCGCAGCGCCCGGGTGGCCATCTGACCTCGTCGCCCATGCGCCTGCCCCAGTGTTCGAGTGGCCATACCCCGTTGCGCATGTGGAGAGCCCTCCGCCGGCCCCCCTCCACGCAGAGCCCTTCCCGGTACCCGGATGGCCGCCAGACCCTGTTGCCCATGTGGAGAGCCGCCCACCGGCACCCGTCCACACCGATCCCTCCCCAGCGATCGGATGGCCGCCTGACCTCGTCGCCCATGTGGAGGGCCCTCCACCGGCGCCCCGCAAGGCCGATCCGCCGATCTCGGTACCGATGCGGCGCTATCTACGGTGGTTCGGCCGCACCGGTGCCCGGCTGGTCCGGCACGCCGAGGCCGGCGACGCCCAGGCATGCCTGCGTCTGTGGGTCATCACCCTGCTCCACGACCGGCTCGCCGAGGCCCGCGACTGGCTCCACCAGGCCGCGGCGGCGGGGGACGACGAAGCGGTGCGGCTGCGCGCGCACCCGGCTCCGCGCAAGGCGGCGACCGAACTGGCGTACGTCTACGCGACCGCTTACGAGACCGAGGGCAACAAGATCAGCCTCGCCATTTTCTTCTACCAGCTCGCCGGGCGCCACGGCCACGCAGAGGCCGCCTTCCGGCTCGCGGCGATCCACGCGGGCCGTGGGCATCAATGGCTGGCCGCCACCTGGTTCAGCCGGGCCGCCGACGCCGGGCACCCCAAGGCGTCCGGCGGGTTCACCGCGATCACCGGGGAGAACAGCGGCGGCGATCTGGACGACGACCACACGATGCTGGCCGAGCTCGCGAGGGAGTGGAGGCAGGAGCACTCCCGGTGGGGGGCCTCGACGGTCTAGGCTCGAGCCGAGAGTGGACGCGGGAGTCCGGTGGACCGGGCTGAGAGTGCGGCTGGGTGGCCGCAGACCGCTGGAACCTGTCCGGGTCATGCCGGCGTAGGGAGTTGGTCACATGACGACGTCCGAATCCGTCGTTCCGCAGGCGCGGCCGTACAGCGAGGAGCTGTGGGAGGCCATCGCGCCGACGTACAAGGCCATCCTCGACCACCCGTTCATCAGGGGGCTGGTGGACGGGACGCTGCCGCGCGCGGCGTTCCGGCACTTCGTCGTGCAGGATTCGCACTACCTGCGGGACTACGCCCGCGCGCTGGCCCTGTGCGCGGCCAAGGCGCCCCGTGAGGAGGACGTGCGGGCCTTCGCGAGCGACGCGGTGGGGGCCATCGCCGCCGAGCAGGAGATGCACGCGGCGTTCATGGCCGACCTCGGCGGGTCGGCCGAGCAGGCCGCGGGGCAGCCGGTCGGGCCGACCACGCGCGCCTACACCAGCTACCTGCTGGCGACCGTGTACGGCGGGTCGTTCCTGGACGGGCTCGCGGCGGTGCTGCCCTGCTATTGGATCTACGCCCGGGTGGGCGAGGCGCTGCTGGAAGAGTCCTCACCCGACCCGCTGTACCGCCGGTGGATCGCCGCCTACGGGGACGAGACCTTCCAGAGCGTGGTGCGCCGGGTGGTCTCCCTCGCCGACCACGCGGGCGCCGAGGCGACCGGCGGCCAGCGCGCCCGCGCACTGGAGCACTTCGTCACCACCTCGCGCTACGAGTGGATGTTCTGGGACGCCGCCTGGCGCCAGGAGACCTGGCCCGTCTGACCGGACGCGCGGGGACGGCGGGCGGCACACCGTCCCTCAGGTCAGAGCCAGCTGTTGCGGCGGAAGCCGCGGTAGAGGAGGGAGCAGATGACGAGCATGACGCCGATGACGAGGGGATAGCCCCAGACGGCGTTCAGTTCGGGCATGTGCTTGAAGTTCATGCCGTAGATGCCGGCGATCATCGTGGGCACGGAGACGATGGCCACCCAGGCGGAGATCTTGCGCATGTCCTCGTTCGCCAGGGCGTTGGACCTGGCCAGGGCCGCCTGCAGGATGGAGTTGCACAGCTCGTTGGACGACTCGACCTGCTCGCAGACTCGTGAGAGGTGGTCGACGACGTCGCGGAAGTACTCGCGCATCTCGGAGGGGATCATGCGGCGCTGCGGCAGGGCCCCGAGCGGCGTCTGGAGCGGCGTGACCGCGCGCTTCATCTCGATCATCTCGCGCTTGAGCTGGTAGATGCGGCCGATGTCGCGGGAGCTGACGTCGGCGAAGACGGCCGCCTCGACCTCCTCCAGCTCGGCCTGCATCTGGTCGGCGACCGACAGGTAGCGGTCGACGACGTGGTCGGCGATGGCGTGCAGGACGCCGGAGGGGCCGCGGGAGAGCAGCTTGGGCTTGTCCTCCAGACGGCCGCGCACGTCCGCGAGCGGGCAGTGCTCGCCGTGGCGCACGGTGACCACGAAGTCGGAGCCGACGAACACCATGATCTCGCCGCTGGCGATGATCTCACTGGAGGCGGTCAGCTGATCGTGGTCGAGGTAGGCGATGGTCTTCAGCACGACGAACAGCGAGTCGCCGTAACGCTCGACCTTCGGCCGCTGGTGCGCCTTGATGGCGTCCTCCACGGCCAGGGGGTGCAACCCGAAGACCTCGGCCAGCCACTCGACCTCGGGGGCCTCCGGCTCGTGGAGCCCCACCCAGACGTAGGCGCCGCCGGTCTCCGACGCGGCGTTGTGCTCGCGGACCAGCCTCACGGCCTCCGGGATGCCGGACACGTGGACACGCTTGCCGGCGATGTACGCGCCGTACTGCACAAGGGAGTCACTCGGCGGAACGCAGCGGCCGTTGAGCGGCTCACGACGCAGAGAGGTGACCGGCGCCGAGGCGCCGAACCGCACGTGAGTGGTGCGCTGGTGCAGGTTGATCCGCTGGAAAAGGGTGGACGAGCGCATGGCGGTCCCTTCCCGCCCGACCTCAGTAACCCACACGCGGAAAGCATCAAAGTACGACGAACGTCGCAGAAAAGAACAGGCGTGTGGCTCTCAGTCGGACACCGAATTGGAGTGGTCGGGTTTGCGCACGACGTACGTGCGCGAGCACGTACTGCTGGGATCACCAGATGTCATCCCGATTCCACCTCCAATCTCCCGAGAGACGGCCCAAAGCCGCCCTAACTTACCACAGGCAGGCTTCAGCCCACAGCTTACATCCCCACGGGATCACTCGATCATGTGGAAGTTCACAAAACGCCGCCGCCCGGCCTGTTAAGACCGGCCGTTCTTTCCCGGCGGACGCCCCCCTACATGCCCCGACCTGCGGCGACACGCGCGGCGTCCGGCGACCCCAGACCCGCCCCGTAGACTCCCCACGTGCGCGTTCTTGTGATTGGAAGCGGCGGCCGCGAGCATGCCCTGTGCCGCGCCCTCGCCCTGGACCCCGCGGTGTCCGACCTCCACTGTGCCCCCGGCAACGCCGGCATCGCCGCGGTGGCGACGCTCCACCCGGTCGTGCCCACCGATCCCGGCCAGGTCGTGGCGCTGGCCACGCGCCTCGGCGCCGAGCTCGTCGTCATCGGGCCCGAGGCGCCGCTGGTGGCCGGCGTCGCCGACGCCGTCCGCGCCGCGGGCATCCCCTGCTTCGGGCCGTCGAAGGAGGCCGCGCTCATCGAGGGCTCCAAGGCCTTCGCCAAGGACGTCATGGTGGCCGCCGGCGTGCCGACGGCGGGCGCCCGCGTGTGCGTCACCCCCGAGGAGACCGAGGCCGCCCTGGAGGCGTTCGGCGCTCCGTACGTCGTGAAGGACGACGGGCTCGCCGCGGGCAAGGGCGTCGTGGTGACCTCCGACCGCGCCGAGGCGCTCGCCCACGCGGCGGCCTGCGGACGCGTGGTCGTGGAGGAGTACCTCGACGGCCCGGAGGTCTCGCTGTTCGCGCTGTGCGACGGCGCCACGGCCGTCGCGCTCCAGCCCGCCCAGGACTTCAAGCGCGCCTACGACGGCGACCAGGGCCCGAACACCGGCGGCATGGGCGCCTACACGCCGCTGCCGTGGGCGCCCGAGGGTCTCACCGAGCGGGTCATGGACGAGGTCGTCCTGCCGTCCATCGGCGAGCTCGCGCGGCGCGGCACCCCCTACACCGGAGTCCTGTACGCCGGGCTGGCGCTCACCGCGTCCGGGCCGAAGGTCATCGAGTTCAACGCCCGCTTCGGCGACCCCGAGACGCAGGTGGTGCTCGACCGGCTGGAGACGCCGCTGGCCGGGCTGCTGCTGGCCTGCGCGACCGGCGCCCTCGACCGGCAGCCCGCGCCGCGCTTCCGCGACGGCGCGGCCGTCACCGTGGTCGTCGCCGCCGAGGGCTACCCTGCCGACCCGGTGAAGGGCGACCGCGTCGAAGGGCTCGACCCCGTCGCGAAGGACGCCTACGTCCTGCACGCCGGCACCGCGCTGGACGCCGAGGGGCGGGTGGTGTCGGCGGGCGGCCGGGTGCTGAACGTCGTCGGCACCGGCTCCGACATCGCCTCCGCGCGCGCCGCCGCGTACGCGCAGGTGGAGCAGGTCAGGCTGCGCGGCTCCCACCACCGCTCCGACATCGCCGCCCGCGCCTGACGGCACGAATGATCGCAAACCGGTAGCGCTGGGGCGGCCGGTCGCGATAAGCCCAGGGGGACGGGCGAACCCTGGAGGAACGTATGGCACCCGATCCGGCCGTGCGATCGGACGAGGCCGCCGAAGACGGGGCGGACGCCGTCCCCAGGACGGACGGCGCCCCAACTACGGACGGCGCCCCCACGACGGACGGCGCCGACGTCCGCGGGCCGGGTGAGGCCGCCCGCCCGGCGAAGTCCGGCGGGAACGACGGGCCTGGCGCGCTGGACGACATCGCCGGGCTCAGCGAGCAGGACGTGCTGCGCTGGCCCGGCGTGTGGCGGGTGCACATCGCCTCCCGCGCCCAGGAGATCGCGGCCGACGCCGGGCGCTGCCTGGCCGCCCGGCCGGACGAGCGGGGCCTTCGGCCGCTGCACACCGCCATCGAACGCCACCTGGCCGCCGCCGCGCGGTACGCGCACGAGCGGCAGGGCTGGCGGCGCTGGCTGACCGGGCAGGCCATCGAGGCGGCGTGGTCCAACATCTACGGCGCCACCATCCTGCTGTACGGGCTGCTGCCGGCCGGCGAGCTCAACGCCCGCGCCCCCGAGGTCCTCGCCACCGGGCGGGCCTACCTGCCCGCCGACGACGCGCGGCTGGTGGGGCTCACCGCGCGCGTCGCCGCGGGCGACATCGGCGAGAGCGACCGGTCGCTGCTGCAGGCGGTGCTCCGGGCGGCCTACGGCATGGCCTCCATCGAGAGCGGCCGGGTGCGCAGCTTCCGCAACCTGCTGCTCGGCGGGGTCGCCATCCTCACGCTCATCGTCGCCGGCCTGGTCACCGTCGGGGCGATCTGGCCCGCGGCCATCCCCATGTGCGGCAAGGGGACCCTGACGGCGCTCCTCGGACAGAACATGGGCAGCAGCAGCCAGGTGTGCCCGACCGGCGCCGGCACCCCCACCCACGGGGACGTGCCGCTGGTCGCGCTCGTCGGGATGCTGGGCGCGGCGCTCGCCACGGCCACGAGCCTGTCGACCCGCTCGGAGCTGTCCACCCGCTACTCCCTCGCCGTCGCGCAGAACCTGCTCAAGGTCCCGGCGGGCGTGGCGACGGCGATCGTCGGCCTGCTGATCCTCAACTCGGGCTTCGTGCCGGGGTTCGGCGGGCTCAGCTCGCAGACCTCGATCTTGGTGTGGGCGATGGTGTTCGGATACGCCCAGCAGCTCGTGACGCGGTTCGTGGACCAGCGGGCGAACACGCTGCTGACCGCCGCGTCGCCCAGTGCCGGGACCAACACCTCCGTACGCTGAATGATCTGCGCTTCACCGGGTAGCGGAGTGGCGCCAAAGTGGCCGGGCCGCCATCCCGAAAGGGCTACTGTGGGCGGATAACTCTGCCGCCGTCCGCTTAACTGGCGCGTCATTTACCAGAATTCGAGGAGCCTCTACATATGGTTCGATACCGCGTGCGCGGCGGCAACGCCCTGCGTGGAACCGCGTTCATCCAGGGAGCCAAGAACGCCGTGCTCCCGATGATCGGCGCGGCCCTGCTCGCCGCAGAGGGCCGCACGGTTCTGCGCAACGTACCGATCATCGAGGACGTCCGCCGGGCGGTGGAGCTGGCCGAGTCCGTGGGGGCGAAGGTCGAGCTGCACGAGGCCGAGCGCACTCTGGTCATCGACGCATCCCGCCTGACCAGTCCGGTGCTGCCCGCCGAGATCGCGCGGCGCTTCCGCGGGTCGGTGCTCTTCGTCCCGGCGCTGCTCCACCGCCTCGGCGAGGCCGTCATCGAGGGCGTCGGCGGGTGCAACCTCGGCAGCCGCAACCTCGACTTCCACTACCTCGGGTACAAGCGGCTCGGCGCGGTGGTCGACGAGGGCGAGAGCGTCATCCACGTCAAGGCCGCCGGCCTCACCGGCGCCCCGCTGTACCTCGACACCCCCTCGCACACGGGCACCGAGAACCTCATCATGGCGGCGGCGCTCGCCAAGGGCACCACCATCATCGAGAACGCGGCCCTGGAGCCGGAGGTCCTCGACGTCATCGACATGCTCACCAAGATGGGCGCCCGCATCAGCGGCGGCGGAACCGGTTTCATCACCGTCGAGGGCGTCGACGAGCTCACCGCCGTGGAGCACCGGGTCATGCCCGACCGCCTCGACGCCGGCGTGTTCGCGATGGCCGCCGCCATCACGGGCGGCGAGGTCAACCTGGTCGGCGCCTCCCTGGCGCACCTCGGCGTCGTGCGCTGGAAGCTGGAGCAGATGGGCGTCGAGTTCGCCACCGACGGCGCGGTGCTGAACGTCCGCCGCGACCGGCCGCTGCGCCCGATCAACGTGATCACCGACACCTACCCCGGGTTCGCCACCGACCTGCAGTCGCCGATCATGACGGTGGCCTGCCTGGCCGACGGGGCGAGCTACATCCACGAGCGCATCTTCGACGGGCGGTTCGCGCTGGCCGGCGAGTTGAACAAGATGGGCGCCAACATCGAGGTCGAGGGCAGCCGCGCGGTCGTCCACGGCGCCACCCCGCTGACCGGAACCGACGTCACGGCGCACGATCTGCGTTCGGGCATCGCGCTCGTGCTCGCGGGCCTCGCCGCTGACGGCGAGACCGTCGTCTCGCCCGGCTACCTCATCGACCGGGGCCACCACGACCTCGCGGCACGCATGAAGGCCCTGGGTGGAGATGTGGTAAGAGAGATTTCCCCTACGACCTGACTGAGCCCGTAAACCGCCTCTGACCTGTTCATATAGCCATCCTTGCCATGCCTTCAGGGCATGGGAGAGCCGCTTTCCGGCAAATCCGGGCGTGACATTAGTGCCTTGGCGAGCGATCGTTCCAAAGAGGACTAGACCGGATGGGAGACGAACCCGAGCCGGAGACGCCGCATGCCGCCTTCCGGCGGCCTGACCGGCGCCCCCCGCGAGGCGGACTCGACCAGTGGATTTCGCGAGGAAGCCACGCCGGGCGCCCACCGGGCCGGACACGCCGGCCGCGGGGTGCCGCGCGGCGCGGCGCCTCCATCGAAGGTATGGCGGGATGGGACGAACATTGGTCGAAAGGGCCGAAGAAACTCCGCGAGGATCACGTGTGGGCGCATCGGGCCCGGACCTCACCATCGGGGTGGTGGGGCCTCACGACCTGGTCGAACGCGTGATGCTCATGGGCCACGCGGCGGCCCCGGTTCCGTGCCGGCTGGTCGCCGCGGCTTACCGTGACGAACAGGAGGCGGCCGACAAGGTGGTACGGCTCGGCCCGGGGGTGGACGCCTGCCTGTTCGCCAGCCCCGTGCCGTACGAACTGGCCAGGCGCTCGGGCGTGCTCACGATCCCCGCGACGTACGTCCAGCTCGGGGGCCCCGCCCTCACCGCGGCCCTGGCCAGGGCCGCGCTGGACGAGCGCATCGACCCGCGCAGGGTCAGCGTCGACCTGCTGAGCCGCTCGGACGTCGAGGAGGCTTATGCCGACCTCGGCATGCCGACGGGCGGGGTGCAGACGCGTGAGGAGCCGGGGGCGACCGGCACGGTCGCCGCCTACCACGAACGCCTGATCAGGCAGGGCGCCACGACGGGCGCGCTGACCTGCCTGCCCGCGGTGGCCGACCGGCTCGCGGCGGCCGGGGTGCCGACCGTGCGGGTGCGGCCGACCTCCGCGGCGGTGCGCACGGCGCTGCACACCGCGGCGCTGCTCGGCGCGCACCACAGGCTGGAGGAGTCGCAGCTGACGGTGGTGCTCATCGAGGTGCCGACGTTACGCGAGCCCGTACGGCGGGCGGCTCCGAGGTACTGGCGTGACGAGCTGCGGCTGTCACTGCACCGGTTGCTGGTGCAGGAGGCCAATCGGATGAACGCCGCCGTATGGGCGATCGACGACCACAGCTACCTGGTGACGGCCACCCGCGGCTCCATGGCGGCGGCCACCGACGGGTTCCGGGTCCTGCCCTTCGCCGCGCGCATCCGCGACGAGCTCGGGCTGGCCGTGGAGGTCGGCGTCGGCATGGGACGCACGACTCATGACGCCGAGACGCACGCCAGGGCGGCGCTCGCCCGCTCGCAGGCCGGCAAGCAGCCGCAGGGGTTCGCGGTGGACCGCGAGGGCCGGACGCTCGTCCCTGCGCCGCGGATGCCTCCTCAGGCGCCGGGGCAGGGCCGGCCGAAGGGCGTCGAGGTGCTGGCGAGGCTGGCCGCCAAGCTGGAGGGCGGGGACACGATCGTGGACGCGGAGAGCGCCGGGCGGATGCTCGGGGTCACTCCCCGCACGGCTCGGCGGCTGTTGCGCACGCTGGTTGACGAGGGACTCGCGTGGCCGCTCCCGCCGAACCGCACCCCCCAGCCGGGGCGCCCGCGCCAGCTCTACCGCCTGATCGTGGAGAAGCTCGGCCCACGCTGACCTCCGGGGGCGGGGCGCCCGTGTGGGGCGGGCGACCCGCGCCTCCGAGGGGTGCGGCGGCGGCACCGCGTTGTCCACAGCCTGTGGACAACTGGGCCCACTTGCGCCACGAATTGTTACATTTCCGCATCTGGGGCCGGAGAAAAGAGCCGAGGCCCGGATCGCCGGTTTTCCACAGCCTGTGGACAAAGCGGCCTCCGACGGGCGGCTCGGGTGATGGCGCAGGTGAGCACCGGCGGCGGATCGCGGGGGTACATCTCACGGTCCGATACCCGCGTGTGCCGCCGTCGGGCCGATCGATATTGTCATGAGCTATGGTCGAGAACACTCGTGACATCAAGGTGTGGGCGGCGCTCGCGGCGGTGTACGTCGTGTGGGGGTCGACCTACCTCGGCATCAGGCTCACGATCGAGACCATGCCGCCACTGGTGAGCGCCGGGATGCGCTTCGTCGCGGCGGCGGTCATCCTCGGCACCGTGCTGGTGCTGCGCAAGGGTCCTTCGGTCCTGCGCATGAACGGCCGCCAGTTGTGCGGTGGCGGGTTGGTCGGGCTGCTGCTGCTCCTCGGCGGCAACGGCATGGTGGCGGTCGCCGAACAGCACATCTCCTCCGGCCTGGCCGCCCTCCTGGTCGCCTCGGTGCCGCTCTGGCTGGTCATCTTCCGCACCGTCGCGCGCGACCGGCCGCACCTGCTCTCGCTGGCCGGGGTGCTCATCGGCTTCTGCGGCGTGGCCGGCCTGTCGCTCACCGGCGGCGGGTCCTCCGACTCGACCGGCATCGTGGTCGTGCTCGCCGGCTCGCTGTCGTGGGCGCTCGGCTCGTTCCTGTCCGGACGCATCCCCATGCCGGAGGACCCGTTCGTGGCCAGCACCGTCGAGATGATCGTCGGAGGCGCCGGGCTGCTCATCGTCGGCCCGGCCGTCGGGGAACGCCTGCACCTGGACCAGGTGAGCGCCGGGTCGTGGCTGGCGCTGGCCTACCTGGTGCTGGCCGGCTCGCTGGTCGGCTTCACCTCCTACATCTGGCTGCTCGGCAACGCGCCGATCTCGCTGGTGTCGACCTACGCGTACGTCAACCCGGTCGTGGCGGTGCTCCTCGGCGTGGTCGTGCTCAACGAGCGGGCGACCGGCCAGATGATCGCCGGCGGCCTGGTGATCGTGCTGGGCGTCGCCCTGGTGGTCTCCACCGAACGCCACGCCCGCCGCCCCCGCCCCTCCGACCAGGCAGGCGAGACCCAGCTCACCCGCTCCTGACCGACGACCCACACGGGAGGCTCCCCCCGGCCGGCCGGACATTCTCCGTCCAAGGCAGGCCCGGCGCGGTTGAGGACACGCGGATCACCAACCGGCTGCGCATGATCAGCAATACGCGCGGCACCGCACTCTGACGGTCGGTCTGGTCGGTGACCAGGTGATCACTGCCGACATGTCAGCCATAAGGTGGACTCGACATCACAGCGGACCCCGGATGGGAGCACAACGGTGATGAGCGAAGCCGTCGCCACGGCATCCAAGCAGGTAGTGGCACGCTATTTCGATATGTGGAACACCGGCGATGTCTCCGCCGCCCCGGACATCCTCCGGCAAGACTGGATCGATCACGCCCACCCCGAGGTGGCCGGCCCAGCAGGTGTTCAACGTGCGATCGAGCAGATCAGAGCGGCGCAGCCGGACCTTCGCTTCCACATTGAACGCATCCTTGCCGACGCTGATCGGATCGCGGCCATCGGCAGCGTTCGCCGAGGACAGGACCTCGGCACGCCGGGGACCGGCATGATCTGGCTAATTCGGGTTGAGGATGAACAGATGGCCGAAATGTGGACATACCGCAGCACCACCTGACGAGTGCGGTGACCACATACGTTCACCGGGCGCGGCTCTCCACCCCGGCCATGTGCCACAGTGATCGGCGCCGGGTCGGCGGGTCGTGGTACGGCGATGCCGACGCCTGCCACGGCGCCCGAGCCGGTGAACGTTCGTGGACGGCGCACCGGCCGCGCCGGGCACCGCACCACCCGGCCAGAACAACGAACACGCTGCTCTGCCGGGTGGACGGGCGCTGGGAGTCGGCGGCCGGGGGTCAGCGGTGGGCGCCGAAGGACTCCGCGGCGGCGAGGAAGGTGTCGTTGGCCTCGGGGGAGCCGATGGAGACGCGGGCGCCCTCGCCGGCGAACGGGCGGACGGCCACGCCGTCGACGGCGCAGCGTTCGGCGAACTCCAGCGTGCGGTCACCGAGGCGCAGCCAGACGAAGTTCGCCTCGGTGGGCGGCACCTGCCAGCCCTGCCCGAGAAGGGCCTCACGGACGCGTGTGCGCTCTTTGACGACCGTCTCGACGCGTTCGAGCAACTCGTCCTCGGCGGCCAGCGAGGCGATCGCCGCGGCCTGGCCGATGCTGTTGACGGCGAACGGGACCATGGTCTTGCGCACGGCGGCGGCCACGGGCTCGTGGGCGATGAGATAGCCGACGCGCAGGCCGGCCAGCCCGTACGCCTTGGAGAAGGTGCGCAGGACGGCGACGTTCGGCCGGTCGGCGTACAGGCCCACCCCGTCGGGCACGTCGGCGTCGCGGACGTACTCGCGGTAGGCCTCGTCCAGGATGACCAGCACGTCGCCGGGGACCTGGTCGAGGAAGGCCGTCAGCTCGGCGGCGCGGTTGACCGTGCCGGTCGGGTTGTTGGGGTTGCACACGAAGATCATGCGCGTCTCGGGGGTGATCGCCGCCGCCATCGCCGTGAGGTCGTGGGTCTCATCGGCCAGGGGGACGCGCACCGAGACCGCGCCGGCGAGGTCGGCGAGCAGCGGGTAGGCCTCGAAGGACCGCCAGGCGTAGATCACCTCGGCGCCGGGGTCGCTCACGGTGGCGAAGAGCTGCTGAGCGACCGTCACCGAGCCCGCGCCCAGCGCGATGTGCTCGGGAGGCACGCCGAAACGCTCGGCCAGGGCCTCGGTGAGCCGCACGCAGGCGGGGTCGGGATAGCGGTGGACCTCCGCGGCGGCGGAGGCGATGGCCTCCAGCACCGACGGCAGCGGCTCGTACGGGGACTCGTTGGACGACAGCTTGAAGGACCGGCCGTCGGCGGAGACCACGGCCTTGCCCGGCCGATAGGCGGCCATCTCGTCGAGGATGGGACGGAAACGCGGCATGGCCTTACCTTATGACGCGCCGACCCCACGAGAACCCCCGGCCGCGCCAGAGCGGGGCAGGCCAAGCGAACACAACTCAGCCCAGGCGGAGCATCGGGGGGTGGAGGAGTTCGGCGGGGCCGCGGCGGTAGAGCATGGCGGGACGGCCGCCGTCGCGGGTGGTGGTGCGGCCCGTGGGCACCAGGAAGCCGTCGGCCTTGGTGACCTTGCGGTGGAAGTTGCGCGGGTCGAGCGGACGTCCCCACACGATCTCGTACACCCGCCGCAGATCGGCCACCGTGAACTCCTCCGGGCAGAACGCCGCGCCGAGGGAGGTGTACTCGAGCTTGGCGCCGGCGCGTTCGATGCCGTCGAGCATGATGCGCCGGTGGTCGAAGGCCATGGTCTGCAGGGAGGACACCGGCTGCCAGCTCATGTGGGCCTCGGTGGAGGCAGGCAGGTCGGGCGCGAGCCCGAGGTAGGCCACGCTGACCACGCGCTGGCGCGGGTCGCGGTCGGGGTAGCCGTAGGTGCGGAGCTGCTCGAGGTG
Organism: Sphaerisporangium sp. NPDC005289; assembly: GCF_040607455.1. Taxonomy (NCBI): domain Bacteria; kingdom Bacillati; phylum Actinomycetota; class Actinomycetes; order Streptosporangiales; family Streptosporangiaceae; genus Sphaerisporangium; species Sphaerisporangium sp. NPDC005289. The sequence goes on from NZ_JBEXGS010000009.1 coordinate 67,183, forward strand.
CACCGGGGCGCCCGGCAGCCCCGCGCGCTCGGCGAGGACGCGGGACGCGGCGGCGGGCAGATCTTCCTCGAGCTGGATGAAGCCGCCGGAGAGCGCCCAGCACCCTTGGTACGGCGGGCGGTCGCGCCGCCAGACGAGGGCGCTGAGCTGCTGGCAGCGCACGGTGAGCACGACGAGATCCACGCTGACGGGAATGCGCGGGACCATGGCAGGCACGTTACACCGGTGACGGAGGGCCGAAGACCGTCATGTGCCCCGATTGAGGTAGACCGGGGCGTTGCTCTGCCGTCCGTCGGGCGAGGTCACGTCCACGCGGACCCAGGCGTCGGCGGGGATGGACGACCAGTCGACCGGCACCCAGATCTTCCGCACGGCCCCGGGCAGGCCGGGGATCGGCGAAGGGTCGGACCATCCGGCGTCGGCCGCGTCCACCTCGCGCGGCTCCGACCCGCCGTACCAGCTCAGCGTGACCTTGGCGCCGGCGACGTTGTAGCCGCGCACCTCCAGTCCGTCCTGGATGCCGCGTTTGGCGACGATGGCCTGGATGGGGATGGGGCGGCTCCAGTCCTCGGCGACCTGGTCGGCGAGCGTGGGGGTCCCGCAGGTGAAGAAGCTGCTCCATTTGTAGGAGATGATCTTCGAGACGTACGGCCCGACGAAGGTGACCGCCGAGTCCAGGCGCTTCTTGTCGGTCACGCCGCGCTTGCCGCCCGCCTCGCAGGCGCCGTCGCCCTCGGGCTCGAACGCCTCGACGTTGGCCCACAGCTGGACGTCGTCCCCTTCGGCGCGCAGCTCCGCGAGGGCCTCGGCCATGGCGCGGTAGTAGTCGCGCGTGGCGCCGTAGTACGCCTTGCCGTAGGTGGTGTCGCCCACGATGGGCTTGAGCCGGGAGTCGACCTGCTGCCCCTTGAGGTTGGGCCAGAACAGCCCGACCTTGCCGGTGCCGCGGCTGTCCTGCGGTGCGACGATGCCGACGCCGGTCCGCGCGAGCGCCTTGAACCCGGCCTTGACCTGCGCCGGAGTGGAGGTGAACTTCTTCTCCCTGCGCCCGTCCAGATAGGGGCTGACCATGATGGGCTTGCCGGGCAGTTCCTGTTGCACGATGTCGTGCTGTTCGGCGTACACCTGCAGCGTCGGGACCACCGACGGGTCGGGCCAGTCTCTGATCTGCAGCTCGAACGGCTGGTAGACGCCGCCGAGCGAGGCGCGGTCCTTGAAGCGGTCTCCGTAGTCCTGCAGGACGCGCCTGGTCAGCGTGGTCAGGGTGCCGATGTGCCGGGGGTCGGCCCTGGTGGGCTCGACGCGGTCGCGCGGCGCCACGGGCAGCGCCGGGAAGACCTTCATGGCGAAGCGGTCGGCCAGGTCGAGGATCTCGGTCAGGCTGTCCTTGGGCGCCCCGTCCACGAGGATCAGGTGGTAGCCGAGCCCCTTGGAGGTGAAGTCGCAGGTCGGGTTGTCCGAGCCGTCGTCGGGGGTGATCACGCGGTAGAAGACGTCGTCCCCGACGGTGACGGTGTGCTCCATCTGCGGGCACCGGAACAGGTCGGGGCCGAACGCCTCGTCGGTGCGGTAGATGTAGGTCCAGGTGATGCGGTTGCCGGGGTTGGCGGCCTTCAGGGCCGACTCCGCGGCCTGCACGCACGTCAGGCCGTTCTCCTGGCACCTGTCGAAGCGCGGGTCGGGCTCCTTGCCCTGGGCGTCCAGGACGTGCCCGTCACCGTCCACGGAGCGCGGCTGCAGGCCGAAGCCGAGGCGCACGACGGTGTCCCCGCCGACGCTGTGGATGGCCTGGAGCTGTCTGCGCCAGGTGCAGTGGTCGGAGGTCGGCACCAGCCAGTAGCCGGTGACCGCGTACGGGGTCGGGCTGGTGGTGTCGAAGGTTCCGCAGGGATCGCTGAACACGCTGGTCGAGGGCGTGGGGCTCGCCGTCTTCGTCTTCTGCGCCGGGGTCGTCGCCGCGCTCTTCGAGTCGCCGGGAGAATGCGGAAGAACCATGACGATCGCCGCGACAGCGGCCAGAAGGGCCGCACCCAGCAGCAGTGTGAGGCCGCGCACCTTCAGGAGATTACCGTCCTTAAGTTGTGGCCCTCATAAAAGTCGATCAGGGCCGCATCGGCGTTCCGGCGCGCCCGCGCACGGGCGTGCACCGCCCGGCGGGCGGCGTCCGGTGGCCTATTTCTTCACACCGGCCCAGGCCTCGAGCTGTGTCACGAACCTGCGCGCCGAGTTCGGCCAGTGGTGGTTCGCCCGGGCGGCGGCGTACCCGCGCGCCCCGGCGCCCTTGCGCGCCTCCGGATCGTTCCGCAACCGCAGGACGGCCCGCACCACGGCCTGTGGATCGCGCCAGGGCACGACCATGCCGCTCTGGTAACGCTCCACCAGCTCCACCGCCCTGGGCGACGGAGTGGTGATCACGGGGATGCCGTGCGCCATGTACTCGACGATCTTGGTAGGCATGGAGTGGCGGTAGTTGGGCTCGTCGTGCAGCAGGGAGAGCCCGGCCAGCGCCCCGTCGAGCCGCTTGAGCGCCTCGTCGTTGGGCATGAAGTCGCGCCACTCCAGCACCCCCTCGGCGACGGCCTGGTTGAGCATCGGCCTGCTCTGCGGGTCGGCGTAGCCGATGAGCTCCACCGCGACGCGGTGCGGCTGCAGCAGCCGGCCCACCTCCACCGCCTCCCGCACGCCGCGGGCCTCCGACAGCCACCCTAGGTACACCACGCGGTCGTCGGACGGCTCGCTGACGTGGTCGGGCACCCAGGTCTCGTTCGGCACGACCAGGTGCGCCTGCCGGAAGCGGCCCGCGTAGGCGGTCTCGGCCAGCAGCAGGTGCAGGTGGCGCTCGGCGGTGCCCTCCAGCAGCCGGGCGAGGAAGCGCGTCGGGGGCCGCAGGAAGGACGGCAGCCAGGGCTTCAGCGACAGGGTGGCCGGGGTGTCCTCGTGGACGTCCCAGACCACCGGCGGCCGCTTGCGCACCCCCGCGACCGCGAGCAGCAGCTCGGGGTCGTGGATGAGCGCCAGGTCGACCTGGCCGCGCAGGCTCTTGAAGAGCCGGCGCGCCGCCCGCACGGCCGCCAGTCGCTTGCGCTCGGCGGCTCTGGGCAGATCCACTCCGGTCACCCACGACCGCGGCACGACACCGCGTGCGGTGTAGGGCGCGGCATACGTGACCACATGACCGGCGTCCACGAGCGCGCGGATCTGCCGGTGCAGGATCCGGGCGTCCTCAGGGTGGTGGACCACCGTCATGACAAGCACGTGCACGCGCCGACCCTCCGCCCGTCAGAGCCGCTCGACGCGATCGCCCTCGGAGAGGACGCCCCGGGTGTCGAGAATGAGATGGGCTCGTTGCTGCACCATGTCCAGATCGAACTCGGAGTGCTGCTGCAGGAGCACGGTGACGTCCGCCTTGCGCACCGCCTCCGCCAGGTCGTCCTCGCGCGGCACCTCGACCCCGTCGACCGACCACTGCTTGACGTGCGGGTCGGCGAACAGCAGCTCGGCGCCGAGGTCGCGGAACGCGCGGGCGACCGGCACCGCGGGAGTCTCGCGCTCGTCGGCGATGTCGGGCTTGTAGGTGACGCCCATCAGCAGGACCCGCGAGCCGTTCACCGGCTTCTTGGCGCGGTTCAGCAGGCGCTGCACGCGGGCGACGACGTACGCGGGCATCCGCTCGTTGATCTCCTGCGCCAGCTCCACGAAGCGGAACGGGTAGCCGAGCTTGCGCACGGCGTGGGAGAGGTAGGAGGGGTCGACCGGGATGCAGTGCCCGCCGACGCCGGGGCCGGGGAGGAACTTCTGGAACCCGAACGGCTTGGTGGCGGCCGCCTCGATCGACTCCCACAGGTTCACGCCGAGCTCGTCGCAGAAGATGGCCATCTCGTTGACCAGCGCGATGTTGACGTGCCTGTAGGTGTTCTCCAGCAGCTTGGCCATCTCGGCCTCACGGGTGCCGCTGACCGTCACCACCTGCTCGACCAGCCGGCCGTAGAACGCCGCCGCGCGGTCGCGGCAGGCCTGGGTGTAGCCGCCGACGACCTTGGGCGTGTTGCGCAGGCCGAACTTGGGGTTGCCCGGGTCGATGCGCTCGGGCGAGAAGGCGAGGTGGAAGTCGACGCCCGCGGTGAGCCCGGAGGCGTCCTCCAGGATGGGGCGGACCACGTCGTCGGTGGTGCCGGGGTAGGTGGTCGACTCCAGGACGACGAGCGTGCCCCGCTGAAGGTGGCGCCCCACCGTCTCGACCGCGCCGCGCACGGCGGACAGGTCCGGGCGGTGGTCCTCGTCGAGCGGGGTCGGCACGCAGATGACGATGGTGTCGCTGCCCGTCAGGACCGTCTGGTCCAGCGTGGCGGTGAAACCGTTCGTCAGCATCGTGTCCAGGTCGGCGTCGCTCAGGTCGTCGATGTACGAGCGGCCTGAGGTCAGGGCGTCGACCTTGCGCGGGTCGATGTCCAGCCCCACCACCCGGAAACCGACGCCTGAGGCCTCCTTGGCGAGGGGCATGCCCACGTACCCGAGGCCGATGACCGCGAGATCGTATGCGCTCACGTGACGACCTGAGGGAGTCCGAAACAACACTGCATGGTGGGAAAGGCTATCTCAAGTCCGCACAGATCACGTCTAATGCGATTGAACGGGTAACCAAGCGAAGGTTTCACAAGGGTCATCTCGGGGTTGTCATCCGGCGACGGACTGGTAGATCGTCTTGTAGTTCTCGGCGATGCGGCTCCACGTGCGCTTCGCGGCCACCTCGGCGCGGCCCGCCTCGCCCATCTCGGCGCGGCGCGCGGGGTCCTCGCGGAGCCCGGCCAGCGCCTTGGCCAGCGCCGCCGGGTCGCCCGGCGGAACCAGCAGCCCCGCGCCGTCCGACCCGACCAGCTCCGACAGCGCGGGCAGGTCGCTCAGCACGACGGGCTTGCCCAGCGCCATGGCCTCCACCGGCTTCAGCGGGGTGACCAGGCGGCACACGCGCAGGTCCTCACGCGGGCACACGAAGATGTCGATGGCCGACTGGGCCTGCAGCGCCTCCTCGGGCCCCACCCGTCCGGGCAGGATGGCGAGGTCGCCGAGCCCGAGCTTCTCGGCCTGGGCGAGCAGCGCGGGCCGTTCGGCGCCGTCGCCGACGATGAGCACCCGCACCGGCGTCCTGGCGTCGCGCAACTGCGCGGCGGCCGACAGCAGCGTGGCGAAGCCCTCGTAGCCGACGATGCTCGACACTGAGCCGACCACGATCTCGCCCGGCGCGATGCCGTACGCGGCGCGGAAGGCCGCGCCGTCGTAGTCGGCGGTCAGCAGCGAGTCGTCCACGGCGTTCGGCGCCAGGAAGATCTTCTCCCGGGGGACGCCGCGCTCGACGATCTCGGACGCCATCGTCTCGGCCAGCGTGACCACGGCGTTCGCCGAGCGCATGATGTGCGCCTCGCGCTCGCGCTGGAGCAGGTGGCGCTCGCTGCCGACCCGGGCGGCGTCGCGCGAGGCCCAGGTCTCCTCCAGGAAGCCCCGCACCTCGTACACCAGCGGCGTGCCGGTGCGCTCGCGCACGGCCAGCCCCACCGAGCCGTTGCGGTGGTCGGTAGCGGCGTGCAGGACCTGCGGCCGCAGCGTCCTGACCAGCTCGGTCACCTCGCCGGCGCCGCGGATCATGCGGCCGCGGCTCTCGAACGGCACCTCGCCGCTCGGCAGCAGGCGGTGGTAGGGGACGCCGTCGATCTCCTCGTACGGCTCGGCGTCGGCGTGCCCCTGGAGCATCGGCCAGCCCCAGCTCGTCACCACGTGCGGGTCGAGCCCGGCGGCGCGCTGCGCGGTCACGATGCGGTGGGTGCGGACGGTGTAGCCGGCCTGGGTGTAGGGCAGCGCGTTGGTCACGCAGTGCAGCACCCGGCCCGCGACCCGCTCGCCGACGATCACCTTGGACTTCGGCGGGATCGGGGAGGCGCCGATGGCGGCCTTCTCGCCCTCGTAGTAGGCGATGCGCCGGCGGATGAACGGCCAGCGCGCGTGCGGCTGGAGCACCTCGACGGCCTTGGTCATGCGCCCGCGCTCGAACTCGACCTTGGCCGCCTCGAGCGGGCCGTCGGCCATCCGCCGCGCGATCTTGCGCGCCGTGACCTTGACCACGCGGGCCACCGGCCAGGCGACCTTGCCCACGGCCGGACGCAGACCTGGCGGCATGGCCTCCGCCGCTGCCTGCGCCACCCGCATCGGGTCGGACTTGACCCTGGTGACGAAGACCCTGGAGACGATGACCGGATGCTGGACGAAGCCCTTGAGGAAGCCGCGCAGGCCGGCGCGAGCCGACTTGGGGGAGACCTTCTCGGGCCGGCTGGCCTCGGAAACCACGCCGTGACCGTACCATAGGCAACGCTTGGTCCATCGGGGCAACATGTGACCCACTCCCGGCTGAAAGGCGAGGTCAATGAGGGACAATCCCCTCGTCCTGCACGTGCTCGGCGCTCGCCCGAACTTCGTCAAGGCGGCTCCGGTCGTGCGCGGCCTGGACGAGCTGGGGGTGCGGCAGGGCATCGTCCACACCGGGCAGCACTACGACGCGCTCATGTCCGACGTCTTCTTCGCCGACCTCGGCCTGCCCGACCCGGTCGCCAACCTCGGCGTGGGCTCCGGCAGCCACGCGCGCCAGACGGCCGCGCTGCTCACCGGCCTGGAGGAGGTCGTCCTCACCCACCGGCCCGACCTGGTGGTGGTGTACGGCGACGTCAACTCCACGCTCGCCGCGATCCTGGTGTGCGCCAAGCTGCACGTCCCGACCGCGCACGTCGAGGCGGGCCTGCGGTCCTTCGACCGCGAGATGCCCGAGGAGGTCAACCGGGTCGTCACCGACGCGCTCGCCGACATCCTGCTGGTCACCAGCCCCGACGGGCTGTCCCACCTGGCGAACGAGGGCGTCTCCCCCGCCAAGGCGCACCTGGTCGGCAACCCGATGATCGACAGCCTGTTCTCGGCGCTGCCCAAGCTCGACCCCGCGCCGCTGAAGGCCCGGCTCGGCCTGCCCGACCGGTACGCCGTGGCCACCCTGCACCGCCCGGCGAACGTCGACGACCCCGAGTCGGCCCGCGAGCTGGTCGAGGCCGTGCTGGCGGTGGGCGAGCAGGTGCCGGTCGTGGTGCCGCTGCACCCGCGCGGGCGCGAGCGGCTGGCACAGGCGGGGCTGGTCACCGGCGAGGGGCTCACCATCATCGACCCGCTGGGGTACGTCGAGTTCCTGTCGCTGGTGCGCGGCGCGGCGCTCGTCGTGACCGACTCCGGCGGCGTGCAGGAGGAGACCACCATGCTGGGCGTGCCGTGTTTGACCGTGCGGCCGAACACCGAGCGGCCGGTCACGATCACGCACGGCACCAACCGGCTGGTCACCCCCGCGACGCTGCCGGCTGCGGCGTCCAAGGCGCTCGCGGACGGCGCGGCCACCCCGAGCGGCGACCTGCCGCCGCTGTGGGACGGCAAGGCGGGGCCGCGCATCGCCCGCGTCATCGAGGCGTGGCTGCGCGGCGACAACCTCTCGCCGGCCGCGCAGGGTACGGTGCCGAACAGCTGACCTGCGCGTTTGGGCGAATTGCCCGACTTCGCGGACCGGACGCCGTACGATCGGACATTCCCGGGCCATGCGGGGGTGACGCGCGCGTGAGAAGTCCCGGACAACGAGGGAGCGAGTCCGACCATGGCCGATGACGACAAGAATCCGGACGAGCCGCGTTTCCAGCGTCTCGGCGCGGCCAACTGGCTGCCCGAGGAGCGCAAGGTCGTCGAGCGCTACGAAGACCGCATCCGCGATCTCGAGCGGCGTCTGGCCACGGCCGAGGCCAAGGCCGAGTACGCCCAGTGGCAGCTGTCGGCGACCAAGGCCCAGCGTCCGTACCGCGTGAGCACGGCGCTCGCCGGCGCCAAGCGCCCCGCCAGGCTCGTCCGGCTCCCCCGCGACCTGTCGCAGGCCATGAAGCCGAAGAAGGCGCCCAAGCCGCCCGCGACCGTCACCGCGAGCGCCGCCGCCATCGACGCGGTGCTCGCGCACGCGCCCGAGGTCAAGATCCCCAACCTCGCCTGGCCGGACGGGCCGGTCAACCGCCCCGACCTGAAGGTCGCGGTCATCTTGGACGACTTCTCCCGGATGGCGTTCAAGTACGAGTGGGACCAGATCGAGTTCGGGCTCAAGGACTGGCAGGAGGTCTTCGCCGAGAAGCGTCCTGACGTGCTGTTCTGCGAGTCGGCCTGGCACGGCAACCAGGGACGCTGGCGCTACCAGATGACCGGCACCAACGCGCCCAAGCAGGAGCTGCGCGAGCTGGTGGCCTGGTGCCGCGAGCAGGGCATCCCCACGGTCTTCTGGAACAAGGAAGACCCGCCCAACTTCGACTTCTTCATCGACACCGCCAAGCTGTTCGACTTCGTGTACACGTGCGACGGCGACATGGTGCCGAAATATCGCGAGATATTGGGTCACGACCGGGTGGACGTGCTGCAGTTCGCCGCGCAGCCCCGGGTGCACAACCCCATCCAGACCAAGCAGGGCCGGCCCTACGACGTCGTGTTCGCCGGCATGTACTTCCGCGACAAGCACCCCGAGCGGCGCGAGCAGATGGAGACCGTGATCGCCCCCACGCGGGAGCTCGGCCTGCACATCTTCGCCCGCAACGACAAGGCCGGCGACAAGTACGCCTGGCCGGAGGAGTACCGGCCGCACATCGTCGGCGAACTGCCCTACGAGCAGATGCTGGCCGCGTACAAGATGTACAAGGTCTTCCTCAACGTGAACTCGGTGATCGACTCGCCGACCATGTGCGCCCGGCGCGTGTTCGAGCTGTCGGCGTGCTCCACCACCGTGCTGTCGGGCTGGTCGCGGGCCATCGAAGGCACCTTCGGGCCGCTGATCCCGATCGCCCACACCCAGGAGGAGGCCTACAACCAGGCCCTCTACCTGATCAACAGCCCCGAGCTGCGCGCCCGGCAGGCCCACCTGGCCATGCGCGAGGTCTTCGACAAGCACCTGTTCACCCACCGCGTCGACCAGATCCTCACCGCGCTCGGCCGCCCGGTCGTCCCCCGCACGAAGAGCGTCTCGATCGTCCTGCCCACCAACCGCGCGGGCCAGCTCGAACACGCCATCGCGCAGGTCGCCCGGCAGCGTCACCGCGACCTGGAGCTGATCCTCGTCCTGCACGGCCTGTCGATCGACCCCGAGGTCGTGCGCGACAAGGCGCTGGCCGCCGGCGTCCCCGCCGTCAAGGTGCTCACCGCCGACCCCGCGCTGACGCTCGGCGAGGTGCTCAACCTCGGCATCGCCCAGGCGGACGGCGAGTACATCGCCAAGATGGACGACGACAACCTCTACGGCCACCACTACCTGTCGGACCTGCTCCGCGCATTCGACTACGCCGACGCCGAGATGGTCGGCAAGGGCGCGCACTACACCTACTTCCCCGCCACCAACACCACGGTGATGCGCCTGCCCGGCCTGGAGCACCGGTACGCCCACCTCGTGCAGGGCGCGACGATCCTCGCCAAGGCGGACCTGCTGCGCACGTTCGCCTTCGAGGCGGTCAACGCGGGCGAGGACACCCGTCTGGTGCGCCGCTGCAAGGAGGAGGGCGTGCGCATCTACTCGGGCGACCGCTTCAACTTCGTCTACATGCGCGGCGCCGACGCCTCCGCCCACACCTGGAAGGCCCAGGACTACAAACTCACCCGCAACGCCCAATTCTGCTTCGTCGGCCACCCCGAAGCCCACGTCATGATCTGACCTCCGCTCCAGAGTGCCCATCAACCCGGCGATGACCTGCGCAGGCCGTGGCCCAGGGGCGCCATGAAGGTGTCGTGAGCATCAGCTCGCGAAAGTGAACCCGGCGGCTCTCCGGACGGTGAGCCGGCCGGGTTTCGCGTATCTGGAGCACTTGCCCGATCCGGTCGACGGTGGAAGATTGTTTCTATACGCAATCGGCAGTTTCCGATCGGAATGGTGCGGATTATGCGGGTCATCGGGGCAGGGTTCGGGCGTACGGGGACGTTGACGCTGAAGACGGCGTTGGAGCGGCTGGGGTTCGGGCCGTGTCACCACATGACCGAGGTGATCGGCGATTCGCGGCAGGTGCGGCGCTGGCTCGCCGTGTCGCGGGGCGAGACCCCCGACTGGGACTCCGTGTTCGCGGGTTACCGGTCGTGTGTCGACTGGCCGGCCGCCGCGTACTGGCGCGAACTGGCCGCGCACTATCCCGAGGCCAAGATCGTCCTGACCGTGCGGGACCCCGCCCGATGGCTCGACAGCATGCGGGCCACCATCCTGAAGCAGCGCGAGCGCGGCACCACGCTGCCTTTCCGGATGACGATGTGGTTCTCGAAGGTGCTGGGCACCGACCTGGCCGCCTTCATGGAGATGACCCGGCGCATCGTCACCGAACGCGAGTTCGGCGGCCGGGCGGACGACTCCGAGTACCTGATCGAGCGGTTCGAGCAGCACGTGGCGGAGGTCAAGGCGGCGATCCCGCCCGAGCGGCTGCTGGTCTTCGAGGTTCGTCAGGGGTGGGAGCCGCTGTGCGGCTTCCTCGGGGTGCCGGTGCCCGACGAGCCCTTCCCCCGGGTCAACGACACCGCCGACTTCCAGGCCAGGACCCGCGCCCGGCTCAGCCCCCTGCTCCTACGCCGTAGCTGACCGAGCTCCTACGCCGTAGCTGACCGACGCCCGGCACCAGGGCCGCCAAGATCACCCTGGACACATGTCCGCCGAACATGGGCGACGAGAACCGCCCGCTGCCGGTCGCCGTCGGCGACCGTCATTCGCGGGCATCGTCGATGACGAGCCGGATGCGGCCCGCCGCTCAGAGGAGATTCTCCGCGGGGCCGTCCAGCGGCGCGCGCCACCTTGGATGGACGGCGCGTCGTCAGGTCGCGGGTCGACGACCGGGGAGCGCCGAGCGTAGGCGGAGCGCCACGTCGCACGGTCGGGGGTGCGGGGAAGCTTGACGGTGTCTTTCTCCTGGGCGTGTGCGGCATTCGCCGTACTTATGCGGTTATGGGGAATCTGAACGGTGATGACAGAGTTGCGTACTTTTAGGACGTCCGTGCTGCCGGCGCAGGGCGTCCGCTTCGACGTTCAGGACCAACCCGCAAGGAGAGTTCCCCGACGTGACGACGGCAACGACGTCCAAAAGCATCGGTCTCAGGTCGGAGCGCGGTCCGGTACTCGCCGCCATCATGCTCTGCACCAGCCTGGTCGCACTCGACAGCACGATCATCGCGACGGCGGTGCCCTCGGTCGTCAGCGACCTGGGAGGCTTCTCCCAGTTCCCGTGGCTGTTCTCGATCTACCTGCTCACCCAGGCCGTCACCGTCCCGCTGTACGGGAAGTTCGCCGACATCTTCGGCCGCAAGCCGGTGATGTTCTTCGGCATCGCGGTCTTCCTCCTCGGCTCGGTGCTGTGCGGCGTGGCCTGGAGCATGCCGGCGCTCATCATCTTCCGCGCCCTCCAGGGCATCGGCGCCGGGGCCGTCCAGCCCATGAGCATCACCATGGTCGGCGACCTGTACTCCGTCGAGGAACGGGCGCGCGTGCAGGGGTACGTGGCCAGCGTGTGGGGCGTGTCCGCCGTGATCGGCCCCACGCTCGGCGGCCTGTTCTCCGAGTACATCTCCTGGCGCTGGATCTTCTTCATCAACCTCCCGCTGGGCGCGATCGCCGCCTGGATGCTCGCGCGCCGCTTCAAGGAGAACGTCACCCGGAGCACCCACAAGATCGACTATCTGGGCGCGGCGCTGCTCACCGCGGGCTCCTCGCTGATCATCCTGGGGCTACTCGAAGGCGGAGTGGCGTGGGCCTGGGACTCGGTGCCGAGCCTGGCCATCTTCGCGGCCGGCATCGTGATGATCGTCGCCTTCGTGCTGGTGGAGCGCCGGGCCGTCGAGCCGATCCTGCCGCTGTGGGTCTTCCGCCGCCGCGTCCTGATCGGCGGCAACCTCGTCGGGCTGAGCGTCGGCGCGCTCATGATCGGCCTCACCTCGTACGTGCCGACCTTCGCCGAAGGCGTCCTCGGCACCGGGGCCCTGGTCGCGGGCTTCGCCCTGGCGGCCCTGACCATCGGCTGGCCGCTCGCCGCGACGTTCTCCGGCCGCCTGTACATGCGCATCGGCTTCCGCGACACCGCGCTCATCGGCGCGGCCGTGGTGCTGGTCGGCTCGGTGATGTGCGCCTTCCTCGGCGAGCACGCGCAGGTCTGGCAGGTCGCCGCGGCGTGTTTCGTCGTCGGCGCCGGACTCGGCCTGTCCTCCAGCCCCACCATGGTCGCCATCCAGTCGGTCGTCGGCTGGGAACGCCGCGGAGTCGTCACGGCGACCAACATGTTCAGCCGTTCCATCGGCAGCGCGGTCGGCGCCGCCGTCCTCGGCGCCATCTCCAACGCCACCCTGTCCGACCGCTTCACGCACCCGCCGGCGGCGCTGGCCGGCAAGCTGCCCAACAGCCTCGACGCCACCAGCCTGGTGCTCGGCGCCCAGGGAGCCACCGCCCAGTCGCCCACGGCCGCCTACATCCGCAAGGCCCTGTACGACGCCAGCCACCACGTCTTCCTCACGGTCCTGGTCGTCGCCGTCCTCAGCGTCGGCGCCTTCCTCCTCATGCCCCGCAAAACAGAAGAACTGACCTTCGACTGACCATCGGAGGCGCCTCACGCGCCCACCTTCGGCTTCATCTCTGACTACAATGTAGTCATGGCACCGTCTCCCAGATCGATCAGGTTCGAGGAAGCCGTCCTCGACAAGCTCGCGCGGTTCGTGATGGAGCACCCAGGTCTGTCGGTGTCGGCTGCGGTGAACCTGCTCGTCGCGGAGGCACTGCGGATGGAAGAGCATCCTGGCGTCCTCTTCCGGTCCGGTCCTTCCGGCAGACGTGCGGTGACAGTGAACGGCCCGGACGTCTGGGAGATCATCCAAGCGGTCAAAACGACTCGCGCAGCCGACACGGATGCGTCGGCCCAAGAGATCATCGAGATGGTGAGCGAGCATTCGGGCACAACGCCGCAGCAGATCACAACCGCGATTCGCTACTGGTCGGCCTACCCCGAGGAGATTGACGAGCAGATAGAGGCCGCGGAGCATGCCGCCACGGCCGCAGAGGAGCGGTGGCGTCGCGAGCAGGGCCTGCTGGCCTCGTGAGCGCACGGCTTCTTCTGGACGAGATGTTCGCGCCATATCTGGCAGCGGAACTCAGAGCCAGGGGGTACGACGTGATCGCCGTGGCAGAGTGTGACGGGGGGCCGGGCACTCCAGATGACGGCGTGATCGAATCGGCCATCGGTCAGGATCGCTGCGTCCTCACCGAGAACGTCCGTGACTTCGAGATGCTGCGAGTCCAAAGGCTCACACAGGGACGGCCGTGTGCGGGCCTGCTCTACAGCGCTGCTCGCCGTTTCCCCCGTACCAAGTCGGCGATGGGCCGACTGGTCGACGCGCTGGAGGAAAGGCTTTCGTGCGACCGTCTGCCTCCATCGGGCCAGGTCGACTGGCTCCCCTGAGAAGCGGCCTCGGCGGTGTGCCGTTGTCGTGCCTCTCGCCGTGGGCAGGGCCGCCGAATACGATGAGAGGGACGGCACCCCCCTGATGGAGAGGGGAACGGACATGGCGATCTCTCTCAATCACACGATCGTTCCCGCGCGCGACAAGCGGGCCTCGGCCGGTTTTCTGGCGGGCATTCTCGGGCTGGCCGTCGGCGAGCAGGTGGGGCCCTTCATCCCCGTGCGGGTCGGGGAGCTGACCACGCTGGACTTCGCCGACGTCGACTTCGCGACCAGAGGGGTCAGCGAGATCTCCCCGCACCACTACGCCTTCGCGGTCGGCGAGACGGAGTTCGACGAGATCTTCGGCAGGATCATGGACGCGGGCCTCGACTTCTACGCCGAGCCCCACGAGCCCAAGCGCCATGGGGAGATCAACACCTGGCGCGGCGGCCGCGCGGTCTACTTCGACGACCCCGACGGCCACATCATGGAGGTCCTGACCGTCACCTCCTCCTGACCGGTCCGTGCCTGAGTCCGGCACTGCCGGCCGTCCGTCACCGTCTCTCCACATGCCCGCTTGGGGCGCCGACCTTCGCCGCCCACCTCCCCGCTCCCGGTCGCGCCAGTGTCACGTGCGATCTTCCTCTAGGCTCCGCCCATGTCTTCGCGGATGCCGGATGGCCGGTCCTCGAGAGTCAGAGAGCCGCTGCGGCCGAAGCTCGGGGCGTCGTTGACGAGCGCCGAAGGGTCGGCGCTCGACATGGTGGACGACGGGCTGTACCGGGCGCTGGAGTACAAGGGCGCCGATCTGTCCTTCCGCGACGCGGGCGCGGTGGAGTTCGAGGGCTGCCGTTTCGTCGAGACGACGTTCTCCGGCACGAGGATGCGGCGCGGTGGCTTCTCCGATGTCGAACTCCAGCGGTGCGACCTGTCCAACATGGCCGCGACGTCCTCGACCATGCTCCGGACCCGAGTGAGCGCCGGCCGCCTCACCGGCATGACGTGGCCGGAGTGCGCGTTCCGGGACGTGCTGGTCGAAGACTGCCGCGCCGACCTGGCGGCGTTCCGGTTCTCGACGTTCAAGAACACCGTCTTCCGCGACTGCACCATGCTGGAGGCGAACTTCCAGAACGCCGACCTGACCGGCACCCGCTTCGAGCGCTGCGACCTGTCCGGCGCGCAGTTCTCCGGCGCCAGGATGGCGGGCGCGCGTTTCGCCGACTGCGTCCTGCTCGGCATCGGCGGCGTGACGAGCCTCGCGGGCGTGACCGTCAGGAGCCGGGACGCCCAGGGACTCCTCCACAGCCTGGCCGGCGCACTGGGGATCACCATCGAGGATTGACGTGCCCTCGTCCGGGTCAGGTCAGGTCAGGCGGCGGCCTGGTCCTGGACGATCTGGTCCTTCAGCGGGGTGAGGGCGGAGGCGATGGTGGCGATGGTGTCCGCCGGGACCCCGCAGGCGGCCAGGGCCCCGGCCAGGTGGCCGACCACCGTGTCGAAAGCGCCCGCCGTGATGCCGCGGCCCGCGTGGGCCTGGTCCATGGACCTGCCCCGGTACTCCTGCGGCCCGCCGAGCGCCGCGGCGACGAAGCTGCGCTGGTGGGCCTTCAGCCTGCCCATGTCGACGTCGTTGAAGTAGCCGGCCAATGTGGGGTCGGTGATGACGCGGGTGTAGAACTCCTCGACGACCGCCGCGACCGCGCTCGCGCCCCCGACCTGATCGTAGATCGACGCCATGGTGTCCTCCTCGACGTTGTACCGCCGTCGAGATGAGGATGACCACCGAGCGTTGCTCCGCGGAAACAGCGGAAATCGTTCTGTGTAGCCGGTGTATCACCGGAAAGACATGCCGGTAATGGGCGGCGGGCGGTCCGTCACCGGCTGCCCGCCTCTTCCCGCGAAGTGCCGGTCCTGCGGCGGACCGGGGTCAGGCCGGCAGGTGGGCGACGCCGCCGATGAGGGTGGGCCGGCTCAGGTCGATCTCGACGTCGGGCTCGGAGGCGGGCCGCCAGCCGGACACCGGCACCAGGCCGGGTTCGAGCAGGTCCATGCCCTCGAAGTAGCGGGCGACACCACGATCGTCCCGGTGCTGTCGGCGAGCAACGCGCGGGCGTGGGTGAGTCAGGATGGCGACCATCAGGACGGCCACCGGCCGGGACAGGTCGAAGTGACCGAGCAGGGGATGGACGGGTCGATTCCCGCCACTAAGGGGTCCTCGAACGTCATTTCCTCGCCTTCCGTCTGGTAGCGATCTTATGACGCGCCCGCGCGCCCGTCCCTGGTCCGCCGCCGCCTTCCCGCACCGGTCGGACGGGGAGTCGCGCCGCGGCGCGCGGGCCGCATGGGGCAGGCTGGTGTCATGGAGCTGTTCCCGCAGGTGCCGGTGGCCGACTGGCAGGACACCAAGGAGACGTTGCACCGCTTCGCCCAGGTGGTGGGCAAGATCCGGCTCGCCGCCGGAGTGCGGCGCAACCACTGGTGGAACGCGCCCTTCCACCTGACCGGGCGCGGGCTCACCACGCGTCCGATGGGACAGGCCGACGGCAACCCGATCTTCACCATCGACTTCGACTTCGTCGGCCACCGGCTGGAGGTGGCCAGGGGCGACGGCAGGATGATCTCGTTCCCCCTGTACGGGCACTCGGTGGCGTCCTTCTACCGGGAGACCATGAGGGCGCTGGACGACCTCGGGATCGACGTGCACATCGACATCCCGAGGCCGTTCGACCTGCCCGACGCAGGCCGGCCGTTCGCCGAGGACACCGAGCACGCGGCCTACGAGCCGGCGGCGGTCACCCGATATTGGCGGGTCCTGAGCCAGGTGAACCTGCTGCTGGAGGAGTTCGCGGCGGGGTTCTCGGGCAAGATCAGCCCGGTGCACCACTTCTGGCACACCTTCGACATCGCCTGCACCCGCTTCTCCGACCGCCAGGTCGAGCCGTCACCCGACGCCGACCCCGTGACGCGCGAGGCGTACTCACGGGAAGTGATCAGCTCGGGGTTCTGGTTCGGCGACGACGCCTTTCCCGAGCCCGCCTTCTACTCCTACACCGCCCCCGAGCCGGCGGGGCTGGCGAACGAGCCGCTGCTGCCGCCGGCGGCCCGGTGGACCGAGCGGGGCGCGAGCCATCTCGCGGTGCTGCGCCACGCGGACGCCCACACCGACACCGACCCGCACGCCGCCGTGCTCGCCTTCTACGAGAGCGCCTACCGGGCGGGGGCCCGGCTCGCCGGCTGGGACATCGCCCGCCTGGCCTGCCCCGGCGGCGTCACCGATCCGCTTTTTCGCGTCGGCGGCGCGCGGGGCGGGCTTCCGCCTGCCTGAACGGCTTCGCGCGGGCCGTTGAGGACGCGGCAGAGGTGCCGGGCGGCACGATACGGCCGCCCGGCACCTCTCGGAGACCAGCGGGCCGGTCAGGTGGTGGTGTTCTGGGCGGCCTTCTCGGCGGTCTGGCGGATGCGCTCGAGCTGGGCGTCGGTGACGTTCAGGGAGCCGAATTCCTTGACCGCCTGGTAGTAGGTCCAGGCGACGCTGTTGCAGGTGGCCCGCGGGATGGTCGAATATCCGGCGCAGACCGCCTTCATGTCGAAGTAGAAGGAGTCGTCGATGCGCGACTTGTTCGCCGGGAACTGGTTCACGGCCTTGTAGTTGCGGTACCCGAAGTCGTGCCGCCTGCACGGCATTCTGAAGTCGAAGCCGAGCGGCTGGTCAGGGCTGCTGGAGCACAGGTCGGTCGACCAGTCGAAGGCGTAGTCCGCCCAGTTGCCCTGGTTCTGCCAGGCGGCCTGCCAGGCGGAGGAGCTGGCCGCCGTGGGCTGGCTGAAACTGGAAAGTGCGGCGAGCTTTTGCTCGAGCGTCACCGCGTATGCGGGTATTGTTAAACCCAGTATCGTGACGAGGGAGAGGGCGACGGTCGCGAGGGCACGTCTCATCATGGGGGGCTCCGGCTTTGTCGGGGGGATGGCTCGCGGGGCAGCGATCGGCCACGGCACAACAATGAGGCGAAATAACCCGGAACGCCGGAACATAATCTGATCAATACCGGTGCCGATATTCGCGGACAATCGCTCTTTACAAGCTGACCGCGTCCTGTAAAATCGACATTCTTCCTGGACGCCCCCGACTCCGCGCTGTGGCAGGCTGGGCGGGTGGACGAGATCTGGGATGTCGTCGTGGTCGGGGGCGGGCCGGCGGGTGCGGCGGCGGCCATCCGCGCCAGGCAACTACGGCCAGACGCCCGGGTGCTCCTGGTCGACAAGGCCGACTTCCCGCGTGACAAGGCGTGCGGGGACGGCATCGCCGCGCACGGCCGCGAAGAGCTCGCCCTGCTCGGCCTCCCCGATCTGATCGACGACTACCGGCCCGCGCGGGGGTTGTCGGTGGTGTCCCCGGGCGGCGCACGAGTGACCGCCGCCGTCGCCCGCCCCAATCACGTGGTCCCGCGGGCGGTCTTCGACGCCCGCCTGGTCGAGGCCGCCCGCGCGAGGGGCGTCGAGGTGCGCCGGCACCGCGTCCGCGGGCTCGCCGCGCGCGACGACCAGGTCGTCCTGGACGACGTGCTGGCCGCGCGCGTGGTCGTCGCCGCCGACGGGGCCAACTCGGCCGTGCGGCGGCTGATCGGGGTGCCGCCGTCGCCCGACCGGCACACCGCGATCGCGGTGCGCGGCTACGCCGAGGTTCCCGCCGACGACGACGTCCAGTTCATCGCCATGCAACGGGACGGGTGGCCCGCCTACGCCTGGTCCTTCCCCATCGGGGACGGCACGGCGAACGTCGGGTTCGGCATGATGCTGCCCCGGCTGCGCGCCACCGGCCGTCCGGGCCGGGAGGTCCTGCACGGCCGGCTCGCCGAACTGCTGCCCCACCTGCCCGCTCGCGACCTGCGCGCCCACCACCTGCCGCTGTCCCCCGGCCGGCCGAGGCCCGGCGCCGGGCGGGTGCTGCTGGCCGGCGACGCGGCGAGCCTGATCAACCCGCTGACCGGCGAGGGCATCTACTACGCGTTGCTGTCCGGCCGGCTGGCCGGGGAGGCCGCCGTCGAGGCGGCGGACCCGCTGCCCGCCTACCGCCGCAAGCTGGCCAGGGCGCTCGGACGGCACCTGCGCACCACGGACCTGCTCTCGCGCGCCGCCCGGTCGCCGGGGTTCATCGACGCCGCGATCGCCACCGCCGCCCGCCGCAAGGAGGTCTTCGACCTGCTCGTGGACGTGGGCCTCGGCGCGGGCACGGTGCCGCCGCCCCTCGCCCTCGCCGTCGCCCGCCGCTGGCTCTGGAACGGCGTCCGGCTCCGCACCCGGCACGCCTGAACCTCCCAGCCCCAGAAACCGGTCCGGCACGCCTGGGACCTGGACGTCCCGAGGTCAGCTCTGGACGACCGCGCGGGTGAGCATGGACAGGGCCGACGGGCGCAGGCTGTCGGTGCGGGTCCACAGGGCGGCGTCCACGGACTGGCGCTGGCCGGCGTGCTCGACGGCCGTCAGCCCGTGCTCGGCGAGCAGGGCGGCCATCTCCTCGGGACCGAGCATCGACAGCCACGGTTCGCCCTGCTCGGCGGCCATGGGCATGATGCCCTCGACGTACGCCTGCCCGGCCTCGTCGCGCAGTTCCTCCGGCAGCATGTGGTCGACGACGACCTGCGACCCGGGCGCGAACCCGCCGATCACCTCCAGGGTGCGGCCGATGCCCTCCCTGGTCAGGTACATCGTCACGCCGAGCCAGCTCACGAAGGCGGGACGGGAGGGGTCGAAGCCCGCGCGGGTCAGCCCGTCCAGCAGCGCGTCGTTCTCGAAGTCGACGGGGACGAAGGTCACGGTGTCCGGGACGGCGATGCCCGCGCCCGCCAGGGCCGTCCTCTTCCACGCCTGGGTCGCCGGATGGTCGACCTCGTAGACCTGGACCGGCGCGCCGGCGCCGGCCCGGTAGGCGTAGGAGTCGAGACCCGCGCCGAGGATCACATACTGGGCGACGCCGCGGCGCACGGCGTCGGCGAGCCGGTCCTCGGTGTGGCGGGCGCGGGTGACGGCCGCGGCGCGGACGCCGGAGAGGATGAGATGGGCGCCGTGCAGCCGGTGGTAGGCGAGGAGTTCCTCGGCGCGGTCGGCGAGCAGCGCGTGGGCCAGGGTGTCGGCGAAGATCAGCGGCGGGTCGTCGACGATCAGATGCGCGGCGCGGGCGGCGGCCGCCATGAGGGCGGTGCGGCTCGGTTCTCCGTTTTCGTTCACGACCGGAGAGCATATATATGATTTCCATCATCATATCACGGCGAAAAAACTTATTCAGGCCATTTGTCATTCCAATCCGATGACAATTCCGGCCATTCGCGCCGCCATTCGCGGACGATTCCACCCGGCCGGGCGCGGGCACGGATCATCGTACGGAGATCAGCCGGAGAACAGGCCGCGGACGTGGCCGGGCGGGTGGCCGAGGACGGCGCGGACCGTCCGGGTCAGGTGGGCCTGGTCGGCGAACCCCAGGGCGAGCGCCAGCCCGGCCAGGTCGGTCTCGCCCTCCTCGATGCGGGCCAGGGCCCGGCTGACCCGCACCCGGTTGCGGTAGCCGCTGACGGTCATACCGACGTGCGCGCGGAACGTGCGGCTCAGGTGCGAGGGCGACACGCCGAGGGCCCGCGCCAGCCGCACCAGGTCGGCCGACTCCGGGTCGCCCGCGACGATGGCCTCCCGCGCCCGCGCCGCCAGCTCGCCCCGGCCACGCCCCGGCCGGGTCCGGGGGACGCGCACCGCGGCGGCGATCGCGTCCACCAGCCGCTCCACCGGGTCGGCGGCGTCGGCCGTGGCGCGCAGGAGCAGCCGGTGGGCGAGCTCGACCCTGCCGTCGACCGCGACCGGCGCCCGCGGCGGCTCGTCGCCGGCCACGGCGTGCCACAGCGGCTCCCGCACGTGGATGAAGGTGCACACATCGCCGCCCGCCGGGTGCGCGAAGGCGTACTCGCGGCCGGGGACCGTCAGATAACCCATCGTCGGGTCGGCGCTCACCTCGTCGCCGTCGCTGCGCACGCGGAACCTGCCGCGCCGCACGAGCACGAGGCCGTTGCCGTGGCCCTCCTCCGGCGCAGACCATCCGTCGTGCCGTTCACCGCATGACACCACATGGACGGAGAAGTCTGACCCGTCCACCACCCGTCGGGACGTACGCACCCGCCCACCTTAGGCACGGCCACCCCACCTCCCGCGCCCGATCCGGCCACATTTCGGACGTCCGAAGGAAGAAGCGCAAATACGTGCAAGACGCCGGACGGGGCGGCGGGCGAGCCTGTCGGAATGGTTTCCACGCTCACCCGGCGGCGGGGCGGCACCGTCCTCGCGGTCCTGCTCGCCGGCCAGACGATGGCATCGATGGACGGTTCGATCGTCACGGTGGCGCTGCCGTCCATCCAGCGCGACCTCGGCGGCGACGGGGCGATGGTGCAGCTCGTCGCCTCCGCGTACATGCTGGCCCTCGGCCTGCTGATCGTCACCGGCGCGCGGCTCGGCGACGTGCTCGGCCACCGGCGGGCCTTCCTCGGCGGGCTGGCCGGCTTCACGCTGGCTTCCCTGCTCTGCGGGCTGGCCTGGGCGGCCCCCGCGCTGGTGGCGGCGCGGATCGTGCAGGCCGCCGCCGCGGCGCTGATGACGCCGCAGGTGTTCTCCCTCATCCAGCTGCGTTTCGACGGGGCGGCGCGCAAGCGGGCGATCGGGCTGTACTCGATGGTGCTGGCCCTCGGGGTGGCGCTCGGCCAGCTGGCCGGCGGGCTCGTCGTCGGGGCCGACCTGTTCGGCCTCGGCTGGCGTCCGGCGTTCCTCATCAACGTGCCGGCCGGCGCGGTCCTGCTGGTCGCCGGCGTGCGGGCGCTGCCGCGCGCGGGCGCGACGGCCGCGCGGCTGGACCTGGCCGGCGTCGGCCTGCTGACCATGGCGATGACGGCCCTGATCACGCCGCTGATCTTCGGCAGGGAACACGGCTGGCGGCCCTGGACGTGGGCGTCGCTGGCCGCCGGGGCCCTGCTGCTCGCGGGATTCGCGCGGTTCGAGCGCCGCATGGCCCTGCGCGGCGGGCAGCCGCTGCTCGACCTGACGGTGCTGCGTCCCAGGGGTGTGCGGCCCGCGCTGGTCGCGTGCTTCACGGTGATGGCCTGCTACGCGGCCTTCCTGTTCGCGCTGACCCTCCACCTGCAGGGGCGGCTGGGATTCGGCCCGTTCGGCGCGGGGCTGGCCTTCGCACCCTACGCGGCGGGGTTCGCCGCGCTGAGCCTGACCTGGACCCGGCTGCCGGAACGGACGCAGGCGGCCCTCCCGGTCGCCGGCCCGGTCGTCTTCGCCGGGGTCGCGGGGGCGGTGGCGGCGGTGACCGGGCTGTGGGGCGGCGGGTGGCCGGTGGCGCTGGTGACGCCGCTGCTGTTCGCGGCGGGGGCGGGCCACGCCGCCGGGTACAGCCCGCTGATCGCCCAGGTGTCGGCGGTGGCCGGCCCCGGCCGGGCGTCCGCGCTGTCGGCGCTGAACTCGACCGGCCCCGTGCTCTCCTCCGTCGGCGCCATCGCCGTGCTCGGCGGGCTGTACCTGAGCGCCGGACTCGGCTGGACCGCGGCGGCCATCGCCGTCCTGCTCCTCGCCGGAGCCTGTTCCGCCGCCGCCGCCCGGGCCGCCTGGCGCCCCGCCACGCGTCCGGCGCCGGCACCCGCGGGCGCGGCGCGGCGCTCCTAGGACGGCGGGTCAAGGCGGGTGCGCGGCGCTTCCAGAACGGCGGGAGGTGAGGCGGGTGCGCGACCCTCCTAGGACGGCGGGGTGGACAGGCGGGCGCGCTGCGGGACGACGGTGTAGCGGGGGTCCTGGCTGGAGGCGACACCCGCCGAGAACACCCCGAAGCGGACGCAGACCGAGGCGGCCATCAGCGCGGCGCCCGAGACGACCGCGAGGGCCCGTCCTCGCCCTGGATGGCCGGGGACGGCGTGGGAGGCGCGCGGCCTGGAGGTCGGTGACGCGAGTGAAGCCAGGGAGCCGGCCCGGACCCGGCCCCGGCCGGTGGGCGAGCCTCCTGAGACACGGCCGGCGGAGACGCGGCCGGCGGCCAGGGCGGTCAGGGCGCCGGCCAGGCTCAGGAGCTCGCCGGCGCGGGTCAGCGTGCCGGGCCGTCCCCGCTCGTACGCCTCGGCGACCATGCCGAGGCGGCGGCGCATCAGCCGCCCGGCTGCCAGTTCCAGCGCGGCGCCGAGCACGGCCGCGCGGCGCGCCGGGGCGTTCTCGGCCGCCGGCGTGGCGATGAGGGCCGCCCCGGCCGCCGTGGCCATGGCCGAGCCGGCGAACAGGAACGGCATCTCACGGTGCCCCTGGTGCCAGGCGGGCACGGCGGTGTCGCCGATCAGCACCGCGGTGTAGGTGCTGACCGCCGGTCCGAGGACCGCCGCGCCGTACCCGGCGGCCCGTCCCACCAGGGGGAACCTGCCGGTGAGGTCGGTGAGCGCGCTGACCCCGGCCAGCGGCGCGTACGCGGCCAGCAGCCAGGAGCCCATGTTCATCGGCGAGGACGGCTTGACGACGCGCAGCATGTTGACGAAGCGGGCCGGACGCCCGAGATCGGCGACCAGCGCGGCCAGCGACAGCGTGATGCCGGCGAGCGCGGCGAGCTTCGTCGCGCGGGCCAGGGACGGGCGGCCGGTCAGCTCACCGCCGGCCGCGAGCGCCGAGGAGGCGCCGGCCAGCCCGCCCAGGTACAGGTACCCGCCGATGTGCAGTTCCCGCCAGACCGGCGGCTTGAGGATGGGCCGGTCGTAGTAGGAGGTGAACTCCTCCGCGATCGAATCGGCCATCAGGGTCGCCCCACCGCCGGCGCGTCCACGCGTCGTCATCTCGCTCCTCGCTCTCGTCGCGCCGGTGTCCCCCTGAGGGCGGGCGCCGCCGAGCCTCATCGGCGTGCCGTGAGGAAGGCGGCGGCGACCCCGCAGACCAGGGCCGCCGCGGCGACGGCCGCGTGCCGCCACATCGACGGCAGGTCGCGGGTGGGGTCCATGGGGGCGGGCGGCAGGCCGTACACCTCCGGCTCGTCCAGCAGCAGGAAGAACGCGCCGTTGCCGCGCACCCCGTCCTCGGGGTCCTCGCCGTAGAGGCGGGCGTCCTGGACGCCGTCGCGGTGCAGCGAGCGCAGACGCGCCTCGGCCCGTTCGAGCAGCTCGTCCACCGGCCCGAACTGGATGGACTCGGTCGGGCACGCCTTGGCGCAGGCCGGGACGAGCCCGTCGCCGAGGCGGTCGTAGCACAGCGTGCACTTGAACACCCGGCCGTCGTCCTCGCGCTTGTCGATCACCCCGTACGGGCAGGCCGAGACGCAGTAGCCGCAGCCGTTGCACACGTCCTCCTGGACGACGACCGTGCCGAACTCGGTGCGGAACAGCGAGCCTGTGGGGCAGACGTTCAGGCAGGCCGCGTCGGTGCAGTGTTTGCACACGTCGGAGGCCATCAGCCAGCGCAGGTCACCGGCCCCCTGGTCGCCGGAAGGCCGTCCGCCGGGGGCCTGCGGCGCGCGCACCGGCTTGCGCTGTTCGATGAAGGCGACGTGCCGCCAGGTGGACCCCGACAGTTGCCCGGTGTTGTCGAAGGACATGGCGGTGAGCTCGAAAGGCGCGTCCGCGGGAAGCCGGTTCCACTCCTTGCAGGCCACCTCGCACGCCTTGCACCCGATGCACACCGAGGTGTCGGTGAAGAAGCCCATCCGCGGTGGATGCTCCGGGTAGCCGGTCTCCTCCTGGACCGCGGGCAGCCCGGCGGCCGGAGGCGCC
The DNA here is from genome assembly GCF_040607455.1 of Sphaerisporangium sp. NPDC005289. Classification (NCBI taxonomy): domain Bacteria; kingdom Bacillati; phylum Actinomycetota; class Actinomycetes; order Streptosporangiales; family Streptosporangiaceae; genus Sphaerisporangium; species Sphaerisporangium sp. NPDC005289. The sequence goes on from NZ_JBEXGS010000009.1 coordinate 91,436, forward strand.
GTCATCGCGCGCCACCCTGGTGTGCGGGCTGGTCGATGCCGGCGCGGCGGCGGAAGGTCTCCACCAGGCGCGGGAGGCCGGGTCCGCGCGGCCGCCGTCCCGGCTGGATGTCGGCGGTGAGCACCTTGGTCTCCTGGATGTCGGCGTTCGGGTCCAGCACGATGGAGGTCAGCTCGTTCGCGGGGTCGCCGACGGCCAGGCCGTTCGGTCCCCAGTGGTAGGGCAGGCCGATCTGGTGGACGACCCGGCCGTCCAGGTGCAACGACGGCATCCGGTCGGTGACCATGACCCTGGCCTCGATGGCGCCGCGCGCGCTGATGACGGTGGCCCAGCCGCCGTGCTCCAGCAGGCGCTCCTCGGCCAGTTCCGGCGACACCTCGCAGAACATCTGCGGCTGGAGCTCCGACAGGTACGGCACCCAGCGGCTCATGCCCCCGGCGGTGAAGTGCTCGGTCAGCCGGTAGGTGGTGACGACGTACGGGTAGACCTCGCTGCCGGGCGGGTGGTAGCGGTTGCCGGGCCGGTCGTAGGTCAGCCGGGCCGGGTTGCCGCGCTGCGCGGGGTGCAGCAGGTTCTCCGACGGAGTGTCCTGCGGCTCGTAGTGGGTCGGCAGCGGGCCGTCCATCAGCCCGGCGGGCGCGAACAGCCAGCCCTTCCCGTCGCCCTGCATGATGAACGGGTCGATGCCCGACAGCGCGTCCACGCCCTCGGCGTCCTCGGGCGGCCGGTGGTCGGGGGGCCGGTCCTCGACGAAGTCCGGCACGTCGTGCCCGGTCCACCGGCCGAGTGAGGCGTCCCACCACACGTACGCCTTCCGGGGGCTCCATGGGGCGCCCTCCGGGTCGGCCGACGCGCGGTTGTACAGGATGCGCCGGTTGAGCGGCCAGGCCCAGCCCCATTCGCGGGAGGTCCAGCTCTGCTCGGTGTGCGGCCTGCGGCGCGCCGCCTGGTTGACGCCGTCGGCGTACACCCCGCAGTAGATCCAGCAGCCGCACCGCGTCGAGCCGTCGTCGCGCAGCTCGGTGTAGCCCGACAGGAGCCGCCCGTCGGGGCCGTACCCGTTGATCTCCTGGAGCACGGCGGCGGCGCTCGGCTCGGCGAGCGGGCCCTCGACCGGGTAGTCCCAGGCCAGGTCGAGGAACGCGCGGTCGCCCGGCTCGTCCGAGCCGGCCAGCCGCTCCTTGACCATCCGGCCCAGGTGGTAGGCGAACCACAGGTCGCTGCGGCGGTCGCCCGCGGGTTCGACGGCCGTGTCGTGCCACTGGAGCAGGCGGTTGGTGTTGGTGAAGGTGCCGCTCTTCTCGGTGTGCGCGGCGGCGGGGAAGAAGAACACCTCGGTGGCGATCTCCTCGGTGCGCAACTCGCCGCTCTGCACCTCGCGACCGTCCTTCCACCAGGTCGCCGACTCGATGAGCGAGAAGTCGCGCACGACCAGCCACTCCAGGTTCGCCATCCCGAGGCGCTGCAGGCGGGCGTTGGCCGACCCCACCGCCGGGTTCTGCCCGAACAGGAAGTAGCCCTTGCAGACGCCGTCGAGCTGGGCCATCGTCGTGTCGTAGGTACTGTGCGAGCCGGTCAGCCGGGGCAGGTGGCCGAAGCAGAAGTCGTTGTCCGGCCTCGCCGCATCCCCGTAGTAGGCCTTGAGCAGGCTGACGACGTAGTTGCGGGCGTCGGCCCAGAACCCCTTCTGCGTGCTGATCACCTCGACGAAGGTGTCCAGGTCCTCGTCGCTGTGCGCGTACGGCATCGGGATGTAGCCGGGCAGCAGGTTGTACAGGGTCGGGATGTCGCTGGACCCCTGGATGCTGGCGTGGCCGCGCAGCGCCATGATGCCGCCGCCCGGCCGCCCGATGTTGCCGAGCAGCAACTGCAGAATGCTCGCCGCGCGGATGTACTGCGTGCCCACGGTGTGCTGGGTCCAGCCCACGGCGTAGGCGAACGCGCTGGTGCGCTCGCGCCCGGAGTTGGAGGTCAGCGCGTCGCAGACCCGGTGGAACAGCTCCGGCGGGATGCCGCACGTCCGGTGGACGAACTCCGGGGTGTAGCGGGCGAAGTGGCGCTTGAGGATCTGGTACACGCAGCGCGGGTCGGTGAGCGTCTCGTCGCGTTGCGGGTGCAAGCTGACCGGGGCGCCGCCCGAGCCGTGCGCCTCGCTGCGGCCGGGAACGTGGTACTCGTCAAGGCGCAGCCGCCGCCCCGACGCGGCCTTCACCGCGGGCCCCTTGTACTGCCAGGTCGCGACGTCGTAGGTGCGGGTGCCGGGGTCCCAGCCGGAGAACACCCCGTCCAGGTCCTCGGTGTCGGCGTAGTCGTCGGTGACGATGCTCGACGCGTTGGTGTAGTTGAGGACGTACTCGCGGAAGTCCTTGCCCTCCTGGAGCACGTGGTTGATGATCCCGCCGAGGAAGGCGATGTCGGAACCGGGGCGGATCGGCACGTACAGGTCGGCCATCGCGCTGGTCCGGCTGAAGCGCGGGTCCACGTGGATGATCGTGGCGCCGCGCAGCTTGGCCTCCATCACCCACTGGAAGCCCACCGGGTGCGCCTCGGCGAAGTTGGAGCCCTCGATGACGATGCAGTCGGAGAACTGGAGGTCCTGCAGGAAGGTCGTGGAACCGCCCCGGCCGAAGGAGGTGCCGAGCCCGGTGACCGTGGAGCTGTGACAGACCCGCGCCTGGTTCTCCACCTGGATCACGCCGAGCCCCGTCATCAGCTTCTTGATGAGGTAGTTCTCCTCGTTGTCCAGCGTCGCGCCGCCCAGGGTGGCGATGCCGAGGGTCCTGGCGACGCGTCTGCCGTCGCGCTCCTGCTGCCAGGTCTCGCGCCGGGTGCGCACCACCCGGTCGGCCACCATGGTCATGGCCGTGTCCAGGTCGAGTTGCTCCCACTCGGTGGCGTAGGGCCTGCGGTAAAACACCGCGTGCTCGCGCCCCGGGCCGGTCGTGAGCTGGAGAGAGGCCGACCCCTTCGGGCACAGCCTGCCGCGGCTGACCGGAGAGTCGGGGTCTCCCTCGATCTGCACGACCTTGCCCCCGGAGACGTACACGTTCTGGGCGCAGCCCACCGCACAGTAGGGGCAGACCGACTTCACCACGCGGTCGGCGGTGGCGACGCGGGCGCGCAGCGCGTCGGTGCGGGGCGAGCGGGCCGCCGCTCCGAGGCCGCCGCGGTCGGGGCCGGTGAGCTGCCGCAGCACCGGCCACCTGCCCAGGAACCCGCTCATGCCCATACAGCCCCCCGCTCGATGTCGCCGCCGGGGGGCGCGTGCGCTTCCTGCCGGTACCTGCCCCTGTGCGGAGAGCTCCAATCGCACGCGTCCCGTACGGGCTCAACGGCCGGCCGGCGGCGTCGCGGGTCGTCGCGGACGCGCCACGTCCCACCGCCGTCGCGGTGGGCGTGGTGGCACCGCGTCCCCCTCCTCCCCGGGCAGGACGCCGGCGTTCGGGCTGGTCAGGGCGCCTACGGGCCGCCGATCTCGTACGGGCTCTCCCCGGAGGCGATCGCGGACAGCATCGCGGCCAGGTACCGCTGGGTCGCGGCGTGCAGGCCGTGCCCGAAGCTCACCCGGGCGACGCCCAGGGCGGCCAGCTCCGCGAGGGAGGGGGCGCCCGGGCGGAACAGCACGTTGACCGGCCCGCCCACCTCGGCGACCAGCGTCTTGATCACCTCGGGGTCGGCGACGCCGATCGGGTACACGCAGTCGGCTCCCGCCCGCAGGTAGCGGCGCCCGCGCTCCACGGCGTCGGCCAGCCGCCGGTCGGAGGTCCCCTCGTCGCGTGGCTCCGCGGCCCCCGCACCGTGGGGGCCGAAGGTCCCCGCGCCGCGCAGGTACGTGTCGACCCGCGCGTTGATCACCAGGTCGGCTCCCGCACCCGCGGCGGCGGCCCGCACCTCCGCCAGGAAGCCGGCCTGCTCATCGGGATCGACCAGCGTGCCGGTGCCGGGGTCGGAGTCCTCCAGGTTGAGACCGGCCGCCCCCGTCGCGACCAGCCGCTCGACCAGTTCGGCGGGCGCGAGCCCGTACCCCCGTTCCAGGTCGGCGGTGACCGGCACCGGCACCGCGCGGGCGATGCGGGCGACCGCGTCCAGCATCGCGCCGGCCGGCGCCTCCTCACCGTCCGCGTAGCCGAGGACGGGCGCCACCGCCGCGCTGCCGGTGGCCACGGCGGGGAAGCCCGCCTCCACCACGGCGCGCGCGGAGGCGGCGTCCCAGACGTTCGGCAGCACCAGCGGCCGTCCGGGCACGTGCAGCGCCCGCAGCTCCGCCGCCTTGGGAGAGGTCATCAGTGCGCGGAGGGGTGGTAGTTCCCGGGGACCAGCCGCGAGGTGACGCCGATACGGTTCCAGGAGTTGATCATGATGATCGCCCAGATGAGCTTGGACAGCTCCTCCTCGCCGAACTGCTCCGCGGCCCGGGCGTAGACCTCGTCGCCCACCCCGCTCTGCGGCAGCAGGGTGATCGCCTCGGTCAGCTCCAGCGCGGCGCGCTCGCGGTCGGTGAAGAACGGCGTCTCGTGCCAGACCGTGAGGGCGTAGAGGCGCTGCTCCCGCTCACCCGCGGCCCGCGCGTCGATGGTGTGCATGTCGACGCAGAAAGCGCAGCCGTTGATCTGGGAGGCGCGGATGCGCACCAGTTCGAGCAGCGGGGCCTCCAGACCACTGCCGGCGACCAGGCCGTCCAGCTCGCCGAGGGCCTTGTACATCTCGGCGGTGTGCTTCTTCAAGTTGACACGGGGCTGCGGCCGCGTGGTGGCGGGGGCGCTCGTGGTGTTCGTCGTCGTCATGAAATCCATGGTAGAAGCCCAGTGGACCGGCGGTAAGATCCAGTGTTGTGTCAGGAGATTGGGCCACTTTCGGGGTCGACCTGCTCGTCGAGATGGACGCCGTCGCCGGTCGGCGCACCGGCCTCGAGCACGCGCTGCGCGACGCGATCCGCGACGGCCGGCTCGCGCCGGGCACCCGCCTGCCGTCCAGCCGGGCGCTGGCCGCCGAGACCGGGCTCTCGCGCGGCACGGTGAGCGCCGCCTACGACCAGCTCATCGCCGAGGGCTACCTGACGGCCCGCCACGGCTCGGGCACCTCGGTCGCCGACGTCGCCCCGCAGCGCGCGGCCGCGCCGCTCGCCGGCGGGGACTCCCCGGCGCCCAGGTTCGACCTGCGGCCCGGCAGCCCCGACGTGACCACGTTCCCCTCGGCGGCGTGGCTGCGCGCCACCCGGCGGGTGCTGGCGACCGTGCCGGCCACCGTGCACGGCTACGGGGCGCCGGGCGGCACCGCCGCGCTGCGCACCGCGCTGGCCGGCTATCTCGGGCGCACGCGCGGCGTGCTCGCCGATCCCGACCGGATCATCATCACGACCGGGTACGTGCAGGCCCTCGCGCTGCTGGCCGGGGTGGTCGCCGCCGGTCGGCGGCCCACCATCGCGATGGAGGATCCGGCGCTGGCCTTCCACCGGGACATCGTGCGCCGGGCGGGCGCCGGCGTCCTGCCCCTGCCGGTCGACGGGCGCGGGGCGCGCACCGGCCTGCTGAGCACGGCGGCCTACGCCGGGGTGGGCGCGGTCGTGGTGACCCCCGCCCACCAGTTCCCGACCGGCACCACCCTGCACCCCGAACGCCGCCACGCCCTCGCCGACTGGGCGCGCAGCACCGGCGGCCTGATCATCGAGGACGACTACGACGGCGAGTTCCGCTACGACCGCCAGCCCGTCGGCGCTCTGCAGGGCATGGCCGCCGATCACGTCGCCTACCTCGGCACCGCCTCCAAGACCCTCGGGCCGGCGCTGCGCCTGGCCTGGATGGTCCTGCCCCCGCGCCTGGTCGGGCCGGTCACCGACGCCAAGCTGCACGCCGACCACCACACCGAGACCCTCGGCCAGCTCGTCCTGGCCGACCTGATCACCTCGCACGCCTACGACCGGCACGTGCGCGCCTGCCGGCTGCACTACCGCCGGCGCCGCGACCTGCTGCTGGCGCGCCTCGGCCCCGCGCGCGCCTCGTTCACCGACGGAGGCGGCATCGCTGCCGGCCTGAACGCGCTGATCCACCTGCCGCCCGGCGGCCCGGACGAAAGGGCCGTCCTCGCGGCGGCGGGAGAACGCGGCCTGGCCCTGGGCGGCCTGGCCGACTACTGGCACCGGGAGAGCCCCGGCCATCCGCAGGGCGTCATCGTCGGGTACGGGACACCGCCGGAGCATTCCTACGCCGCTGCACTGGACGCCCTGGCCGAGGTCCTCGGGCCGAGGCCGGTCAGAGGGAGAAGGGCTGCACGGAGGTGACGGCGTGGACGGGGACGGGGCCGTAGATGTGCGGGAAGGCCTCCTGCGCGCCGGGAGGCACCTCCAGGCGGACCTCGCCGTCCAGCAGCGCCTCGTCGATGGTCAGCACGACGAGGGGGGCGGCCACCGCCGCGTAGAAGTTCCGGGCCACCCCGTCCAGCTGCGCCCGGTCGGCGCTGGCGTGGATGAACCCCTCCTGCTCGAGGGTGCGGCCGAGCGTGGACACGCGGTACTCACCGGCACGCACGGCGGCCTCCCAGTCGGCGGCCAGCGCCAGATGGAGGATCGTCACCGCACCGAGCCTAGAACACCCGCGCAGGGCCCGCCACGCCCGTCCCCACGCATGCGGCCGGGCCGGGCGCGCCGTCGTGCGCGCCCGGCCCCGTCCGGGTGACCGGGAGTCCTTGGGCTACTTCTCCAGGGGGACGGCGCCGTTGACGGCCGTCTCGGGGGCGGCGGGGGCGCCGTTCAGGTTGGGCGGGGTGGCGCCGGACAGCAGGGAGCGGGCCAGGCCGAGGCCGGTGCCGCCGAGGGTCAGCGCCTTGGCCAGCAGCTCCTCGACGCCCTGGGCGCCGTTCAGGACGACCATGTGGTCAACGTTGCCGAACGCCTTGGAGCCGGCCTCGACGATCGCCGGCCAGTTCTCGGCGAGCTGCTGGGCGATGACGGCCTCCTGGTTCTCCGAGAGAGCCTGCGAGCGGGCCCTGATCGCCTCGGCCTCCGCCAGGCCCTTGGCCTTGGCCGCCTCGGCCTCGGCCAGGCCGCGCGCCTTGGCCGCCTCCGCCTCCGCCAGGCCGCGCGCCTGGGCGGCGGCCGCCTCGCCCTCACCGGTGGCGCGGGAGGCCGCGCCGGCCGCCTCGGCGCGCAGCCGCACCGACTCGGCCTCGGCTGCGGCGGCCTGCTTCACCTGGGACGCCTGCGCGACGGCGCGCAGCTCGGTCTCCCTGGCCTCGGCCTCGGCCTGGGCGATGCGGGCGTCGCGCTCGGCCTGGGAGAGGGTGACCGTCTCGTAGGCCCTGGCGTCGGCGGGCTTGCGGACCTGCGACTGGAGCCGCTGCTCGGCCAGGTTGGCCTCCAGCTCGGCGGCCCGGGTCTCCTGGACGACGACCTCCTGGCGGGCCGTGGCCTCCGACAGCGGGCCGGCCTGCCGGGCCTTGGCGGACGCCTGGTCGACCTCGGCCTGGTAGCCGGCCTGCTGGATCTGGGACTCGCGGATGGCCGCGGCCTTCTTGGCGGCGGCGACCTGCTCGGCCTCGGTGGCCTCCTGGTCGCGCTGGGCCTCGGCGATGCGGGCGGAGGCGGCGACCTTGGCGGCGTGCGGCTTGCCGAGGTTGAGGATGTAGCCGGTCTCGTCGTCGATCTCCTGGATCTGCAGGGAGTCGACGACCAGGCCGAGCTTGCTCATCTCGTCGGCTGCGCTGCTGCGGGTCTCGCCGGTGAGCCGTTCGCGGTTGAGGATGAGGTCCTCGACGGTGAGGTTGCCGATGATCGAGCGCAGGTGGCCGGTGAACAGCTCGTGGATCGCCCCGCTCATGCTGTCCTGCTGGTCCAGGAAGCGGCGGGCGGCGTTGGCGATGGAGACGAAGTCGTCGCCGACCTTGTAGATGATCACGCCGCGCACCTGGACCGGGATGCCCTGCTGGGTCACGCAGTTGACCTGGAGGTTGGTGGCGCGGCTGTCGAGCCGCAGGCGGCGGGCGGTCTGGAAGCCCGGGATGACCGCCGTGCCCTTCCCCGTGATGATCTTGAAGCCCAGGCTGTCGGCCAGTTCGTTCCTCGTGTGGGCGCCGAGGCCGGAGATGATGAGCGCCTCGTTAGGCTCGGCGACCCGCCACACGGCCTTGAACAGCAGGACCAGGACGACGAACAGGACGACGATGCCGCCGGCCCAGAAGGCCAGCTCCGTACCGGTCATGTGTGTTGACCTCCGAGATGAGGGGGGTGGGAGAGTCAGACGATCGCGCGCGCCACGTAGACGGTGCGTGGTGGCGAGTACTCGACGACGATGATGATCGTTCCCACCGGGATCTCCTCTTCGGGCACGCTGGGATGGGCATAGAAGGCCTCAACGCCCCCGCGTATCGGCACCAGCACCTCGCCCACAAGGCCCGGCCCGATCTTGCCGGTGACCCTGCCCTGTCTGCCCACCACGTGCAGCACACCCCGTCGTCATAAATCGACCCGCGAACGCGAACGTTACCCCGTTTGCCCCGTATCTTCATCGGCCGGCGAAAAGCCCCCTGGCATTTCGCGGCGACTCCGATTCGTCCGCGCGGATCGTCTTCGTCCGGCCCAACGAACCAGGTGTTCGCGGCGTTCCCCACATGAGGCACGATCACCATCAAAGCGGGATGCCGCGCCCGTAGGGCCCACGCAATGAACCCGAAAAGACTCGGCTCGCCGCCCGCGACATGCGCCTTGTTCCATCCCGTGCGGGGTGAGGATCGGCGGAATGACGGCTCATTTCCCTCCCGGCGGGCGATCCCCCGCGACCTCGGCCCGCGCGTCCGGAGGCGACCTGAGCGCCGGACCGTGGACGGGACGCGCGATCAGCCGCAGGGCGTTCCTGGACGGTGTCACGACGGCCGCCGCGTGCGCCGCCTTCGCCTCCCCCGCCGGCCCGGCGTCCGCTGGTACGCCCCTCGGCCCGGCCGGCGACCCGGGCGGATCTTCACCGTCCCCGGGGAACGGGACGCACCCGGGGCACGGGCGCGCACGGCCGCACCCGGCCGCGCTGCAAGGGCTGCGAGGGGACACCCCGGACGCCACCGGCGTGGCGCACGCCCTGCGCGACGGCAGGTTCTGGAAGCACGTGGACGCGCCACGGCCGCCCGTGGAGAGCTACGACCTGGTCGTCGTCGGCGCCGGCATCAGCGGTGTCACCGCCGCCTACACCTGGGTGCGGCGCCACCCCGGCGCGCGGGTGCTCATCCTCGACGGCCACGACGACATCGGCGGGCACGCCCGCCGCACCGAGTTCCACCCCGCCGGGCGGGCCGGACCGCTGGTCGCGCACGGCGGCGCCCGCGCGCTCTACGCCCCCTCCGCCTGGCCGCCGCAGGCGCGGGAGCTCCTGGCCGACCTCGGCGCCGAACCCGGCAGGTTACGCGCGCACGCCGAACCGGGCCTGTATCCGGGTCTCGGCATGCACGAAGGGGTCTTCTGTGACCGGGAGACCTACGGCTCCGGCGCCGACCGGCTGGTGACCCTGCCCCCGGGCAGGACGACCGCCGAGTGGGTCGCCGAGTTGCCGATCGCCGCGCAGGCCCGGAGGGACCTGGTCATGCTCTACGACGACCCTCCCGACTGGTTCCCGGGCCTGTCCGGCGAGGACAAGAAGCGGCGGCTCGCCGGGCTGAGCTACACGGGCTTTCTGCGGGAGGTCTGCCACGTCCACCCCGACGCCGTCGCGTTCTGCCGGACGATGCCCACCGCGACCCGGGCCCACGGCGCGGACGCGCTGGGCGCCATCGACGCCTGGGCCGCCGCGGACCGCCACGCCTATCCGGGTTTCGCCGGACTCGGGCCGACCGGCTCGGCGCCCTCGCCCCGCGACCCGGCGCGGGCGGCCGGACGACGGGCGGGCGACGACGCCGAGGTGCCCTGCCTGCCCGAGGGCCCGCAGTCCCTGGTGCGCGCGATGGTCGGCCGCATGGTGCCGGGATTCGCGGGGACCACGGCGCTGGAGGACATCACCACCACGTGGTTCGACTACGGCGCGCTGGACCGGCCGTCCAACCGCGTGCGGGTGCGGCTGTCCAGCCCGGTGGTGCTGGTGCGCAACGACGGCGATCCCCACAGCGCCGCCTCGGTCACCGTGGGGTACTTCGACGGCCACCAGGTCTGCACGGTCCGGGCCGGCGCCGTGGTCATGGCCTGCTGGGCGGCGGCGATCCCGCACCTGGTGCGCGACCTGCCCGCCGCCCAGAGGGACGCGATGCGGCAGGCCGTGCGGATGCCGGTGGTGTGCGCCACGGCGCAACTGCGGGCATGGCACGCCTTCCGCGAGGCCGGCGTCCACCGCGTCCGGTTCACCGGGGCGTTCTGGGCCGCCGCCGAACTCGCCCCGCCGGTCGGCGCCGGCTCCTACCGGTTCACGCGCCGCCCGGACGAGCCGATCACCGTCCACCTCGTGCACGCCCCGGCCCCGCCCGGCATGGCTCCGGCGCAGGCGGCGGAGGCCGGACGCCGCGCACTGGCGCTCACGCCGTACGCGGCGCTGGAGTTCACCGTCAGGGAGCAGCTCGCCCGCCTGCTCGGCCCGTTCGGCTTCGACGCCGCCCGCGACGTGGAGGGGCTCACGGTGAACCGGTGGGGGCACGGGTACGCCCGCGAGCACGCCCGGCCGTGGGACGCCTCCGCTCCCGGCGTGCCGCTCCCGGCGGACACGGCGCGGCGGCGCTTCGGGCGCATCGCGATGGCCGGCGCGGACACGGTGCCCGGCGGGGACGCCGGCGCGGCCGTCAGCGCGGCCCACCGCGCGGTACGCGACCTCTCGGACGCGGCCCCGGCATGAACCCGGAGGTGACCCCGGCCCGAACCGGACGAGGTCAGCGTGAGGGCCGGGGGCGGCGGATGGCGGTGAAGGCCCACGACAGGTCCGGCTCCACGGCCCAGCGGAACAGGCGGCGCACCGGTGGCGTGCAGAGCACGGTGGCCAGGACCACGCCGAACGCGGCCACCAGGGCGACGCCCCACGGGGTGCGCAGCCCCGCGTCGTACCTCTCCAGCACCTTCACCGCGAAGCCGTGCAGCAGGTAGGCGTACATCGTGGCCGCGCCGAGCCCGGAGAACCAGGTGCGGCGCGCGGGCGTGACGGCCAGGAACGCGGCCACCAGCACCGCGCCCGCCGACAGCATCGCCAGCCGGATCACACTGCCCGTGAGGTCGTTCACGCCGATCTTGGCGTTGCTGTGCCGCCAGCGGATCCACTCGGTCGCGATGTCGGCGTGCACGGCGAACGCGACCACCAGCCCCGCCACCAGGAGCACGGCGCCGGCCACCCGCACCCACGGGCGCTTGAGGAACTCCAGGTGCTCGGGACGGATCATCAGCCCCAGCACGTAGAAGGGCAGCAGGCCGAGCGTGCGGTTCATCGACAGCTCGTCGGGCAACTCGCTCATGCCGCCGAGCAGGGACAACCCCACCGCCACGGCGAGCGGCCGGCGGAGCTGCTGCCACACCGGGGTCGACAGCCGCCACATGAACAGCGACATCAGAAACCAGGTGAGGTAGTACGGGTCGAGCAGGCTGATGTCGAGCTTGCCGTACATGACCAGGCGCGGCAGCGAGTACGCGAGCTCGAAGATCACGTACGGCAGCGCGAGCTGGGTGATCAGCTTGCGCGCCTTGCCCGGCGAGAAGGTGAAGTTCCGCGACAGGTAGCCGCTCAGCGTGATGAACAGCGGCATGTGGAAGGTGTAGCCGAAGAAGTAGATGGCGTGCGCGGCCGGGACGTCCCGCAGGTCCTCGATCAGGTGCCCCATCACGACGAGGAGGATCGCCAGGTACTTGGCGTTGTCCAGGAACGGGTCCCGGGCGGCCCTGGCCGCGCGGACGGCGGTGGCCGGGGCGTCGGGCAGGGCCGGAACGGCGGGGGTGGCGGCGGTCACAGCCCACGCACCCTAACGAGACGGCCTGGGAACCCGTTGAACGGCGGATGACCCTTGGGCGAACAGTGCGGCACCCCCGGCCGTACAGGCCCGGTCGTCGTCACAGGAGTGGACGGTCCTGCCCGGCGAGCAGGTGGGCGGTGCAGGTGTGACCGCCCACCTGTAGCGCTCGGTCCGTGACGGACGTCGCGGTAGAAGATCGTCCCCTACCCGGGTAGCGGGTAGGGGACGGCAGGGAAGCCGGGCCCGCGTCGGGCATCGGTACGCCGAAACGACCGAACGGGCTCGGATCCCAACAGAAATGATCTTTGTTGTGGTCCGATCTCTCGCCGCGGCGATCACGGGAGGGCGGACACGGCGCGGCCGAAGCTCAGCTGCGCAGCGTCCACCGCTGGTTGGCCTGTCCGTTGCAGGCCCACAGGATGAGTTTCGTGCCGTTGGCGGTGCCGGCCGCGTTGGCGTCCAGGCACAGGCCGGACTGCACTCCGGTGATGGTGCCGTTGGAGTTGACGTTCCACTGCTGGTTGGCCTGGCCGTTGCAGTCCCAGATGATCACCTGGGTGCCGTTGGCGGTACCGCCCCCGTTGGCGTCCAGGCACTTGTTGCCGTACACCTGCAACTGCTTGCCCGAGGTGGAGGTGAACCGCTGGTTGGTGCCGCTCCCGCAGTCCCAGATCTGCACCTGGGTGCCGTTGGTGGTGCTGGAGTTCGGCACGTCGACGCACCGGCCCGACTGGCCGCCCACGATCTGGACGCCCTGCTGCGGGTTGCCGCCGCCCGCCGGCGCGTAGCCCGCGGCGGTGATGTTGGCCTGGACGGCGTTCTCGGTGGCGGCGGTCGGATAGCCGGAGGTCAGCACGCCCTCGAAGAAGGTGCCGCGGCCGGAGACGCTGTTGTCGCCGCCGATGCCGAGCAGGATGGCGCCTTCCTTCTTCATCGGGTTGTAGCCGTTGGGGCGCCGTCCGTCGAAGTAGTTCGTCAGGCCGCCCGACTGCGCGTCGCCGCCCCGGATCGCCCAGTGGTTCGGCTCGCCCTTGACCATGGCCGTGACGAAACGGTGGTTGATCGACGCGAGGGTGTTGTGGCCCGCGTTCACCCCGGAGAACAGCCCCCACTCCAGGTCGGCCATGATCCAGGGGCCGGCTCCGTCCCCGTAGCCCCACTGCTTGTCGGCGCCGAAGTAGACGGTCTCCATGATGGCGGGGGCGTCGGCCTGGCCGTCGGTCTGCGCGTTGCCGTAGTCGAAGCAGCACCACTGGTTGTAGTGCGTGCCGTCGACGACCGCGTAGATGCCCTCCGGCTGGTCGCCGGTCGCCACGCCGTTGGTGTTGTTGTTGCGGTAGCCGGTGCCGGGCTCCACGCGGACGCCGTAGGCCTTCTGGCCGCCGATGGTGATCGGCGCCGCGGTCGCGTTCGCGAGGTTGTCCCATCCGCCCGCGGCCGGACCCTTCCAGTAGCCGGGGGGCGCCTGGGTGAGGCGGTTGTTGCGGCCGGACTGGTCGTAGAGGATGGTGATGAGGCAGGTCGTGCCGGAGCAGAACGAGTCCTGGGCGGCGGCGTCGACGACACCGCCCGCGCTCTGAACGCCGATGTCGCGGGTGGTGTTGTCCGAGGCGCGCCTGACCTGGTACAGCGGGCCGTTGTAGGCGCCGTACAGCGCACGGGTGGTGCTGTGCGCCGCCACACACGGCGTACCGCCCGCGGCGTAGATGTCACACGGGCCGGTGGTGGCGGCCCGGGCCGTGCCACCGCCGACCAGGCAGACTGTGGCGAGCAACGCGCTCGCCCCGGTCGCGAGCGCCCTTCTCAGGCTTCCGAGCAGCATCATGCCTTCTTCTCTCGATCAGGGATCATGGGACGGCACCGCCACAGCAGCCTGTTCAGGAATGTTAGCGCTAACATCCATCCCCGATCGAACCGATTCGCTGTAGGCGGGATAGTGCGGAGTCAATGCACTGAGGGCCCCGGCGTCAAGAAGGCGGATCGAACATCCCGGACGCCTCGGGGGTGCCGTCAGCGCGCCGCCTGGCTCTTCCCTTGGCGCGTTCGGCGCTGTTGCGATGAGATGTCGTGAAACTTTCATCGCGGGCCGCCGGATGGTGAGCCGCCCGCCTCACCCACTGCCGTCCTTGGGCCGTGCCCGCGTCCGGTTGGTCGCTGGCGAAGGCGGCGGCCACCGGGTTGACTGCACGGGTGACCGCATTGCCCGTTCCTGCCGACCTGACCCACCTCGTGGCCGCGACCTGGGTGCTCGACGGCGACACGGTGCCGAGAGGGTTGCCGCACCCCACCGTCGACCTGCTGGTCATGCCCGACGGGGCGTGCCGGCTGGCCGGGCCGGAGACGCGGGGCCGGCAAGGGGCGCTGCCCGAGGGCGGACCGTTGGTGGGGGTGCGGTTGCGGCCGGGGACGGTGACCGGACTGTTCGGGGTGGCGGCCGACGAGGTGCCGCTGACCGGGGCGTCGCTCGAGGTCGGGCGGCTCGGCGGGGCGGCGACCGAACGGCTCGGCGAGGCGGCGACCGAAGGGCTCGGCGGGTCGGTGAGCGAGCGGCTGCGCGGGTCGGTGAGCGAACGGCTGCGCGGGGCGTTGGCGTTGGTGCGGGCGCGGGCGCGGGCCGGGCGATGCCAGGTGGACGAGCGCGTGCTCATCGTGCTGGCGGCCATGCACGCGGAGCCGGGTGCACCGGTGGACCGGCATGCCGCCCGGGCGGGGTTGTCCGGGCGGCACCTGCGGCGGCGGTTCGGGGTGGCGGTCGGGCTGCGGCCCAAGTCCTACGTGCGGGTGGTCCGGCTGCACCACGCGCTCGCCGCCGCGCGCGTCGCGGTGGCCAAGGGGGAGCGTCCCGACTGGGCGGACATCGCCGTGCGCAGCGGCTGCTACGACCAGTCACACCTGCTCGCCGAGTTCCGGCACGCCGTGGGGGCGCCGCCGGCCACGTTGCTGCCGGACGTCCGTTTTCTCCAAGCCCCGGCCGGCCGGGGGCCACGACACTCGACGCATGGCTGATGACGCTGTCGGGGAGATCCTCGACTGGTACCGGGAGACCGCACGGGACGGTACCGCCGGGGACGGGGTGCGTTTCGTCGAACCGCTGGGCGCCTGGGTGGTCCACGGTCACGCCGAGGTGAGGCAGGTTCTCACCGACCACTCGGTGTTCTCCTCCGACGAGCTGCGCTACAGCGCCCGGCCCGTGCCGCACCGGGACAATCCGCTTCTCGGCGGCCTGTCCGCGATGGACCCGCCCCGGCACCACGTGCTGCGCCGTCTGGTCGGCCGGGCCTTCACGCCCCGCGCGATCCAGGCGCTCCTGCCCTCGATCGCCGGCACCGTGCGGACGCTGCTGACCGATGTGGACGGCGAGCTCGACGTGATCGGCCGGCTCGGCTACCCGTTGCCGGTGCGCACCATCGCCGCGCTGCTGGGAGTCCGGGCGTCCCGGCAGGCCGACTTCGTGCGCTGGAGCGAGGCGATCACCTCATTCGCCGGCTCGTTCACCGAGGACCCGGCGCGCCGGGCCGCCTTCCGCACCGCACGCGCCGAACTGGGCGAGTACCTGCGGGAGGTGTTCGCCGAGCACCGCGCCCGGCCCCGAGACGACGTGATCGGCACTCTGCTGGCCGCCGAACCGGACGGCGGCCGGCTCTCGGAGGAGGAGCTGCTCGACTTCTGCACGCTCCTGCTCGTCAACGGCCACGAGAGCACCAAGACCCTGCTGGTCAACACGGTGTTGTGCCTGGCGGCCCACCCCGGCGCACTGGCCCGGCTGCGCGCCGACCGCGCGCTGGTACCCGGCGCCGTCGAGGAGGTGCTGCGGTTCCTGCCCCCGGTCGGCGGCACCGACCGGTTCACCACCGGCCCGGCCGGCATCGCCGGGCACGCCATCGACACCGGCCGGCGCGTGGTCGCCATGGTCCTGTCGGCCAACCGGGACCCCCGGGTGTTCGCCGAGCCGCACGAGTTCCGGCCCGGCCGGACGCCCAACGAGCACCTTTCCTTCGGCCACGGCGCGCACTTCTGTCTCGGCGCGCACCTGGCCCGGCACGAGGCCGCGATCGCGGTGCGCGCGCTGCTGGACCGCTTCCCCGCACCGTGGTCGGTGAGCCGGATCACGACCGGGCGCACTCCGGTCGGCATCGACGTGCTCGATCTGGCGCTGGCCGCCCCATAGGGGGAGGCCGGCGCCCGGGCCGGGCCGGTGGCGCGGCGCGGGCCGTCGTCAGGTGAGGTCAGGTGCGGTCGGGGGTGGACAGGCCGGTGGCGGCGCGGCTGGTCTCCCAGAGGGCGGCGGCCAGGGTGGGGTCGGTCATGGACCTGCTCGCCGAGGCGAGGGCGCTCTTGGCGAAGAAGCGGCCGGAGTGCTCGACGCCGTCGGGCGTGGTGGCCAGGTGGACGAGCGTGCTCGCGGCCTGCTCGGGCGAGCGCGCGACGCCGGGGACCATCAGCACCGCCTTCATGTAGAGGCTGTCGGGCGCGAACCCCGTCTTGACGACGCCGGGGTGGAAGCAGGTGGCGTTCACTCCCCGTCTGGCGAGTTCGACGGTGAACAGCACGTTGGCCTGCTTGGTGTCGCCGTACTGCAGCCAGGCGGACCACCGCCGGTGCGCGCGGTCGATGTCGCGGGGGTCGAGCCGGCCGGTGCGCGCGGCGGCGGAGGAGGTGGTGACCACCCTGCCGCCGGACGCGGTGATCCGATCGAGCAGCAGGTTGGTCAGCAGGAACGGCGACAGGTGGTTGACCTGCGCCATCACCTCGTGCCCGTCGCGGGTCGTCCGCCGCTTGGCGGACATGACGCCGGCGTTGTTGGCCAGCACGTCGATGCGCTCGTAGCGGTCCAGCAGGTCGGCGGCCAGGCGGGTGACGTCCTCGAAGGAGGTGAAGTCGGCCACGGCGACATCGGGGCGGCGGCCGGAGACGGCGGCGACGCGGTCGGCGACGGAATCGAGCTTGGCGCGCGAGCGGCCGACGATGACGACATCGTGACCGGCTCTGGCCAGCGCCTCCGCAGCAGCTGCCCCAATACCCGCACTCGCCCCAGTAACGACAGATATCATCTGATCCTCCAGTACGCGCAAACTGTATCGGTGCTAGCCTGCTGTGCGATCTTCCGGAGGTGCATTTCCCCCCAAATGCGGCAGAGCCTCCAAGCGATGCAGGAGTGACCATGAGTTCCCGAAAGCGGTCCATCCGAGTCAAGATTTTCGCGTTGCTGCTTCTGCCGTTGCTATCGCTCAGCGCCCTGTGGGGGTTCGTCCTCAATCTGACCGTCGGTGATGGCATCGCCCTCATGCGGGCGAACACGATCTATCAGAGTGTGGGCGTCACTTCAACAGATCTGGGACTCCAGATTCAGAGTGAACGCGCCCTGTCCGCCGAGGCCCTCAGCGTGCGGCTCGACGACCAGAACAAGCTGGCCGCCCAGCGCCACACCACCGATGTCTCCCTGGAGAAGTTCCGCGCCGCCGCGACGGAGGACGGCGCCCGCGGCGCGCTCACCGACGCGATGAGCAACTCCATCGACTCCCTGATCGACGAGCTGCAGGGCCTGCCGAACATCCGGGCCAACGTCGACACCGCGCAGTCCAACCGCCTGGAGACCATCCAGGCCTACAACCGCGTCATGGACGCGCTGTTCACCGTCTTCACCCGCATGACCTCGGTGCCCGACCTCGCGGTCTTCGAGCAGGCCGCGGCGATGCAGGGCATGGGCAACGTACGCGAGATCATCGCGCGGGAGAACGCGCTGGTCGGCGGGGCCCTGCGCTCCGGAGGGCTGACCCACCCCGAGTTCTCCGCCTTCGCCGAATGGGCCGCCAACCGGCGCTTCCAGCAGGCCAAGAGCATGGCCGCCCTCGACCCCGAGCTGCGCAGGCCCTACGAGGAGGTCGTCGCCTCCTCGACCTACAAGCGCTTCGCCTCCATGGAGCAGGACCTCTTCGGCAGGATCCACACCGGCGGCCCGCTACCGGACACGCTCGGCAAGTGGCAGCCGATCATCGACAACCTCTCCACGACGCTCGACCAGGTCGCCGTCAAGGCGACCCGCGTCCTGGCCGACCGGGCCAAGACCATCGCCACCGGCATCCTGATGCGCATCATCCTGGCCGGCGGCCTCGGCCTGGTGGCGGTCATCGCCTCGATCGTCATCTCGGTGCGATTCGGCCGCCGCCTGGTGCGCGAGCTGGCCGACCTGCGCAACTCCGCCCGCGAACTGGCCGACGTCCGGCTGCCGCGCGTCGTCGACCGGCTGCGCCAGGGCGAGGAGGTCGACGTCGAAACCGAGGCGCCGCCCATCACCGGCGGCGACTCCTCCGAGGTCAGCGACGTGGCGCAGGCGTTCAGCTCGGTGCAGCGCACCGCCGTGGAGGCCGCCGTCCAGCAGGCCGCCCTGCGCCAGGGCGTCAGCCAGGTGTTCCTCAACCTCGCCCGCCGCAAGCAGGGGCTGCTGCACCGCCAGCTCAGGCTGCTGGACACCATGCAACGCCGCACGAACGAGCCGGAGGCGCTGGAGGGCCTGTTCCAGCTCGACCACCTCACCACCCGCATGCGCCGCCACGCCGAGAGCCTGATCATCCTGTCCGGCGCCGCACCCGGCCGGGCCTGGCGCAAGCCGGTGCCCGTGGTCGACATCGTGCGCGCCGCCGTGGCCGAGGTGGAGGACTACACCCGGGTCAACCTGTATCCCCTGCCGGACGCGCACATCAACGGGGCCGTCGTCGCCGACGTCATCCACCTGATCGCCGAGCTGATCGAGAACGCGACGATGTTCTCGCCGCCGCAGACCACGGTGCAGGTGCGCGGTGACGTGGTCGGCAACGGCTTCGTCGTCGAGATCGAGGACCGCGGCCTCGGCCTGTCCCCGGAGGAGTACAAGGCGGTCAACGAGCGGCTGGCCGAGCCGCCGGAGTTCGACCTGGCCGACAGCGACCGGCTCGGGCTGTTCGTCGTCGGCCAGCTCGCCGCGCGCAACGGCGTCAGCGTGGTGCTGCGCGGCTCCCCCTACGGCGGCACGACGGCCATCGTGCTGGTCCCCAAGCACCTGATGGCCGACCCGTCGGCGGGCGGCTCCGCGGCCCCGGCCGAGACCGGCGCGGGGCACGCCGGCGAGCCGCGGCACGGCCGGACGTCCAGGCCCGTGACCGGGCCCGCCGCCCCCGAGCCCGCGGCCGGCGGATCTCCGTTCTTCACGCCCTCGCACGAGCGGTCCGGTGACCCGGCCCCGCCCGCGCTGACCGTGATCCCCGGCATCGCCGACACCGGCCCGATCGCCCTGAACGGCGGCAGGGCCGCGGACGCCGGCGCCCCGCCGGTCCCGGAGGCGGGCGCGCCCTCCGCCGGGATCGCCGGATCGGCCTCTCCTCGCGACGCGCGCGAGGCGTCGTCCCAGGGCGCCGGGGAGGCCTCCCCACGCGACGGGGGCCAGGCGTCCACCCGGCCACCGCGTCCGGGCGCCTCGAACGGCACGCCGTCCTCGCGCACCAGCGCGCCGAACGGCACGCACCGGGGCCTGCCGCGGCGGGTGCGTCAGGCGAACATGGCCCCGCAGCTTCGAGAGAACACCGGCCCGCTGGCCGCGCCGACCCCCCTGCCCGCCCCGACCGGCGAGGCGGGACAGGCGACCGGAGCCCCGGGAGCCGCCGAGCGCTCGCCGGACGAGGCGCGCGCGATGTTCTCCGCCTTCCAGCACGGCGGCCGGCGCGGGCGGCTGGAAGCCGAGCGAGAAGTGCCGGAGAGTTCCGCGACGGGCGAACCCCGGCCCGAAACGCCCTCGAACAGGGGTGACGTCGCCAACCCTCTGCCCCGGCGGACATCGGGGCCCGGTCGGAGCGCCACCGACCGGCCTGACGAAGGTGACCAAAAGCACGAGCTGCGCAACCATAGTGAGGGTTACGTACAGCAGACGAGTGGCGAGAAGGGTGACGAATGACCGGCAATGTCTCGTCGAACGGCGAACTGAACTGGCTCCTCGACGATCTCATCAGCAGGGTCGCGGCCGTGCGGCAGGCGGTCATCCTCTCGACCGACGGACTGGTCGTCGGCGCGTCAAAGGGGTTCAGCCGGGAGGACGCCGAACACCTGTCGGCCGTGGCGTCGGGCTTCCAGAGCCTCGCCCGCGGCGCGGGCCGTCACTTCGGCGGCGGCGAGGTGCGCCAGACCATCGTCGAGATGGAGTCGGCCTTCCTCTTCGTGACCGCCGCCGGCACCGGGACCTGCCTGGCGGTGCTCAGCAGTTCGGACGCGGACGTGGGCCACATCGCCTACGAGATGGCGATGCTCGTCAAGCGCGTCGGCCAGCACATCTCGACCAACCCCCGGCGGACATTGTCATGAGGACGCGCGGAGAGCAGTGGATCGACGAGGAGGCGGGGCCGATCGTGCGGCCCTACGCCCTCATCCGCGGCCGTACCCGCTCATCGGCCGACGATCTTGACCTGATCGCTATGGTCACGGCGACCGGGTCTCCCTACACTGGCGAGGCCGGTCTGGGCCCGGAGGAGCTCCGCATCCTCGAGCTCACCGACCGGCCGATGTCGGTCGCGGACATCGCCTCCGAGATCGACCTGCCGCTCGGCGTGGTCCGGGTCCTCCTCGGCGATCTCCACGATCACGGCATGATCAGCGTTCGGCCGCCCGCCCACGCGGGACCGCGTCCGAACGAGCGCATTCTCAAGGAAGTGATCAATGGCCTACGAGCACTCTGAGGAGCCCGTCGCCCTCAAGATACTGGTGGCGGGCGGCTTCGGCGTGGGGAAGACCACGCTGGTCGGGGCGATCAGCGAGATCCGCCCCCTGCGCACCGAAGAGGTCCTGTCCGACCGCGGCATCGGCGTCGACGACATCGACGGCGTGGAAGGCAAGACCACCACGACGGTCGCCATGGACTTCGGCCGGATCACCATCCGCGAGGGCCTGGTGGTGTACCTGTTCGGCACCCCCGGGCAGGAGCGGTTCTGGTTCATGTGGGACGAGCTGTCCTACGGCGCGCTCGGCGCGGTCGTCCTGGCCGACACCCGGCGCCTGACCGACTGCTTTCCCTCCATCGACTACTTCGAGCAGCGCGGCACGCCCTTCATCGTCGCGGTGAACTGCTTCGACGAGGCCGAGCAGCACGAGCCTGAGGACGTCCGCATCGCGCTCGACCTGGACCCGGGCATCCCGGTGATCCTGTGCGACGTCCGGCGCCGCGCCTCGGCGAAGGTCGTGCTGGTCACCCTGGTCGAGCACGCCCTTCGCACCCTCACCCCCGCCGCCGGATAGGAGCCCGCCGCGCGGCGACGGCCGCGCGCCGACCCCGGCGGACGGTTCCCACGCCGCCGCGGACCTTGGCACCGGTTCTCGGTCACAGGGCCTGGACGGTTCTCGGTCGAAGGGTCCCGGACGGTTCCGGTCAGAGGGCCTGGATGCCCTTGATGACCTCCTGGAGGAGGGCCGCCCTGGGGTTGCGGGTGCTCGGCGCCTGCGGGCGGGCCTGGACGGCGCCGCAGGACACCAGATCCGCGAGCAGCAGGCGGACGAGGCCGAGGGGCAGGTCGATGTCGGCGGCGACCTCCACCAGAGGACGGGGCTCCTGGACGAGCCCGAGCAGCCGGTGGTGCTCGGGGCCCAGGTCGGCGCCGGAGGGGGGCGTCCCGGTGGCGGCGAGGTGGGCCAGCAGGTCGAACGCCTCGGCGGGCGGCGGCGTCCGGCCCTTGGCGAGTGCGTACGGCCGCACCACCGGACCGTCGTCGATCACCTCGGGCTCGTCCATCACACGGCGCCTCTCGGGTGGGTGCCGAGGTGCCGGCCGACCCCGGCGACCAGGCGGGCCATCTCGTAGGCGACGACGCCCGCGTCGGCCTGCATCATGCTCAGGACCGCCAGGCAGCTGCCGTTGCCGGCCGAGGTGACGAACAAAAGCGCCGACTCCATCTCCACGATGGTCTGACGGACCGCGCCGCCCTGGAACCGCAGGCTGGCGCCCTTGGCCAGGCTCTGGAAGCCCGCCGCGACGGCCGACAGGTGTTCGGCGTCCTCGCGTTCGAGACTGCTCGACGCGGCCACGCGCAGGCCGTCGTTGGACAGGATGATCGCGTGCCGCACGTCGGTCACCCGGGCCACGAAGTCGTCGAGAAGCCAGTGCAGTTCGGCCGACATCGTCACACCTCCTCACCGTCTGGCCGGTCGCCGGCCCTGCCCCGCCGCCAGCCGAGCTGGAGCGAGTCGAACAACGCTCTGGACTCCTCGGGCGATCGCTCCACGGGCGTCCCCGCGACCGCCGCCGAGCCGCCGTGCTCCTCCCGCGCGTGGCCGTCGCCCCGCTCCGCCTCCCGCGCGTGGCCGTCGCCCCGCTGCTCGTCCCATGCGCGGCCGTTGCCCCGCTGCTCCTCCCGCGCGAGGCCGCCGTGGGCCGAGGGCACGGCCGGGTCCGAGTGCCCCTTCCGCGGGCGCAGCTGCGGGGCCAGGCTGGCCTGCCGGGTGCGCCGTGGGAGGGCCCCCTTGCCCGGCGCCGCCGGGCGGGACGCGGGCGGCGGCTGCGGCGCGGGCGCATCGGGCGGTCGCGCCGCGCCCGCCCGTTCCGGTGCGTCCTGCCACGGCCGGGCCACCGGGCCGGAGGTCTCCTCGCGCGGCAGGCGCGGTCCGGGGTCCAAGGAGCGCGGGCCGGTCGGCTCGGGAACGCCGTGTGTCAGGGGCGCGGGCGGCTCGGGGGCGTCGTGCGTCAGCGGCGCGGACGGATCGGCGGCCTCCTGGGGCCGGGCCGCCTCCGTCGCGGGGGCGGTTCTGGTGCGGACGGGCAGGCCGGAGGGCGGGCTCGCGGGCCGCTCGTCGAAGAAGGACCTGGCACGCGCGGCGGGCAGGATCGCGGTCCGCGCGGGCGGCGGGGTGGGCCGCACGGGCGTGGCCGCCGGCCGTTCGGGCATCGTGATCAGCCGGTCGGGGAGCAGGATGATCGCCGTCGTGCCCCCGTAGGGCGACGCGCGCAGCTCGACCCGGATGTCGTGGCGGGCGGCGAGCCGGCCGATGACGAACATGCCCAGGCGCTTGGTGTCGGCCGGGTCGAACTCGGCAGGACGCGCCAGCTTCTCGTTCAGCGCGTCGCGCTCCCCGGCCGTCATGCCGAGCCCGCGGTCCTCGATCTCGACGGCGAAGCCCCGCGCCACCATCTCGCCGTTCACCGTGACCTCGGTGTTCGGCGGGGAGAACGAGGTGGCGTTCTCGATCATCTCCGCGCACAGGTGGATGACGTCGGCGACCGCGTTGCCGACGATCATCACCTCGGGCATCGGGTGGACGCGGACCCGCGTGTAGTCCTCGACCTCGCCGACCGCCGCGCGCAGCGCGTCCATCACCGGCACCTCCTGGCGGAAGGTGCGGCCCGGCGAGGCCCCCGACAGGATGACCAGGCCCTCGGCGTGCCGCCGCATGCGGGTGGTGAGGTGGTCGACCCGGAACAGGTCGCGCAGCGTCTCGGGGTCCTCGGCGTGCCGCTGCATGCCGTCCAGGAGCCGGAGCTGCCGCTGGAGCAGCGACTGGCTGCGCCGGGCGAGGTTGCGGAACGCCTCGCCGACGGCGTCGCGGAGCCGGGTCTGCTCGACGGCGGCCCGCACGGCGGTGCACTGGACGCTGCTGAACGCCGCGGTCAGCTCGCGCACCTCGGTGGTGGTGGCGGTGCTGACCAGCGGCGGCACCTCCACGGCGGTGTCGACCTCCTCGCCCGCGCGCAGCCGCTCGACGACGCGCGGCAGGCGCACGGTCGCCAGGTCGGCCGCGGCGGTCCGCAGGTCGCCGAGCTCCCGGGTCAGCCGGCGTCCCACGCGCAAGGCGACCAGGAGCGAGCTGACGACGGCGATGAGCCCGAGCGCGCCCGCGAGGCCGGCCCGCACGAAGGAGGCCATGGCCACCGGCTCGGCGCCGGCGGCGAGCGCGGCGCCGGCGCGGGTGAGCGTGCCCTGGTAGGAGCCCTCCACCCGGTCGGTGATCGTCCGCCAGGTCTTGTGGGAGAAGGTGCGGCCCTCGCCGAGGACGATGTCGTTCTCCAGGGTGGAGAAGCGCCGGTACTCCTCCGAGCGCGCCAGCGCGGCGAACGGCGCGCGCACGGAGGGGTCGAGCTCGGCCATCCCCTGGTCGAACAGGAACCGGCGGGTGGTGGCCAGCGCGGAGAAGATCCTCAGCTCACCGGGGTTGAGCGGCCGGTTCTCGATCATCGCGCCGGCGGCGAGCGCCCGCTCGCGCGAGAGGTGGTCCTTGGCGTACGCCATCGCGGTCAGACTCTGCGACTGGTGGAACAGCTGGAGGCCGCCGGTGAGCGACATGCTGACGACCAGCTTCTGCATGGCGTCGGGCACCAGGGCGTAGTCGCGGGTCAGCGTCACCAGGTCCATGGCCCCGCTGTCCACGGACGCGCGGGTGGCGTCGAGCTTGTCGACCACGGCCATCACGTCGGCGAACCGCGCGCGCATCTCGGGCGTGGAAAGCCTGGACTGGGCGGTCTCGGTGAGGGCGAGCCTGCGCATCCGCTGGCGGAGCAGGTCGACCTGCTGGCGCTGGCGCAGCAGCTCGGTCTGGGTCCGTTCCGAGGGGGCGCCGAGGTATTCGGCGGAGAGCAGGTGCTCACGCTGGAGGGCGATCGTCAACTGGTCGCCGGGGTTGCCGATCTCCTCGTACAACGACGACACGGCGAGCAGGTTCAGGGAGTCCCGCGTGGTGACGCTCGTCCCGAAGATCCAGAGTGCGGTCAGCGAGAGGAGCGGGATCACGAGCAAAGCGGAGATCTTGAATCTGATGGACCTGCTCGATGCCATGGCACCTCATCGGTTGGCGGGATGCCGTAAGGGACCGGCAGCCGAGGGTGAAGATCGCCGATGAGGATAGCATTGTGGCGGCTGATTTTCTTGATGCTTCTGTGATATATCGTGAATTAAGCGCTTCTGCGTTTACTGTCGGCTTAACACCGCAGTGGTGTTTCGTGCGCCACTTGTAGCGTTTTCCATGGTCGCAGCCATCGCCATGATCGTGGCGATGCGCGTCCGCGCCGGCAGGGCGACGCGCACCAGTTGCACGGCGGAAAAGGCGAGAACGGCGACTTCGACCGCGAGCAGGGCCCACTCCGCCACACCGATCAGAACCTGGTGCCCGGGAAGGGCCACATAGGTGAGCACGGCGAGCCCGCCGCCCGCGCCCAGCGCGAGCCATTCCAGCGGACGGGCCAGCGCCGCCCACCGCGCGTCCTCGCCGAACCGCCGTGCCATCAGCGCCGCGGCGGCGGCCATGCTGATCAGTGCCAGCGCCATCAGCGCGTCCGCGACCCCCGCGACCGGCACGACGGCCGCGCCCATCAGCGACACCGCCCACGCCAGCAGCAGCCGCTCCGGCCACCCCGCGAGCGGCGCCGCGACGGCGCGCATGCCGGCCAGCAGACCCAGCGTGGCAAGGCCGACCAGAGCCAGCGCCGGCTCGGTGACGCCACCGGGCTCGAGCGCGGCGGCGCGGCCGATGGTGAGGTCCAGGACGCCCGAAGGGGTGCCGACGCGGCCGGCCGCCATCGTGAGCGACGCGGCCAGCAGCGCCGCGATCGACGCGGCGAGCATGCCCGCTCCGGCGGCCAGGGGGTAAAGCCTTCTCAGCATGGTCCAAGACTGTCCCGGAACGGCCGTCTCGAACATCCGGTGCCGTCCCTGAACGACCCCTGAGGCGATCTCGGGGTCCCTCAGGGTCCTCCCCGCCTACCGTGGCCGGTCCCAGGGACGTCCGCCGGTCGCGGGGACGCTCGCCCACGGTGGGTGCCGGGGCCCGGCGTGCGGGCCCCGGCACCGGGTCAGACGGTGGCGGCCGCCTCCGCGTACCGGGCGCGGACGCCGGGCGCCGGGTCGGCCTCGTAGACCTCCGGCTCGCCCGCCAGCCACGCCGGCGGCTCGGCGGTGCCGCTGAGCAGCCACGCGGCCTGGCGGGCCGCGCCGTCGGCGACGTACTCGCCCGGCTCGGGCACCACGACAGGACGCCCGAAGACCGCGGGCGCGATCTGGCGCACGGCCCGCGACCGGGCGCCCCCGCCGATCAGCAGGATGCGCCGCGGCTCGACGCCGAGCGCGTCCAGCCCGTCGGCCAGCCCGCACAGCATGCCCTCCACGGCGGCCCGCGCGAAGTGCGCCGGCGTGGAGTTGGCCAGCCGCAACCCGTGCACCGAGCCGGTGGCGTCCGGCTTGTTCGGGGTCCGCTCGCCCTCCAGGTAGGGCACCAGCACCAGCCCGTCCGCGCCGGGGGGCGCCTGCAGGGCGAGATCGCCCAGCTCGTCCAGGCCGACGCCCAGCATCCGCGCCGCCGCGTCGAGCACCCGGGCGGCGTTCAGCGTGCACACCAGGGGCAGGAACCGGCCGGTCGCGTCCGCGAAGCCCGCCACGGCCCCCGAGGGGTCGTGGCTCGGCTCGCCGGCGCAGGCGAAGACCGTCCCCGAGGTGCCGATGGAGACCACCACGTCGCCGGGGCCGAGGCCCACGCCGAGCGCGGCGGCCATGTTGTCGCCGGTGCCCGGCGCGAGCATCACCTCACCGGCCCGGCCGGCCTGCGCCGTGGGGCCCAGCACGCGCGGCACCACGGGGGTGTGGCCCATCGCGAGCTTGAGCAGGTCGGGACGGTAGGAGCCCGTACCCGGCGACCAGTAGCCGGTGCCCGAGGCGTCACCGCGGTCGGTGGTGAGCGCGTTGACGCCCGGCGCGCCGGCCAGCCGCCAGGTGAGCCAGTCGTGCGGCAGGCCCACCGCGGCGGTGCGGGCCGCGTTGTCCGGCTCGTGCTCGGCCAGCCAGCGCAGCTTGGTCACGGTGAAGGAAGCGACCGGGACGCTGCCGACCGCCTCCGCCCACGCCTGCGGCCCGCCGAGCTCGGCCACCAGGTCCTGCGCCGCGCGCGCCGAGCGGGTGTCGTTCCACAGCAGCGCGTCCCGGACCACCTGGCCGTTCTCGTCCAGGCAGACCATGCCGTGCTGCTGGGCGCCCACCGACAGCGCCGCCACGTCCGACAGCCCGCCCGCCTCGGCGAGGGCCCGCTGGAGGGCGTCCCACCAGTGGCCGGGGTGCACCTCGGTGCCGGCGGGGTGAGGGGCCCTGCCCTCGCGGACCAGGGCCCCGGTCTCGGCGTCGCGGATGACGACCTTGCAGCTTTGCGTCGATGAGTCGACTCCCGCGACCAGCGTCATCCCCGCACTCCGAGGAGGTGCTCGAGCGCGAGCTGGTTGAGCCGGGTGAAGTGGAAGCCGCGCTCGGCCGCCTTGTCGATGTCGAAGTCGTCGTTGGCCAGGTTCTCGTAGGTCTCACCGGGAGCGAGGGTCGGCTGGGCCAGCTCGGTGACGCGCGAGTCGGTGAGCGCAGCCTGCACCTCGGGGTCGGCGCGGAAGGCGGCCGCCTTCTCCTTGAGGATGAGGTAGGTGCGCATGTTGGCGGCGGCCGAGACCCACACGTCCTCGGCGTCCTCGGTGCGCAGCGGCTTGTAGTCGAAGTGGCGCGGGCCCTCGTAGCCGCCGTTCTCCAGCAGGTCGACCAGGAAGAACGCGCTCTTGAGGTCGCCGTGGCCGAAGACGAGGTCCTGGTCGTACTTCGGGCCGTGCTGGCCGTTGAGGTCGATGTGGAAGAGCTTGCCGTGCCAGAGCGCCTGCGCGATGCCGTGCACGAAGTTGAGCCCGGCCATCTGCTCGTGGCCCACCTCGGGGTTGAGGCCGACCATCTCGGGGTGCTCGAGTTCGCCGATCAGCGCGAGCGCGTGACCGATCGTGGGGAGCAGGATGTCGCCGCGCGGCTCGTTGGGCTTGGGCTCCAGCGCGAAGCGCATGTCGTACCCCTTGTCGAGCACGTACTGGCACAGGATGTCCAGGCTCTCCTTGTAGCGGTCGAGCGCGGCCCGCACGTCCTTGGCGCCGTCGGACTCGGCGCCCTCGCGCCCGCCCCAGCAGACGTAGGTCGTCGCGCCCAGCTCGGCGGCGAGGTCGATGTTGCGGATGACCTTGCGGATCGCGTAGCGGCGGACGTCGCGGTCGTTGCTGGTGAAGCCGCCGTCCTTGAAGACGGGGTGGGTGAACAGGTTCGTGGTCGCCATGGGAACCTTGAGGCCGGTTTCGCTGAGGGCCTGCTTGAAGTTCTTGATGGCCTTGTCGCGGTCGGGCTCGGTGGCGAGGAGGTCGTCGTCGTGGAACGTCACGCCGTAGGCGCCCAGCTCGGCGAGGCGGTGCACGCTGGTCACCGGGTCGAGCGGGGCTCGGCTGGCGTCGCCGAACGGGTCGCGCGCCTGCCAGCCCACCGTCCACAGGCCGAAGGTGAACTTGTCTTCCTTCTTGGGTGTGTACGCGTCCACGGAGTGTCTCCCGATTTAGTCTATGTTGTGGACTAAATACTCGGCCCGGATCCGCCCGAGGTCAAGAGGGACCGCCGAGCCACTTCACCGGACCACACTGGAGGCTGTGATCGGTACCGGAGAGACCTGTCGATGACCCAGGCCGTACGGCATGACGCGATGCGGGCGAGGAACCTCGCCGTGGTCCTCGGAGCACTGGACCGCCGGGGGCCATTGACGCGCGCCGCGCTCGCCGAGGCCACGGGCCTGTCCAAGACCACGGTGTCCAAGCTGGTCGCGGACCTCATCGACGCGGGCATGGCCGTGGAGTCCGGCACGGTCGGGGACGGCGAGCGGGGGCGGCCGGGCGTCGCCGTCCGCCTCAGCGGGCACCGCGTGGCCGCCCTCGGCCTGGAGATCAACGTCGACTACCTGGCGGCCTGCGTCGTCGATCTCAGCCGGACGGTGCGGCTGCTCCGTGCACAGGCTGTGGACAACCGCGCCGCCTCTCCCGAGGACGTGATCGTCCGGCTGCGCGCACTAGCCACGTCCGTGCTGGCCGAGGCCGCCGGGCTCGGGCTGTCGGTCGCCGGTGGCATCGTCGCCCTGCCCGGCCCGGTCGACCGGTCCACCGGCAACGTCCACCGCGCCCCCAACCTCGGCTGGCGGGACGTGGCGGTCGCGGGCGCCCTGGGGCTGCCGCTTCCGGTGCTGGTGGAGAACGAGGCCAACCTCGCCGCCCTGGGCGAGCTGTGGTTCGGCTCGGGCGCCGCGCTCGGCGACTTCCTGCACGTCTCCGGCGAGATCGGCATCGGCGCGGGCCTGGTCGTCGACGGGGCGCTGTTCCGGGGCGCGCATGGATACGCGGGCGAGCTCGGCCACGTCGTCGTCGCGCCGGACGGCCCGGAGTGCCGGTGCGGCGGCTCGGGGTGCCTCGAACGGTACGCCGGGCAGGACGCCCTGTTGCCCCCGGGCGAGGAGATGTCCGCGCTGGTCGCCCGGCTGCGGGCCGGCGACCGCGACGCCCTGGCCGCCTGCGAGCGGGCGGGGACGGCGCTCGGCGTCGCGCTCAGCAGCGCGGTCAACCTGCTCGACCCGGACACCATCGTGCTGGGCGGCATCTTCGCCCCGCTGTTCCCGTGGGTGTCGGGGCCGGCGGAGGAGACCTTGCACCAGCGGCTCGGGCAGATGCGCGCCCGCGTCCCCGCGGTGGTCGTGTCGCAGGTCGGGGCCGACGCCGCGGCGCTGGGCGCCGCCGGTCAGGTGCTCCAGCGCATCATCGCCGACCCCGGCGCCTACCTGCTCGCCCCTCATCACTGATGGGCCCATCTATTTGACGAGTCGATAGTTGAATTCTCAACCATATGCGAGGTATGCTTACTTGAGAGTTCAAGCTACTGGAGGCGCCATGCCGGTCCACCGTCTCAACCACGCCGTCCTGTACGTCCGCGACGTCGAGCGCAGCGTCGCCTTCTACCAGGAGGCGCTCGGCTTCCGCGTGGTCATGGGCTTCCCCGGCGCGTCCTTCCTGCAGGCCCCCGCGTCGAACAACGACCACGACCTCGGCCTGTTCCAGATCGGTCCGCAGGCCGGGGCCTCGGAGGCGGGGCGGGCGACCGTCGGCCTCTACCACCTGGCCTGGGAGGTCGAGACCCTCGACGACCTGGAGGAGATCGCCGCCAAGCTGCGCGACCTCGGCGCGCTGGTCGGCACCTCCGACCACTCCACCACCAAGGCGCTGTACGCCAAGGACCCCGACGGCATCGAGTTCGAGGTCTCCTGGCTGGTGCCCGCCGGGCTGCTCACGCCCGAGACGATCGCCGCGCGATCGAGCATCAGACCGCTCGACATCGCCGGCGAGAAGCGGCGCTACGGCGGCGACACCCGCGGCGGCGTCGGCATCTCCACCGCCGCGGCCCACTGACCCGCCGCATCCCCTACGGTTCCAACGTCCACCGCGGCCCGCTGACCGGCCGCATCGCCTACGGTTCCAACGTCCACCGGGGCCCGCTGACCCGCCGGATCGCCCGCGGACCCCGCGTCCGGCGCGGTCAGCGCGCGTTGCAGGGTGAACGCCTGGTGCAGGTAGTCCCTGGCCAGGTCGGCGCGACCGGCCGCACGGTGCAGCTCGCCGAGCATCCGCGTCGCGCTGGCCTCCCCGCTGCGGTCGCCGAGCCGCCGGAAGATCGTGCGTGACCGTTCGAGCTGCGCCGAGGCGCGCACCCGCTCACCGCGGACCGCGCGGCGGTTGCCGAGGCTCTGCATCGCGTACGCCGCGCAGTGGCAGTCGCCGAGACTCTCGAAGATGTCCAGCGCCCGGTCCTGGTAGGAGGTCGCCCGGTCGAAGTCGGCGGCCAGGTCGTGCAGCCGGCCGAAGTGGTTGAACACGCAGCCCTCGCGGTGGCGGTCGCCGATGGCCCGGGCCAGCCGCAGCGCCTCGTCCAGCCACCGCGCCGCCGCCGCGAGGTCGCCCGACTCCAGGCACACCTTGCCGATGGCCTGCCGCGCGTACGCCTCCCCCGCCGGGTCGCCCATGCCGAGGAACATGCCGAGCGCCTGCCGGAACCGCCTGAGCGCCCTGAGCCGCTCGCCGCGGATCTGGTCCACCGCGCCCAGCCCGCAGATCGCGATCGCCTCGCCCCTGCCGTCCCCGAGCCGCCGGAACAGCTGGTAGGACCGGTGGAACATCTCCGCCGCCTCGGCGTACCCGTCCTGGTACAGGTACACCTGGCCGAGACCGCGCAGCAGCGCCGCCTCGCCGCGCGCGTCACCCTTGGCGCGCACCGCCTCCAGCGCGATCTCGTGGGTCCCGCGCCAGGCGTCGTAGTGCCCGCGCAGGTCGAAGTAGGGCACCAGGGACGCCGCCAGGCCCCACGCCGAGTCGGCCATGCCCGCGTCGGCGGCCAGCCGCACCGTCCCCACCAGCGCCTCCCGCTCGGTGTCGAACCACGACAGCGGGTCGGCGCCGATCTGCCCGACGGTGGCGTCGGCCGGCTCCCAGCGGGTGGCCGTGGGCGACATCAGGCCGAACACCGTGGTCGGCAGCCGCGCGGTGGCCCGCTCGGCCACCGCCAGCCACGCCCCGACGACCCGGCCGAGCGCGAGCCCCTGCGGGTCGGCGTAGGCCTTCTCCCGCGCGCCGCAGCGGATCAGGTCGTGCAGCCGGTACCGCGGCCGGCCGGCCGGGTCGCCGCCGACGAGCTGGAGCAGGTTGGCGTCCACCAGGTCGTCGACCACCTCGTCCGCGTGGTGCCGGTCGAGCGCGGCGTCGATGACCCAGGCGGGCAGCGAGCGCGGGCCGAGCAGGCCGAGCGTCCGGAACGCCCGCGCGGCGTCCTCGGGCAGCAGCCGGTAGCTCCGCTCCACGCTCGCCCGGACGGCGAGGTCGCCGACCCGCAGCTCGCTCAGCCTGCGGGCCTCGTCCTCCAGCCGCCGCTCCAGCAGGCGCAGCGGCCACCCCGGCCGCGCCACCAGGCGCGCCCCGGCGATGCGGAGGGCCAGGGGCAGGTGGCCGCACGACCGGGCGATGGCCGCCGCCGCGTCCCGCTCGCGCTCCAGCCGCTGGACGCCCACGATCTTGCCGAGCAGTTCCTCGGACTCGGGCGGCGTCAGCACGTCCAGCTCGACCTGCAGCGTCCCGGGCAGCTCGGTGATCCTGCGCCGGCTGGTGACCAGCACCGAGCAGCCGCCGCCCGGCAGCAGAGGACGCACCTGCGCGGCGCCCGCCGCGTCGTCCAGCACGAGCAGGACGCTGCGTCCGGCAAGCAGCGACCGGTACAGGGCCGAACGCTCGCGCACGCCGGCGGGTAGCGCGCCCTCGGCCACGCCCAGCGCGCGCAGCGCCTCGGCGAGCAGGTCGGCCGGGTCGGCCGGCGCGGGGGTGGTGCCGCCCAGGTCCAGGTACAGCTGCCCGCCGGGGTAGCCGTCGCGTACCGCGTGCGCGCAATGCACGGCCAGGGCTGACTTGCCGACCCCTGGCGGTCCGACGACCACGGTGATCGCCGGCGGGCCCGCCGCCCGGTCCGGCGCGAGCGCGTCGACCAGCGTGGCGACGTCCGCCGTCCGGCCGGTGAAGTCGGGAATGTCGGGCGGCAGCCGCCACAGGGACGGCTCCCCCGCCACCTCGGCGACCCGCCCGCCGGACGGCTCCCCGGCGGGAGACGGGACGCCCGCCAGGACGGCGGCGTGGGTGCGGCGCAGCTCGGCGCCCGGCTCGACCCCGAGCTCCTCCACCAGCCGGTCGCGGACCGTGGCGTACGCGCGCAGCGCCTCGGCCTGGCGTCCGCTCCAGTGCAGCGCGAGCATGAGCTGCCGCCACAGGCTCTCGCGGAACGGATGCTCCACCAGCAGGACGCGCAGCTCGCCGATCGCGGCGGTGTACTGCCCGAGGGACACCCGCAGGGCCAGCAGTTCCTCGGCCGCCGTGAGCCGGGTCTCGGCCAGCGGCGACAGGCGGCCCTCCCACAGCGGGCTGCCCGGCAGGTCGTCCAGCGGAGTGCCCTGCCACAGGGACAGCGCCCGGCACAGCAGGTCCGCGGCCTCGGCTGCGCGGCCCTCGGCCCGCGCCCGGCCACCCTCGGCGAGAAGCCGCTCGAAGGCGAGCAGGTCGAGGTCCCCGGGGGACACGTCGATCACGTAACCGGACTGCCTGGCCCGGATGACGGCCCCGCCCCCGCAGGACGCCGCCTCCTCCGCCGACGGCTCTCCGGCGGGCCCCCCATCGGCCGCGGCGGGCGCGGCCTCGGCGAGGGCGGCGCGCAGGGAGCTGACGTAGGTCCGCAGGTTCTCCACCGCCGAGCGCGGCCGGCGCTCCGGCCACAGCACCTCGATCAGGTGGCTGGTGCCCACCACGCGGTTGGCGTGGAGCAGCAGAGTCGCGAGCAGCATCCGCGGTTTGGTGCCGCCGAGGCGTACAGGCCGTCCGCCGAGCCGTACGTCCAAAGGTCCGAGAACGCTGAATGTGGGCCGATCAGTCGTCATGCCCGCCTGCTCCTTTGAGACTCTGCACCCGCTTCACCGGGTCGGTCACTCAAAGCTCTGGATCTCTTTGTATCCGTTTTGGACGTTTCTTATACGGCTTATCCGGACGCTGTACGCGAAGCGAAGGAGCCGAGCCTCCGACACCTCGGACGGTCCTTCGGAGTTTCCTCCCGAGTATCCCGAAACCGGCCCCGCCGAGCCGTCGTCGGCGCCACCCGCCGGAACTGCGAGAAAGGATCCGCATGAACCTCAGAGGATTGTTGACGGCGGGCGCCGCCCTGCTGCTCAGCCTGGCGGGAGGCGTCGCGCTGGCCCCGGGCGCGAGCGCCGCCGGTCCCCGCCCGAACTTCCAGATGCCCTTCCCCTGCAACCAGTCGTGGAGCGGCAACTCCAGCGGCAGCAGCGCCCACCAGTCGTGGGAGATCGACTGGAACCGCGGCAGTACTGCGGACGCCGACTACGGCGACACGGTGGTCGCCGCCGCCGCCGGCACGGTGGTCATCTCCGCCCACCAGGGATCGACCAACGGCTTCGGCAACCTGGTCAAGATCGACCACGGGGGCGGCTGGTCGACCTACTACGCCCACCTGAGCCTGCGCTCGGTCGGCGTCGGCGCGCAGGTCTCGCAGGGACAGAAGATCGGCGAGGTGGGCAACACCAGCAAGCCGGGCAACAACATCTCGCCGCACCTGCACTACGAGGTGCGCACGACCGACACCTCCTACCCGGCCAACATCCAGAAGGCCGTCTTCAACGGCGTCACCTTCGGCTACCCCGCGCAGACCCTGACCTCGCACAACTGCTCCGGCAGCAACAACCCCTACTCGCCCGAGGAGGTCTGCGGCAGCGGCTACAGCGTCATCGACTCCGCCGCCCTCGGCAGCGCGGGCAGGGTCTACCTGCTCTACAACACCTCCAACGGCAACAACTGCGTGACCACGATCAAGACGGCGTCGGTCGGCTCGGCGACCACGACCTCCGCCTATCTGGAGGTCCAGGGCAAGAGCCGGGTGACCGACTCGGGCGCCTTCGCCTACTACGCGGGGCCCGTCCGTGCCTCCGCCTCCGACACCTGCGTGAAGTGGGGCGGCAAGGCGGGGTCCTCCGCCTACGACAGCCCCTTCGAGCACTGCGGCTGACCGGACGCCGGCTCGGGGGCCGGTCCGGTGGCACCGGACCGGCCCCTTCCGCCCGCACGGGCAGCCGGCCTGGAGGCGGATCGGCGAGGTCGGACGGCCCGTCGAAGAAGGGTTGCGGACGACGGGTCACCGGGTGCGCACGGCCCACCGGGTGAGCGCGGGGACGGGCGCGGAGCAGGCGAGGAAGACCCCGGCCATCAGCAGCCATCCGGTCGCGCCGAGCCCGGTGAGCGCGAGCGTGAACACGGCCGGCGCGAACATCTGCACGGTCGCGGTCGCCGCCTCCGAGGCCCCCTGGTAGGCGCCCCGGGCATCCTCGCGCATCAACTCCACCGACAGGCCCCAGCCGCCGCCGACGTACCCCAGCTCGCCGGCCACGTGGAACAGCGCGGCGAGCGTCACCACCCCGATCGCCACCGCGCCGGCGCGCCCGGCCGTGGTCGCCAGCAGCACGCAGCTCACGGCCAGCGACCCGCCCGCCCAGACCACGGTGCGCGCGGCCTGGGCGGTGGTGCCGGTGAACCGGGTGACCAGGACCTGCAACGCGGCGATGCCCACCGAGCTGATCACCACGACCGCTCCGCTCAGTGACAGGGGCAGGCGCGTGAAGTTCGCGATCCACAACGGCAGGCCGGTCGCGAGCATCGCCCAGCACAGCGACAGCATCGATGTGGCGCCGATGACGGCCAGGTAGGGACGGTCGCGCAGGACGACCTGGACTCCGCGGCGAGGCTCGCGCGCCGCGCGCGGCCCCGGCGGCGGGGCGATGGTGGCGGTCAGCGCCGCCAGGACGGCGAAGCTGAGCACGTTGCCACAGATGGCCGCCAGGTAGGCGGACGGCCGGTCCGTCGCGAGCACCACCGCGCCCGCGCCGGCGCCGAGCGCGTATCCGGCGTGCTGGGCCACCCGCTGCCGGGCGAGGGCTCCCACCCGGCGCTCGGTGCCGGTGACCAGCTCCGCGACCAGGGCCGTGCGGACGGCCGAGGCCCCGTTGGCGGGCGCGACGAAGACCACCGTCACAAGGACGAACGCCCACGGCGCGCTGACCTGCGTGTAGGCGGCCATGGCGGCCCCGCGCAGGAGGGTCACGGCGACGAGGATGGCGCGCGGGTCGTACCGGTCGGCCATGGCGCCGAGCGGCATCGCCGTCAGCAGGCCCACGCCGCCGGCCGCGGCCATGGCCAGGCCCACCAGAGCGGGTGACAGATGCAGGATGCGAGTGAAGTACAGCGCCCAGATGGTGAACCACAGGCCGTCGCCCAGGGCCGAGATGCCCCTCCCCCACAGCAGCCGCCGCAGCCCGGCGGTCTCGGCGGCGGCCTGCGTCGTCGGCGTCAGCACCATTCCACCAACCACCCTTCACGAATCGCTTAAGGGTGAATGTAACGACCCGCGGGCCGTCCGGACAACCACCATTCAGGACTTGGTGAATAGTGGTATCGTGCAACGGGGAGGGACGATGAGGGGCGGATGGGTGGACGCGCGCGAGCCGGTGCTGGCCTCGGTCGTCTCTCTCGCGCGTGAACTCGCCGACCCGGTGCGGCTCACCGCGCTCCAACTGCTCTCCGCCGAGGGCCCGCACACCCTCAGCCAGCTCGCCGACGTCCTCGGCGTCTCCGCGCCGCGCATGAGCAACCACCTCGCCCGCCTGCGCGCCGCCGGGCTGGTCGCCGTCGAGCACACCGGTCGGCACGCCGTCTACCAGGTCGCCTCACCGGGGCTCGCCGACGTGCTCACCGCGCTGGCCCGGTACGCGCACGCCGACCTCGCCGTACGCCCCGGCCGCCCCGCGACCGCCGACGACATCGCCCACACCTGCTACGACCACGCCGCCGGCCTGCTCGGCGTCGCGGTGTTCGGCGCCCTCGTCGAACGCGGCGCCCTGCGTCCCCCGGACGGGCGCGACAGCGCGCTCACCCTCGGCGCCGGCGCCGGCTTCCTCGCCGACCTCGGCGTCGACCTGGACGCCGTGGACGCCCGCCGCCGCAAGCTCGCCACGGCATGCCTCGACCGCGTCCACCGCCTGCCCCACCTGGGCGGCGTCCTGGGCAAGGCCGTGCTCGACGCCTTCGTCGCACGAGGTCTCATCGAGGCGCGCGAAGGCACCCGCGAGCTCACCGTCACCTCCCACGGCGCCGCCGTCCTGCCCGCCCTGCTGCCCGCCTTCACACCGGGGACCGCCCCGGCGAACTCCTCCTGAGCCGCCACACCGCGAGCAGGAGCGGCGCGGGCGCACCGAGTCGCGGACCGAAACCCGGGTCGGAACCGGCCCCAAGAGGAGGCCAGGTCATGGAATGACGCATATAGTGGTGCCGTCCGCATTGGTGGACCGACCTAGGAGGTGAGCCCCATTACCGCTGTACCCGGTTGGGCGCTCCCTGCTCCAGGTCGTGCGATCCGCACGGTGTAGGTGAGCCCGGGAGCGCCCGCGAGGCATCCCCGAAAGGCTCACATGTCGGCTTCACCGTCGCACCGCTCCCCTTCCCCCGCCGTCGCCCCCTCCACGGCCCCCCTCATCCCCGGCCTCGCCGGCGCCGCCGTGCGTCCAGCGACCGCTCCCGCACCTTTGGCCGCCGGGCCGGCCGCGGGCCGTGACCCCGGCTCGGCGGTGGCCGTCGCGGCCCGGCTGCGAGCGGCGGGATGCGTGTTCGCCGAGGACGAGGCGAGCCTGATCCTCGCCACGGCCACGACGCCCGCCGGCGTCGCCGCCATGGTGGACCGGCGTGCCGCCGGGCTGCCGCTCGAACACGTCCTCGGCTGGGCGGAGTTCCGCGGACTGCGGGTGGCCGTGGACCCCGGCGTCTTCGTCCCACGTCGCCGCACCGAGTTCCTCGTCGACCAGGCCGTGACCCTCACCGCGCCGGACGCGGTGATCCTGGACCTGTGCTGCGGCTCGGGCGCGCTGGGCGTGGCGCTGGCCGTGACGGCGCGGCGCGCGCAACTGCACGCGGCCGACATCGACCCCGCCGCCGTGGCCTGCGCCCGCCGCAACGTCGCCGCGGTCGCCGCCCGGCTCGCCGGGCCTGCCCGGGTCTACGAAGGCGACCTGTACGCGCCCCTTCCCCCCACCCTGCGCGGACGCGTGGACGTCCTGCTGGCCAACGCGCCTTACGTGCCCACCGACGCGATCGACCTGCTCCCCGCCGAGGCCCGTCTGCACGAGGCGCGGATGGCGTTCGACGGCGGCGCCGACGGCCTCGCGGTCCTGCGGAGGGTGGCCGCGGGCGCGCCGCTCTGGCTGAGGCCGGGCGGGCACCTGCTGTTCGAGACCAGCGAACGCCAGGCGTCCCGGGCGGTGGAGACCGTGGAACGCGCGGGGCTGCGCGCGCGCGTGGCCACCTCCGACGAGTACTCCGCCACCGTCGTCATCGCCACGAGGCCGCCCTCCTGACACCCCACGGCGCACCGGTCGCGGACGGACGGCACGCCGGTGGGACCGGCCGGCCAGAAGGAGCGGGCGAGGTCAGGCGCGGACGGCGGGGAGGATGACCTCGTCCAGGACCACCTGGGCGGTCGGCTGGTCGGGGACGTTGTACTGCCCGGCGTTGACCACGACCACCAGGTCCAGCGGCGATGACACGTACAGGCGCTGGCCGCCGTTGCCGAACCCGCCCGTCCAGCCGTCGCCCGCGTACCACTGGTAGCCGTAGTGGAAGCCCTCGTCGATCCGCACGTGCGGGCGTGTGGCGACCTCCAGCCAGGACGCGGGCACCAGGTCCCGCCCGCCGTCGAGGACCAGCCGCCCGACCTCCAGCAGCGCCGGGGCGGTCAGCCGGAGGCCGGAGGCCGCCAGCGCCACCCCGTCGTCGCCGGTCGACCACTCGAAGGAGGTGACGCCGAGCGGCTCCAGCAGCCTGGCGCGGGCGTAGTCCTCGATCTTCGCCCCGGTCCCCTTCTCGACCAGCCTCGCCAGCAGCGCGGAGGCGCCCCCGCAGTAGGTCCACCGCGTGCCGGGCTCCTCGGCGACCGGCCGTTCCAGGATGTACCGGTAGCGGTCCTGGGCCATCTCCATCGCGATCTCGCTGTTGGCGGCGCTGGTGTAGGGGACGTTCTCGTTCCACTCCAGGCCGAGGGTCATGGTGAGCGCGTGCCCCACCGTCAGCGCGGACCGCCGTGGGTCCTCGGCCAGGTCGGCGTACTCGGGGAAGTGCCGCA
Organism: Sphaerisporangium sp. NPDC005289; assembly: GCF_040607455.1. Taxonomy (NCBI): domain Bacteria; kingdom Bacillati; phylum Actinomycetota; class Actinomycetes; order Streptosporangiales; family Streptosporangiaceae; genus Sphaerisporangium; species Sphaerisporangium sp. NPDC005289. The sequence goes on from NZ_JBEXGS010000009.1 coordinate 129,892, forward strand.
GCAGCGGCTCGTGCGGCTCGGGCACCCGGCCGTCGGCCAGGGCGATGCCGTAGAGCAGGGAGACGATGCTCTTGGTCACCGAACGGACGTCGTGGAGGGTGTCCGGCGTGAACCGGACATGGCCGAGCGGCTCGTTCAGAAGGTGGTCCTCGCCCTCTCCGTAGTGCTCCAGGATCACCTGGCCCCGGTGGACGGCGATGACGGCGTGCAGATCGGGAACCCGTCCCTGCTCGACGGCCCGCGCGAGGCGGCCGGTAAGTGTCTCACTGCTCATCGGGCAGTTCTACGCCATTCTCGCCGAATACCGCCAGCCTTCGAGCTCGCCGTACGCAGGGCCGCTCGCCGTACGCCGGCGCCGACTTCGCCGTACCCCCGACCCTCCGACCCGGCGCCGCTCAAGTGACCCTGCGACCGGACAGCCAAGCCGACAAGCGCGCGTCCGGGGGGCCAAGCCGACACGTACGGACCCCAGGACAGCCAACCCGACACGTACGGACCCCAGGACAGCCAACCCTGCGCGTACGGATGTCAGCAGAGCCGAGCCCGACGGGTACGGGCGTGGGAGTTCGCGGCGGTCACGCGGTTCCGGGTTCGATGAGGCCGATCTCGTAGGCGAGGATCACCGCGTGTACCCGGTCGCGCAGGTACAGCTTGGCCAGGATGTTGCTGACGTGGGTCTTCACCGTCTGCTCGCCGATGACCAGGCCGGCCGCGATCTCGGCGTTCGACCCTCCCCGTGCCATGAGCTGCAGCACCTCGCGCTCTCTGGGGGTGAGCGTCCCGAGGACGGCGGGGGCCTTCTCGGGCGGGCGCGGGCGCCGGGAGAACTCGCCGATGAGCCGCCTGGTGACCGAAGGGGCGAGCAGCGCCTCGCCGGCCGCGACCACGCGCACGGCGTTGACCAGGTCGTCCCGGCGCAGGTCCTTGAGCAGGAAGCCGCTCGCCCCGGCCCGCAGCGCCTCGTAGACGTAGTCGTCCAGGTCGAACGTGGTGAGCATCAGCACTTTGACCGGGTAGGCGACGCCCGGTCCTGCGAGGCGGCGGGTCGCCTCGAGCCCGTCCATTCTGGGCATCCGGATGTCCATGAGCACCACATCGGGCCTGAGCCGCTGGGCCGCCGAGACCGCCTCGGCGCCGTCGGCCGCCTCGGCCACCACCTCGATGTCCGGCTGAGCGTCGAGGATCATGTGGAACCCGGCCCGCACCAACTCCTGATCGTCCGCGACGACGACCGTGATGCTCACCGCGTCCCTCCGATCGGCAGCCGCGCCGCCACCGTGAAACCGCCGCCCGGGCCCGGCCCGGCGGTGAGCTCGCCCCCGAACAGCTGCGCCCTCTCTCGCATGCCGGCCAGGCCGTGCCCCCGCGCCACGGCCTGGCCGAGTCCTTCCGCGCCGTCCCCCGCGCCCCGTGCCGCGCTTCGGTCCGACGCGACCGACCCCCCGGCCACACCGCCATCCAGCAGGAGACGCCCGCCCGGCGCGACCGGCCCCCGCGCCGTACCACGACCGTCCAGGACAGGAGGCCCGCCCGGCGCGACCGTTCCACCGGCCGCAGCGCCGTCCAGGACGGAACACCCCTCCGACGCGACCGGGCGTCCACCGGCCGTGTCGTCGTCCGGAACGGGACGCCCGTCGCCGGATCCGCTGTCGCGGACCTCGACGCGCAGGTCGTCCTGGTCGTACCGGACCCGCACCCGCACTCGTGTGTGACCGGCATGCTTGAGCACGTTGGTCAGCGCCTCCTGCACGATGCGGTAGGCCGACAGGTCCACCCCCGCCGGCAGCGGCACCGGATCGCCCTCCACCCGTAGCGTCGCGTCCAGACCGGTCCTGCGCACCTGCTCGACCAGCGCGGGAAGCTCCGCCACGCCGGGTTGGGGAGTGAGGCTCGGTCCCCCGTCGCCGGTCTCCTCCCTCAGCACGCCGAGCAGACGGCGCATCTCCACCAGGGCCTGGCGCCCGATGCCGGATATGGTGTCGAAGGCCCGCCCCGCCGCGAGGCCGTCGCGTTCGGCCGCGACCGGACCGGCCTCGGCCTGCACCACCATCATGCTGACGTGGTGGGCTATCACGTCGTGCAGCTCCCGCGCGATGCGGGCCCGCTCGGCGGTCACCGCGCGCCGTGCCTCGAAGTCCCGCTCGCGTGCCAGCCATGCGGTGCGCGCCTCCAGCTCGGCGGTGTACGCGCGGCGGATGCGGGCGCTGTCGCCCAGGACCCAGGCGCTGCCCAGCGACAGCACGCCGAAGGCGAGGTCGAGCGCGTCGCTGTCGGTCGCGGGGGCGAGGGCGACCGCCATGACCGCGCCGCCGCTCAGCACGCCGATGGCCACCGACCAGCGACGGTTCTCACACCACGCGGCCATGCTGTAGAGGGCGACGACGCCGCCGATCGGCACCGGCGTGACCAGGTCGGGCAGCGGCGTGGCCCCGTACACGGCCGATCCCATGCCCACTGCGAGGTTGACCCAGAACGGGTGGCGCCGGCGCCAGGCCAACGGCAGGGTGATCAGCAGCACCAGCACGACCGCCGCCGGGCCGGGCGGCGGCATGTGCTCGGCCCGTGCCCGCAGCACCAGGGCGAGCAGCGACACCGCCGCGAGCACCCCGCCGAGCGACGCGTCCGCGACCGGCGGCCGCGCCCCGGCCCAGGCCGCGGACAACGATGATCGGCTGATTGCCATGCGGCAAGTATCCGTTTCGCGCCCGGAAAAGACCTCCCTCGCAAGAGGGATCAACGACCGCCGGATCCCCTGCGCCGGGGAGGGACGATCTGGGCGGCGCGGGGGATCCGGGCGGAAGGGGCGGCGGCCTACGGTCCTGGTGTCCTCGGCGTCCGCGCCGTCATCGCGGCCCTCAGGGAGGCTCCCGATGTCCAGCCCAACCCCCCGCCCCGGCACGATCATCCCTTCCGCCCTCACCGCATCTTCGCTCCCGGCGACCGGCGTCCCCGCCCGTCCCGTGACCGACACAACCTCCGCCACCGGATTCGGCGCGCCGCTGAGCGTGAACCCGCTGCCCAGGAGCGGGGTCGCGGCGTTGTTCGGCCGCGCCCGTGCCGCGGCCCGCGCCTCGTGGGACGAGGCTCCCGGCTACCGGCGCCTGGCCTACGTCACCGGGGCGATCCTGATCGCCATCGGGCTCGGCCACGCGGTCCTGTGGGCCGTGATGGGCGGCACGGCGTCCGGCCCGCTGTCCTGGCGCAAGCCCGTGACCTTCGGCGTGTCGTTCGGCATGACCACGGCGACGCTCGGCGCGGTCGCCGCGTACCTGCCGGTGCGCCGGTGGATCGGCTGGGTGCTGTCGGTCCTGCTGTGCTCCTCGGCCGCCGGAGAGGTCGCCTACATCTCCATGCAGCACGCCCGCGGCGTCGCCTCGCACTTCAACGAGACGACGCCGCTGGACAAGGCCCTGTTCCAGGCCGCGGGGTGGGTCATCGGAGGCATGGTCCTGGTCATCGTCGTCATGGCGGTCGCCTCCTTCGTCCGCACGACCGCGCCCGCGCCGATGGCCTGGGCGCTCCGGGCGGGGCTGGTGGGGCTGGTGACGGCGCTCGCCGCCGGCGCCTGGATGATCATGCACGGCGACGCGCTGGTCGACGCCGGCGCCACGCCGCTCACCGTCTCGATGACGACCTACGGCGCCGCCGGCGCGATGAAGTCCGCGCACGCCGTCCCCATGCACGCCGTCCAGGTCCTCGGCGTCATCGCGTGGCTGCTGGGACTCGGCGGGCTGTCCCGGCGCCGTCAGGTGTGGCTGGTGGCGATGGCGATCGCCGGGTACGCGGGCCTGTTCACGGTGCTGGTCCTGCGCACCGTCGCCGGGCTGCCGCCGTTCGGCCTGGATGCCTCCGCGCCGGCCTACCTGATCCCGGCCGGGCTGCTGGCCGGCGCGGGCATCACCGCCCTGGCCCACGCCTCCCGTGCCATGGCAGCGGACGCGTCCCGCTCCTAGACCGGCAGGCATGCGACGCGCTCCAGCGGGCGGCGCCAGTGGCGATGGCGATGGCGGCGCCGGTTGAGTTGATACACGGCTGAGCGGTCGCGGATGCGCCGTCACGGCATCGCGGACACGCGCCTCGCCCAGGGTTGCCCCGGTGGGCCGGTACGGCACACCGGTTCTCCCCGAGGTGGTCCGCGATGTTCCCCATTCCCACGCCCAGCCCCACGCCCACGCTTCTCCGCCCCCAGCGGGCGGCGGAGCGGATGGGGTGGGCCGACACGACCAAGGGCGCGTGCATCCTGCTGGTGGTGCTCTGGCACGTCATCACGAAGCACTACCTGCGGGTCGGCTGGAATCTCGGCGTGCCCATCCCGGGCATCTGGGGCATGCTCGGCGACCAGCTCCTGACACTGCGGATGCCGCTGTTCTTCACGATCTCCGGCATGTTCGCCGCCGGCGCCTTCCACCGGCCCTGGCGCACGGTGGCGCGCGGCCGGGTGACGCGGCACCTCTACCTGTACGTGCTGTGGGTGTCGATCCACACGGTGCTGCTCGGCTTCGCCCCCGGGTTCGGCACCGCCGGCGCGCACGGCTGGGCCGAGTTGGCCGAGCAGCTCACGATCAGCCCGCCCAACCTGTGGTACCTCTACGCCCTCGCGCTTTACTTCGCGCTCGCGAAGGCCCTGCGTCGGGTGCCGGCGCCCGTGGTGATCGCCGCCGCCCTCGTCCTGTCGGTCGTCGTGTCGGCCGGCGTCCTACCCACCGCGGGAAACCGAGGGTCCCTGCTGCAGAACCTGGTGTTCTTCCTCACCGGGCTGCACCTACGCCCGCAGGTGGAGCGATTCGCCTCGACCACGGGCGGGCGGCGTGCACTGCTCGCCGGGTCCGCGTACTCGCTGGCGCTGGCCGTGATGGCGGTGACCGGTACGCGGCATCTGCCCGGTGTCTGGCCGACCGTCTGCGTTCTGGCCACCGTGTTCGGCGTGTCCGCGGCCCCGGCGGTGGCCGCCGTCCCCGTGGTCGGCGGCGCTCTGGCCTGGCTGGGACGCCGCACCCTCGCCGTCTACCTGATCCACATGCCGGTGCTCGCCCTGCTGCACCGGGCGCTCGTCGCGCCCCTGTCCCACGCCGGGACGCAGGCGCGGTACGTCCTCGCGGTCGTTCACCCGGTGCTGATGACCGCGCTGGTGGTGGCCGTGTGCCTGCTGGTGGAGGCCGTACTCCCCAAGATGGGGGCGACCTGGCTGTTCGACCTGCCCACCTGGCGCCGGGCGCGGTCGGTCACCACCCTCGGGACGGCTATAGGTTGGAGGAGATGTCTGTTCCAACCGCTCGCGGCGGCGCGTCCGAGCCGGTCACGATCCTGCTCGTCGAGGACGACGAGGTGATCCGCAAGACGGTGGCGATGGCGCTGGAGCGCTACGGCTACCGGGTCACCGTGGCCGGCGACGGGCTGACCGCGCTGGAGCTGTTCCGGGAGCGGCGGCACGATCTGCTGCTGCTCGACGTCATGCTGCCCGTGCTGGACGGCATCGGGCTGTGCCGCAGGATCCGGGAATCGAGCCTGGAGCCGATCCTGATGATGTCCGCGCGCGGGGACTCCCTCGATGTCGTCTCCGGCCTGGAGGCCGGCGCCGACGACTACGTCGTCAAGCCGGTCGACATCTCCGTGCTGGTGGCCAGGATCCGCTCACTGCTGCGCCGCGCCACCTTCGCCTCCACCGAACCCACCGCCGAACCCACCGCCGAACCCACCGTCGGACCCACCTCCGCGCCCGCCCTCGAAGCGCCCACCGCGCCCACCTCCCAAGCCGCCGCCGGTCCTGGCGCCGCGGCCGGCCGGAACGTCCCCTCCCCCGCGGGCGGCCCGGCCGGCCCGCACGGCCTGCTCGTGTTCGGCGACCTGGCCATCGACCCGGCCGGCCTGGAGGTCTTCAGTGCCGGACGGCAGGTGGCGCTGGCGCCGACCGAGCTGCGGCTGCTGCTGGAGTTCGCCGCCAATCCGGGCATCGTGCTCGATCGGCGGACGCTCCTGCGCGACGTCTGGGACTACGGCTGGGACGGCGACAGCCGCGTCGTGGACCTGTGCGTGCAGCGGCTCCGCAAGAAGATCGGGGCCGAGCGCATCGAGACCGTCCGCGGCTTCGGCTACAAGCTGCGGCGCTGAGATGGACGACACCGCCGTGCGGCCGGCGCCCGGCCCGCTGAACGTGAACTCGCTGCGCTGGAAGATCGCCGCGCTGGTGGCCCTCGCGGCGTGCGGGATGGCGCTGGGCATCGGGGTGCTGGTCCATCGCAGCACGTTCGACCGCTCCCTCGCCCTGGGCAGGGAACGGGCCACGGCCGCGCTGCTGCCGATCGTGGACGCCTACCGGCGCACCGGCTCCACCGGCGGCACCTTCGCGGCCGACGCGCCGCCGCCTGCGGCCCTGACCCGGCAGGTCCGGCGGAGCGACCAGATGGCCACCTGGTACGACGACGGCAACCCCGAGGTCCCGTGGATGTGGGCGGCCCAGCGCGTCGACGGCCGGGTGCTGGCCGCGCAGGTCGACATGGGCGCCGACCTGCGCAGCCTGCGCGCCCTCGACCGGCACATCGTCATGGCCTCGCTGGCCGCGCTCGCCGTCGTCGTACCGCTGGCGGCGCTCGCGGCCGAGTTGCCGAACCGGCGGCTCAGACGGGTGGCCCGCACCGCGCGCCGCATCGCCGCGGGCGACCTCGACGCCCGCACCTCCGGGCGCGGGCACGACCGGGCCGGGTCCGTGGCGGGCGGCCGGCGCGGCGACGAGATCAGCGAGATCGCGGCCACGGTCGACCTGATGGCCGACAGCCTGCGCGACCGCCTGCTCAGCGAGCGGCGCTTCACCGCCGACGTCGCCCACGAACTGCGCACCCCGTTGATGGGCCTGGTCACCGCCGCCGGGCTGCTGCCGGAGAGCGAGGCGACCGATCTGGTCAGAGATCGGGTGGGGGCGCTGCGGGCCCTGGTCGAGAACCTGCTGGAGATCTCGCGGCTCGACGCGGGGGTCGAGCGTGCCGACCTGGCCCGGGTGCCGCTGGGCGAGGTCGTCGAGGAGTCGGTGGCCCGTACGGGGCTCCCCGCGCGCGTCGCTGACGCCGGAGCGGCCATGGCCGAGACCGACCCGCGGCGCCTGGACCGCATCGTCGCCAACCTGGTCATCAACGCCCACCGGCACGGCCGCGCCCCGGTCGAGGTCGCCGTGGAGGGCACGTCGGTCGTCGTGCGCGACCACGGCCCCGGCTTCCCGGACGCCGTGCTCGACGGCGGACCGCAACGGTTCCGCACCGGCGCGGCCGAACGCGGGCACGGCCACGGCCTCGGGCTGACCATCGCTCTCGGTCAGGCTCACGTCATCGGCGCCACGCTGACCTTCGCCAACGCGCCGGACGGCGGCGCCGTGGCCACCCTGCGCCTACCCGTCCCCCATCCCACCAGCGCGCATGCCACGGACCGCACGAACGGCTGAGCACGAACCCGGCGCGGCGCGAAGGACCGCCGAGACCGCGCCGCGCCTCCGCGCTTCTCACGTGCCGGACGCTGTGCGCTATGCCCCCAGGCAGGCCACCGCCACCCGCTGTATCGCGTTGTTGGCGAACCCGCCCCGATTCCACGCCTGTGTCTCGGGCTGGCCCAGGCCGCCGGCGGTGGTCGCGCGCGCCGACAGGACGTGCATCCCCGGCTCCGCGTGCCAGTCGAAGGTGAACCTCCGCCACGCCCACCGGTGCCCGTCCGGCTCGGCGAGCGCCGCGGGTGACCAGCTTCGCCCGCCGTCCACACTGACCTCCACCCGCTCGACCGCGTCGCCGCCGGACCAGGCGCGGCCTTCGAGCGTCACCGGCCCCGGCCGCACGACCCGCGTGCGGGACATGAAGTCGGGGAAACCCGGCGGCACCAGGAGCGCCCGGGGGCTGATGCGCGTGACCGGGTCGCCGGGCTCGTCCGGCTGCCGGCGCAGGCGGTAGGCGACGCTCTGCTGGTACCCGGTGAAGGGCTCGCGAAGGACCTCGATGTCGCGCAGCCACTTCACGTGGGCCATGCCGTACCAGCCGGGGACGACGAGCCGCAGCGGGAAGCCATGCTGCGGCGCGAGCGGCGCGCCGTTCATCTCGTAGGCCAGCAGCACCTCCTCGCGCATGGCCTCCGACAGCGGCAGGCTGCGCTGGTAGTCCTGTTCGACTCCGCGCTCGACGCCGTGGTCGGCGCCGGTGAAGACCACCTCCACCGCGCCGGGGTCGACGCCGGCCGCGGCGAGCACCTCGCGCAGAGGCACCCCGGTCCACTCCGCCGTCCCGACCGCCTCCACCAGCCAGGGCTGGCTCACCGGGCGGGGCGCGAGCCTGGCCCGCCCGTTGCCCGCGCATTCCATGGTCACCCGCACGGTGCGCCGGGGCAGCTCCTTCAGGTCCGCCAGGCCGAACGTCGCCGGCCGGGAGACCAGGCCGCCCACCTCCAGCCGCCACTCCACCGGGTCGATCACCGGAATGTCGTAGTGGATCAGCAGGTAGTGCAACCCGAGCGGCGTGACGTCGTACCGCAGCGCCTCCAGCGGTATGCCGTGGTTGCGTGCCGCCAGCGCGAGCTCTTCGGCGCTGATGCCGTCGGTGTCCTCCACCCGTCCGGGGAGGCTGATCTCAGCGAGTGTCGGGTCCATCCCCCAAGGATGCCGTGCCCCTCCGGCCGGCGGCGGCCGGGAGCCGCCGCCCCGGCCCCCCGTCCCTCAGCCCGACGTCAGTGTCATCCTGCGCCGTTCGAGTTCGGCCCGTTCCACGGCGTTGCCGGACAGCTCGATCGCCCGCTCGTACGCGCGCGCGGCGCCCGTCCGGTCACCGGCCTGCCTGAGCAGCTCGGCGTGCGCGGCGTGCAACGGCTGGTACTGCGCGAGGGCGGGTTCGTCCAGCAATGGCCCGAGCAACGCCAGGCCCGCCGCGGCCCCGAAGGCGAACCCGACCGCGGTCGCGTGGTTGACCTCGATGACCGGAGAGGGAGTGAGCCTGCCGAGGGCGCCGTACAACCGCGCGATCTGCGCCCAGTCCGTCGTGTCCTCGCCGGAGGCCTGCATGTGCAGCGCGCTGATCGCCGCCTGGATCTGGTACTCGCCGGGACGCGCGAACCCGGCCGCGCGCTCCAGGGCGCGGAGCCCTTCGCCGATCCGGTCCCGGTCCCACAACGACCGGTCCTGCCGGGGCAGCGCCACGTAGCCGCCGTGCCGGTCGACCCGCGCGGCGCGACGCGCGTCGTGCAGCAGCATCAGCGCCAGCAGCCCCCACGCCTCGGCCTCGCCGGGCATGAGCTCGCACACGAGCCGTCCCAGCCGGATCGCCTCGTCACACAGCTCTCCGCGCACGAGACGGTCGCCCTCGCCGGCGGAGTAGCCCTCGTTGAAGATCAGGTACACGACCCGGAGCACCCCGCGCACGCGTCCGGGCAGTTCGTCGCCGGTGGGCACCCGGTACGGGATGGCGGCGTCGGCGATCTTGCGCTTGGCGCGGACTATGCGCTTGCCCATGGTCGGCTCCGCGACCAGGAACGCGCGGGCGATCTCGCCGGTGGTCAGGCCGCCGAGCGTGCGCAGCGTCAGCGCGACACGGGCCGCCAGGTTCAGGGCCGGATGGCAGCAGGTGAAGATCAGCCGCAGCCGGTCGTCGGTGATCGGGCTCGCTTCGCCCATCGGGGGGTGCTCCTGCTCGTCCAGGCGCAGCAGCGCGGCCAGGCGCTCGGCGCGGTCGGACACCGACCGGTCGCGGCGCAGCCGGTCGATCGCCCGCCGCCGCGCCGTCACCGTGATCCACGCCGCCGGGTTCGCCGGGACCCCGTCACGCCGCCACGTGGCGAGCGCGGCGGCGAACGCGTCCTGCACGGCGTCCTCGGCGATCTGGAAGTCGCCGGCGTACCTGATCAGGGTGGCCAGCACCGCCGCCCGGTCATCGCGGAACACCCGCACGACCGCCGCCCCGGCCGGGTCGCCCGTCCCTGGTTCCAGGTGGCTCGGTTCCGTCGTGTTCACGATGCCGGTTCTGGACCGTGGGCCGGGATCTCGGCCGTGGTCATGATCGGACGCACCTCCACCGAACCGTGGCGCGCGATCGGCATGCGCGCCGCATGGCGCAGCGCCTCGTCCAGGTCGGCGCACCTGAGGACGTAGTAGCCCGCCAGGACCTCCTTGGTCACCGCGAACGGACCGTCGGTCAGCTCCACCTCGCCGTCACGGACGCGGACGGTCGTCGCGGCGGCCACCGGGTGCAGCGGCGCGTTCGCGACGAGCAGCCCGGCCTTCCTGAGGCTCTCGGTCACCTCCAGCCATACCGGCATCTCCGCGAACCTCTCCTCCTGCCGGTCTTCGTCCTCCGGCGCGTAGAGCAACACCATGTAGTCCGGCATGCGGCCTCCTCACTCCGTTCACCGGCTTTCGCCGCCGTCACCACTACAACGAGGCGGGCCCCCCGACGGGGCGGTCCCCGCCGGGGCGCCCGCCACGGCTGATCAGGCGAGGGTCACAGACCGTAGGTCGGGAACAGGTTCGTGGCCGGCCAGGAGGTGACCGCGTCGGCCGCCTGGTGCAACGGGTAGTCGATGTCATCGGTGTAGTTCCGCTGCAGGGCGTCGTTCCACCGATTGAACAGCACGACCCAGCTCAGCCCGTCGTACCGCCGGACCATGAGGGTGGAGGTGCCGGGATACGCCCCGTCGTGCCAGGTGTTCAGGGCGCCGCCGACGGGGCGGACGGACCAGCCCATACCGTAGTACGAGCCGTCCCAGTCGATGGCGGGCGGGGCGAACACCTGCGTGATCGACGACGAGGTGAGCAGGCCGGGAGCGTCGAAGATCGTGGTGAACTTCGCCATGTCGACGGCCGAGGAGAGCCAGGCGCCGTGCGCGGCCATGTTCTCCAGGTTGAACCCCCCGTAGGGCATCGGCACCTGAGCCCCGGAGTTGTCCAGCACGGTCGTCGCGGAAGCCATCTCCGAGTAGTAGGGGAGCTCCGAGGACCGTCGCAGGTTCTGGGCCGTGCGGCCCTGCACCATGCGGGTGATCTTCACCGGGGCGAGCACGTTCTGCTGGACGTAGGTCGCGTACGGCAGGCCGGTGACCTTCTCGACGACCTTGCCGAGCAGCATGTACCCGTAGTTGGAGTAGGCGTACCTGTCTCCGGGCTTGAAGTCGAGCGTGTACCTGGAGGTGTAGTCCATGATGTTCGCCTGCGTCACCGGCAGCGGCACGTGGAGTTGGCCGCTGATGGCGAAGTCCCACCGGTACATCGGGTCGAACGACACCGAGCGGTCCCAGCCGCCGAGGTGCTGCAGCAGGTGCAGCACGGTGACCTCACCGAGCCGGGAGTCGGCGGCCGTGCTGAGCCCGAGCATCGGCGCCACCTTGGCCGACAGGCTGAGCCTGCCGTCCTGGACGAGCTTCATGATCGCGGTGGCCGTGACCGGCTTGCTCACGCTGGCCAGGCGGAACAACGACGTCGGCTGGGCCAGGACCGGGCCCGACGTGGAGTTGTATCCCCGCGCGAGCACCAGCCTGCCCTGCCGCACCACGGCGAGCGAGGCATAGGAGATGCTCTGCGCCTCCATGAAGCTTCTCAGCAGGTCGTCGAAGGGCTGTAACGACGGCGAACTCGAGCCGGTGACCGTCCAGGTGGGTGGAGTGCCGGCCGCGACGGCCGGGCGGGCGGGCAGCGCGGCGGCCGCCGCCTGCCGGGCGGGCAGCGCGGCGGCTCCCACGACGGCCCCCGCGAGCAGACGCAGCGAATCCCTGCGAGTCAGCATGAATCGTTCCCCGTTCTCTGGTCAGATGACATGGCGGACGACATGAAGAGCCACGACGCGGCTCTGGTGTGACACCACATCGCGTCCTTTCGATCGTGAGTAGCGGTCCTGTTCGATGGTTCGCGGGTATGAGGGCGGCCTGCGGGACGAGGCGACAACGGCCGGCCGGTCCGAGAACGCCGGCGAGCGCGGGGTTCTCCTCGCACCGCGGTGGTCCGTGACGGGCGGACCCGAGGGGTGATCAGGCCGCGGGAGAGCTGTGGTACGCCTCGACGAGCCAGCGGTCGTCGCGCCGCGAGAGCGTCCAGGTCGCCAGTTCCCACCGGTCGGCAGGAGGCTCGGCCTCGCCGGCGAACACGGTGGCACTTCGCGTGAGGACGATGACGGCGTGGTCACCGGGCGAGCCCGCGGGGCCGAGGGAACGGATGCCACGCACCTGGTGGATGCGCTGCGAGTGCTTCAGCGGCCCGGCGAACGCGTCCCCCATGCGGGCCCGGATGTCGGCCCTGCCGCTCAGGTGCACCCCGGGCAGCACCACCGTGGCGTCCTCGGCGTAACCGTCGGCGAACGCGTTCGCGTCGCCGCCCGCCCACGCCGCCATCGTCGCCTCGAAGGCCGCGAGCAGTTCGGGCTCATCGGGGTGTGACGCCAGGACGTCGTCCGCCGTGGCCGTCTCCGTCTTCGTCTTCGCGTGCGGATCGTCGCTCATCTTGGTTCCTCCACCGCAGATCCGTGGCCGCCGTGCGGCGGCTCCGCTCTACCGACGCGGCACCCCCGCCGGTTTGGACAGGGGGCCGCGGATGGAACGCACTCCGGGGGTCCGGCGCGCCTTCACCTTCCTGGTGAACCCGGACGAGGCCTGGTTCTCGTGCAGCTCATGGACCCCGACGCTCGGGATTCAACTCCTAATATACAAGCAAAGATCCTAATTTAGGAGTTATCTGCTAGCCTGGCGGGCATGAGCGGCAGGCGGAGCTATGGAGATGCGTGCGGCGTGGCGCGCGGCCTCGACGTCATCGGTGACCGATGGGCACTGCTGGTGGTGCGCGATCTCCTCCTCGGTCCCAAACGCTTCAACGACCTGCTCGCCGGCCTGCCCGGCGTGAGCCCGAACGTTCTGACCCAGCGGCTGGCCGACCTGACCGGCCACGGCGTCGTCCGGCGCCGCGACCTCGGGGCGCCGGCCCGTGTGCACCTCTACGAGCTGACCGAGTGGGGCCGCGAGCTGGAACCCGTGCTCCTCGGGCTCGGACGCTGGGGAAGCCGGGCGCCCTCCCCGCCCGACCGCGAGCTCGGCCGCGACTCCCTGCTGCTCGGCGTCAAGGCCCGCTTCGACGCCGCGCGCGCCGACGAGCTGCGCGGCACCTACGAACTGCGCGTCGCCCCCGAGACCTACGCCGTGGAGGTCACCGAGGGGTCCATCGAGATCAGCCGCGGCGACGCCGGACGGCCGGACGCGACGCTCACCACCGACCTCGACACCCTGCGCGCCGTCCTCGCCGGCCGGCGCACACCGGCGGACGCCGTCCGCTCCGGCGACCTTCACCTCGACGGCGACCCGCGGGCGGCGCGCAACCTGACCGACCTGCTCCAGGCGCCGGCCTCGCCGCCGGCCTGAGACACCCCTGGCACACCGAGAGAGAACGGACGGACATGGGCCGCCTCATCCTCCACATGCAGACCTCCATCGACGGATGCGTCGACAGCCACGTCCCCGGCTCCACCTGGAACCTGTGGGACTGGGGGCCCGACTGGCCCTGGAGCCCCGACCTCAGGAAGCGCTTCAACGACCTCCTCGACTCCGTCTCCGGCATCGTCCTGAGCCGGCCGATGGTCTCCGAGGGGTACCTCGACCACTGGAAGCGAACCGCCGACCAGCACCCCGGCGACCCCGACCACCGGTTCGCGCACCGCATCGGCGAGCTGCCCAAGTTCGTCATCACCGAGCACGGCACCGTCTCGGCCTGGCCGAACACCACGGTCGTCACCGGGCCGCTCGCCGAGTCCACGCGCCAGGCCAAGGCCGCCGCCACCGGCGACCTGGTGTGTTTCGGCGGCGCCGGCTTCGCCCGCGCGCTGTTGCGCCACGACCTCGTCGACGACCTGCTGCTCGCCGTCAACCCCGGCGTCGCCGGCGACGGTCCCCGCATCTTCGACGCCTCGATGGCCCACGACTCCTACGAGCTGGCCGAGGCCTTCCCGTCAGCCTGCGGAATCCTGCTGGTCCACTGGGCCAAGCGCCGCCGCTGACCCGGTCCGCGCGGGCCGCGTCCGGCGCCGGCGGCGGATGGCCAGAGCGGCGGCGGTGAGGCCGCACACGACGATGAGGACGAGCAGGAGCAGCGTCCAGGGGATGGTCCAGGCGCCGGCCGTGGTCTGGACGACGGCGAGCGGGGCGACCGAGTTGGCGGCGTCGGTGAGCAGCGGGGTGAGAGCGACCGTCCCCGTCAGGCGCAGCGCGGGGGTCACCCCGCGCACCGGAACCGAGACCTTCCAGGTGTCGCCCGGGAGCAACTGGGGCGAGTCGCCGATCTGCCCGGCGCGGACGCCGAAGCGTCCGAAGGGCCCTGACAGGGACACCGCCTGCCGGGCGGCGAGGATGGCGTTGCCGGTGTTGCGGACCGTGTAGGTGACGGTGGCCTCGCCCTTCCCGAACGGATCGGGCGTGCCCGAGTAGCGCACCCGCAGATCCTCCGCCGACAGGCCCGGCTTGAGCGCGCCGCCGACGCGCAGGCGGATGCGGATGCCGAGACGCCCGTCCCCCTCGCCGGCCCCGGCCGGTGCGGTGACGATGCCGCCCATGTACTCGCCGGGGGCGGCGTCGTCCGGCAGGGCGACCGTGAAGGGCACCTCGACCGACCCGTCGGGCGCGACCGTCACGTCGGGCCGGTCCGCGTGGACCCACGCGCCCACCTTCGTCGAGGTCGCGTCCTTGGCGACCAGGTCGAGCCGGCCGCCTTCGGCGGTGAAGGCGTCAGCGGCGTAGACGGCGAGGTGGAGCGGCGTGGCGCCGTGGTTGACGATCACGAGGCCGTCCTGGAGCCGACCGCCCGGGTCGAGGGTGTAACGGTAGTTCTCCCGGCCGGAGCCGAAGTCGCCGGCGGCCGTGCCGACCGTCCAGGAGACGTCGCCGTCCGCCGCCGCGGCGGGCCCGGCCCCCGCGCCGAGCAGGCCGAGCACGGCGAGCAGCACCACGACGGTGGCCTGGGCGAGGGCTGGGGTCGTACGCGGTCTGGGCGGGCGCATCTGGTGATCCTCGAACGGTCGGGAACGGCGGGTGGAACGCGTGCGGCGGAGCGGGCCCCCGAGGCCGCCCACCCCACGGCGGGTGGAACGCGTGCGGCGGAGCGGGCGTCCGGACGCCCACCCAACGGCGGGTGGAACGCGTGCGGTGGGACGGGCGCCCGAAGACGCCCGCCCCACCAGGGGGAACGGGGGCGGGCCGGTTCAGCGTGGGCGTCCCCGGCATCGCTCCCGGCCGGTTACTTCAGCCAGGCGGCCTCGGTCGCGGCGGGCTTGTGGTCCTCGCCCTTGCCACCGTGGCCGTTGCCGTGGTCGTCACCGTGGCCGTTGCCGTGGTCGTCACCGTGGCCGTTGTCGTGGTGGTCGTCGCTGTAGGGGCGGATGACCACCTTGTCGACGGCGGAGCCGACCGGCTGCGCGGGGCCCGCGCCGCTGTTCGGGCCGCACCAGGACTCCTGGCCCAGCTCGACCGCGGCGTTGGGGGCGGCGCAGGTGCCGCTGCGCAGGTTCTCGACGACCAGCCGGTCGCCGCGGACCTGCACCTTGACGTAGGTGCGGACGTGCTCCTGGTTCTCGACCGAGTTGGCCCAGTGGCTCTTGGGGTTGAGCGGGTCGGGGCCGTAGTTCGGGTCCTTGGTGGTGTTCGGAGCGGTGAGGTCGTAGTACTTGGAACCCGAAGCGGAGTTCGCCGTCACGTAGATGACCCCGCCCGGACCCTGCGCCACCTCGGCGGCGCCCGGCTGCTCGGCCTTGTTCGCCTTCTGGCCGTTCTTGATCACGTAGCTGCGCGAGTAGCTGTGGTCGTGGCCCTGCAGGACCAGGTCGACGCCCAGGTTGGAGAAGGCGGTCGGGAAGTCCTGGCGACGCAGCTGGTTGTCGGCGTCGTTGGCGTGGCTGGCCGGGGAGTAGATCGAGTGGTGGTACACGAGCACCGTGTACTTGGCCTCGCCGCCGTGCTCCTTGACGACCTTGGAGACGTAGCTGATGTGCGCGGCGTCGGAGCCCGCGGCGTAGGCGTTGCTGTTGAGGTCGATGAACAGCACGCCCTTGTAGACGTACCAGTAGTCACCGCCGGACCGGGTGGCCGCGTCGCCGTTGTAGTACGGCGCCGAACGGTCGGTGTTGGGCGTCCAGAAGTGCTGCTCGTAGGCCTTGCCGCCCACGTCGTGGTTGCCGATGGTGGCGGCCCACGGGTACTGGCGCAGCTTGTCGGGCGCGAGGAAGGCGTCCCACTGCGTCTCGGTGTTGGCGCTCTCGACCTGGTCGCCGCCCGAGACCAGCAGCTCGGACCTGGGGTTGGCGGCGAGGGCGACGTTCACGGTGTCCGCCCAGCCGGCGCCGTCCTTGGCGGTGTCGCCGGACGAGCCGATCTGCGGGTCGCCGAAGAACAGGAAGTCGAAGTCGCCCTTGAAGTCGCGCGTCTTGAACGAGTAGGCCGGGGACCAGTCGCCCTCGGTGCCCACGCGATAGGAGTAGGCGGTGTTCTTCTTCAGGCCGTCGATCGTGGCGTGCGCGTTGTAGCCGCCGTTGACGACGTTCGCGGTGACCGTCGCCGGGAAGGTGGTGGTGTGCTTGGGGAACTCGCCGTGGCGCACCTGCTTGGTCGGCGCGACCTGGACCACCTGCGCGGTGCCGGCCGAGGAGTACCAGGACACGACGCGCTGCGACTCGTCGGCGCCCACGCCGAGGATGATTCCGGTGGTCGTCGCGCCGGCGGTGGCGTGGACCGCGGCCGTCAGGCCACCGCCCAGCACCGCGCTGACGCCCATGACCGCCGCCGTGGCGCCGAGGGCGAGCCGGCGTCGGACGACCCCGGGGCCCTGTGCCCGGTTTTCGAGCTTCATCAGGTTTCCGTCCATTTGAGGGTGTTTTGGAGCTTTGTCACGGTTTCCGACGTCGGTGTCCTCAAGGTGAACATGAGACAGGCGTACTGTTGCGCGCACCGGAAGTTGTGATGCGATCTCAGATGCCGAGATCGCGCATGTGCTCTCAGATGCGAGAACACGCATGCGATCTCAGATGCCGAGAACACGCTGCGCGAACCACACCAGGCCCATCGCCGCCACGCCCACCGCGACCGCTCCCGTCGTCCACAGACCCGCGACCGGACGGCGGCGGCGCAGCAGCGCGAGCAGCGGGAAGACCGCGATGATGATCGCCAGCTGGACGACCTCGATGCCCACGTTGAACACCAGCAGCGACCACAGGAGCGTCCACGAGAAGGCCTGGTCGATGCCCAGGGCCGCGGCGAAGCCCAGCCCGTGCACCAGGCCGAAGCAGAAGACCACCGCCAGGCGCGTCCAGCCCGCGGTGTCCAACCCGAAGTGACCGCGCCCGGTGGGCACGAGGTCGGTGGCGTGTGACCGGCGCCGCCAGATCCGCCACAGATGCCAGCCCGCGACGACCGCGATCGACAGCGCGATGACGGGCTCGACGAACGACGCCGGCAGCCGCACCAGGCCGAGGGCGGCCAGGATGAAGGTCACGGAGTGGGCGAGGGTGAAGGTCGTCGCCGCGAGCACGATCTCGCGCAGGCGGCGCGACCCCGCGATGAGCGCGAGCAGGAACAGGATGTGGTCCAGCCCGGTGAGCAGATGCTCGGCCCCGAGCCTGAAGAACTCCCAGAAGCGCTCGGCCCATGACTGGTGCGTGGAGAACGACGGATGCCTGGAATCGAGCGCGGCGCTCCCCGACGTCAGGTCCAGGCCGTAGGTGACCACCGTCTTGCTGTCGCGCACGTAGCTCTCGGAGTCCGGGAACAGCCCGCTGCGCACCTCGTGCGAGTCGGCCGCATCCGGGCACCGGTAGTCGAGCACCAGCACCGCGTACGGGACGCCCTCGCGTTGCTCGATCGTGTACCCGCCGTCCTGGGACGGGGCGCACGCCTCGCCCTCGGCCGTGACGTCGAAGCGCCCGGTCACGTACGCGAGCACGGAGGCGGCATGGGCGTCGAGCGCGGCGCCCTGCCGCGCCGCGTCGCCGGCCTCGAACGCCGCGGTCCCCGCCCGGAAGAGCGGATCATCCTTCTGCGCGTCGGCGGCTGAGACGACGAGCAGGTCGTACTCCAGCCCGAGCCGGGCGCGGACGTGCCCGGTGCCGGGCGAGGTGAGGTCGACGTAGACGGTCGAGCTGAATCCATGGGCGAGAGCGGGTACGGCGCTGAGCAGGACGGCCACGATCACCGCGGCGACGACGGCACAGGCACGACGCCGGGTGGCGCGGAACATGTGACTCCTTTCGGTTGGCGAACGCAATCTGCTCGGCCGACATGAACGAGCGGCGGCGCACCTGGAAACGGGTCAAGAACCACGTCTTACCGAAATATCGCCCATAGTGGATGAGGGCTCGCAATGAGGTAGGAAGTAGACGCACCTCCCGTCACGCCCGAAGGACGACCCCCATGCGCTCTCGACGTCTGCCCGCCGGAATGCTGGCCGTGGCGGTCGCGACCGCCGCCCTGCTGGCCGGCGGATGCGGCTCCGAGGACGACTGGTCCCGGCCGCACGCCAGGCCGAGCGCGATGGGCGCCCTCGGCCCCGGATTCCTCGACCGGTCCGCTCCGCCCGCCCCGGAGGCGACGATCACCCCGCGCCCCGGCTCGTGGGACGGCACCCGTCCGTCGGAGGGTTACCGAGTGGTGCTGCTCACCGCGGGGACCGACCCCCAGACCAGGACGCTGGTGAACGCCGTGACGCAGTGGGCCGAGCAGGAGAGCGTCAGCCTCAAGGCCGTCACGGCCACCCGGCCCGACCAGTACATCGCCCGCATCAGCGAGGCGATCCGCCTGAAGCCCGACCTGGTCGTCAGCGCCGGCAACGACCTGGTCGACCCGCTGGCCATGGTCACCCCCAACCACCTCGACCAGCGGTTCCTCGTGATCGGCGCCGAACTCGCCGAGCCCACCGCCAACGTCACCGCCGCCGACTGGACCGGAGCGTCCTTCCGCGGCGAGGGACTCGGCATGTCCTCGGAGTACGACCCCGCCACCTTCACCCCCGACCGCGCCGCCCGCGCCCTGCGCGCCGGCGTCGCCGCCGTCCTCAACGGCCTGACCGGCATCGTCATCTGGCTCAACTGACCATCGCTGGAGTGGCCGGTGAACCTGACCGACCCGCCCCTGGCCCCTCACGCGATCGGCGAGGAGCCCGTCGCCGTCCGCGTCGACATGACGGACATCCGGCTGTTCGCCAGATCTGCACTACCGTGTCGGACCATGAACGGGGACGGCTGGCTGGCGGACACCCGCGCTTCCTACGACACGGTCGCGGTCGGCTACGCCGACCACATCCGCGAACACTCAGGCCCTGAACGGCCGCACGCGGCCGTCCCCTGAGGTCACAAGCCTGCGTCTCCCACCCTGGTCATCGTGCCGAGTCTCGGGAAGGCGCGCTCGAGCATGTGTCAGCGTTCGCAGACGATGCCGTCGCCGTCGCGGTCCTGGTACCAGTGGTACTCCGGGTCCTTGTCGCGGTAGTACGGGCCGTAGCCGTTGCGGTTGGCCTCGGCGCAGGTGCTGAAGCGCGGGTCGTTCCCGGACGGCGGGGGCGGCGGCTCGGAGGTGGGCTTGGGGGTGGGTTTGGGGCTGGGCTTGGGGGTGGCCTGCGGGCCGCCGTCGCACCGGCCCGACCAGATGCGCAGGCGGGCGGCCCTGGCCGCGGCCTGGTCCTCGCGCAACGGCTTGATGTACCTGGCGTTGGCCCCCATCTGGCCCGCCTTGGCGTACCCGTAGCGGACCAGGTTGCGGTTCACGAACGTCCCCGCGGTGTTCCACACGTAGAACAGGTACCGGCCGGCGGAGTCGCGCGCCGTCTTGTCCTTGAGCAGGCGGACGGTCGTCCTCGGGGCGAGCAGGGCCGCGGTGTGCGCGGTCGCGGCCGCCGCCCAGCACTGACCCTTGTTGGGCGCGTTGACGTCCAGCAGTCGCACCCGCAGTGTCCTGCCCTTGTAGACCACGTCCACGGTGTCGCCGTCGACCACCGCCTTCACCTTGGCGGCCAGGGCCCCGAGCGGCGCGGCGGCAGCGGCGGCGGGCAGAGAGGGGACGACCAGGCCGCCGGACACCAGGGCCCCGGCGAGTAAGAGGCGGGCGCGCAAGATGGCTCCTTGTGTGAGTGAAGTGACTCAGGAGAGACGGGGCACGAAGAGCCCCGGTTGTCCGCGTGTCCCGATCCGGACACGCCACTTCGTCGCACCCCTGCCCCGCGAGTCCGGAATCCCCTCCAGAGCCGGCCATGCGGGTTCGTTAAGGGCGGCCAAGGCGTCGCTCCAGCCCTGTCACCCGGGCGCCCGCGACAGGTTGTACCGGCGGCGGTGGTACGGGCGGTGCGGTTGAACGGCCGGCCAGAGAGGCGAAGGCGGGCCGCGTGGCGGCTCCTTCAGGACCGATCGCGGGCGAGCAGGCCATCGACATCCCGGGCGAGCAGGCCGTCGACGAGGAGTTGCAGCATCCGGGTGGCCTGGGCGACGTCGGCGGCGGTCAGCATGATGCCGGCCATGCTGGCGGAGACGTCGGCCGGTCGGACGTCGGCACGCAGGCTGCCGTCGGCCCGGCCGGCGTCGAGGATGGTGGCGATGGCGACCTCGAGGTGCTCGCGGGTTTGCCCGGAGCTGATCGCACCGCTGGCGATCACCGCGCGCAGGGCTTCGGCCATGCCGTGTTTGGTGGCGACGAAGTCCTGGTAGCGGCGCATCCACTCGCGCATGGCGTCGGCCGGCGGGAGGTCGCTCACCAGTTGCGCGGCCATGGCGCACAGGCGGGCGAGTTCGCTGCGGTACACCTCCTCGACCAGGGCGTCGCGGGAGGGGAAGTTGCGGTAGAGCGTGCCGACGCCGACTCCCGCCTCGCGGGCGATGGCCTCGATCTTGACGGGCTCTGGGCCGGCGGTGAGGGCGCGGGTGGCCGCGTCGATGATGCGCTGGCGGTTGCGCTGGGCGTCCCTGCGGGCGCCGGGGCGTCGCTCGGACTCGGAAACCGCGATCACCTCAACCTCTCAAGCGGAATCGGTTCCGCTTCTGCTAGGGTCAGACCGAACTGAGCGGAATCGGTTCCGCTTACGGTCATCGTATCCGGAGGTCCACGATCATGACCACGACGCATGCGTACGCGTACGGGAAGCTGGGCGATCACGATGTCCTGCGGGCCGGCTTCGGCGCCATGCAGCTCGAACACGGCGACCCCGCGGAAGCCGTCAAGGTTCTGCGCCGCGCGATCGAACTCGGCGTCGACCACCTCGACACGGCCCAGTTCTACGGCGCGGCCAACGACCTCATCAGGACCGCTCTGCATCCGTACGCCGACGACCTGCAGATCGTCACCAAGGTCGGCGCGGTGACGCATCCGACCGAGCGGCTGGTCACCGCCCAGAAGCCGGCGGAACTACGGGCGTCGGTCGAGGACAACCTGCGCACCCTCGGCACCGAGCGCCTCGCGGTGGTCAACCTGCGCCGGGCCGACGTGCCACCGGGCATCATCGCCAGTGGCGACCAACTGGTCGACCTGGACAGCCAGCTCGCCGAGCTCATCGCCCTGCGCGACGAGGGCAAGATCGGCGGCATCGGCCTGAGCCACGTCGACCTCGCGCAGCTGCGGCAGGCCCTTCCGGCCGGCATCGTCTGCGTGCAGAACCTGTACAACGTCCTCACCCGCGACCACGAGGACATGCTGACCGAGTGCGCCGAGCAAGGGATCGCCTGGGTGCCGTACTTCCCGCTCGGATCGGCCTTCGACCGGCTGCCCAGCGTCACCGACGACCCCGTCGTCATCGCGCACGCCGGACGCCTCGGCATCACCCCTGCTCAGGCCGGGCTGGCCTGGCTGCTCGGCCACAGCCCGGCCACGCTGCTGATCCCCGGCACCCGCAACCTCGCCCACCTGGCCGACAACGTCGCGGTCACCCGGATCCACCTGGACCAGCAAGCGACGACGGCCTTCAACGCCCTGTCCCAGAACACGCCCACATAGCTGGAAACACCCGGAAAGCGGTTCGAGGAAGCACCCTCAAGAGGGGGAAGCGCAAGGCGGCTCCTCGTGTGGGCGAAGCGACTCACGGAAGACGGAACCGATGGTCGCCGTGCCGCCGATCCCGATGCTGATCGGATGCGCTGTGCGCCCGGGCCGTCGAGGCGCACGGCCCCGAAGCCCTACGCCGCGCCCTACCCGATGGTTCGCTTCCCGCCTGGGCCTTCTTCCCCCGACCCGGCGTGAACACCTCCCAGAGCCGCCGACAAGCCGGCATGACCGATGCTCAACTCACCGGGCCCCAGCCGGGAGGAGGGTCCTCGCCGACCCGGCCGTCGACCGCCTCGCGGAGAAGGTCGGCGTGGCCGGTATGCCTGCCGTACTCCTCGATCAGGTCGCAGACCAGCCGGCGCAGGCTGGCGTGCTCCCCACCGGGAGTGGAGATGTGAGCGAGCTGATCGAGGCCGCCGCCGGCCAGCGCGGCCTCCAGCGTTGCGCGCGAACGGGCGACGGCGTCGTCCCACAGCCGATACAGATGCTCGGGGCCGTCGGTGTCGGCGGAGGTGAACTGCCAGTCATCGCCGCCTTCCCAGTGCTCCTCCCACGGTGAACCGATCGACTTGCCCTGGAACTTGACGTTGAACATGTGGTCTTCCACCACGGCCAGGTGCTTGAGGAGGCGGCCGAGGGTGAGCGTGGAGGCGCCGACGCGGGTCCGCAGCCCATCCTCGTCGAGGCCGTCGGCCTTCCAGCGGAAGGTGGTACGCAGTCGCTCGAGCGCACCCACCAGGTGCGCGACCTCGTCACCGGCCAACGGCGGCTCCCAGGGAGTATCGGTCATAACCGCAACCCTGGCACAGGTGAGCCGGAAGCGGCTCGACATGGCCCTTCGCGACATCCTGCCCGGCTCCTCCACCGCCTTGACCTTGATCACCCTCGCCTGACCGCTGCGGCCATCTCCCGCAGGGAACTCGGTGACCGCGGCTCCCTCTCCCGTCGCGGTGACGGCTTACCGGAGTCTCAGCCTCGGCATGGGTACGGCGAGTGTCGGCGGTCGAGCGGGCGAAGCGACCTCGAGTTGAGCGCGACGAGCCAGGAACGATCTGGATCACGGGCCGGCTCCGTGCTTTCCTCAAGGCCGCGGAAGGACACCGGCTCTTCGCGTTATTCCGCTTGGCCGCCTATACCGGGGCTCGGCGGCTCCTGAGCTCGTGGCGGCGCCCCTTGTGGCCCGGCACCGGCCGCCGCGGCGGACCGGGCCGCGCCCGGACGGCCGGACGGCCGGACGGCCGGTGGTCCGCGAAGACCACCGGCCGCGCCGTCGTGCCGGCTAGGAGCCGAGCGTGACGTGGAAGATCTTCTCGTTTCCGTTGTTCGGGATGCCGTCCTTGTCGCCCTGGGTGCTGGTGGTCAGCCACAGGCCGCCGTCGGGAGCGGGCTCCACAGTGCGCAGCCGGCCGTAGGTGCCGTTGAAGAACACCTGCGCGCTGGGCAGGCTGCTCCCGCTGATCGGCACGCGGTACAGCCGGGTGGCGCGCTCGCAGGCGATGTAGATCACGTCGCTCACGATGGCGATGCCGGAGCAGGAGCCCTCCGCCACGGGGTAGGTGCGCTTGGGCGCGATGTACCCGGCGGTGCCGCAGGTGCCCGTCGTCCCCTCACACGCCGGCCAGCCGTAGTTGCCGCCCTTGGTGATCAGGTTGGTCTCGTCCATGATGGAGTTGCCGAACTCCTGCTCCCACAGCCGGCCCTGCGAGTCGAACGCCAGCCCCTGCGGGTTGCGGTGCCCGTAGCTCCACACGTAGGTGCCGAACGGGTTGTCCGACGGCACGGTGCCGTCCGGGTTGAGCCGCAGGATCTTGCCGTTGAGGCCGTTCAGGTTCTGCGCGTTGTCGCCGTTCTGGGCGTCGCCGGTGCTGGCGTACAGCTTGCCGTCCGGGCCGAACCGCAGGCGGCCGCCGTTGTGGTACTTGTTGCGCAGGATCCCGGTGAGCAGGATCTGCTCAGAACTGAGGGTGAGCTGGTCGTTCTCCAGCTTGATGCGGACGATCCGGTTGTCGGTCGACGTCGTGTGCATCATGTACAGCCAGTGGTCGCTGGCGAAGGTGGGGGCGATGGCCAGCCCCATGAGGCCGCCCTCACCGTCGGTGTCGTCGACGTTCGGCACCGTGCCGATGTTGGTCTTCGCCCCGGTGGCCGGGTCGAGGTGGATGATGTCGTGGACGTCCCTGCGGCTGTAGAGGATCGTGCCGTCGGGCAGCGTGAGCAGACCCCACGGGAGGTCGGTCTCGGTCGCGATCTGCGTCACCCCGCACACCGAGTCGGCGCACCCCCCGCCGGTGGTCACGGTCGCGGTGTTGCTGCGCGACGAGACGTTGGACTGCGCGTCGCGGGCCACCACGTAGTACTGGTAGCTCGTGTTCGCCGACAGCCCGCTGTCGATGAAGGTGGTGGCCGGCGGGTTGCCGGTGACCGTGCCCACCAGCGTGCCGCCGCGGTAGACGAGGTAGGCGCGGACCCCGACGTTGTCGGTGGCCGCGGTCCACTGCAACGTCACCGTGGTGCCGGACGCAGAGCCGGTGAGCCGGCTCGGGGCGGTGGGCGCCTGGGTGTCGGACTGGCACTGCGGTGGCGTGATCGTGACCGTCGCGCTCGCCTGGGAGACGTTGCCCGCCGCGTCGCGCGCGTTGACGTACAGACCCCACGTCGAACCGGGGACCACGGTGAGGGTGGTGGACAGGGTGGTCCCGCTCACCGACTTCATCAGCTGACCGTCGTGGTAGACGTCGTAGAACGCCACTCCGACGTTGTCGGTGGAGGCGCTCCACGCGAACGTGACCGAGTCGCACACCAGGCCGCTCACCCGCGGGTTGCCCGGCACCGTCGGAGGCTGGGTGTCGGCGCTTCCGGTGGACGTCGTCCACTTCTGGTTGCTCTGCCCGTTACACGTCCACAACTGCACCGGGGTGTTGTTTGTGGTCCGGCCTCCGCTCACGTCCAGGCACATGCCGGACTGCACGCCGACGATGCTGCCGTCGGAGTTGATCCGCCACTTCTGGCCGGCCGCCCCGGTGCAGGTGGAGATCTGCAGCGTGGCCGGGGGCGTGGTGTCCTGGCCGACCACGTCCAGGCACCTCGGGGAGCTGTACACCCGGAGCTCTCCCGCCGTGGTGGAGGTCCACGTCTGGCTCGCCTGCCCGTTGCAGTCGTAGATGGTGACGCGGGCGCCTGGCGTCGTGGAGTTGCCGGCCACGGTCAGGCAGCGGCCGGACGCCACGCCGACCACGGTCGAGGTGGCCGCCGACGCGGGCGTCGAGCTCGCCACGATCATGGCGGCCACCGAGGCGAGCGCGGCCACGAAGGCGGCCAGAGCGCGCGGCCACGGCCGTCCGCGGGTGGTTAAGGCGAACATTCGTATCAGTCCTTACCGGGGTCGTTCGAGGGTGGGGTTGCCAGGGGAGGGGTCTCGCGCGGCGCCGGCGGCACCGCGGTGCGCGGTCACCACCGAGAAGCCGGCCGGCGCATTGCGGCGACGGCGCGGCCCGGGCTCGAGGTACGGCGCCGCCCACCGCACCCCGTGAGGTCCGCTCGCTGCCAGATCCAGCAAAATGCGACAGAGTCCGTCAGGAATGACAGCACCTCTCTGACAATGCTGTCAGAAATATTGTCACGACTCCCGGCGAATGTGGCATATCGGATTGCCCGCTCACCGAAGCCGTCCAATGGCGGGCGGCACGCCAGGTCCGGCGACGGGGGCGCCTCACGCGGGTGACCGCGCCTTGACGTGGGGCTCGGCCGCGGGCGGTGCCTCTGCGTCACATGGGATGCCACCTGAAGATCATCGATCCCGAGATGAAACATTCACCGCCCGCCCGCTCCCCGAACCCCTCTGCCCGAACCAGACCAGACCAGACCGCGAGATGCCGGGGAGTACCCATCTACCCGGACACGGTGACCGGCCTGATGCGCGACCTCATCAATACCTACAACAAGCAGAAAAAGGACGACCCGCCGGCGGAACCACTCCCGTACGCACGCCTACACGATCTTCGCCATATTCACGCGACCACACTTCTCTTGGCCAGCGTCCCTGTGCACGTGGTAGCGGCCCGGCTAGGTCATGCCGACCCTGCCATCACCCTTCGGGTATATGCCCACGTCATCCGGTCTGCGGAGACAGCTCGAATTTTTAGACTGTGCGCAAATAATCATCGCAGAAGTAAATATCTAGCAGAAGGAGGGGATTAGCAATATGACATCACTAAGACATCTGTGCGAGATTTTTCGAATAACCGATTACGGCAAAAGTGAGATCTAGCCCAAATGCTAAAAGTGAGATCTCGAACGACCAGGCCGCGTTAGCAAGAGTGTTAGCAACGAGGCCCCTCCTGATCTTGGGAGGGGCCTCTGAGCTGGAGCCGCCTAAGGGAATCGAACCCTTGACCTACGCATTACGAGTGCGTCGCTCTGGCCGACTGAGCTAAGGCGGCGTGCCACGGGGTACCCGCAGCGTGTGGAAGTCTACAGGTTTCCGGGCGTTCTCGCTCACGTCGGTGGCGGGCGGATGGCGGGGTCAGGTGACCTTGGGGCAGAGGGTGCCGGTCTTGGGCGTGGTCAAGCTGAGCAGGTAGCGGTCGACGGCGGCGTCGATGCAGCTCGAGCCGGTGCGGTAGGCGGTGTGACCGTCGCCGTCGTAGCTCAGGAGCACTCCTGAGGACAGCTGCGAGGCCAGGGCCTTGGCCCACTCGTACGGCGTGGCGGGGTCGCGCTGGGTGCCGACGACGAGGATGGGCGGGGAGCCGGCGGCCTTCAGCGGCTTGTCGGTGCCGATGGGCTTGGCCGGCCAGTATTCGCACGGCAGGGAGCCCCACATGACGTAGGCGCCGAAGTGCGGGGACTCCTTCTGCGCCGCGCGGGCGGCGTCCTCGTAGGCGGCGGTGTCTCGCGGGTAGGGGTGGTCGATGCAGTTGACGGCCATGTTGGCCTCGGTCTGGTTGGAGTAGCTGCCGTCCTGGTGACGGTCGACCAGGATGTCGGCCAGCCGCAGCAGGGTGGTGCCGTCCCCGCGGAAGGCCTGGGCGAGGGCGGTGCGGAGCACGGGCCAGGAGCGCTTGTCGTACAGGGCGGTGACGATGCCGAGGGTCGTCCACGACTCGTCGATCTTGCGGCCGTCGCCGGTGTTGTTGCGCAGCGGGTGCTCGTCGGTGCTCTTCAGCAGGGTGGTCAGCTGCGCGAGCGCGGCGTCGGTGTTCTTCGGGGAGAACGGGCAGGTGGTCTGGTTGAAGCAGTCGGCGAGGAAGGAGCGGAACGCGACCTCGAAGCCGCGCGCCTGGGCGGCGTTGACCGTCGGGACCGGGGCGAGGGCGGGGTCGATGGCGCCGTCCAGCACCAGGGCGCGCACCTTCTTCGGGAACAGGTCGGCGTAGACGGTGCCCAGGTAGGTGCCGTACGACTTGCCCAGGTACGTCATGCCCTGGTCGCCGAGGACGGCGCGCAGGACGTCCATGTCGCGGGCGGCGTCGGCGGTGCCGACGTGCGGGAGGAGCTTGGCCGACTTGGCCTGGCATCCTTCGGCGAAGTCCTTGGCGCCCTTGGCGAGCTCCTTGACCTCGGCGGAGTCGTCGGGCGTGCCGTCCAGCCCGATGAACTTGTCGAGTTGGGGGCCGGACAGGCAGTGGACCGGCGCGGACTCCCCGACTCCGCGCGGGTCGAAGCCGACCGTGTCGAACCGGGCGAGGATGGCGGGCGTCAGCACGGTCTTGGCGGCGCGGGCGTACTCGATGCCGGAGCCGCCCGGTCCGCCCGGGTTGAGGATGACGGACCCGATGCGCTGCTTCCCGGTCGCGGGGAGGCGGATCACGCTGATCGCGATGCGGTCGCCGGACGGGGCCGCGTAGTCCAGGGGCACTTCGAGCTTGCCGCACTGGAAGCCGTTCTTGCAGTCCGTCCACGCGATCTTCTGCCCGTAGTAGGGCGCGAGCGCGGCCGAGGGGGCCTTGGCGGCGTCCCCACCGGTCGAGGTCGGCCCGTCCGCGCGGTTGCCCGCGTCGCCCGTCGCCGAGCAGGCCGAGGCGAACAGCATCGCCGCCACAAATGCGGTAGCCGTACGGCTAGCGCCGGAAAAGCGCATCATCGCGCCGCCACCCATCCCCCGTTGTAGACGTCTTCGTCGCGGCGGGCCCGTCGGCGGGCCCTTGCCGCTGATTCCCGCCGGCCTCTGTCACAGAGGCCCCGCGGGCCGTTCCCCCGTTGTGCGACGCCGGCTGTCGATCAACCGCACGGCGTCTTGGTTGTACCCCGCCCACGTGGGCTTTCACTCCTCGACGGTATCCCGTCCGCCGTACCTCGCGTCGTGCTGTTGGCGCGGCGAGCACACGCTCGCCCGGGAGCAGGCGCACCGGCGTCCCCCGTCGTTCAGGCGCACGACGACCGAGTCGGAGGGCACGTTGTGGCCGATGACCGTGCCTTCCCCTTCGGGCGTGTCGACCGCCGCCCCCACGCGCGGCGCCGCCGAACGGAACTCCTGGTACAGCGGGTGCTCGTACTTCAGGCAGCACATCAGCCGCCCGCAGGCCCCCGCGATGCGGAGCGGATTGACCGGAAGGTCCTGGTCTTTGGCCATGCGGACCGAGACGGGTTCGAAGTCCTTGAGGAAGGTGGCGCAGCACAGGTCACGGCCGCAGGGGCCGATGCCGCCCTGGAGGCGGGCCTCGTCGCGCGGCCCGATCTGGCGCAGCTCCACGCGCGCTCGCAGGTTGCGGGCGAGATCGCGGACCAGGGCGCGGAAGTCCACCCGGTGCGGAGCCGAGAAGTACACGGTGTAGACGTTCTCGGCGTCGAGGTAGTCGACACCGACGATCTTCATCGGTAGCTCGTGCCGTTTGATGAGGCGCTTGGACACGCTGCGGGCCTCGGCACGCCGCCGCCGGTTACCCTCGTCCCGCTCAAGGTGGTCTTCGCCGGCGATGCCCGCGCAGACGGGCAGGCCCTCGACGTCGTCGCTCACCCATTGCGGCGCCCACACGCACTCGGCCACTTCCGCCCCGGCCTCGGTCGGCACGAGGACCTTGTCGCCGACCTTGGGACTGTGGTCGCCCGGATCGAGATAGTAGAGCCGTCCGTAGCGGGTGAAGCTCACGGCCATGATCATGCCCACGGAACGCCTCCGCCTCCTCGCCGTCACGCCCGGTACGGCCAGCGCCTGCGCGCTTCCGGCCCACATTACGCGCAGATCGGTCGCAGGAGGCAACCCTTCGGGGCGGCGCCGCTCATCGCGGTGCGGCGGCGGGGGCGTCCGCCGCGGCGGCGGCACCAGAGATGCCGGAGGCGCCGTGGCCGGCGGTGAGGGTGGCGTGCACCGACCGCAGCCTGCCTTCCAGCTCGACCAGGGCCCGCAGCACCGGATCGGCGCCCTGGCCCGCCGGCTGCTCATGGTCGAGCGGCGGGAGTTCGACGGGCACCCACGCGGGAGCGGGGCGACGGCCCAGAGTCAGCCGGATGGCTCCGATGTTCCTGCGCAACGCGATCCGGGCCGCGCGGTGGGACGGGGCGGAGGACGGACCGGGCTCCACTGCGGCGGGCGGGGTGACGGGTGCCGCGGTCGCCGAAGGAGTGGAAGACGAACGGGGCGGTGGCGGGGCGGTGAGCGTGGCGACCTGGTCGCCGCATGCGGCCAGGTCTTCCGCGCATTCCGCCAGCCCCGGACGGGTCCGGTGCGCGGGCAGCACGGGGACCAACGGCCGCAGGACGCGCCGCAGGGCGACCAGAGGCTCGGCGGCGATCTTCAGCGCCGCGGCCTGTTCGTCGAACCGCGCGCGCTTTTCCTGATCCGGCGGGCCTTGCAGAAGATCGCCGAGCGCCTCCAGTGTGCGCGACAGGTTCCGGCGCACGACGGCCTCGGTTCTGATCGGCAGCAGGACGAACGCCGGGAGGACCGCGCAGACGGTGCCGAGCACGATCTGCAGCAGACGCCCGACGAGGAACGCCGGACCGGCCTGGCCCAGCAGCCCGTACAGCAGGGCGAGCATGCTCGTCATGCAGAACGACCAGTACGCGTAGTCCACCTGGCGGAGGATCAAACCCACCAGCAGGTACGCGAAGATCGCCACGACCGCGGCCACCGGGTGCCCCGTGACCGGACCGGCGATCAACGTCGCCGTGCCCGCCCCGGCCAGGGCGCCGGCGAAGCGCTGGGCACCCTTGTGCAGGACGTGGCCCCGCGACCGGGCTCCGATGGTGACCACCAGGGCCGTGACCACCGTCCAGGGCCAGTGGGCGGGGAAGAGCAGGTGGCCGGCCGTGAAGGCGAGCGCCAGGGCCAGTGCCGACTGCGCGGCCAGCCGGGTGTGCACGGACCCGGACGCCGCCGCCGAGGACGAGAGCGGGGACGGCGACGAGGACGGCGACGGCGACGGCGACGGGAGTGGGACGGCGGCCGTCCCATCGCGGGGAGGCGCCGGTCGGGGACGCAGGCGCGCCATGGTCACGGCCGCGACGCCGTTCCACGCGACCGCGACGAGCGCCGCCACCGCCGACCAGCCCAGCGCGGCGAGCGGGTCGCCGCCGACCGGGACCGGCGCCATGAACAGGCCCAGCAGGGGCAGCGCCATCAACCGCCCGAACGCCGACGCGGCGTGGCCGTACCGCCGCAGGTGGATCGACACGAAGACGAGCACGACGAACAGGGCGCTCCCCGCCAGGGGACTGACGAGCATGAGCGCGCCGACGACCGCCACGCAGGCCGTCACCGCCGGGAGCCCGAGGATCACCAGCGGACTCTTCCAGCCGGCCCCGCCACGGGACACCCGGTCCAGGGAGAAGGCGATCACCACACCGAGGACGAGCACCCCGGACGACGCGTGGGCCCAGCGGGCGAGGACGGCGAGCGTGGCGAACGTCCCCACGGCGGCGACGAACGCGCGGAACCCGTGGAACACCGCGAAGCGGTCCGGCAGCTGGGACCGGCAGCCGAAGCGTATGCGCCAACTCATAAGCATGTACGTATCAGATTCCCGCGATTGACGGCTAGATAGTACGAGAAAGCGTATTATCTGATCGTGGAAGAGGACGATGCGCGGGCCGAGGTCTCGGCGGTACGGCGGGGAGCGATGCGGCTGGCCAGGCGGCTGCGGGCCGAACGGCCGGAAGGGGTCTTGAGCAGCGCGAAGCTCAGCGTCCTTTCGCATCTGTACCACCGGGGCGGCATGACGCCCAAGGCGATCGCCGAGCTGGAACGCGTGCAGGCGCAGTCGATGACCCGCGTCCTGGCCGAGCTGCAACGCGAGGGGCTGGTCGCCCGCGAACGCGACCCGGGCGACGGACGCCAGTCCTTGATCACCCTCAGGCCCGAGGGCATGGCCGCCCTCGTGCGTGACATGTCCTACCGGGACGCGTGGCTGGGCCGGGCGATGGAGCACCATCTGTCTCCGGCGGAGCGCCGTATCCTGCACCTCGCCGGCGAGCTCATGGAACGACTCGCCGACGCAAGCCTCCCTCCCGGCCCGACACCGTCGCCGTCACCGTCGGAGTCGACGATCCAGGCGACCGGGCCGGTCTGAGGTCAGGGGCGCCAGAGGGAGACGG
Organism: Sphaerisporangium sp. NPDC005289; assembly: GCF_040607455.1. NCBI lineage: Bacteria > Bacillati > Actinomycetota > Actinomycetes > Streptosporangiales > Streptosporangiaceae > Sphaerisporangium > Sphaerisporangium sp. NPDC005289. The sequence goes on from NZ_JBEXGS010000009.1 coordinate 161,407, forward strand.
CCATCGCCTCGACGGCGATCTGGGGGTTGACGTTGGCGGCCAGTCGCTCGCGACAGAGCATGATCGCGTCGATGCGCCGCAGGGTGTCCTCGGGCGGGCTCGACCGCGCCAGCGCGACCAGGTCGGCCCTGCGGTCTTCGGTGGACAGTTCCACCTCGGCCTCGAACTGGACGGCCAGGACGTCGCGGTAGAAGGCGACCAGGTCCAGCAGGGCGACGTCGAGCGAGTCGCGCTTGATGCGCGTCGCGCGCGACTTCTGCCGGTCCTCCAGCTCCTTGATCGCCCCGGCGCCGCCGCGCACCAGCCCCCTGTTGAGGCCCTTGCCCGACGAGCCCTCGCCGTAGATCTTGCGCAGCTCGGTGGTCTCGGCCTCGTTGAGGTGCGCGGTGGCCTCCTCGGCGTCCTCGGCGGAGGTCTTGACCAGGCGTTCGGCGGCGTCGACGCACTCGCCGACGCCGGTGAGCGAACGCGGCAGCGACAGGACGGCCTCGCGCCGGCGCCGTACCTCCTCGTCCAGGGCCAGCCGCCGCGCCCGGCCGGTGTGCCCCTGGGTGGCCCGCGCGGCGAACTCCGCCACCTCGGGCGCGACACCGTCGCGCGTGGCCAGGACGTGCGCGACGGCCGCCGTCGAAGGCGTGAGCAGGGTGACCACCCGGCACCGGGACCGGATCGTGATCACCATGTCGTCCGGGGACGGTGCGCACAGCAGCCACACCGTGCGCGGCGGCGGCTCCTCGATGGCCTTGAGCAGCGCGTTGGCGGCGGCCTCGGTGGAGCGGTCGGCGTCCTCGAACAGGATGACGCGCCACCGGCCGAGCGTCGGGGCGCCCGCCGCGCGGAGCACGAGCTCGCGCGTCTGCTTGACGCTGTACGACAGCCCTTCGGGCCGCACGGTCTCGACGTCGGGGTGGGAGCCGATGGCGACCTGGTGACACAGGTCGCAGTGGCCGCAGCCCTGGTCGGGACAGAGCAGCGCCGCGGCGAACGCCCTGGCGGCCTCCGAACGGCCCGACCCGGGGGGACCGGTGAACAGCCAGGCGTGCGTCATGCCGGCGCCGCGCCCTCCCGCGAGGGCCTCGGCGGCGGCCGCGGCGGCACGTCCGAGAACGTCCGCAGCCTCGTCCTGGCCGACCAGGTCGTCGAAGACCGTCACGCAGGCAAGACTAGTCGCGGATGGCGGGCATCGTGCCGGTGATGGCCTCGGTCTCCTGGGGGACCGGGTCGGGCAGGATCTCCCGGACGCGGTCCTGGATCAGCAGGGAGATCTCCTGCTGCGTGCGCTGCCCGTCCACGACGAGGTAGCGGTCGGGCTCGGCGGCGGCCAGCGCGCGGAACTCCCGGCGCACCCGCTCGTGGAACTCCAGCGGCTCGGCCTCGATGCGGTCGGCCGGCGAGACCATGCGCGTCAGCCCCACCGACGGCGGCACGTCGATCAGCACGGTCAGGTCGGGGACCAGCCCGCTGGTGGCCCAGGAGTTCACCTTGGCGACGTCCTGCTGGTCGAGCTCGCGCCCGGCTCCCTGGTAGGCGAGCGAGGAGTCGACGTACCGGTCGCAGACGACCATCGCCCCGCGGTGCAGGGCGGGCCGGATGACCTTCTCGACGTGCTCGGCGCGGTCGGCCGCGTACAGCAGGGTCTCCGACCGCGCGGACAGCCCCTGGTGCGCCGAGTCGAGCAGGATGGCCCGCAGCCGCATGCCGACCTTGGTGGAGCCCGGCTCGCGGGTCTGCACCACGTCGAAGCCCTGGTCGCGCAGCCAGATGGCGATCAGCCGCGACTGGGTGGTCTTGCCCGACCCCTCGCCGCCCTCGAAGGCGATGAACAGGCCGTGCGACAGCTCGGCGGGTTCGGACACGTACCGCTCGCCGCGGAAGGCGGCCATCAGGTCGGAGGTGATGGACACCTCGCGCCGGTCGTCCATGTGGCGCAGCGCGAGCGCGCCGACGACGATCGCGACGAACGCCCCGATGAGCATGACGAGGTTCGGACCGTCGAAGTGGTAGTCCAGGTGGGCGCCGAGCGTGATGACGTGGGTGCCGAACACGCCGGCGAGGGCCGGGGCGACGGCGACCACGAGCAGCAGGGTCACCCGGGCCATGGACTGCAGGAAGGAGAAGGTGCGGCCGCGGATGCCGTCCTCGACCTCCAGGCCGATGAGCGTGTACCCGATGATCCAGGCGATGCCCGCGCAGGCGCCGAGCACGACGACCAGCATGACGACGATGACCAGGTTGTGGATGAGCGCGGTGCCGGCCAGCACGACGCCGGCCGTGACGATCGCCAGCCCGAACAGGCGCCGCCGCGACAGCTCGCGCAGCAGCCGGGGGCCGAAGAAGATGCCGGACGCCATGCCGAGGAAGACGGCGGCGAAGACCGTGCCGTACGCGGCGTCCCCGCCGCCGAGCGCCACGACGTACACCTTGGCGACGCCGATGACCGCCCCGCCCGCGGCGAACGCGCCGAGCATCCCGATGACCAGCCCGCGGACCATGCGGTTGCCGCCGACGAAGCGCCAGCCGTCGACGATCTGCCGCAGCACCGACGGGGTGGCGACCGCGGCGGTGTGACCCTTGGGGATGCTGCGGAGCGTGAAGATCAGGAACGCGGAGACCAGGTAGGCCAGGGCGTTGACGATGAGCGCGGGGTGGGCGGGCTCCAGGACCATGCTCGGGACCGCCTTGCCGAGCACCTCGACACTGACCGACAGCACGGCGAACAGCGCCGCGGCCACCGGCGCGGTGCCGTAGGTGACCAGCAGATTGAGCTGGTTGGCCTCCTCCAGGCGGTCCTTGGGCACGAGGTTCGGGACGGTGGCGTCCTTGGCGGGCACCCAGAACAGGTTCACGCACTCGACGAGGAACGTCGCGATGATGATCCACTGGTAGCTGCCGACCAGCGGGATCGACAGCACGAGCGCGAAGCGCGCGAGGTCGGCCAGGAACATGGTGAGGCGCCGGTCGAACCGGTCGGCGAACGCGCCCGCGAGCGGCCCCAGCACGATGGCGGGCAGCATCTTGACGACGAAGACGCCGCCGATGGCGAGGCTCTGCGCCTTGTACCCCGCCCCCTGGGTCAGGTACGCCGCGAACGCGGTGATCGCGATGATGTTGAGCCAGTCACCCAGGCTGCACACCGCCATGGCCGTCCACAGCCGGCGGAAGGGGGCGTTCGCCAGCACGTGGGGAGGTCTGCGACGCGAGGCGGACCGGCCGGAGGTGGTCATGATGTCAGCGTATCCAGGTGCTCGCTGGGCATGGGGCGGATCGAACGCAAGACGGATTCGCCCGCGTGGTCCTCACCTGAGGGTATTACCAGTCCCTGCCCCTCGCAGGAAAGATGTGGCGAAAAGTAGGACAGGTTCCTGGTTCCACGAGCGCGGACCCGGCCCCGCCCGGCGCGTGCGGTCGATCGCCGGATGATCTCACAGGCACCGGATGGCACTCAGGCCACTCAAGTGTCACCTCTGCGCCACAGAGGGCCTCCCGCGACCTGCATGCCGCTCCCGGAGTGGGAGAAATCGCCCGCTCCGGAGGTACGTACGGCACATCTCGGGCAGCCTCCCCACGGTGAACAGACACTCGCCTCGAGATGACGTTCTCCCGAACGTGTGCGCCCGCCGGGCGGACGTCGGCGGCCTCCAGGCTTTGCCGACCCGGACGCGTTCCCGCGCCGGCCACGGGGAACGGGATGCCGAGGAGGCGCCGGCCGGCCTTCCCTGCCGTCGATAAAAGGGGCGCCCCTGCTGACGGGCGCGCTCTTGCCAAGGCTAAGGTAAGTCTGTCCTAATTTAGGTAAGGCTAAGCAAGCGTCGAGGAGCAGCGGTGTTCGCCAGTTATCTCATCGGTCTTCGAGAGGGCCTTGAGGCGACCCTTGTCGTGTCGATCCTTGTCGCTTTCCTCGTCAAGAGCGACCGGCGGGAACGGCTGCCGCTCGTGTGGGCCGGGGTCGCCGCCGCCGTCGCGCTGTCGGTGGCCTTCGGCGCGTTGCTCACCTTCACCGCCGCCAACCTCGACTCGCGCTCGCACGAGTTCTTCGACGCGATCGCCTCGCTGGCCGCCACCGTCTTCGTCACCTTCATGATCTTCTGGATGCGGACGGCGGCCCGCCGCATGTCCGGCGACCTGCGCGCCAAGCTGACCGAGGCGCTCAACCTCGGCGCGACCGCCGTCGTCGTGATGGCCTTCCTCGCGGTGGCGCGCGAGGGCCTCGAAACCGCGCTGCTCTTCTTCGCCGCCGCACAGGGCGCCACCACCAGCGCGTCCCCGCTGATCGGCATCTGCCTGGGCCTGCTCACCGCCGTCGTGCTCGGCTGGGCCCTGTACGCGAGCGCGCTGCGCATCAACCTGACCAAGTTCTTCACCTGGACCGGCCTGTTGCTGATCATCGTGGCGGCCGGCATCTTCAAGTACGGCGTCCACGACCTCATCGAGTCCGGCGTGGTGCAGGTTCTGACCGCTCCCGCGTTCGACCTGTCCGGCGCCCTTCCCCCGGACGCCTGGTACACCACGCTGCTGAGCGGCATGTTCAACTTCACCCCGCAGCCCACCATCCTCGAGACGATCGCCTGGGTCGCCTACCTCGTGCCGGTGCTGGTGCTGTTCCTCGTGCCGCCCCGCAAGAAGGACGCCTCCCGCGCGCCGTCCGCGACGCCCGCGTCCACCTCCTCGTGACGCTCCCATGATCAGACGCCATCTCATGAACAGACGTTCCTGCCGCGCCGCGTCCCGGCCGCACCACCTCGACCATCTCTGGAGAATCATGCGCACCCCCCTCGTCCTCACCGCCGGCGCGCTGGCCTTGGCGGGGCTCACCGCGTGTTCCTCGACGGGCGGCGGCGCGGACACCTCCGCCCAGGCAGGGGGAAAGCCGGGCAAGATCAGCGTCGCCGCCTCCGACACCGACTGCAAGGTCTCGGCCACCGACCTGCCCGCCGGCACCTCGACCTTCGCGGTGACCAACGGCGGCACCAAGGTCACCGAGTTCTACGTCTACGCGGCCGGCGACCGCGTCATGGGCGAGGTGGAGAACGTCGTCCCCGGCCTCACCCGTGAGGTCCTCATCGAACTGCCCGCCGGCACCTACGAGACCGCCTGCAAGCCGGGCATGATCGGCAAGGGCATCCGCAACCCGCTCAAGGTGAGCGGCGCCGCCGCGCCGCTCAGCGGCGACGCCAAGCTCGCCCAGGCCACCACCGACTATCAGCGGTACGTCAAGAGCCAGGCCGGCACGCTGCTCACCAAGACCCAGGAGTTCGTGGACGCCGTGAAGGCGGGCGACATGGACAAGGCCAAGAAGCTGTTCCCGGTCGCGCGGACGTACTGGGAGCGCATCGAACCGGTCGCCGAGAGCTTCGGCGACCTCGACCCCGCCATCGACGCCCGCGAGGGCGACCTGGCCAAGGGCGAGGAGTGGACCGGGTTCCACAAGATCGAGAAGGATCTGTGGATCACCAAGGACATCAGCAAGGACGGCCCCGTCGCCGACAAGCTGATGGCGGACGTGAAGAAGATCGTCGAGCTGGCCTCGTCGGAGAAGGTGCCGCCGCTCAAGCTCGCCAACGGCGCCAAGGAGCTCCTCGACGAGGTCGCCACCGGGAAGATCACCGGCGAGGAGGACCGCTACTCCCACACCGACCTGTGGGACTTCGCCGCCAACCTCGAAGGCTCGCAGGCCGCGGTCGCCGCGCTGCGCCCCGTCCTGGACGAGCGCGACCCCGCCCTGGCCAAGACCCTGGACGAGAAGTTCGCCGCCGCCGAGGCGACGCTGGAGAAGCACCACGACGGCGACGGCTGGAAGCTGCACACCGACCTGTCCAAGGAAGACCTCAAGGAGCTCTCCGACGCGATCAACGCGCTGGCCGAGCCGATCAGCAGGGTCGCCGCGGTGGTGGCCAAGTGACGCGCGTTCGCCGCCGCCGCGCGCGGGCAGGAGAGGTCCGATGACGCAGATGAACCGGCGCAGGCTGCTCGGCATCGGCGCGGCGGGCGTCGCGGCCGCCGGCGCGGGCGCGCTCGCCACCCGCGGCGTGATGGAAGGGCCCGCCCCCGCGGCCGCCGCCTCCACCTCCGACCCGGTGTCCTTCTACGGCGAGCACCAGGCCGGCATCGTCACGCCCGCGCAGGACCGCCTGCACTTCGTGAGCTTCGACGTCATCACCAAGAATCGCGCCGAGCTCGTCGACCTCCTGCAGGAGTGGACGGCCGCGGCCGCGCGGATGGCCCAGGGCAAGGACGCCGGGACGTTCGGCGCGGTCGGCGGCGCCGTGGAGGCCCCGCCCGACGACACCGGCGAGGCACTGGGTCTGCCCGCGTCCGGGCTGACGATCACCATCGGCTTCGGGCCCTCCCTGTTCGACGACCGGTTCGGCCTGGCCGCCAAGAAGCCCGCCGCGCTGGCCGACCTGCCGAAGTTCCCCGGCGAGGACCTGCGGCCGGAGATCTCCGGCGGCGACATCTGCATCCAGGCGTGCGCCCACGACCCGCAGGTCGCCGTGCACGCGGTGCGCAACCTCGCCCGCATCGGCTTCGGGAAGGTGTCGGTCCGCTGGTCCCAGCTCGGCTTCGGCCGCACGTCCTCCACCTCGCGCGCCCAGGCCACCCCGCGCAACCTCATGGGCTTCAAGGACGGGACCGCGAACCTCAAGCTGGAGGACGCCGCCCTGCTGCGCGACCAGCTCTGGGTGGCCCCCGGGGACGGCCCCGCGTGGATGGCCGGCGGCAGCTACATGGTGACCCGTAAGATCCGCATGAACATCGAGACCTGGGACCGGACCTCGCTGTCCGAGCAGCAGGACATCTTCGGCCGCGACAAGGGCGAGGGCGCGCCGCTGGGCAAGAAGAAGGAGTTCGACCAGCTCGACTTCGCGGCCAAGAAGCCCGACGGCACGCCGATGATCCCGATGGACTCCCACGTCCGGCTCGCGCACCCGTCCACGCACGGGAACGCCCACCTGCTGCGCCGGGGCTACAACTACGTGGACGGCTCCGACGGGCTCGGACGGCTCGACGCGGGGCTGTTCTTCATCGCCTACCAGCGCGACCCGCACAAGCAGTTCGTGCCGATCCAGATGGAACTGGCGCGCAAGGACAAGCTGAACGAGTACATCAAGCATGTCTCCAGCGCCCTGTTCGCCTGCCCTCCCGGCCTGCGCGACGCCGGCGACTACTGGGGCCGCACCCTGTTCGGCTGAGCCCCGCAGCGTTCGCCTGAGCCCGCCGCGCCCGCCGTGGCCCCGCGAAGGAGCCCGGCTTGCGCGGCGCGGGCGTCCACCGGGGCCGCGAACGAGACCGGGGCGCCGCCGTATCGGCGACGCCCCGCTCACACATCCCGGTATCTCACGACTTGGCTCCGGCCTTCGCCCCCGCCTTGGCCCGCGGGCGCTTAGGCGCCGGGCCCCGGGCGCGGCGCTCGGCCAGCAACTCGGCGGCACGCTCGATCGTGATCTGCTCCACCGAGTCGTCCTTGCGCAGCGACGCGTTGGTCTCGCCGTCGGTCACGTACGGGCCGAAACGGCCCTCCTTGACCACGACCGGCTGCTTGGAGACCGGGTCCACGCCGAGCTCACGCAGCGGCGGAGCGGCGGCCGCACGGCCCCTGCCCCGCGTCTTGGGCTGCGCGAACAGCTCTTTGGCCTGGTCGATCGTGACCGTGAACAGCTCGTCCTCCGAGGCCAGCGACCGGGAGTCCGTCCCCTTCTTGATGTAGGGGCCGAACCTGCCGTTCTGCGCCGTGACCTCCTCGCCGTCGATCTCGCCCAGCGCGCGCGGCAGCGACAGCAGCTTCAGCGCGTCGTCCAGCGTGATCGTGTCCAGCGACATGGACTTGAGCAGCGACCCCGTGCGCGGCTTGGCGACGTCCTTCTTCGCCTTCCGCTTGGCGCCCTCGGCGGGCGGCGGCTCCTCCTCGGGCAGGATCTCGGTCACGTACGGGCCGAAACGCCCGGACTTCGCGACGATCACCCGCCCGGTGGCCGGGTCGACGCCGAGCTGACGCTCGCCGCTCGGCTGGGTGAACAGCTCCTCGGCCCTGTCGGCGGTGAGCTCGTCGGGCGCGAGATCCTCGGGGACGTTGACGCGGGCGCCGTCCCGGTCCAGGTACGGCCCGTACCGGCCGACCCGGATGACGATGTCGGTGCCCTTGATCGGGAAGGAGCTGATCTCACGCGCGTCGATCTCGCCGAGGTCGCTGACCAGCTCCTTCAGCCCGTCGTCACCCTGGTCGCCGTAGTAGAACCGGCGCAGCTCGGGCACCCGCTCGGCGCGGGCGTTGGCGATGTCGTCGAGGACCTTCTCCATCTCGGCGGTGAAGTCGTAGTCGACCAGATTGCCGAAGTGCCGCTCGAGGAGGTTGACCACGGCGAAGGCCAGGAACGACGGCACCAGCGCCGTCCCCTTCTTGAAGACATACCCCCGGTCGAGGATCGTCCCGATGATCGACGCGTACGTCGACGGGCGCCCGATCTCGCGGTCCTCAAGCTCCTTGACCAGCGAGGCCTCGGTGAAGCGGGCCGGCGGGCGGGTCGAGTGGCCCTCGGCCTCCAGCTCCAGCGCCGTCAGCGCGTCGCCCTGGGCGAGGTTGGGCAGGCGGCTGACCGAGTCGTCACGGTCGGTCGAGGGGTCGTCGGCCCCCTCCACGTACGCCTTGAGGAAGCCGTAGAAGGTGATCGTCCGGCCGGAGGCGCTGAACTCGGCCTTCTCGCCGGTGCTGGAGGTGCCGGCGATGCGGACGCTCACCGACTCGCCGACGGCGTCCTTCATCTGGGAGGCCACCGTGCGCTGCCAGATCAGCTCGTACAGGCGGAACATGTCACCGCTGAGGCCGGTCTCCCCCGGCGTGCGGAACTCGTCCCCGGAGGGCCTGATCGCCTCGTGGGCCTCCTGGGCGTTCTTCACCTTGCTCGCGTACACCCTGGGCTTGTCCGGGACGTACTGCGCGCCGTACAGCCGCCCCGCCTGGCTCCTGGCGGCGGCCAGCGCGGTCTCCGACAGCGTGGTGCTGTCGGTACGCATATAGGTGATGTAGCCGTTCTCGTAGAGCTTCTGGGCCACCTGCATCGTGTACTTGGCCGAGAAGCCGAGCTTGCGGCTGGCCTCCTGCTGCAACGTGGTCGTGCGGAACGGCGCGTACGGCCGGCGCGTGTACGGCTTGCTCTCGACCGACGTGACCGCGTAGGAGGAGTTCTCCAAGCGCTGCGACAGGGCGCGGGCGGCCTGCTCGTCGAGGTGCAGGACCTCGGCGCTCTTGAGCGTGCCGGTGCTGGCGAAGTCGCGGCCCTGGGCGACCTTGCGGCCGTCCAGGGAGGTCAGGGTCGCGCCGAAGCTGCGCGGGTCCTCGTCGCGGCCGATGTCGAACAGCGCGCGCAGGTCCCAGTAGTCGGCCGAGGTGAAGGCGATGCGCTCGCGCTCGCGCTCCACGACCAGCCTGGTGGCGACCGACTGCACGCGGCCGGCCGACAGGCGCGGCTTGACCTTCTTCCACAGGACGGGGCTGACCTCGTAGCCGTAGAGGCGGTCGAGGATGCGCCGGGTCTCCTGGGCGTCCACCAGGCGCAGGTTGAGGGCGCGCGGATTCGACACCGCGTCCTGGATGGCCTGCGGCGTGATCTCGTGGAACACCATGCGGTGCACGGGCACCTTCGGCTTGAGCACCTCCTGGAGGTGCCAGGCGATGGCCTCGCCCTCGCGGTCCTCGTCGGTGGCGAGGTAGAGCTCGTCGGCGTCCTTGAGCAGCTGCTTGAGCTTGGAGACCTGCGACTTCTTGTCCGGGTTGACGACGTAGAGCGGCTCGAACTCGTTGTCCACGTTGACCCCGAGCCTGGCCCATGCCTCGCCCTTGAACTTTTCGGGGATGTCGTCGGCCTTTTCGGGCAAATCTCGAATGTGGCCGATGCTGGACTCCACGATGTAGCCGCGCCCGAGGTACCCGGCGATCGTCTTCGCCTTCGCAGGCGACTCCACGATCACCAGGCGGGTTCCGCCGGCGTTGCCGTTCTTGGCTGGCACGCTGCTTCCTACCTCGCTGTTCGCTGTCATTCCCCTGCCGATCCCGCACCGCCCGCCGTGGGAGGCGGGCCGATGTGATCCGTCACAGGCATGAAGGTAACCCGCCGCCGGAAACTTCTCCCCGTCGGACTACCCGGTCACTTACCGGTGTTCCACCTACCTGGACCCGATACCCACGAGGACGCAGAATAGAGCCCAGAGAGTGCCAGCGTCCCCTTGCACACCCTTCGGAGACTAACCGCTGTGCTCGAGTACTCCTATTTGGACCTGTATCTGCCACGCGGGACCAGCCGCGAAGCCGCCCGGCGCGTGCTGACCGAACACGCCGAATACGGACACTGGGAGCTGGACCGCCTGCGGTTGTATCCCGATGGCCGCCGCCATGTACGGCTGCGCCGCAAGATCCTGCGCGTGGCCAGCACCCTGTAGCCGCCGCCCAGGCAACTGTAACCCCCCGGCCACCGCCCCACTTCCCGTCACACCGTCCCGGGAAGAACCACCACCCCCGAACACAGCGCCACCGACCCACCCCCTGGACACCGATCGCCCTCCGAACACGGCTCCCCCCACCCCCTGATCACCCCTGGTACAGGCCGACACCCCAACCAGGCGCTCCCCGCCCACACCCTGTGAACCGACCACCCACCGAACATTGCTTTCCTCCCACACCTGATACCGGTCGAACATCGCCTGTCCCACCCACACCCGGTGACCGACCGCCCACCGAACACGGTTCTACCGAGGATCGACCGGCGTCCGGACATGGCTTTGCCCGTCCCGGGCCGCGCCCCCGGAACGGGCAAAGCTTCTGTGCCTCACCGCGCGAGTCCGGCACGATGACCGGGCACCGTGGCCGCTCTCGCGGACGGCGAGGCGTCTGTGGCTCCGCCGGACGCCTGGTCCGTTACGGAGTGTCTGGGAAGCGAGCCCGGAGTGATCAGCGGACGCTGAAACCGTTGCCGCTCACCCCGGACACCGCCCCACAGTGATCACCGGACGGTGGGACCGCCCCCCGATCACCCCGGCGACCGGGTCTGGGGGTGACCAACGGACGGTGGCACCGCCATCGATCACCCCACGGCCGCGTCCGGCGTCCTCTCCTAAGGTGATCAACGGACGGCGGGACCGCCGCCGGTCACCTCCGGCGCAGGCGCAGACGTCGGGTGCCCGCGAAGAGCGTGGCGGAGGCCGCGAACAGGGCGCCGGCCAGCAGGGCGACCAGCGAGCCGGAGTTCATGCCCGTCAGGCCCACCGGCTGCTCGGCGCTCATCAGGCCCGGGTTGATGGGCAGCTCGCGCGCCGCCTTGCCGTCGACGACGCCGCCGACCGGCGTGGACGACACGGCCTCGCCCACGGGGCTGTTCGCCACCACGCCCGTGACCTGCTCCAACGGCCCGCCGCCGCCCTCACGAGCACCACCCGGCAGGGTCGGCAGCAGCGGCAGGGGGTCGGCCTTCGGCGGCACGCCGGCGGGCCCGGACGGCCGCCGCATCATCGTCCCGCTCTGCCCGGGCAGGGACGGCACCAGCGGCAGCTCGGGCAGCAGCCCGAGCCCCGCCGCCTTGGCGCCGGCGACCTGGCCGGAGCTGTGCGCCATGTACGCCGGCCCGCAAGGCACGGGCACCCGCTGGCACGGCTCGCCGCCACCGACGCGGGCGCCGCCCAGGCACCCGGCGGCGGCGTCGCCCAGGACGGCGACGGCGTTGCCGCAGACGTTCACCGGCGCGGTGATCGGAGCCACGATCTGGTTGCCGCCCAGGACGCTGTGCCGCCCGTCGGTGAGGTTGCCGCCCGCGCCGCGACCGGCGCCGCCCTTCACCGAAGTGCCGCCGCGGCAGCCCGCGAAGGCCTCGCCGATCACGGCGACGGCGTTGCCGCAGACGTTCACCGGCGCGGTGATCGGAGCCACGATCTGGTTGCCACCCAGGACCGAGCCGTACCCGGAGGTGCGGTTGCCGCCCGCGCCGCCCTGCCCGGCGGGACGGGCCGTGGCGCCGCCGGGGCACCCCGCGTTGCCGTTGCCGACGGCGTTGCCGCAGACGTTGATCGGCGCGGTGATCGGAGCCACGATCTGGTTGCCGCCCAGGACGCTGTGCCGTCCGTCGGTGAGGTTGTGGCCGGCGCCCGAGCCGGGACGCGGGCCGTGCCCGTTGTAGCCGTTGCCGCCGTGGCCGCCCTTGACGTGGGCGCCGCCCTGGCAGCCGGAGAACGCCCCGCCGATCAGGGCGACCGAGTTGCCGCAGATGTTGACCGGCGCGGTGATGGGGGCGACGATCTGGTTGCCGCCGAGGACCGAGCCGTGCCCGGAGGTGCGGTTGCCGCCCGCGCCGCGACCGGCGCCGCCCCCGACGACCGACGCGCCGCCCTTGCATCCCGCCGTGGCCTCGCCGAAGATCGCCACGGCGTTGCCGCAGGCGTTGATGGGGGCCGTGATCGGCGCGTTGATCTGGTTGCCGCCCAGCACGCTGTGCCGGCCGTCGGTCCTGTTACCGCCCGCGCCGCCGCCGGCGTTCTTCACCGTCGCACCGCCCCGGCAGCCCGCGTCCGAGCGGCCCACGAGAGAGACGGCGTTGCCGCAGGCGTTGATGGGGGCCGTGATCGGCGCGTTGACCTGGTTGCCGCCCAGCACGCTGCCACGGCCCGAGGTGGTGCCCTGGATGCCGGCGGACCCGGAGCCTCCCTGGACGGACGAACCGCCGCGGGACGAGGCCGAGGACTCGCCGATCACGCCGACGGCGTTGCCGCTGATGTCGATGGGGAGGGTGATGGGAAGGTTCACCTGGTTGCCGCCGCCCACCGAGCCGGTGCCGGAGGTGTCGGCCACGGCGGTGCCGCTGCCCAGAGCCATGACGCCGACCGCGAGAAGAGCCGCGGGGGCAGAACCCTTCGCCCACGTACGCATAACAGATCGCTCCTTGGTTCTTTGGGGGGAAGTACCTGACAGAGGTTTTTTGGGGGAAGTACCTAACGGACCGCGACGCACTCGGGACCATGCCGCCCGAGGCCTCGTAAGGCCCGGCCGCGCCACTCGACCGACCCGATCGGCCGCCCGCCGCCGTCCACCCGGACGAGCGATGGCCGGACGGCTACGAACGGAGCCGACCCGCCACCACCGTCCACACGGAACGCGCGGGAACCGGCCCCCTACGCACTCCGCGCGCAACTCGTGGGAACCTGACCGCTACGCACGTCCGCACGGAGATCGTGGGAACCGGACCGCTACGAGCAGACCCGCCCTCGCCGGCCGCGCTCGCACAGAACCGGCGGAGACCAGACCGGCGGGGACCGGACCGGCTTCTCGCGGAGCCGGGATCGAGCAGAGCCGGGATCGAGCAGAGCCGGGATCGAGCGCATCGGTGCGCGCCGGCCTCCGCCCCGACCGGCCCGATCCTGCGCCGACCACCTGGACGGTGGCGACGAGCGGGCCGATCGTGGCCTCCGCACCCACCTCACCCACAGCGCCCTCACCGGACCAAGAGGGCCGGACCACCGAGGTCACGCAGCAGTCGAGGAAGTTCGCGGAGCCGAGTTCGCGTGGACGAGCTCGTGGAGATCGCATGGTGGGCGGTGAGCCCGAGATCATCGCGATGCTGGGACTGACGTTTTCACCCGCGCGGAGCCGGCATGGTCACTCCCGCGACGGGGACCGACGGCACGCTCCGCGACCGGCCGGACGGCTGACGCCTCCGAGGCCGGCACAGCAGCGGGGTCAATCAGGAGAGAAAGAAGGGTCGTCCGCTACCGCGCGGACGACAGGGGCGAGCACACTCGCCATCTCGGCGGGCGCGACCGCGAGCCGCGGGTCGAAGACCGACCTCGCGACGTCCCCGAACCCCGACCCGAACGGACCCGAGCCGGGCCTGGGAACGAACCCGTTGGCCCCCGCCGAGTGGTCGGCGGTGGACGGCTGGGGAGACAGGGGCTTCGACTGGCTGGTGAGCCCGTCGACCATCCTGCCTGCCATCGCCCCGGCATCAGCCGGAGCGTCGACGCGCACCGTGGGGAAACCGCCGGCGGAGGCCGGCCCGGTGGCGACATGAGAGGTGGCGGAGCCATCGCCGCGCTCGGAAGTGACCCCACGGAGATCACCGCTCATGGGCGACCCCGCACGGCCCGTCCTGCGGACGGGATGACCCGCTGGAGCGTCATCAAGAAGATCATCGGCATCGACCAGACCATCGCCCTCGGCGAGACGGCCGACGCGCGCTCCGGCACCACCGGCCATGGCCGGATCACCGAGCACCGCCGGGTCCCCCGCCATCACAGGACGACCACGCCCAGCGACATCGGAGGTCCCAACCGACCGACCATGTCCCACAGCCCCGGCGACACCGGCCGGCCGGCCGTGTTCCACAGCACCGGCGGCTACCGCCTGATGACCGTGACCATATTCGACGGCCTTCGCCGACGGCACCTGTCTCACGGGGACGCGGGTTTCCGCGGCCACGGGACCGGCGCCGACGGCACCGAAGACGACACCCAGAAGCCAGCCGGCGGCGATCAGACCGCCGATGGCCACCAGGCGAACGAACCGGGAGCCGGCCACGAACCGTGCCATCCGGCCTTCCCGCGTCACGATCGCCTGGATCTGATCACCAGAAACGATCACGGGCACGCGACCGGTGACGGTGGGCGACTGAGCCCTCCGCCGATGTCCCGGCATGCGTGCCACGTGACCTCCTTGAACTCCTTGAACGCCCCGCTTTCGCAGGACGGACCCTGGAACCAGCCCCTCAACGGAGAGTCACGCTAGCAGCACTTGGAGTTATGGCAACGGTTTTCCGCGGAACACGTCAGCAGCCGTCCAAGAAACGGTCAAGAACTCGCACCCCGAACTTGAGCGAATCCACCGGAACCCGCTCATCGATGCCATGGAACATGCCAGAGAAGTCCAAGTCGGCGGGCAGCTTCAGCGGCGCGAACCCGAAGCCCCGGATCCCCATCCGGCTGAAGGCCTTGAGGTCCGTGCCTCCCGACAGCGTGTACGGCACGGCCCGCGCACCGGGATCCTCGGCCTGCAACGCGCCGGCCATCGCCCGCACGAGCGGCCCCTCGAACGCCGTCTCGACCGCGACGTCGTGATAGACGAACTCCCGGGTCACATTGGGCCCCAGCAGGTCGTCGATGGTGGCGAAGAACTCCTCCTCGTAGCCGGGCAGGAAGCGCCCGTCCACATGCGCCGTCGCGGTCTGGGGGATCACGTTGGCCTTGTAGCCGGCGTCGAGCATCGTCGGGTTGGCCGTGTTGCGCAGCGTCGCGCCGATCATGCGGGCCAGCGACCCGAGCTTGGCCACCGCCGCCTCGGCGTCATCGGCCTCCAGCTCGATCTCGAAGGCCTCCAGGAAGAAGCTGCGCACGGTCGGGGTCAGCCGCACCGGCCAGTCGTGACGCCCGATGCGCGCGACCGCCTCGGCCAGCTCGGTCACCGCGTTCTCGTCGTTGAGCATCGACCCGTGCCCGGCCCGGCCCGCGGCCCTGAGCGTCATCCAGGCGATGCCCTTCTCGGCCGCCTCGATCAGGTACAGCCTCCTGGCCTCGCCGACGGAGACGCTGAACCCGCCCACCTCGCCGATCGCCTCGGTGCACCCCTCGAACAGGTCACGGTGCTCGTTGGACAGCCACTGCGCACCATAGGTGCCGCCGGCCTCCTCGTCGGCCGTGAAAGCGAGCACCACATCGCGCGGCGGCCTGCGCCCCTCGCTGAGCCGCTGCCGGACGACCGCCAGGATCATGGCGTCCATGTCCTTCATGTCCACCGCGCCCCGGCCCCAGACGCACCCATCGGCGATCTCACCGCTCAGCGGGTGATGGGTCCAGTCGTCCGCGTTGAACGGGACCACGTCGAGGTGCCCGTGGAGCAGCAACGCCTCCCGCCCGGAGTCCTCACCCTCGATGCGGGCGATCACGTTGGCCCGCTTGTCGTCACTCTCGAGGATGCGCGGTTCCAGGCCGACCTCGGCCAGCTTCTCCGCGACGTACTCCGCGGCGGCCCTCTCTCCCGGGCCCGCGTTGTCCCCAGCGTTGGTCGAGTCGATGCGGATCAGGTCGCGGCACAGCTCTACGACCTCCTCCTCGCCGTTGAACGCGGTCATCCCCTGCTCCTTCGGTCAAGTACAGGCTGACACCCCCATCCTGCCGCCAAGGGGCACCTACCAGCATCTCCGGCATAGCGCATCCTCCCCTCCCGCTTACCGGTATGAAGGAGTGCCCGGAGTTTGCTAACCTAGTTCAGCCGACGCGGGAAGACGTTCCAACGTGCAGGCACCACTGTCCGGGTGGCGGAATAGGCAGACGCGCTAGCTTGAGGTGCTAGTGCCCTTTACGGGGCATGGGGGTTCAAGTCCCCCCTCGGACACCAACCTTGTGCACATGTGGAGGTCGGGAGAAATCCGGGCCTCCACTAGTTGTTTCTGGGGACGGAACGTCAGCCGCAGTCCGAGCTGGCGTAGACCTCGGCCTTGTCGGCCGGGTCGGCTTCCTGGAGCGAGCTTGCGGTCACACTCGGCGATCTTCTACCGTGCCGCTTCGGCAGCAGTGTCCGTACCGCCTTGCCCGTGCTCGGTGTGCGGACCAGCGGCTCACCTGCCTTCTCCGACCGGCGCGTCAGCCGAAGTCTTGGGCGCTCTGCGTCGGCGGCGAAGGCGGAAGCGGAAGCGGAACACAGCGATAAGGGCGACCTTCACCACGACGATGACCAGCACCGCATTGATGGCGAGACCGGCCCAGGGGGCAGTGGAGAGGAAGGTGCCGGCCAACCCAAGATGCAAGACGAGGACCAGCACCCCGGCGATCGCCACGATGATCCCCTGAATGCTCATGAGCACCCGAGGTATGCCTCGCCTGGCGGACGCCACCCCCTCGGCCTCCGCAGTCGGTACAGCCTCGTCCGTCCCGGGCCTGCTCCAGGTGACGACCAGTGGGTCACGGCGGCTGAACCTGTCGAGGTCGCGCGTGACGATGTCTCGGATCTCTCGCAGGCCGTTTTCGTCGGCGGCCTCGATGTTCACACTGAGCGCGTTCTCGTCGGCGCGCAGCACGCATCGGCCCCACGGAGTCAAGGTGACCGTGCCCTCTGTGTCGGACCATTGCGCGTCGATCCGCACGTCATGACTGCTCATCGCTCCATGGAGACGCATCCGCGGCACGTGGGCGCCCCGTCCGCCCATGGCGGTGGCGTGTTTGCAGAAGTGGACGAGATATCGGCTCGCACGCTCGGTTTCGATGTGGGCTTCCAGGCTTGGCATGGCACTCCCTTCGATCGGGCCGGCGAGGGAGGCGACCGGCACTCCCCGCAGGACGGACATCAACTCGACATCAGATCTATCGATACATATTGTCTATGTCAACATCACACTGTCTATAGCGGGGACGAGATGTATGATGGCGCGGTGCCGAAGCTGTGGAACGAGTCGATCGACGCGCATCGCGCGGCTGTGAAGGAGGCGGCCCTGGACGCCACGGCCGCCCTGGTGGCCGAGCGTGGGCTCGTCGCGCTGACGATGTCGCAGATCGCGGAGAAGGCCGGTATCGGACGGGCGACGCTGTACAAGTACTTCTCCGACGTGCAGGCTGTCCTCTTCGCCTGGCACGAGCGCCAGGTCGCCACACATCTGGACCAACTCGCCGCCGCCGCCGACCCCGCCGCGCAGGCCGGAGTACGACTGGAAGCCGTACTCCGGGCCTACGCGTTCATCCAGCACCACTCCGGTCGCCACGGCGGCGAACTTTCCGTGCTGCTCCATCACGGCGACCACGTCGACCGTGCGCGAAAGCACCTCCACGACTTCATCGAACAGCTGATCGTCGAAGGAACGCAGAGCGGTGACCTGCGCGATGACGTTCCCGCCGCCGAGTTGACCGGCTACTGTCTCCACGCTCTCACCGCGGCCGGCACGCTCACCGGACCCGACGCCGTCCACCGCCTCGTCGCCATCACAATGGCCGGACTGCGTCCTCAACAGCCGGCGCCGGCGGGGCCAGGCCGCAGCTGATCTTTGTGCACCTGACCGGTCAACGACGCAAAGCGGCCACGGCGCACCGATAGGCGACCGCATGGTCGGCACGTATTACTGCTTCTACAGCACGGTGTCCAAAGTCGAGATCGCAGCGGGCAACGTCCTCGCCGGCACCGCGCTCGACGCGGGCCGGAACTCGGGAGCACACAGCCTTCCGTGGTGGGGCCTGATGACGCTGGGCGCGGCGTGCGCCGTCAGCAGTACGACTGCTCGCCCGCAGCGGCAGGATGAACATTCTCCGCCGCCCAGTCCGCCAAGGCGCGATCCGCCGGATCCTCCGGTGGCGGGTAGTAGCTATTGAGATACCCGCTAGGCTGGCACTGTGGTCAAGGGAAGCACATCCGAGGTGATCGGCCGGATGATTGCCTGGCAGGTCCTACTATGCGCACTAGTGGCCGGATTGTTCGCCATGCACGGCCTTCAGCCCACGCCGGGGCCGACCGAGATGGCCAGCGTCTGGACCATGCATGTCTCCCACGACGGCATGCCCTCATATACCCCAGGAAGCGACGCCCACGACCGGCAGATGCCCACCCATGACGGGCACGGTGGCGGGGAGGTGTGCCTGGCCCTGCTTCTGATGGCGGCGTTGGTCTTCTTTGTGGCCAGGGCGCTGGGCACGAGGCCGGGCATCGATTCCCTCGTCCCGGGCGGGCTTGTTCCACGAGCCGGACCGATGCTCCTGCCACGCGGGCCCACGCTCGCGCAACTCTGCGTGCTTCGGCGCTGACATCCACCGCGGCGGTCTGCGGCCGCCCACGGATCAGTCACCCAGCCGAACCACGGAGTTGTTCACATGAAACGTCTCGTCATCGCCTCCGCCGCTCTGGCCGCGGCCGGGCTGCTCGCCACGGGCTGCGGCGGACAGGAGGAAGGAAGCGGTCACGGCCGGCAAGCCGACGGCAGCCACGGCATGTCCTCGATGGCGTCGCCGGCCGCCACTCCCGCCAGCGCCGCCACCGGCACCACGTCGGCGGACCACAACAAGCAGGACGTGATGTTCGCCCAGATGATGATCCCTCATCATCGACAGGCGATCGACATGGCCAAGCTCGCCGGCTCGCGAGCCGCCGACCCTGACGTCAAGCAGTTGGCCAAGCAGATCGAGGCCGCCCAGGAGCCCGAGATCACGACCATGAGCGGCTGGCTGACCGCCTGGAACATGAAGGTTCCGGACGACGCCATGCCCTCGATGGGACACGGCATGGACGGCATGATGTCGGCCGACGATATGAAGGAACTCGAAGAGCTGTCGGGTAGCGCCTTCGACAAGGCATTCCTCACCATGATGATCGACCATCACGAGGGAGCGATCGTCATGGCCGAGAAGGAGCAGAGCTCCGGTGCATACCCACCGGCCAAGGAACTGGCCGGTGCCATCGTGACGAGCCAGACGGCGGAGATCGGCACGATGAAGCAGATGCTCCCGTCCAAGTAAGGGCACGTTCTGGGGCGCATCCCATGATGCGCCCCAGAATGCTTCCCGCCGTGCGGGAAGCCGTCAAGTTCCGGCGGCGCGTAGGCGGTGCGCCTCGTTAACGGCCATGTCACCGAACGCCAGGACGTCGCGGCGCCGGGACAGCGGGGACCGGTACGCCGAGCGGCCCGGCTCCCCGCGGCGCAGGCGCGCCGCCTCGGCCACCACCCGGTGCCACCGCTCGGGGAACACCTCGATCGCGTGAGCCGTGGCGCCGGTCTTGGAAATGACGCGGCCGGTGGCGATGGTGTAGTGCATACGGGAGATCCCGGTGACGACCCACACCGTGCCGTAGGGCGCGAGCATGGCCATCCCCCACCGGTGGTGAAGCCGGGAGGCGCGGTCGAGCAATCGCCGCCAGTAGTCGTCCAGGTTGGCGTCGGTCCAGGCGATCAGCTCCTCGCGGTCGGACCAGACCTTGACCTCTCCCGGCTCGGGACCGCGGCAGGCGATGCCGTGATGAGCAAGGGTGTGCCAGGTCACCGGGTCGCTTCCCCCTTGGGTGGCGTGGAAGTGGTGCTCGTGGACGCTCGCGCCTGGACCGCTGTTCGCGGGCGCGCCGGCCAGGTCGTCCCAGGTGATGTAACCGCCGTCGAAGAAGGGCTTGCGACGGCGCCGCTTCAGCCGGTCATGGACTCCTGCCAGAGTCGCGAGCGCGGGGGCGTCCAGGCGGGCCGACGTCACCGCCACGAAGTCGATGTCGCTGGCCTGCGGCCGAAAGTCGTTGAGCGCAACCGACCCGACCAGGTACAGCCCTTCCACCAGCCCGGGGGCCTGCGCGTCGACATCTTCCAGGTAGGCGCCGACCGTCTCGGCGACGAGCGGGTCCAGGGATTGATGCGGCATACCCCGCAAACTACTGCGTACGGCCTGGCAGGCGGAGGCGCTTCAGCATGAGCGCGTTGACCGCGACGATCACGCTGGAGCCGGACATCGACAGCGCCGCGATCTCGGGCCGGAGCGTCAGGCCGAAGGCGGGCTCGAAGACCCCGGCGGCGATGGGCAGCGCGATGGCGTTGTAGCCGATCGCCCATCCGAGGTTCTGCCGCATCTTGCGCAGCGTCCCTCGGCCGATTTGCAGCGCGGTGGGGACGTCCAGTGGGTCGGACCGCATGAGGACGACGTCGGCGGTCTCGATGGCCACATCGGTGCCGGCGCCGATGGCGATGCCCAGGTCGGCCTGGGCGAGGGCCGGGGCGTCGTTCACGCCGTCGCCCACCATGGCGACCTTCCGTCCGCCCTGCTGCAATTCGACGATTTTGCCCGCCTTGTCACCCGGCAGCACCTCGGCGATGACGGTGTCGATGCCCAGACGCTCGGCGATGCGCCGCGCGGTCTGTTCGTTGTCGCCGGTCAGCATCACCACCTCGATGCCGAGGTCGTGCAGGGCGGCCACCGCGGCGGCGGAGGTGTCGCGCGGCGCGTCGGCGATGCCGATCAGCCCGGCCGCGCGGCCGTCCACCGCGGCGACCACCACGGTGCGCCCGCCGGCGGCCGGCTCGTCCCGCCGGGACGTGAGCCCGTCCAGCGAGATCCCTTCTCGTTCCATCAGCCGCCGGTTGCCCACGACGACCCGGCGACCGTCCACGGTGGCGATCGCACCGTGGCCCGGGACGTTGTGGAAGTCCCGTGCCTGGAACACCGCGACGTCCTGACCCTCCGCGTGGCGGACGACGGCGTCGGCGAGCGGGTGCTCGGACTCACGCTCGACCGCGGCCACCAGGGCGAGGAGTTCCGGCTCGCCGATCCCGTCGGCGGCCAGGTCGGTCACCTCCGGCTCGCCCTTGGTCAGGGTGCCGGTCTTGTCCATGACGACCACCTCGATGCGGGCGGCGGTCTCGATGGCGCTCGCGTTCTTGAACAGCACGCCGCGCGCGGCGCCGAGCCCGGTACCGACCATGATGGCCGTCGGGGTGGCGAGGCCGAGCGCGTCCGGGCAGGTGATCACCACAACAGTGATCGCGAACAGGATGGCCAGGCTGAATGACGCCCCCACCGTCAACCAGATCAGCAAGGTGGCCGCCCCGCCGGCCAGTGCCACCAGGACCAGCCAGAAGGCCGCCCGGTCGGCCAGTCTCTGGCCGGGCGCCTTGGAGTTCTGCGCCTGCTGGACGAGCTTGACGATCTGCGCGAGCGCCGTGTCCGAGCCGACCTTGGTGGTCCGAACGCGGAGCGTGCCGTTCTCGTTGATCGTGGCTCCGATGACGGGCGAGCCCGGCTGCTTGTGCACCGGCATGCTCTCGCCGGTGACCATCGACTCGTCCACCTCGCTGTCGCCGTCCTCGACGACCCCGTCCACGGCGACCTTCGTACCCGGCCGGACGAGCAGCAGGTCACCGACCACGACCTCGGCCGTGGGCACCTCGACCTGCCGGCCGTCCCGCAGCACCAGGGCTCTGGGGGGCGCGAGGTCGAGCAGCGTGCGGATCGCGTCGTTGGCCCCGCCTCTGGCGCGCATCTCGAACCAGTGCCCCAGCAGCACGAACGAGGCCAGCACGGTGGCGGCCTCGTAGAACGCCTCGCCGCCGCCGGTCAGGGTGACGACCAGGGAGTACCCCCAGCCGGCGCCGATGGCGACCGCGACGAGCACCATCATGTCCAGCGTCCGCGCGCGCAGCGCCCGGACGGCCCCGTCGAAGAAGATCCAGGACGAGTAGAAGATCACCGGCAGGCTGAGCAGCAGTGCCCAGACGTCCTCGCGCAGACCGAACGGAACAGGGACGTGGAGGTTCAGCACCTCCCTGCCGATGGGGGACCACACCACGATCGGGATCGAGAACAGCAGCGCCACCAGGAAGCGGTTGCGCATGTCGGCCACCATGGCCGCCATCGACATCCCCGCGTGGCCGCCGTGCCCCATCGCCTCATGCGACGACATCACCTGCGGCGGCGTCTCTCCGGCCGGCGGGGCCGCGTGCGCGTGCCGGACGGCGGGCGGGTCCGGCTCTTCCAACGGGTCGCACAGGTGTGCGGGCACCGACTGGCCCGCGCAGTGATACCCGCATTCGCGCACCCAGCGGCGCAGCTCGGCCACCGACGTACGCGCCGGGTCGAACTCCACCGTCGCCGTCTGGGCCACCGGGTTGACCTCGACCGCGAGTACACCGGGTCTGCGGCCGAGGCTTGCCGACACCGCGCCCTGCTGGCTCGCCCAAAGCTGACCGCTCACGTCCAGCACTACGGTCTTACCGCTGTCCGACATACCGCTCCGCTCCTACTATGGGGCTTCGTACCAATCTAACGGCCGAGGCCGCGAGCGGAAGCGGCGCCGTCGGCCATCGCGACCATGGCGACGACCCTTCACTCAGCCATTCGCAGGACCCGAGAAGTGGGCACCGTGCAAGGTGTCGAGGCGAGCACGGTACTCCTCCGCATCGATCTCACCTCTGGCGTAACGCTGGGCCAGCATTTCCTCCGCCGAGGGGAAAGCGGAGCCCCTCTGCGTCTGTGACGTACCCGTCGAAGAGCGGACGAGAAGTACGACACCGACGATGACCAAACCCCAGAAAGCGATCATGGCCAGGGTCATAAGGGCATATCCCCAGCCACCCATTCCCCCATCCGTCCCAGTGCCACATCTTGATCATCTTGCTCAGCTGGTCGATACTCGGCTGCCCGACAGATCCAGAACCGTCTCTCTCTAGCCGTACAGCGAGGGGAAATGTCATATACGCCCCTGTCTTAGGTCCCCTTAATCAGGGGCGGACCGCTCCTAGCAGGCGTCCGCGCCAGTAGTCGTCCAGGGCGACGACCTTGACGACGTCACCCGTGCGAGGAGCGTGGATCATCTTGCCGCCACCGACGTACAAGCCCATGTGGCCGAGCCCCTTGCTGAACATCAGATCACCCGGCTGGAGCGCGTCCAGGGAGACGCGACGGCTCGCACCCCAAGACCACTGGGTGTAGGTGGTGCGGGGCAGGCTGACCCCTGCCTTGGCCCAGGACGCCTGGGTGAAGCCTGAGCAGTCGTAGGAGCCAGGGCCGGTGGCGCCCCACCGGTAGGGCTTGCCGATCTGGGCGAAGGCGAACTGCAGTGCCACGCGGGCGTTGCCGGAGGCGGGGCCGGTGTACTCGACGCCAGGACTGTTCGGGTTGCCGGGGTTGAACCGGTTGAGGCGGCGCAGCAGGCGTTCCTGCTCGCCGACAAGTTCTTCGACCTTCTTGCGCTCTCCGCGGACCTCTTCCAGGATGTCGCCGGCCTCGTCGAAGGCCGCCTTGGCCTTGGTGCGCCTGTCGCGCAACCCTCGATTCGCCACGTCGAACTCGCGCAGGACGCGGTCGCGCCCGGCGGCGATCTGATTGCCGGCCGCCAGCCCTGACAGCATCACCGCCGGATCCTGCTGGTCGACGAAACCCGGCCAGAGCAGTGCGTCACCGGACTGGTACGTGCCGACGGCGGTCGCCACCAGGCTCTTGCGCAGTTCCGCCACCTTGGTCAGTTCTGATTCGAGCTGCCCGTCGAGTTGGTCGTACTTCTTCTTCGACGCCTTGTACTTCTCCGCTGCGGTGTTGTACCGCTCGACCATCCGGTCGGCCTGGTCCTCCAGCTTGGCCAATCTCGCCTCGGCCTGCGCCACCGTCGGACGAGGCTCGGCGATCGCGCTCCCCTGCCCGACCATGACCGCCATGACCGCCACCATGACGGCGGTCACCGGCACGGCGCTCCGTCTCTTGCGGCGCACGACCAAAGCAGCACCATCCCTGTATTACTCACGCTTTACCGAACTTGCGGCGCGATCCTACTAAGGTGCGTAGGGGATCGCAGCAGCGAGTACGAACATTCGGCACGGTCGGTTCAACTCGGATTCGCTACACATGCGCGCCGGTCCATTACCGTGGTCCGTATCCGAGACCTCACCGTGACCGCGCGCAGACCTGTGGCCCGTCTACGAGGGTCGATAGCATTGAGCGGACGGCACGCGGGAGAGGTTGGCGGATGGTACGGGGCCTTGGAGACCTTGAGTCGGTGGTGATGGACCGCATGTGGTCCTACCGGCGGCCGGCGTCGGTCAGGGACGTACTCGAAGACCTTCAGCAGGAACGGCAGATCGCCTACACGACCGTGATGACCGTGATGGACAACCTGCACAAGAAGGGGCTGCTACGCCGTAAGCAGGTCAGCCGGGCGTACGTCTATGAGGCGATCGCCAGCAAGGAGGCTTACACCGCCGAGCTGATGCGGACGACGCTCGCCAACGGTGGCAACCAGGCCGCCACGCTGGTGCACTTCCTTGAGCGGTTGAGCCCTGAGGAAGCGGACGCGCTGGAGGCCGCGCTCAAGGTGTACCCGCCCAAAGGCAGTCGTCCGTGATCGTCGCGATGGTTCTGGGGTTGTACGCCCTGTTCGGGGCGGTGGCCCTGCCGCGACTGCTGAGTCGGGGCGACCGGGCCGAGCGGGCGCCGCGGCTCGCCATCGCGATGTGGCACGCGGCATGCGCCTCGGTGCTCACCTCCGCCGTGCTCGCCGTACTGGCCGCCGCCATACCGGCTTCCGTGGTCGGGCACGGCATCGCCGACCTCTTCGAAGCCTGTGCCGCGCTCCTGTCTCACGGCGTCTCCGTCACTCCCACTGAAGTGGTGATCGTCGCCGCGTCGGCTGGTCTCGTGGGGGGCCGTCTGGCGTACTGCGCCGCGGCCGTGCTGCTGAGGACCCGCCGCGAGCGGCGCGAGCACGCGGAGATGCTGTGCTTGCTCGGCAAGCACGACAGCGCGTTGGGCGCGGTCGTGCTCGACCACGCGGAGCCGATCGCCTACTGCCTGCCGGGTGGGGAGGGTAGGACGGTCATCACGACAGGAGCATTGCGGTCCCTGCCGCCGGAGGAGCTGGCTGCCGTTCTGGCCCACGAGCGGGCTCATCTGCGTGGCCGGCATGATCTTGTGGTGGCGGCCGGGGAGATCCTTGCTCGGGCTTTCCCGGGCGTGCCGCTGTTCCGCCGGGCCAGGACCGAGGTCGCCCGGCTGATCGAACTTCGGGCGGACGACGTGGCGGCCCGCCGCCACGCGCGCATCCACGTCGCCGGTGCACTCGTACGCATTGCCACGGGGCGGGTGCCCGCCTTCTCCTTGGGCATGGGAGGCGAGACGGCGTTGACGCGCGTGCGCCGCATGCTCGGGCCGGAGAACCCGCTCACCCGGCACGAGCGATTCGCCACCGTGGCCGCCGTGGGCCTGCTCCTCACCGGCCCCGCCGCCGTGGCGCTGATCCCAGGCGTGAGCGCCTTCCTGGCTCACCACTGTCACGAACTCCTCAGCCTGTGAGCAAGCACGGCTTCGAGCAGGCCGTCGGCGACGGGATCCATCGAGTTTCGGGTCTCCTCTGAAAGGGCGGCCATCGAGCGGCGGTGCACGGGCAGACAGAGCCGGCGCCTGTGCGTAGCCGGCCGATCTCACCTCATGGGCACGCGCGCGTCTCGAGCCTCGATAATCCTCTGGGTGTTCGTCAGGTGAAGCGGCGCAGGCGGAGGCTGTTGCTGACGACGAAGACCGAGGAGAACGCCATGGCGGCTCCCGCGATCATCGGGTTCAGCAGGCCGGCGGCGGCCAGCGGCAGGGCGGCGACGTTGTAGGCGAAGGCCCAGAACAGATTGCCCTTGATGGTGCGCAGGGTGCGGCGGGACAGCCGGATGGCGTCGGCCGCCACCCGAAGGTCGCCGCGGACCAGGGTCAGGTCGGAGGCCTCGATGGCCGCGTCGGTGCCGGTGCCCATCGCCAGCCCCAGATCGGCCTGGGCCAGCGCCGCGGCGTCGTTGACACCGTCGCCGACCATGGCCACCGTGCGGCCCTCGGACTGCAGGCGCTTGACGACCTCCACCTTGTCGGCGGGCAGCACCTCGGCGATGATCTCGTCGATGCCGACCTCGGCGGCCACGGTGCGCGCGACGGCCTCGTTGTCGCCGGTCAGCAGCACCGGGGTCAGACCCAGGCCGCGAAGCCGCTCGATCGCCTCCTTGCTGGTCGCCTTGACCACGTCGGCCACCACCAGCACGGCACGGGCCTCCCCGTCCCAGCCGACGGCGACGGCGGTACGCCCTGCGGTCTGAGCCGCGTGCAGAGCCCGTTCCAGCTCGGGCGTCAGGTGCTGTGACCACTCGGCCAGCAGCCGCGGGCGGCCGACCAGCACCGCGTGCCCGTCCACGATGCCCTGCACGCCCAGCCCTTCGACGTTGGCGAAGTCCTCCGGTGCCGGCAGTTCGCCGACCCGCGCGACAGCGCCCTCGAAGACGGCCCGGGCGATCGGGTGCTCCGAGGCGTGCTCCAGCGCGCCCGCCAGGCGGAGTACCTCCTCCTCGTCCTGCCCATCGGCGACGTGGACCTCGACGAGGGTCATCCTGCCTTCGGTGACCGTGCCGGTCTTGTCCAGCACGACGGTGTCGATCGCCCGGGTGGATTCCAGCACTTCGGGGCCCTTGATCAGGATGCCGAGCTGGGCACCGCGTCCAGTGCCCACCAGCAGCGCGGTCGGGGTGGCCAGACCGAGCGCGCAAGGGCAGGCGATGATCAGCACCGCGACGGCCGCGGTGAACGCGGCGCCGGCGCCCTCGCCGGTGCCGAGCCAGAACCCGAGCGTGCCGAGTGCCAGGGCGATGACGATCGGGACGAAGACGCCGGAGATACGATCGGCCAGCCGCTGGACCTGCGCTTTGCCGGTCTGGGCTTCCTCCACCAGCTTGGCCATCTGGGCGAGCTGGGTGTCCGACCCGACCCGGGTGGCGCGGACGACCAACCGCCCGCCGGCGTTCACCGTGGCCCCGGTCACTACGTCACCCGGGTGCACCTCCACCGGCACTGACTCCCCGGTCAGCATCGAGGCGTCCACCGCCGAAGAACCTTCTTCGACCACTCCGTCGGTGGCGATCTTCTCGCCCGGCCGCACCACGAACCGGTCGTCTACGACCAGTTGGTCGCTGGGGACGCGCACCTCGGCACCGTCGCGCAGCACGGCGACGTCCTTGGCGCCCAGCTCCAGCAGGGCGCGCAGCGCCGCGCCCGCGCGACGCTTGGAGCGGGCCTCGAAGTAGCGACCGGCCAGGATGAACGCGGTCACCCCGGCGGCGGCCTCCAGGTAGATGTTGCCGGAGCCATCGGTGCGCTGGATCGTCAGCGCGAACGGGTGGGTCATGCCCGGTGTACCCGCGGTGCCGAAGAACAGCGCCCACAGCGACCAGCCCAGCGCGGCGATCGTGCCGAGGGAGACCAGGGTGTCCATGGTGGCCGCGCCGTGGCGCAGGTTGGTCCATGCGGCCCGGTGGAACGGCCACCCTGCGTACACGACCACGGGGGCGGCGAGGGTGAGCGACAACCATTGCCAGTTGGCGAACTGCAGCGCGGGCACCATCGCCATGGCGATGACCGGCACCGACAGCGCCACGGCGGTGATCAGGCGCTGCCGCAGCGGCGCCACCTCGTCAGGTTCACCCGGCTGCCGTTCCCCTTCCTGGACGGGCGGGGCGGGCAGCGCGGCGGTATAGCCGGCCTTCTCGACCTCGGCGATCAGCGTCGCCGCCTCCAGCCCCTCGGGAAAGGTGACCTTGGCCTTCTCGGTGGCGTAATTCACCGTCGCCGTCACCCCGTCGAGCCTGTTCAGCTTGCGCTCGATGCGGTTGGCGCAGGACGCGCAGGTCATGCCGCCGATCGAGAGTTCGACCGCGTTCTGGCGGTCATCGGTGAGGGAGGACATCACCTTCTCCTTTCTCTCGCTCAGTGGCCGTGGTCGCCGTGCTCGCCGGGCTGGGGGTCGGCGGTCGCCGGTTCGGAACTCGTGGACATGTGAGCCGTCGGCCGACCGGAGCGCAGGGTGAAGCCGGCGGTGCGGACCTGGCCTTCGTGCTTGAAGTCCAGGAACAGCCGGTAGTCGCCGTCGCTGGGCACCTCGGCGTAGAAGACGATCTCGGGTCCGGCCTTGGTCCGGCCGTCACCGGGCGCGCCGTCGGGATGGACGTGCAGATACGCGAGGTCTCCGGCCCGCAGAGCCACCAGGTGCCCGTAGGCGCCGAGGTACGGCTCCAGATCGGTCACCGGCTCGCCGTCCTTGGTCACCCGCAACGTCAGCCTGCTCGACCGTCCGGGAGTCAGGTCGCCGCCGAGGCTGACGGAGTAGTCGTCGACGTCGACCGTGCGAGTGACCGCCGGCAACGCCTTCGGCTCGTAATCGCCTGCCACCAGCAGATCGGCGCCCAACGTCATCGCACCGCCAGAAGCGGGCGCGAAGTCGGCGAACACCCGGTAGGCGCCCGCGCCGGGCAGCGTGAGCTTGACCGACCACACTCCGTCAGGGGTCAGCGTGGGGTGCAGGTGCTGGAATGTGCGCAGGTCGCGGGACACGACGATCAGGTGGAGCCTCTTCTCGTGCGCGACCTGGTAGTCGGTGACCGGCCGGCCGTCGGGGCCGGTGACGGTGAAGCGGAAGTCGGTCGCCGCGTCCGGCCTGACGCCCATGGTGAGTGGCATGAGGGTGTAGCCACTCTGGGCCACCTGGAGCCCCCCAGGGGTATCCTCCGATGGTCGTCGAGCCGGCACCGCCTCGCGGGTCGCGCTCTTCGCCGGGACGTGCGCCGCATTGTGTCTCTCGGACGTAGCATTCACCGGTCCTACCGCCTTTCCCAGGCCAAGGGCGCCACCGAAGACCACGGCAAGGCCCAGAACGTATCCGCCGAACCTGACGCCGGCGTTCATGACCGACCCGCCACTACGTACCCGGCCTCTCGGAATGCGGCCATGACCGGCGTCTTCTCGACGAGGCCGCCGCCTTCCACGATCAACGAGCCGCGCGCCCGGCCGACTCCGACATCCGTCCCACCGGGCACCATCGCCGCCTCCTCCTTGACGGAGTTCACGCGGGTGCCACAGGTCATGCCCTCAACCGTGCAGATGACCACGCTCATCGGCTTCTCCTCGAGTTCGTCCTCGGCGACGACCGTCATTCTCATGCAGCGCACACTATACCCCCCTATAGTATCTGCCAACCCCTGGAGCGGCCCCATCCGACAACGGACCCCCTTCCTGGAGGTCAACCCGGCCGAGGTTCAACCTCGACCACCGCGGCCCACACCGAAGCGAAAGCGGCCGTAGACGAGAGCGGCGGACACATCAGTTGACACGCCTGCTTGTTATACCCCCACCCCGTATGTTACCGTTCCCAGCCGTTCCAGTAACTACCCCCTAGGGGTATGCGAAAGGAGGGAGCCATGTCTCCCCATCCCCGCCGATGGTGGGCGCTGCTCGTGCTCGCCGCCGCACAGTTCATGGTGATCATGGACACGTCGATCATCGGGGTCGCGCTTCCCGAAATGCAGCTCGACCTCGGCTTCTCCCCAGGCGATCTGCAATGGGTGTTCAACGCCTACGTGGTCGCCTTCGGCGGTCTCCTGCTCCTCGGTGGACGCCTGTCCGACCTGTTCGGCCCGCGCAGAGTTTTCACCACCGGATGGCTGATCCTCATCGCCGGCTCTGTCGTCGCCGCGGCGGCCGGTACCGCCTCGATCGAGATCGTCGGCCGCGCCGTGCAAGGCGTCGGCGGGGCGCTCATCGCACCGGCCGCGATGACGCTGCTCATGCTGCTGTTCGGGGGGAACCCGAGGGAACTGGGCAAGGCCATGGCGCTGTACGGTGCCGCCGCCCCGGCCGGCGGCACGGCGGGCGTCTTCCTGGGAGGTGTGATCACCGAGTACCTGAGCTGGCCCTGGGTGTTCATCGTGTACATCCCGATCGGCCTGGCCACGCTCGCCGCCATCGGTCTGCTGCCTGCCGTCGAGGGCAAGCGCGGCGGTCTGGACGCGCTCGGCGCCATATCGGTCACCGCGGGCCTCGCCCTGATCGTTTACGCGATCGTGTCGGCCGACGGGATCAGTGCCGCGGCCGGCGTGGTGCTGCTGGCGGTGTTCCTGGCGGCGCAACGCATGGTGCGCGAGCCGCTGATGCCCCTGGCCATCTGGCGGGTGCCGGGCCTGGCCGTGTCCAATCTGGCGATGGGGCTGCTGGGCGCGGCGTGGATCCCGATGTGGTACTTCCTGAACCTCTACCTGCAGCAGGTTCTCGGCTACGGCGCGTTCGCCGGCGGCGCGGCACTGTTGCCGATGACCGTCGCCATCATGATCTTCATGGTGGGTATCACGGCGCGGCTCATGGGCCGTTTCGGGGCCAAGGCGCTCATCGTGAGCGGGCTCGCCGTACTCGCCGCGGGCATCGCCGGGTTGGCACTCGTCAGGCCGGCCGGGTCCTTCGCCACCGACGTGCTGCCCGCCAGCCTGGTCGCCGCGGTCGGTATGTCCCTCGCCTACATCCCGGCGATGATGTCGGCCATGTCCGGCGCCCGTCCTGAGGAGAGCGGCCTGGCGTCCGGCATCGTCAACACCACCTACAACGTGGGCTCGGCGCTCGGCCTCGCCGTCATGACGGCCATCGCCACGGCACAGGGCGCCACCGAACTGGGGAACGTGGTCGAGCTCACCGACGGATTCCACGCCGCCTTCATCGGCGCCGGCGTGGTAGCACTGCTCGGCGCCATCCTCTCCCTGGTTCTGATGCGCAAGCCCACCCCCTCCCCTGTTGAACCAGCACCCGCACGGGTCTGACGGAAATGAGGCCCTATACGGGTTAGGGGTATGCTTACAAGCGAAGAACGAGGGGGAGAACAATGGCCGGCTACACCCACAACAAGCAGGATCATCTGCGGCGGCTTCGCCGCGTCGAAGGGCAGGTACGCGGGCTGCAGCGGATGGTCGAAGACGACAAGTACTGCATCGACATCCTCACCCAGGTGTCGGCCGCCACCAGCGCCCTGCAGTCCTTCGCCTTGTCGCTCCTTGACGAGCACCTGGCCCACTGCGTCGCGGAGGCCACCGTCAAGGGCGGCCCCGAGGCCGAGGCCAAGATCAAGGAAGCCTCTGAAGCCATCGCCCGGCTCGTCCGTTCCTAGTCAGGAGAGGTTGATCGATATGAGCACCACCACCTACACCGTGAAGGGCATGACCTGCGGGCACTGCGTCAGCTCGGTCAAGGAGGAGGTCGGCGAGGTTCCCGGCGTCACCGGCGTGGAGGTCGAGCTGTCGACCGGCCTGCTGACCGTCGACAGCGAAAGCCCCGTCGACCCCGCGAAGATCGTCGCCGCTGTGGAGGAAGCGGGATACAAGGTCGTGCGCTGATCCCTGGAAAGACGATGTGGCCGGAGGCGTTTCGCCGCCTCCGGCCACATCCCTGTCCGCCAACCGCCACGACGGGGCTTCTTGACCTCACACCTGGCACGTGACCTACCGGAGCGAAACGTGCGTTCTGCGAGTCGGCGGGGTTACCAGCGGCCGGTCTTGAGGAGCTGGCCGCGGACGGCGCCGTCGGCGAACTGCTTGGTGTGCATGTTGGCGTACCAGTTCCTCGGGTTGTTCTTGATCCCGGCCAGCACCGACAGGTCCTTGACCTTCACCGAACCGAAGGCGGAGTTACCGCGGATCGTCCCATCGTGCAGCAGATCGATCACCACCGGACCGTTCACGCCGGCCTTGCCGCGGTGGATGTGGAAGGCGGTCGGCCTGCCGGTCCGCTTCCACTGCACCAGGTAGTACATCCGGTCGCCCTTGATACGGAACTTGGCCACCGCGACACCGTCCCGGTCGTTCACCTTCTTACCCGCCTCCCGCACCTCGTTCCTGCCCAGCAGCACCGCACCGAAGTAGTAGCTCTTGGACGTGAAACTCACATGCCCGGCGGTCGAAACAGCGGACGCGACGGACACGGAGGCGGTGGAGGCGGCGGAGGTCGCGGCCGGGCCGGTCGCCGCACCCGCCGGGATCGCCGCGATCCCGACGGCCAGAACCGCGGTCACCGCACCGGCCGCGACACGACCGGCCAGACGCTGCCAGGAGATCGCGGTACCAGTGGTCTGCTGAACGTTCATCACAAAGCTTCTTTCGTGAGGGAGGCGCCGAATCGCTCGTTTCGGACATCCCAGACGTTAGGCCCGCGCCCGGCGGCGTTATACGTAGGAATCCACACAGCGCCGCGAGCGTGCACAACGGCACACATCCCGCCCCATCGCCTGCCGCGGGTTATCCACAGTTTCCACAGAGTCGTACACAGGTTCGAATATGATCTTTGCCGCCGCCGGATCACCACTCCCGCCCGGTACCTCAACCTGTAGAAAAACCGCCTGGCCTGGTCCCCCGTCCGGATCCGGTGGGGCCGAATGTCTCGGGGCACGGGGACCTTCGTCTCTTCGCTGCTGATCCCGTTCCACGATTCGATGAAGAGGAGCGTGGGCGGGGCGTGGGCGCTGCCGCGGACGGGGACGCTCGCAGCGAGAGACGGGCGCCACGCCGGCGCCCGGAGGGAGCCGATCATGCACAAGAAGGTGCGGGACGTGATGACCTGGCAGGTCGCATCCGTCAACGGCAGCACCCCCTTCAAGGACGTGGCCGAGGTGCTCGTGCGCCACGGTGTGAGCGCCGTGCCGGTGGTGGACGGCGAAGGACATGTGATCGGCGTCCTTTCCGAGGCCGATCTGCTGCGCAAGGAGGAGTTCAGGCAGCGCTACTACGGCGAGGACTACCGGCCTCCCCTGCGGGCCAGGCTGCGCCGGCGCATCGGCGGCGGTTCCGACCCTGAGGAGAAGGCGCGCGGCGAGACGGCCGCCGAGCTGATGACCGCGCCGGCGATCACCTGCAGGCCGTACGCCAGTGTGGTGGCCGCCGCCCGGGCCATGGACGTGCACGGGGTGAAACGGCTGCCGGTGGTCGACGAAGAAGGTCTGCTGGTGGGCATCGTCAGCCGTCACGACGTGCTCAAGGTCTTCACGCGCACCGACGACGACATCGCCGCCGAGATCCGCGACGACATCCTCAGCGGCCCCCTGTGGATGGACACCTCAGGGGTCCGGGTCTCGGTGTCGCAGGGTGTGGTGACCGTCGGCGGTGAGATCGCCCATCACAGCGAGGCCCGGACCATCGTGGCCATGATCGGGCGGGTCAACGGCGTGGTGGACGTGCTCGACGAACTGCGGTGGCGACAGGACGACACCGTGACCGCCGGGCGGAAATGAGGGCCGAGCCGGCTCCACGTCAGCGGCCGCCGCGTTCACGGCTTCAGGCTCGGAGTCGCGGGCCGGCTCGGTCGGCTTCATGAGATTGTCGAAACGCGGGGTGGTTCAGCCGGTCTTCACGGAGATCCCGAAGTCGCGGACGGCCGTGGCGAAGTCCTGGTAGTAGAAGGTCGAGCCGTTGTGGGCGGTGACCGTTCCCTTCGCCACGACGTTGTAGTCGCCGCTCAGGGCGAAGACCGGGCCGCCGCTGTCGCCGGCCTGGCTCGGCAGCCCGCCGTCGGTGCGGCGCGCGACGATGAGGTCCGACCAGTACTCGGTGTTGCCGTAGGCGTCGAGGTACCAGCCTCCGTAGGCGAAGTCGGCGGTGTTCTGGATCCCGCAGACGGCGCCGCTCGTGGAGCCCGACTGGCAGACCCACTCGTTGGCGTAGACCCAGTCCCAGCCGGCGACGCCCTTGGTGAAGGTGCCGGAGGAGTCGCCGTCCCAGATGCGCCCGGCGGAGCTCGCGGTGATGAGGAGGATGTCGTGACCGGGGTTCTCCTGGGCGCCGGTTCCGACCCACAGGCCGGTGCCGGGGGTGGTCCAGGAACCGTTGTGCCAGCCGCCGCCGGTCCGGCCACAGTGACCGGCGGTCAGCAGGTAGCTCTGACCGCCGCCGTCGGTGACGGCCCAGCCGGCCGTGCACCGGGCGTGGTTGTCGTCGTTGATGATCGCGCCACCGCCGTAGTAGGGGTCGTAG
This sequence comes from Sphaerisporangium sp. NPDC005289, assembly GCF_040607455.1. Lineage (NCBI taxonomy): Bacteria > Bacillati > Actinomycetota > Actinomycetes > Streptosporangiales > Streptosporangiaceae > Sphaerisporangium > Sphaerisporangium sp. NPDC005289. The sequence goes on from NZ_JBEXGS010000009.1 coordinate 195,666, forward strand.
TCGTTGTACCGGCCGTCGGCCTGCGGGACCTCCCCCGTGACGTAGGTGACCGGAACGCCGCCGACCGTCGTCGCCCGAGGGGCGAGCGTCTTGGCCGCGGCCTTGGTGGTCACGACGAGCCCGGCGCCGGTGACCGAGCCGGCCACCTGGGTGAGCGCCCCCTGCGGGTTCTTCCTCAGGTCGGCCAGCAGGCCGGCCGCGGCCTTCTTGAGCTCGGCCTGGGAGTGACGCGCGGCTTTGACCTCGACGGCCGCGACGCCGCGCGCCTTGGCCAGGGCGCTGTTCACGGAGGCGGGGAGCTTGCCCTTCCACCACAGCTCGACCGACTTGGGCTGCAGGACGATGCCGGCGAACCCGCCGGCCGCTCCGCCCTTCTCGACGGCCCAGGAGATCTTCGACGCCGCTTCCTTCAGCGGAACCTGGTCGAGCATTTTCTGCCGGATGTCGGCCGGGATGTGGCTGAACGGGACGGCCTCGACGGCGTTCTTGCCCGCGCCGGGAGCGGGTTCGGGATCGGGATCGGCCAGAGCGGAGGTCGTGCTGAGCGCGGTCACGCTCAGCACGACCGCGCTCAGGACCCCCACGTACCGTGCCGCCGACCTGCGCGGGCCGGCTAACGTGCCGCGATGTGCTGCGATTGGCATCATTTCCCCTTGATCGTGGACAGGGTGACGGAGGCCGTCATGCGGCCCCGTTTCGCCTTTGGAGGGATCCGATCCGCGGGGCGCGGTCATCGGAGGAGTCGAGTCATTTCACCGAGCGCGCCGGGGCTTCGCCATCGCCGCCGAATAACCGAACGATTCCGGCATCCGGCGACCGGCCCGTGCCGGTTCGGCCGGCATGCCGCCACAGACGGCATGCCGGTTAACACGGTCCGCCGGTTCAGAGAGCACACCGGTTCAGAGGCATGCCGGTTCAGCGGGCACCCCGGGTTCAAAGGGCATGCCGGTTCAGAGGGCATGCCGGGTCACACGGTCCGCCGCAGAAGGCTTGCCGGGTCGCAGGATCCGCCGGTTCAAGGGCAGGGGTCACGGTCACCGCGTCAGGGCGCGGCGCAGTTCGGCGCGGGAGCCGACTCCGAGGATGTCGTGTGCTTCACGGAGCAGCGTGGTGACCGTGTCCAGGTCGAGGACCATGCTGTAGGCGATCTCGGATTCGGAGCGTCCGTCCGCGGCGAGCAGGGCGACACGTCGCCGGCGCGGATCCAGCCCGTTGGTCCGGCGGCGCTGGAGGTGAGGAGCGTCCCCGAGGCGCCGGGCGACGGCGTCGGCCAGCCCCAGGGCGCCGCACTCGTCGGCCAGGGTCAGCGCCTCCGACAGCGGCACGCGCGCGTCGTGGCCGGTCCGCGGCGAGGACGTGGGGTCCCTCCGGGTCAGGGCCGCGCCGAGTTCGGCCAGAGCGTGGGCCAGTTCGAGGCGGTGCGGGGTGGGGCGCAGGATCCGGACCGCCTCCTCGAGCGGTTCCGCGGCCGAGGCCGGTCGCAGCGTGGCCAGCGTGCGCAGGGCTCGCGCACGGACCAGCGGGCTGCCGAACCGCTCCGCCCGCCGCATCCCGACATCCACGATCTCGCGGGCCTGGTCCGGCGCGGTGTGCCGCAACAGCTGGGCGAGGTCGAAGCGCCACATGCACACCGACGGGTTGAGCAGCGACGCGTGTTCCAGCCACTGCCCGAGCCGGCGCAGCGTGGCGGCGGCGCCGGCGTTCTGGCCGCGTGCGATCTGGAGGGCGCCGCGGACCGCGTTCGGTATGGGGAGCACCAAGGCGTCGGCCGAGGACGCGCCGTACCGGCGCTCGCCGTACACCGCCTCCGCGCGGTCGACGTCGCCGCGCGCGAGCAGTGCCTCGATCAGGGTGCCGGTGGCGAACTGCTCCGCGGGCGTTCCGGGGCCGGTGCGGTCGGCCAGGCGCAGCGCGATCTCGGCGTCGGCGACCGCGTCGGCGATCCTGCCCTCCCGCAGGGCCACGTTGCCCAAGTGGACGCGGGCGAAGGTGAGGTGGGTGCCGCGCCAGCCGTTGCGGTCGAACTCGTCCACCGCCTGCTCGAACAGGCGACCGGCCGTCGCCAGGTCGTCGGAGAACAGGTGGACGAACGCGGTCACGGTGCCGACCTCCATGCCCTGGTCGAGGTCGGCGAACGACACGCCGTCGCGGATCACGGGCCCGATGGCCTTCGCGGCGGCGGTGCGGGGCTCCCCGCGCAGCACCAGGCTCCACGCGTGCAGGGCGATCATCAGACGCTCCACGTGGGTGGCGCCCCGCAGCGGCGGGGCGGCCCGGTCGAGCAGCAGCATGCGGTCGGGCCGGTGCGGGTCGTCGGCCCACCAGGTGGCCCACAGCAACTGCTCGGCCCGCAGGCGGTCGCGGAGACCGTCGTCCCGGCAGCCGTCCAGGGCCCGGTCGAGCGATCGGACGGCGTCGCCGAGCCGGTTGGCGTAGCCGTACACCTTGGCGAGCGCGATCGCGGCCTCGACGCCCTGGGCGTCGTCGGCGGCCTGCTCGCGGGCGGCGAGCAGTTCGGGGATGGCCGTGGCCACCTCGCCCAGTGCCAGCGCCTGCCCGTAACGCGTTCGCACCTGGCAACGCCGGGCGGGCGGTGGCGGCTCGGCGACCCCGCGCCCGAGGTAGCGGGCCGCCGTGGCCGCCAGGCCGGAGCTCATCGCCGCGTCGGCCGCGGCGACCAGCCGGTCGACCACCCAGGGGTCGCCCGCGGCGTTGACCCGCAGCAGGTGGGCGGCCACCGGCTGGAGGCCGGCGTCGGCCTGGTGCAGCGACCGTGCCGCCGCGAGATGGGTGTCGCTGCGCTGCGAGGGGTCGATGTCGTCGTAGACCGCGCTCCGGATGATCGGGTGCCGGAAGTCGACGCTGGAGTGGTCGGCCAGGATCCCCGCTCTGCAGAGCAGGTCGTACGCGCGCCTGCCCTCCTCACAGGTCAGTCCGGCGAGGTGGACGGCCTGGCCGAGGGGGATACCGGGGCCGAGCACGGCGATGGTGCGGGCCAGCCGCTCCGCCGGCGGCCCGAGCGTGCGCAGCCGCTCGTTGAGGTGCACCACGACCTGGCGGGGCGTGAGGCGGGCGACGCGCGCGGCGGATCCGGCCGTCGGCGCGAGCCGCCGCTCGCGGGCCAGGTCGATCATCCACCGCAGGTAGAACGGGTTGCCGCCGCTGTGCCGGTGGAAGGCCGCGCAGAACGTCTCGTCCGGAGGGGAGCCCGGAGGTCCGAGGCCCCGGCCCACGATGGCGCGCACGGCGTCCAGGCTGAGCGGCCGGGGCCGGATGACGGAGGTGGCGCGCAGGGTGACACGGGTGAGCGCCGGTGGCTGCGCGGGCTCGTCCGGCCGGCAGGCCAGCAGCAACACCACGGGCAGTCCGGCCAGCCTGTCGCTGAGGAACTCCAGCCAGTTCAGCGACTCCTCGTCCAGCCAGTGCGCGTCGTCGACGGCCAGCAGCAGCGATTCGTCGCCGCCGGCGGGGTCGGTGGCGTTGACCAGCAGCCAGTACAGGGCTTCGGTGAGGCCGATCTCCGAACCTCGCCGGGTGTGCGGGAGGCCGAGGGGCACCCGCGCGAACGCGGCGGCGCCGGCGAACAGGCGCTGCCGGTCGTGGCCACTGTGGCCGGCCGCCCAGCGGCCGAGCAGCGTCCGGACGCCGCTGAAGGCCATCGTCTGGTCGAGTTGGTTGCCGCGCACCACCAAGGGGGTGATCCCGCGCACGGCGCTCTCCGCGCACACCCGCGCGAGCAGTTCGGACTTGCCGATGCCCGCGGGGCCCTCGACCACGATCGTGGCCCCCGCCCGTCCGCGGACCTCGTCGAGCACAGATGAGCAGGAGTCCAGGTAGTCGTCGCGTTCGAAGATGCCGTTGTCCGCGGCGGTGTGGCCGGGAAGCCGCAGCGACTGCAGAACGTGCTGCTCGTCCAGCCCGGCTCTTCCCGCGGCGCGGGCACAGGCCACGCAGCCGGCGATGACCTTGGCGACGAATTCGTCCCGCAGTCGCCGTTTGCCGGCCATCGCCTCGGAGAAGGTGGCCGCCGCGACCCCGCTGCGGCGAGCCAGCGTCGCGTCGGTGGGACCGCCCACGACCCGCTGCAAGGTGCGCAGCCGGCGCCGGAGATGATCGTCGGGATCCGGGTGAGCCATCCTGCTCCTCACGTTCCTGGAACGTGCCGCAGGGGTCAGGCTACAACCAGCAAATGCCGCGTACGACGCATTTTCCCGTGGCCGCGACCAGCGGCGGAGGCGGGATCACGGCGCCTTCAGCCCGTCACGCGGTAGGGGCGCATCATCTCGTTGTCCTCGTGCTCGAGGAGGTGGCAGTGCCAGACGAACAGCCCTGCCCGGTCGAACGTCGCCCTGATCCGGGTGATCTCGTGGGGATAGGCGATCACCGTGTCCTTGAACCCCGTCTCCCAGCGCTCCGGAGACCGGGAGGCGCCGGTGAACGGCTGCCGGTCGACCACCTCGAACTGCGCCTCGTGGATGTGGATGGGGTGGGCGTCCACCGTCCGGTTGTGGATCTCCCAGACCTCCGTGGAGCCCGCCACGGGGGTCTCGGTGATCGGATCGGACCACATCCTCGCCCTGACCCCGCCGTCGACGGTGCCGAGCAGCGCCGACGTCGGCGGGGCGCCGGCGATGGTGGCCGAGGTCTGTTCCAGCAGGGCGACCTTGCGGGTCTTCGTCTCCGGGGCGAGCGGGCCGGGCGCGGGAAGGGCGAGCCGGTCGGGAGGCTCGCTGAGATCCGGTTCCACCGATTCCCGCACGAGGAACCTCATCACCTGCCCGGTCGTCGCCGGGTCGGCCGGGGTGGCCCGCGGATCCCCGCGGTAGGCCCCGTCGGGCCCTTCGTTGATGAGGTACAGCTCCGAGTCCTGGGGCATGCGGGTGAAGTCGACGATCACGTCGGCTCGCTCGGCCGGGGCGAGCAGGAGCCTGCCGAGTTCGACGGGCTCGGGCAGGAACCCCCCGTCCGAGCCGATCTGCCAGAAGGGCAGGGCCGGGGCCACCGGGCGTTTCGCGGCGGGCCGCGTGACGATCTTCAGGTCGAGGACCCGCCCGTTGCAGCCGTTCAGGAAGCGGAACCGGTAGCGGCGTGGCTCGACCGTCAGGTACGGCCAGGTGCGGCCGTTGACCATCATGGCGGTGCCGAAGAACTCCGGGTTCCAGATCGGCGGAAGATCGCTGTGGGGAATGTAGGGCCCCGCGATCCGGTCGAAGTCCCTGCGGCTGCCGGGATAGTGGAGCGAGCCGTCGGCGTCGAACGAGCGATCTTGGATGACGATCGGGATCTCGTGGTACCGGGTGCCGGCGGGATCGCCTCGCCGTGGCGCCGGTCCCGGCAGCATGGGTGCCGGCAGGTCGGACGGACCGCCGCGCAGCAGGTAGAACCCCGCCAGACCCGCGTACACATTGAGCCTGGTCACGCCCAGCGCGTGATCGTGGTACCACATCGTGGTGGGGGGCTGGTCGTTCCCGTAACGGAACACCGCGGATCCCGGGCGCCAGGAGATGCCGGTCCGGTCGGCGAAGCCGGCGGCGAAGGCCGCGTACTGGGAGCCCTCGGTCGCATAGCGGGGAGGGATGTCTCTCGCTCGCGGGAGGTACCACGCCTCGGGGAAACCGTCGCTGTCCTCGAGATTGTGCCCGCCGTGCAGATGGGTGACGATCGGCACCGGCCCGTCGTATCGGCCGGGCGTGGAGGTCAGGTCGGGGCGCGAATCACGGCCCCGCACGCCGCCCCCCGGGTTGGCCCAATGAAGGGTCGGATCCACCGGCAACAGGTGCGGCAGGTGGCGACCATCCCCATCGACCAGTTCGTTCGCCCACGTCACCAGGAGGGGCCTGTCGACCGTGGCCTCCAGGGTGAACCCGGGAGAGCTGAAGGTGCGCGGGTGCCGGACCGACCCGTAGCCCCAGACCGTGGTCGCCGGGCTCCCCGGAGGGAGGATCTGCTGCCGGAACCGCCGGACCCCGATGAGGTACCGGTCCGCGGGATCGCCCGCCGCGGAGAGGGACGGCATGACCGGAGGAACGGCGAGCGGGGTGACGTACTTGGCGATCGCCGCCGGGTCCATCATGCCCCAGGGGGCCGCCGCGCCTCCCAGGCGCAGGCGCCGCCCGGCGACCAGGAGAAAGGCGCCCGCCGCGCCCGTCTTCATGAACTCACGTCTCGTGATCACCTCGGCCTCCTCGGATGTCGGACGAGAATGTCCAACTCAGGCCGGTCACGACGCCGCCGGGTCGTCTCCGCGACCAACCGCTCCACGGCTCATCGAGGACCATCAGTACTTCTACCTGCGAATCTACACCTGCCGCCATCCGGGGCACCGGCGGTCGCGCGTCCGGCCCGTGCGGCCCGCGCGGCCCGGCCCGCCGCCCCGCCAGGGGACCAAAGACTCTGTGCCCGCGGCGTCGCCGGTCAGAGGCTCGAACCATGACCCGATCACTCGCCGGCCGCGCCGGAGTCGACCCATGACCAGGGAGGATGTCACCGCGAGCGTCGCCGGCCGCGGCCTGTCGTCCGCGGAGGCGGCCGCACGACTGGAACGGGACGGGGCGAACCTGCTTCCCCGGAGACCGCCCGTCCCGCTGTGGCGGCGCGTCGCCGCCCAGCTCCGCGACCCGCTCATCCTGGTCCTTCTGGTGGCGACGGCGCTGACCCTGGCCACGGGCGACTGGACCGACATGGCCGTGATCATGCTGGTGATCGTGGTCAACACCTCGGTAGGGGTGGTCCAGGAGGTCCGGGCCGACCGCGCCATCACCGCCCTGTCCGAACTGACCGCTCCGACGGCGCGCGTGATCCGCGACGGCACGCAGACGCAGGTCCCGGCGGCCGGCGTCGTCGTCGGTGACGTCGTGGTGCTGGCCGAGGGGGACATCGTCCCTGCCGACGCCGAACTGGTGGAGGCGGCCGGGCTGCTCATCGACGAGTCGGCCCTGACGGGCGAGTCCGTCCCGGTGGACAAGGGCGCCGGCCGGCCGGTGTCCGCGGGCACGGTCGTGGCCCGGGGGCGCGGACGGGCGGTGGTCACCGCGGTCGGGGCGGCCGGTACGGCCGGACGCATAGCGTCCATGATGGTCAACGGCGCCGGTCTCACCCCCCTCCAGCGACGGCTGACCGATGTCGGCCGCATGCTGGCCGGCGTCACCGTGCTGCTGTGCGTGATCGTGCTCGCCCTCGGCCTGGTCCGCGGCCTGCCGGTCGAGCTGATGGTCGTGACCGCCATCAGCCTGGTGGTGGCGGCCGTCCCGGAGTCGCTGCCCGCGGTCGTCACCTTGAGCCTGGCGCTGGGAGCGCGCCGCATGGCCGCACGCAACGCCCTGGTGCGCAGGCTGCCCGCCGTCGAGACCCTCGGCTCGGTCACCGTGCTGGCCACCGACAAGACCGGCACGCTCACCGAGGGAAGAATGGTCGCCCGGCTGGTGTGGACCCCGGCCGGAGAAGCGCGGCTCACCGGCTCCGGCTATGCCCCCGACGGCCGGATCATCCCCGAAGGGGCCGTCGGCGCCGAGGCTTTCACCGACCTGCTGACCGCGGCGGCATTGTGCAACGACGCGCGACTGACGCCGGACCCGCGCGGCCGGTGGCTGGCGCTGGGCGATCCCACCGAGGCCGCCCTGCTCGCCGCCGCCGCCAAGCTGGGCCTGGACCGGTCACAGACGCAGCAGCGCTTCCCGCGGGTCGCCGAGCGGCCCTTCGACAGCGGGCGCAAGCGCATGACGACCGTCCACCGGACGCCCGGCGGCCACGCCCGGACGATCTGCAAGGGCGCGCCCGAGGCGCTGCTCCATCCCTCCGTCCTGATCGACGCCCCCGCGGTCCTCACCCGTGCGCGCGAGCGCGCCGACCGGCTCGCCGAGAACGGCTACCGGGTGCTGGCCGTCGCCGCGTCGGACCTGGACGACGTCCCGGCGACCGTCGAGGAGCGCGGGTTGACGCTGCTCGGGCTGATCGCGATCCTCGATCCGCCGCGGCCGGCCGCGGCGGCCGCCATCGACGCCTGCAAGCGCGCCGGGATCAGACCCGTCCTCATCACCGGCGACCACCCGGGGACGGCTCGCGCCGTCGCCACCGACCTCGGCATCATCGGGACCGGCGGCCGGGTCGTCGACTGCCGCGACGCCGGCGCACCGGGCGAGGGCACCGCGAGCGTGTACGCCCGGGCCACGCCCGAGCAGAAGCTCGACATCATCGAGAGCATGCGTCATCGCGGCGACACGCTGGCGATGACCGGGGACGGCGTCAACGACGGGCCCGCGCTGAGACGCGCCGACATCGGCGTGGCGATGGGCGAGCGCGGCACGGAGGTGGCCCGCCAGGCGGCCGACCTGGTGCTGGCCGACGACGACCTCGACACGGTGGTCGCCGCCGTCGAGGAGGGCCGCCGCGTCTACACCAACATCCGCCGTTTCCTGGTCTACGGGCTGTCCGGCGGCGCGGCCGAGATCGCCGTGATGCTGCTGGGCCCGTTCGCCGGGCTCACACTCCCGCTGCTGCCCGCGCAGATCCTGTGGATCAACCTGCTCACCCACGGGCTTCCGGGCGTGGCCCTGGGCGGCGAGCCCGCCCTGCCGGGGTCCATGAGCAGGCCGCCCCGGCCGCCCACCCAGAGCATCCTGGGGGCCGGCCTGTGGCAGCGCGTGCTCCGGATCGCCGTCGTCCTCACCGCCGTCACCCTGGGCGTCGCCATCTGGGCCCACCAGACCGGACGCCCGTGGCAGAGCATGGCCTTCTTCGCCCTCGGCGCCACCCAGCTCGGGGTGGCGATCGGCTCCCGCACCCGGCCCGGCTCCTCGGCCAACCCCGCGCTGCTGCTCGCGGTCGCCGGAGCCCTCGTGCTCCAGCTGGCCGGGCTCTACCTCCCGCCGCTCCGCGAACTCCTCGGGACCCGGCCCCTGGCCGCGGGTGACCTGCTGATCGTCACCGCTCTGTCCACCCTCGGCTACGTCGCCACCCGTCTCGACCGTGTCCTCCATCGGCGCGAGGGGGCCCTGGCGGACGGCGGTGGTCAGGTCGCGCGGTAGAGGTCGGGGATGCCGTCATCGTCGGAGTCGGCGGTCTCGGCCTGGTGGATGCGCCGGTAGGCGCGGGCGCGCGACCGCAGGATCACCGTGGCCGTCAGCGCGGCGGCCAGCGAACCCGCCAGGACCGCGACCTTGACCGTGGCGTGAGCGTCGCCGCCGGGGCCGAAGGCCAGTTCTCCGATCAGGAGCGACACGGTGAACCCGATGCCCGACAGGACGGCCAGGCCGGTCATGTCGGTCCAGGTCAGACCCTCGTCCAAGGTGGCGCGGGTGAAACGGGCCACCCCCCAGGTCGCGGCCAGGATGCCGATCGGCTTGCCGGCCAGCAGTCCGGCGACGACGCCGAGCGCGACCGGCTCGGTGAGCGTCCCGGTGAGCCCGTCGAGCCCGCCGAAGGTCACCCCGGCGGAGAAGAAGGCGAAGACCGGGACGGCGAGGCCGGCGGAGATCGGCCGGAACCGGTGCTCGAAGTGCTCGGCGAGCCCGGGCCCGCCCTCCGGGACGCCCGCCCGCGCGCCGCGCGGCACCGGGACGGTCAGGGCCAGCAGCACCCCGGCCACGGTGGCGTGCACGCCCGACGCGTGCACCAGCGCCCAGGTGGAGAAGGCGAGCGGCAGCAGCAGCCACCACGAGCGCACCCGCCGTCGCACCAGCACGGCGAAGCCGGCGAGCGGCGCCAGGGCCGCCAGCAGCGGGAGCGCCGACAGGTGGATGGTGTAGGCGACGGCGATGATGACGATGGCGATGAGGTCGTCCACCACCGCCAGGGTCAGCAGGAACGTGCGCAACGCGGCGGGCAGGTGCCGGCCGATCACCGCCAGCACCGCCAGGGCGAAGGCGATGTCGGTGGCGGTGGGAATCGCCCAGCCCTGTACCGCGTCCGCGCCGGCCACCACCAGGTACAGCGCCGCCGGCACGGCCACGCCGCCGAAGGCGGCGGCCACCGGCACCGCCGCCCGCCGCGGGTCGCGCAGGTCCCCGGCGACGAACTCGCGTTTGAGCTCCAGCCCGGCGACGAAGAAGAAGATGGCCAGCAGGCCGTCACCGGCCCAGGTAGCCAGGGGCAGGTCGAGGTGCAGGGCGGCCGGCCCCACGCGCATCGCGCGCAGGTCCTCGTACGCCCGGGACCACGGGGAGTTGGCCCAGGCCAGCGCGGCGAGCGCGGCGGCCAGGAGCAGGGCCCCGCCGAGGGTCTCCTTGCGCAGGATGTCGGCGACGCGCCGCGCTTCGCGCCATGTGCCGCGTCCGGGCAGGCGGGGTGTGCGGTGGGAGGCGGTGCGCATGGTGCTCCACTGGTGGCAGGGTCGGGCCGGACCTGCCGACCAGACTTCCCGGCGCACCTGTGACCAACGTATCAGGACGCCCGGACGCGCCGTGAACGGCCGGTCCGCGGCGCCCGCCGCCGCGGCCGGCCATCGGGACCGGCGGCTCCGGCACGGCCGTGGCGCCGCCGGTCCGTCGATCCGCCGTCGGAGATCCCTTCTTCGCTCAGCGCTCCCGGGGCGTGCCGTAGTAGGCCGTGCGCATGAGGGACCGCATGTCGTCGAGCATCGGCATCCGGGGGTTGGCGGGGGCGCACTGGTCCTCGTAGGCGTTGCGCGCCTGCTGGGGGAGCGCGGCGATGAACTCCTCCTCGTCGATGCCCAGGGCCTGGAAGGACGGCTCGATGCCGGCGGCGTCGCGGAGCCGTTCGATGGCGGCGGCCAGGGACTCGACGCCCTGCTCCGGGGTCGCGGCGGGCAGGTCCAGCGCGTGCGCGATCTCCTGGAAGCGCTCGGGGGCGCGGTAGTGCTCGTACTTCGGCCAGCCGGTCGGCTTGGCCGGAATCGTGCCGTTGTAGCGGATCACGTGCGGCAGCAGCACCGCGTTGGTCCGGCCATGGGCGATGTGGAAGCTCGCGCCCAGCGTGTGGGACATGGCGTGGACGATGCCGAGGAAGGCGTTGCCGAAGGCCATGCCGGCGATGGACCCGGCGTTGTGCATCCGCTCGCGCGCGACCGGGTCGCCGGACCCGTGCCGCACGGCGCTCTCCAGGTTGCCCATGATCAGCTTGATGGCGTGCAGGGCCAGGCCGTCGGTGAAGTCGCTGGCGTAGACCGACACGTACGCCTCGATGGCGTGGGTCAGGGCGTCGAAGCCGCTGTCGGCGGTGACGGTCGGCGGCAGATCGGCGGCCAGGACCGGGTCGACGATGGCGACGCTCGGAGTGAGGGAGTAGTCGGCCAGCGGGTACTTCTTGCCCGTGGCGGTGTCGGTGATCACGGCGAACGGCGTGACCTCGGCCCCGGTGCCGGAGGTCGTCGGCACGCAGACCAGCCGCGCGAGGCCGCCCAGCGCCGGGAACCTGAAGGCCCGCTTGCGGATGTCGAAGAACTTCTGCCGCATGTCGGCGAACACGACCTCGGGGTGCTCGTAGCGCAGCCACATCACCTTGGCCGCGTCCATCGCCGATCCCCCGCCGAGGGCGATGATCGTGTCGGGGCGGAACGCGCGCATCAGCTCGGCGCCGCGGTCCACGGTGGCGACGCTCGGCTCCGGCTCGACGTCGTCGATGATCTGGAGTGCCACCCGCTCGGCGCGGCGGCCCAGCACGGTGAGGATCCGGTCGACGTAGCCGAGCCGGGTCATGGTCGCGTCGGTGACGATCGTCACCCGGTGCACGCCGGGCATGTCGGTCAGGTAGCGGATCGCGTGCGGCTCGAAGAAGATCTTCGCGGGCACCTTGAACCACTGGAGGTTGTTGGTACGGCGTCCGATCCGCTTGATGTTCAGCAGGTCGACGGCGGAGACGTTGTGGGAGACCGAGTTGCGGCCGTAGCTGCCGCATCCCAGGGTCAGCGAGGGGATGAACGCGTTGTAGATGTCGCCGAGGCCGCCGTGGGACGAAGGGGCGTTCCAGATGATCCGCACGGCCTTCACCCTCGCTCCGAACCTCTCCACCAGCACCTCGTCACGGGTGTGGACGGCGGCGCTGTGGCCGAGGCCGCCGAACTCCACCATGCGCTCGGCCAGGACGATGCCCTCCTCGGCGCCGGCCGCGCGCAGCACCGCCAGCACCGGGCAGAGCTTCTCCCTGGTCAGCGGCTCGGCCGGGCCCACCTGACCGACCTCGGCCAAGATGATCGAGGTGCCTTCCGGCACGGTGAAACCGGCCCGCCCGGCGATCCAGGCGGCGGACCGGCCGACGACGTCGGGATTGATCCTGGTACAGGCCCCCGGTGCGCCCGTGGCCGCGCCGAACAGCAGGTCCTCCAGCTTCCGCTTCTCCTCCGGCGTGGCCAGGTAGGCGTGCAGCGAGCCGAACTCGGCGAGCGTCGCGTCGTACACGGCCGCGTCGATGATGACCGCCTGCTCGGAGGCGCAGATCATGCCGTTGTCGAAGGCCTTGGACAGCACGATGTCGTTGACGGCCCGGCGCAGGTCGGCCGTGCGTTCGACGTACGCGGGCACGTTCCCCGGGCCGACGCCGAGCGCGGGCTTGCCGGCCGAGTACGCCGCGTGGACCATGCCTCCGCCGCCGGTGGCCAGGATCGTGGACACGCCGTCATGGCGCATGAGCGCGCTGGTGGCGACCGGCGAGGGGTCCTCGATCCACTGCACGCAGTGCTCCGGCGCGCCCGCGGCGACGGCCGCGTCGCGGACGATCCTCGCCGCCGCGGCGCTGCACTCCTGTGCCGCGGGGTGGAAGGCGAACACGATCGGGTTGCGGGTCTTCAGGGCGATCAGGGTCTTGAAGATCGTGGTGGAGGTGGGGTTGGTGACCGGGGTGATCCCGCAGACCACGCCGACCGGTTCGGCGATCTCCACCAGGCCGCTGATGTCGTCGCGGGCGATGACGCCGACGGTCTTGAGCGCCGCCATGCCGTTGGTGACGTGCTCGCAGGCGTAGACGTTCTTCACCGCCTTGTCCTCGAACAACCCGCGGCCGGTCTCCCGTACCGCCAGTTCGGCCAGCCCGGCGTGCTCGTCGAGCGCGGCGACCGACGCCTTCTTCACGATGTGGTCCACCTGTTCCTGGTCGAAGGCCGCGTACTCCTCCAGCGCCTTGAGCCCGTTCCCGACAAGGGCGTCGATCATCTCGCTGACGGCGGCCGGTACGTGCGCCACGTGCGCGGTCATGTGATCACCTCGGCATCTCGTGTGATGCGGTCACTCTGAGCATCTCGATCAGCCGCCTCCGGCACCGGAGCGCTTGGACCTTGATCCCCTGCCCGAACGACACCCCGGCTCGGGACCTTGGACCCCGGCGGTCCGCGCCCGGGCCGCTCCTGGACCGGCGTCGGGGACGCCGGCCGGCGTGGGCAGAGTCTCTGGTCCTTCCGGAGTGGTCCTTCGCCTCTGTGGGGCGTGCCCGCCCCCGCCGGACGATCGCCACGTAGCCCAAGAATCCGAGGAGTGATGATGAAGGTAGGAATCAACGGTTTCGGGCGGATCGGCCGGGCCGTGTTGCGGCGCGGCCTCGGCCAGGGACTCGACATCGTCGCCGTCAACGACGTGGCCGACGTCGAGACGCTGGCCCACCTGCTCAAGCACGACTCCACCTACGGCCGCTACGAGCGTCCCGTCGCGGTGTCGGCGTCGGCCCTGCTGGTGGACGGCCACGCGATCCAGGTGACGGGCCATCGCGACCCCGCCGACATCGACTGGGCCGGATACGGCGTCGACCTCGTCATCGAGGCCACCGGCCGGTTCCGCACCGGCCCCGAGGTCGGCCCGCACCTCAAGCGCGGCGCGCGCAAGGTGCTCATCTCGGCCCCCGGCAAGGACGTCGACGTGACGCTCGTACCGGGCGTCAACGACTCCGCCTACGACCCGGCGCTGCACCAGATCGTGTCGATGGCCTCGTGCACCACCAACTGCGTCGCGCCGATGGCCAAAGTGCTCCATGACAACTTCGGCCTGGTCAAGGGCTTCATGACCACCGTCCACGCCTACACCGGCGACCAGCGCCTGCTGGACGCCCCGCACAAGGACCCGCGCCGGGCCCGGTCGGCGGCGGTGAACATCGTGCCGACCACCACGGGCGCGGCCCGCATGGTCGGCGAGGTGCTGCCGGAGCTGAAGGGCCGGCTGGACGGGCTCGCGCTGCGCGTCCCGGTCGTGGACGGCTCGCTGACCGACCTGTCGGCGGTCCTGGCCCGCCGGACGACCGCCGAGGAGGTCAAGCAGTTGTTCGCCGAGGCGGCACAGGGCCCGCTGAAGGGCGTCCTGCGCTACAGCACCGGGCCGCTGGTCTCCAGCGACGTCATCGGCGACCCGTCGTCGTGCGTGTTCGACGCCCCTCTGACGCAGGCCGACGGAGAGTTGGTGAAGGTGTTCGGCTGGTACGACAACGAGTGGGGTTACGCGAGCCGCCTGGTGGAGACGGCGACCAGGATCGCCGCGGAGGGCTGAGGCGGCGGACAGGTCGAGATGACGGCCGGGGTCGCACGGGCGACCTCGGCCGTCATCGGCGTACCGGTCGGGGTCGTGTCCCCCCATCGCCGGACGCCGCCGGACGCCCCCGCTGTAGGACCCCGCCGGAGGCTCGCCACCGGACGGCCCGGGCGGACGCCCGCCGTCGGAGGCCGTCAGCGGAGCCGGCGGGCGAAGGGTGAGGGTGCGGGGGTGCTGGGCGCGAGCCGTACGCGGGCGTCCACGGCCACCGCGCCGGACGGGGAGACGATCACGGGGTCGAGGTCCAGTTCGGCCACCTCGGGCAGGGCGTCCAGCAACCGGCCGACGCGGACGATCTGCTCGGCCAGCGACCTGACGTCGGCCTTCGGCCTGCCGCGGTGGCCGTAGAGCAGAGGCGAGCAGCGCAGGTCGGCGATCAGCTCCGCGGCGGCGTCCAGGCTGAGCGGCGGCACCCGGAACGCGCGGTCGGCGAGCAGGTCGGCGGTGACGCCCCCCATGCCGACCATGACGAGCGGGCCGAACGCCGGGTAGTTGACGCCGCCCACGATGATCTCGACGCAGGCGCTCTCCGGGGCGTCAACGCTGATCGACTCGGCGACGCTCACCCCGAAGCACCCCAGCAGCCGTCCGGTGGCGACCGGGTCCAGCCACCCGCCGCCGGGCCGCGCGGCGAGCTCTGACAGCACGATCTCCCTGGCGCCGCGGGCCGGTCCGCGGGATACCGGTTCGGCGCGGTCGTCCGGCGTGCGGAGCCACGCGGCGTACGCCGTGACGCGGGCCAGCGCCCGCACGGCCTCCTCGGGATAGGCGTAGACGGGGATGCGCCCGTCGATCAGCCCTTCGTGGCCCATCACGCAGGCGACCACGGTCTTGCGGGACGCGCGGGCGGCCTCGCCGATCGCCTTGCGGGTCGCCTCCGGCCCCGATCCGAACGGAGGGGTGTAGACGACGAGCACGGCGTCCACCCCCGCCTCGGCGAGCACGCCTTCCACCGCCGCGCCGATCTCCTCCGCGGAGGCGTCGGCGGTCAGGTCCACCGGGTTGCCGAGCGCCGACCCGGCCCGCACCCACGCGGCCGGCGCGGCGGACGGGCCGAGCTCCGGGACGACCAGCCCCTCGCGCTCGCAGGCGTCGGCGGCCATCGCCTGCGGGCCGCCGGAGTTGCCGACGATGGCCACCCGGCGACCGGCCGGAAGCGGCTGGGCCGTCAGCAGCCGGGCGGTGTCCAGCATGTCCCGCACGCCGTCCACCCGGATCACTCCGGCCGCGCGCACCAGGGCGTCCACCGCGACGTCGGGCGTGGCGGCGGCCGCGGTGTGCGAGCGCACCGCCCTGTCACCCGCCACGGACCGTCCGCTCTTGATCAGGAGCACCGGCTTGCGGCGCCCCACCCGGGCGGCGATCCTGGCGAACCTGCGCGGGTTGCCGAACGACTCCAGGTAGAGCGCGATGACCTGCGCCGTCTCGTCGTCCTCCCAGTATTCGAGCAGGTCGTTGCCGCTGACGTCGGCCTTGTCGCCGACCGACACCAGCGAGGAGACCGGCAGGCGCTCCAGCAGGGCCGCTCCGACGGCGCCCGACTGCGACATCACCGCGATGCCGCCCCCGACCAGGGGGGTGGGCAGGAAGCTCGCGTTCATCCGCGCCGCGGTGTTCACGATCCCGAGGCAGTTCGGGCCGACCAGGCGCATGCCGGCCGACCGGCATATCGCCACCAGCTCCCGCTCGGCGGGCCGTCCCTCGTTCTGGGCGAACCCGGCCGTCAGCACCACCAGCCCCTTCACCCCGGCGGCGGCGCAGTCGCGGGCCACGCTCAGGACGGCCGGCGCGGGGACCGCGACCACGGCCAGGTCCACCGGTCCGGGGACCGCGCGCGGGTCCGGGTACGCCTCGATCCCGGCCACGCGCGCCGCCTTCGGGTTGACCGGGTACACCGGGCCGGGGAACCCGCCGTCGAGGAGGTTGCGCAGCACCTTGTGCCCGGCGCCCGACGGGTCGCGGCCCGCGCCGACGACGGCGATGGACGCCGGCGCCATCACGCGGGCCAGCGAGGCGCGCTCGGCCTGGTGGTCGCGGGCCGCGACGCTCTCCAGCAGCCGGTCACCCGGGTCCAGGCGGATGCGCAGATGCACCAGGGAGCCGTCGTACTCCAGTTCGACCGGCAGTCCGAGGTCGTGGAGCATCCTCAGCATCGCCCGGTTCTCGGCGAGCACCTCGCCGGTCAGTTCCGCGACGCCGGCCTCCGCGGCCCGCACGGCCAGGTGTTCCAGCAGCAGGGTGCCGAGCCCCAGTCCTTGGGCGGCGTCGTCGATCAGGATGGCCATCTCGGCGGCCGTGGGCGCGGCGGCAGGGGTGTGCTCGGCGATGGCGACCAGCCGGCCGTGGAGGATCGCCACCAGCACCAGGCCCTGCCGGCCGGGGCGGGTGAGCCGGTCGGCATAGGCGTGCGCCGTCGCCCGGCCGCCGGTGAAGAAGCGCAGGTAGGCCGAACGCTCCGATGTGCGCGCGACCAGTTCGTGCAGGCCGGCGCCGTCGCCGGCCGCGAGCGGGCGCACGTGGGCGATGCCGCCGTCGCGGAGCAGGACGTCGCATTCCTCGGACATGACGGTCTCCCGTTCGGTGCCGGACCGCGATGAGGGCATGCGGGAGGACGGCCGCGCCGCGCCTGCCGCCGTCGTCGGGTCTGCTTCGGTGCGTGGTTCACTGCCACGGTCCCGCCCCATGCCGCAAGGGCGGCAGTGCCGGAGGGCCACCGTGAAGAGGACTTTGGTCCGCCGGGGATCACCGCCGCGCACCGGAGGCTCCACCGTCCTTCCGGCCCGGCCACCGCGTCTCCGCCCCGCCCTCGCCCCTCGCCGGGACCGGCGTGCGCGTCCGTCGGTGGGACCAAGGTCCCGCGACATGTGACCCGACGGCCCTGGGGACGACGCCGGCGGATGCCGGACCCTTCCGGGAGTGCCTCGAAACTCCTGGAGCCCTGATGGACGTCCTTGACCTGTCCCGGTGGCAGTTCGGCATCACGACCGTCTACCACTTCCTGTTCGTCCCCCTGACGATCGGGCTGTCGTTCATCGTGGCCGGGCTGCAGACCGCCTGGTACCGCACGAAGAACCTCGCCTACCTGCGCCTGACCCGGTTCTGGGGGCGTCTGTTCCTCATCAACTTCGCGATGGGCGTCGTCACGGGAATCGTGCAGGAGTTCCAGTTCGGGATGAACTGGAGCGCGTACTCGAGGTTCGTCGGGGACGTCTTCGGGGCGCCGCTGGCCATGGAAGGGCTGATCGCCTTCTTCATGGAGTCCACGTTCCTCGGATTGTGGATCTTCGGCTGGGACCGCCTCCCGCCGCGCCTGCACCTGGCGACGATCTGGCTGGCCGCGACCGGCACGGCGGTCTCCGCCTCCTTCATCCTGGCGGCGAACTCCTGGATGCAGCACCCGGTCGGGTACAGGCTCAACCCGGTGAGCGGCCGGGCCGAGCTGACCGACATCTGGGCCGTCCTGACCAACCCCACCACCCTGGTCACCTTCCCCCACGTGATCTTCGGCGCGTTCGTCACCGCGGGCGCCTTCGTGGCCGGGGTGAGCGCCTGGCAGCTCTCCCGCGGGCGCGACGTGCCGCTGTTCCTGACCTCGGCCCGTATCGCCATGGTGGTCGGCCTGGTGGCCGCCGCCGGGGTCGCCGTGTCCGGACACTGGCAGGCGCAGATCATGACCGAGCAGCAGCCCATGAAGATGGCCGCGGCCGAGGCGCTGTGGGACGACGAGACCTCCGCCGGCTTCTCGCTGTTCGCCGTCGGCGACGTGGCGGGCGGCCGCAACCACGTCAACATCCAGGTCCCCAACGGACTCAGCCTGCTCGCCACCGGCACGCCCGACGGGAAGGTCGAGGGCATCAACGACATCCAGGCCCGTTACCAGCGGCTGTACGGCCCGGGCGACTACCGGCCGGTGGTGGGGCTGGCGTACTGGTCGTTCCGCCTGATGATCGGCTTCGGGCTGCTGGCGGGGCTGCTCGCCCTGGCCGGGTTGTGGCTGACCCGCCGCGGACGCCTGCCGGCGAGCCGCTGGTTCTACCGGACCGCCGTGCTCGGCATCGGCCTGCCCTTCCTCGCCAACTCCCTCGGCTGGATCTTCACCGAGATGGGGCGCCAGCCGTGGACCGTCTTCGGCGTCATGCGCACGGCGGCCGCCGTGTCCCCGGGGGCGGACGTCCCCGAGGTCGCGCTCACCCTGGCCGGCTTCACGCTGGTCTACGGGCTGCTCGCCGTCATCGAAGTGCGGCTTCTGTTGAAGTTCGTCCGGCTCGGCGTCGAGACGGAAGCCGAGCCCAACGACCCCGTACCCGCGCTCTCCTACTGAGGACCCGTCCCATGGAACTCACAACCGTCTGGTTCGTGCTCATCGCCGTCCTGTGGACCGGATACTTCGTCCTCGAGGGCTTCGACTTCGGCGTCGGCGTGCTGCTGCCGCTCGTGGCCCGCGACGAGGCCGAGCGCCGCGTCGTCGTCGCCTCGATCGGGCCCGTCTGGGACGGCAACGAGGTCTGGCTCCTGGTCGCGGGCGGCGCGACCTTCGCCGCGTTCCCCGAGTGGTACGCCACCTTGTTCAGCGGCTTCTACCTGCCGCTGTTCCTCATCCTTCTGGCGCTGATCGCCAGAGGGGTGGCGCTGGAGTACCGCAACAAGAGCGACGGCACCCGGGGATGGGACCGCGCCCTGTTCTGGGGCTCCGTGGTCCCCGCCTTCCTGTGGGGAGTGGCCTTCGCCAACATCGTGCACGGCGTGACCCTGGACGCCGATCACGAGTACACCGGCACGCTGCTGGACCTGCTCAACCCCTACGCCCTGCTCGGCGGAGCGGCGACGCTGGCGCTGTTCACCCTGCACGGAGCCGTGTTCCTGGCCCTGCGCACCCAAGGGGAGCTGCGCCAGGCCGCGGGCCGGGTGGCGCGGCAGCTCGGGCTGCTCGCCCTGGTCATCGGCGGCGCGTTCCTCCTGCTCACCCAGCTCGACTCCGGAAAGCCGGCCACCTGGGTCACCGCCGCCGTCGCGGCCGCCGGCGTCGCCTGCGCCCTGGGCGCCACGATCCGGGGCAGGGACGGCTGGGCGTTCACCGCCAACGCCACGGCGATCGCCGCGGTCACCGCGACGCTGTTCGGGAACCTGTGGCCGGACGTCATGCCCGCCCTGGACGCCGCCCACAGCCTCACGGTCGTCAACGCCTCCTCCACCCCCTACACGCTGACCGTCATGACCTGGGTCGCGGTGAGCTTCACCCCGATCGTCCTGGCCTACCAGGCGTGGACGTACTGGGTGTTCCGCAAGCGGCTCACCGGCGGCTGAACCCGGCGCGCGAACCCCGGGGCCCGGCGGGACCTTGGTCACCCGTGACCATGGCCGTCGGGCTCTACGCGCCCTCCCACGCCGGACCGATGCTCGGCATGGAGGTGATCCCATGGCACGCATCCTGGTGACATACGGATCGAAGCAGGGCTCGACGGCCGAGATCGCCGAGTGGATCGGCGAGACGTTGCGGCAGGACGGCCACCACGTCGACGTCACGGCCGCCCAGCAGGCGCGGCAGGTACAGGGATACGACGTCGTGATCCTCGGCGGCGCCCTCTACGCGGGCGTGTGGCACAAAGACGCCCGCCGCTTCGCGCGGCGTCACGCCGAGACGCTGCGGAACCGCTCGGTGTGGCTCTTCAGCAGCGGCCCGCTCGGCGACGCCGCCGCCCGGAAGGACATCCCGCCGGTGCGGGGAGTCGCCACGTTGTCGGCCCGGCTGGAAGCGGCCGGGCACGTGACGTTCGGCGGGCGCCTCGCTCCCGAGCAGTCGGGGTTCGTGGCCTCCGCCATGGCCAAGAAGCTGGCCGGCGACTACCGCGACCGGGAGCGGATCGCGGCGTGGGCCAAGAGCGTGTCCGCCCGGCTGGGCTGACGCCGCCATGCCTGAGAACGCCCGGCGGCCCCGCGGGAAGCCGCGGCCGGAGGACTTTCGGCCCGCCGATCAAGGACCTCCGTTCGATGAGCCGGCGGGGGGACCGGACGAAAGTGGGAGCGAGACCCTGACACCGGGAGGTTCGCGATGACGGTCACAGCGGGACGGCGGCAGGCGGCCGGGCTCGAAGCCTGGCGCGGTTTCCACGGAACGGCCTGGCGCACGGCCATCGACGTCCGCGCCTTCATCCAGGACAACTACACGCCCTACCACGGCGACGAGTCGTTCCTGGCCTCCGCCACCGCTCGCACGCTGGCCGTATGGCGCGAGATCGCCGGCATGCTCCCCGAGGAGCGGCGGCGCGGCGTCTACGACGTCGACGCCTCGACGCCCTCCTCGATCACGGCTCACCGGCCCGGGTACATCGACCAGGCCGACGAGCTGATCGTGGGGCTTCAGACCGACGCACCGCTCAAGCGGGCGATCATGCCCGCCGGCGGCCTGCGGATGGTGGAGAACGGCCTGGCCGCGTACGGCCACACCCTCGACCCGCGCGTGCGGGAGATCTTCACCAAGTACCGCAAGACCCACAACGACGGCGTCTTCGACGCCTACACCCCCGACATCCGCGCCGCGCGCCGTTCGGGGGTCATCACCGGCCTGCCCGACTCCTACGGCAGGGGCCGGATCATCGGCGACTACCGCCGCGTCGCGCTGTACGGCGTCGACCGGCTGGTCGAGGCCAAGAAGGCCGAGCTGCGCGGCCTCGACGACGCCTTCTCCACCGACGCGGTGATCCGCGACCGCGAGGAGCTCTCGGAGCAGGTGCGCGCCCTGGCGGAGCTGCGGGAGATGGCCGCCTCGTACGGGTGCGACGTCTCCCGGCCCGCCGCCACCGCCCACGAGGCGGTCCAGTGGCTGTACCTGGCCTACCTGGCCGCGGTGAAGGAGCAGAACGGCGCCGCCATGTCGCTGGGCCGTACCGCGACCTTCCTGGACGTCTACCTGCAGCGCGACCTGGCCGAGGGCGCCATCACCGAGGAGCGCGCCCAGGAGCTGATCGACGACTTCGTGATCAAGCTGCGCGTCGTCCGGTTCCTGCGCACCCCCGAGTACGACGAGCTCTTCTCCGGCGACCCCACCTGGGTGACCGAGTCGATCGGCGGCATGGGCGAGGACGGCCGGACACTGGTGACCCGTACGAGCTTCCGCTACTTGCAGACCCTGCGCAACCTCGGGCCCGCCCCGGAGCCCAACCTGACGGTGTTCTGGTCACCGCGGCTGCCCGAGCCGTTCAAGCGGTTCTGCGCGCGGCTGTCGATCGAGACCAGTTCGATCCAGTACGAGAGCGACGACCTGATGCGACCGTGCTTCGGCGACGACACCGCCATCGCCTGCTGCGTGTCGGCCGCGCCGGTCGGCAGGCAGATGCAGTTCTTCGGCGCCCGGGTCAACCTGGCCAAGACCCTGCTGTACGCGATCAACGGCGGCCGCGACGAGATGACCGGCGAGCAGATCGGCCCGGCCGTCCCGCCTCTGGAGGGCGAGTACCTGGACCACGACCAGGTCGCCGCCGCGTTCGACCGGATGATGGACTGGCTGGCCGCCACGTACGTGAACGCCCTCAACGTCATCCACTACATGCACGACAAGTACGCCTACGAGCGCATCGAGATGGCGCTGCACGACTACCCGGTGGCGCGCACTCTGGCCTGCGGCATCGCCGGGCTGTCGGTGGCCGCCGACAGCCTGTCGGCGATCAAGTACGCGCGGGTCAGGGTGATCCGCGACCGGACGGGGCTGGCGGTCGACTACGAGGTCGAGGGCGACTACCCGGCCTTCGGCAACAACGACGACCGGGTGGACCGCATCGCGGCCGGCCTGGTCCGCTCGTTCATGGCCAAGGTCCGCCGCCACCCCGCCTACCGCGACGCCGAGCACACCCAGTCGGTGCTGACGATCACCTCCAATGTCGTGTACGGCAAGCACACCGGGAACACCCCCGACGGGCGCCGCTCCGGCGCGCCGTTCGCGCCGGGGGCCAACCCGATGAACGGCCGCGACCGGCACGGCATGGTCGCCGCCGCCCTGTCGGTGGCCAAGCTGCCCTACGACCAGGCCAAGGACGGCATCTCGCTCACCAACACGGTCACGCCCGAAGGACTGGGCCGCACCCCGGAGGAGCGGGTGGTGAACCTGGTCGGCGTCCTGGACGGCTACGCCGACGCCGGCGGCTTCCACATGAACGTCAACGTGCTGACCAGGGCCGTGCTGCTGGACGCGATGGAGCACCCGGACCGCTACCCGCAACTCACCATCCGCGTGTCGGGGTACGCGGTGAACTTCGTCCGCCTGACGCGCGAGCAGCAGCAGGACGTCGTGGACCGCACCTTCCACGGGTCCCTGTAATGGTCGGGGTGAACGCCCGGGAGACGGTGCTGGGAGAGGCGGCGGGCGAACTGCGCTCGCCGCCCGGGGCGCCGGGCACCGGTGTCATCAGTTCGTGGGACATCTCGGTCGGCGTCGACGGCCCCGGGACGCGGTTCGTGGTGTTCACGTGCGGCTGCCCGCTGCGCTGCCTGTACTGCCAGAACCCCGAGACGTGGCGGATGCGCGACGGCCGCCGGGTGACCGTCGAGGAGGTCATGGCGGAGGTCGGCAGGTATCGCCGGTTCATCACCGTGGCGGGCGGCGGCGTCACCGTCAGCGGCGGCGAACCGCTGCTGCAGCCTCGCTTCACCGCGGACGTGCTGCGCCGCTGCCGCAACCTCGGCCTGCACACCGCGCTCGACACCTCCGGCCTGCTGGGCGACCGCGCGACCGACGCGATGCTCGCCGACACCGACCTGGTCCTGCTCGACATCAAGTCCACGGACCCGGCGGGCTACCGGCGCCTGACCGGCGGTTCCCTGGAGCCGACTCTGCGTTTCGCCCGCCGCCTGGCCGACCTCGGCCGGCCCACGTGGATCCGTTACGTGCTGGTCCCCGGTCTCACCGACGACCCGGGTGACGTCGACCGGCTGGCCCGTTTCGTCGCCGGCCTCGGGAACGTCGAGCACGTCGACGTGCTGCCCTTCCATCGCATGGCGGCGGAGAAGTACCAGCGGCTGGGCCGGACGTTCCCCCTGGCCGACACCCCGCCGCCCGGCCAGGAGCTGCTCGACCGCGTCCACGCGCAGTTCCGCGCGCACGGCGTGACCAGCGTCTGACCGGCGGCACCAACGACCCGGATCCGAACGGAGGCGAGACGCGATGCGCACCTATGTGTACGACTTCGCGGACGGCGGCAAGGAGATGAAGGAGCTTCTCGGCGGCAAGGGCGCGAACCTCGCCGAGATGACCCGGCTCGGGCTCCCGGTCCCGCCGGGCTTCGTCATCACCACCGAAGCGTGCCGCGCCTACCTCGCGCGAGGCGAGGTGCCCGAAGGACTCATGGACGACGTCGCCGCCCACCTGAGGCGGGTCGAGGCGGTGATGGGGCGCCGGCTGGGCGATCCCGCGGATCCGCTGCTGGTCTCGGTCCGCTCGGGGGGCAGGTTCTCCATGCCGGGCATGATGGAGACGATCCTCGACATCGGCCTGACCGACGCAGGCGTCGCCGGCCTGGCCGCCGCGTCGGGGAACGAGCGCTTCGCCTGGGACTGCTACCGGCGGCTGATCTCCATGTACGGCTCGACCGTCGCGGGCGTGCCCGCCGAGGAGTTCGAGCGGGCGCTGGAGGCCCATCGCCGTGCCGCCGGAGTGAGCCGCGATCCCGACCTCACCGCACGCGACCTGCGCGACCTGGCGGAGGAGTACAAGAAGATCTTCCACGCGCACACCGGCGGGCCGTTCCCCCAGGACCCGCACGAACAGCTACGGGGCGCCGTCCTGGCGGTGTTCCGGTCGTGGAACACCGAACGCGCGCGGATCTACCGCCGCGCCGAGCACATCCCCGACGACCTCGGCACCGCCGTGACCATCATGGCCATGGTGTACGGCAACCGCGGACCGGACTCGGGCACCGGGGTGGCCTTCACCCGCGACCCGGCGACCGGCGCCCGCGGCGTCTACGGCGACTATCTGCCCAACGCCCAGGGCGAGGACGTCGTGGCCGGCATCCGCGACACCCTCCCGCTCCAGGAACTGGCCGCGCTGGACCGGCGCTGCTTCGACGAGCTGATGGCCGCGATGGCGGTGCTGGAGCGGCGCTACCGCGACCTGTGCGACATCGAGTTCACCATCGAGGACGGCAAGCTCTGGCTCCTGCAGACCCGCGTCGGCAAGCGCACGGCCGCCGCCGCGTTCATCATCGCCGCGCAACTGGTCGACGAGGGCGTCATCGACCTGGACGAGGCGCTGCGCCGGGTGGACGGCGCCCGGCTCGCGCGGCTCATGTTCCCCCGCTTCGACCTTTCGGGCTCGCCAGAGCCGATCGCCACCGGGGTCCCCGCCTCGCCGGGCGCCGCCTGCGGGCAGGCGGTCTTCGACTCCCGCCGGGCCGCCGAGGCGCACGGCCCGGTCATCCTGGTCCGCCGGGAGACCAACCCCGACGACCTGCCCGGCATGCTGGCCGCCACGGGCATCCTGACCAGCAGGGGCGGCAAGACCTCGCACGCGGCCGTCGTCGCCCGCGGCATGGGCCGCACCTGCGTGTGCGGCGCGGAGGGCATCGAGGTCGACACCGGGCGCCGGATGTTCCGCGCCGGGGACGTGGTCGTGCGCGAAGGCGACGCCATCTCCGTGGACGGCACGACCGGCAGAATCTACCTCGGCGAGCTGCCCGTGGCCCCCTCGCCCGTGGTGCGCTACTTCGAGGGCGAGCTGGACGCCGGGTCGGGACCGCTGGTCTCGGCGGTGCACCGGCTGGTCCGCCACGCCGACGCGGTGCGCCGGCTGGGTGTCCACGCCAACGCCGACACCCCCGAGGACGCGGTCCGCGCGCGCCGGTTCGGCGCCACGGGGATCGGGTTGTGCCGGACCGAGCACATGTTCCTCGGCCCGCGGCGCGCGCTGGTGGAGCGCCTGATCCTCGCGGAAAGGGAGTGCGAGGTGCGCGCGGCCCTGGACGCGCTGCTCCCTCTCCAGCGCGCGGACTTCATCCGCATTCTGGAGGCGATGGACGGCCGGCCGGTGACGATCCGGCTGCTCGACCCGCCGCTGCACGAGTTCCTGCCGTCGCTGGAGGAGCTGGTCGCGAGCACCGCCGCCGCGCCAGGCGATCCGCTGCTCGAGCGCGACCGGGCCATGCTGGCCGCGGTCCGGCGGATGCACGAGAGCAACCCGATGCTCGGCCTGCGCGGCGTCCGGCTCGGACTGCTGGTGCCTGGCCTGTTCGCCATGCAGGTGCAGGCGATCGGCGAGGCCGCCGCCGAACGGGCCGCGGCGGGCGGCGACCCGCTGCCCGAGATCATGGTGCCCCTGGTCGGCGACGTCCGGGAACTGGCGATGGTGCGCGCCGAGGCCGAGCGGGTCCTGGCCGGGATCGACGGCGTCCCCGTCATCCCGATCGGGACCATGATCGAGGTGCCGCGCGCCGCGCTGACCGCCGGGGACATCGCCCGGCAGGCCGAGTTCTTCTCCTTCGGCACCAACGACCTGACCCAGATGACCTGGGGCTTCTCCCGCGACGACGTGGAGGCGTCGATCTTCCCCGCGTACGCGCGCCTCGGCGTCTTCGACGAGTCCCCCTTCGAGACCATCGACGGCCGCGGCGTCGGCCGGCTGGTCGAGATGGCCGTCGAGGAAGGCCGGGACGCCCGGCCCGACCTTCGGATCGGCGTCTGCGGTGAGCACGGCGGCGACCCGGCGTCGGTGCGGTTCTTCCACCGGGCCGGACTGGACTACGTCTCCTGCTCGCCCTACCGGGTCCCCGTGGCACGGCTGGAGGCCGGCCGCGCGGCGCTCGGGGCGCCCGCGTGAGGAACCGGGCACGACGACACGGCGCCTCCTCCAGACCCCTGGAGGAGGCGCCGCGGCGCGGGGACTTCACTCATGGACGGACGACGGCCACGGGGCAGCAGGCGTGGTGCAGAAGCGCACGGCTCACCGAGCCGAGCAGGAGAGCGCCCACGCCGCTGCGGCCGTGGGAGCCGACGACGACCAGATCGGCCTTCTCCGAGGCCTGGGCGAGCGCGTCGACGGGGTGTGCGCACGGCACGTCCTCGATCACCGTGACGCCGGGATACCCGCCGCTCAGCTCGGCCAGCTTGTCGGAGACGACCTGGTGCTGAGCCCGGCGGATCTCGTCCATGTCGTAGGCGATCTCGGGGGCGTAGGCGTGCACGGGCAGGCGCCAGGCGTGCACGGCACGCAGGGCGGCGCCGCGCAGCGAGGCCTGTTCGAAGGCGTAGACCAGGGCGGGGCCGCATTCCGGGGAGTCGTCGACGCCGACCACGACCTCGCCGCCGTCCCGGGCCTCGGCGTCCGGGCGCACGACCACCACGGGACCGTGGGCGTGGCCGGCGACGTGCGCGCTGACCGAGCCGACCACGGCTCCGGCGAACCCGCCGAGCCCTCTGCTGCCGACCACCACCTCAGCGGCGTCCTTCGCCTGCTCGCACAGGACCGTGGCGGGGACGCCCTCGACGACCGCGACCGTGACCTCGATCTCCGGGCGGCGCCGCCGGGCGCGGGCCTCGGCCTCGCCGAGCACGCGCGCGGCGCCGCGGACCAGGCTGTCGCCGACGTCGGGCGGAGCCGGGTACCTCGCGATGCCGTAGGGCCAGTTCTCCACCACCGAGACGATGTGCAGCGGAACGCCCTTACGGGCGGCCTCGTCCGCGGCCCAGTCGAGCGCCGCCACCGCCGAGGGCGAACCATCGGTGCCCACTACGATCTTTTCGAACATCTTCTGTCCTTTCCGTCCGCTCGGCGGGCGTCGGTTCTCCTGACCCACTACGAGCCGGACCACTTGGGGCCGTACTCCTCGTCGTAACCGATCTCGTCCACCACATCGACGAGCCGGAAGTCCTCACGGCCAGGGTCTTAGGCCTCGACCGGTGCGCAGTTCGACGGGCGGGCGGCGCGGAGCGCGAGGCACGTTCGGGCCGTACCCGAACCTGATGATCATCTGCGGGTGGCCGCGGCGGTGGTGCGGATCGACGCGGTGGCGCATGTCCCGCAGGTCCAGCGGCTGGTTGAGGAACGAAGCCGACACACCGTGCGCGCTCGCCAGCAACAGCACCCTCTGCAGCGCCTGCCCGGCCCGGAGCCAGTCGACGGGACGGTCGCCGGAGGTGGTGAGCACCGCGATCTGCGGGTGACGCTCGAAACGCGCGTCGGGCCGGGCCGGATGCGTGCCGAAGTCGCGGACCGCCGCCGAGTCCCCGGCGGGGCGCGGGCCCAGCACGTAACCGGGCAGGCCGTCGCGGTGCCTTCCCCTCATCGTCCACGCCCGCAGTTCGGCGAGGTAGTCGTGGTCCCCGGCCAGCTCCCCCTCGGCCATGGCGACATAGTCCAGCAGGTCCGCCGAGCCGCGCCCGCCGAGCAGCACCAGGTTGGCGCCCTCTCTGGACGCCGCGATACGCAGGTCCGCCAGCACCCACGAAGGCACCCGCCTGTCGTCGAACGGTTCACGGTTGGTGCGTCGCTTGCCGATGTTGGCGTACAGCTCCTGCTCCAGCGGGGTGGGCGGGCCGGCGTAGGGCATGTGGACGACCGCGAGCAGCCGCGGGTCGGTCTGCGGGTCGGGCAGCGGCCACGACAGCGGCCGGTATCCGGCCACGCGGACGGCCAGGCGCAGGTTGAACAGCGCGGCACCGCAGCTGACGTGCAGCGACCGGCCACGCGGGTCGGTCGTTCTGAGCCGGCGGTCCGGATCGGCGAGCAGCTCCACGGCGTTCGGTGAGATGCGGAAGCGCCACGGTTGGGTGTTGTGGATCGAGGGCGCCTGACCGGCCGCGGCGAGCAGCCAGCGGACACCGAGGTCGGTCTCAGTGGGGACAGGCATGGCGTGCCTCCTTCGTCGACTCCGAGGCTCCCGCTGGACGCCGGATGGACGGCAGGGCCGAAGGTCCCGGAGGCGCCGGGCCTACCGGCCGGTCGACGCGATCCGTATGGCACTGCTGGCAAAGACCTGGAAAAGGTGTGATTAGTGCGAACACCACGTCAGCCCCGCGATGAAAGGGCCAGCCATGTCACTCACCCAAGGGCGCCACGAAGGTGACGCCGCGCCCCGCACCCCCGCGGTGAACGCCGGCCTGCCGCACGACGAGACCCGTCCGGCCGACTACGTCTTCGCCCTCGCCCGCATCGCGATCGGCTGGGTCTTCCTGTGGGCCTTCCTGGACAAGCTGTTCGGCTGGGGCTTCGCCACCCCCTCCGCCCGGGCGTGGATCAACGGCGGCAGCCCGACCACCGGCTTCCTCAAGGGCACCACCGAGCACACCTTCG
This sequence comes from Sphaerisporangium sp. NPDC005289, assembly GCF_040607455.1. NCBI lineage: Bacteria > Bacillati > Actinomycetota > Actinomycetes > Streptosporangiales > Streptosporangiaceae > Sphaerisporangium > Sphaerisporangium sp. NPDC005289. The sequence goes on from NZ_JBEXGS010000009.1 coordinate 224,400, forward strand.
GCGGATTCTTCAGCGGCCTCGCCGGCCAGGCCTGGGTCGACTGGCTGTTCATGGCCGGACTGGCCGGCATCGGCGCCGCCCTGATCCTGGGCGCGGGCATGAGGATCGCCGCGGCCACCGGCGGCCTCCTGCTGGTGTTCATGTGGGCGGCCGAACTGCCCCTCACCACCAACCCGTTCGTGGACGAGCACATCATCTACGCCATCGTGCTGGCCGGCCTCGCCCTGGCAGGCGCCGGCGACACCCTCGGCATCGGCCGCTGGTGGAGCGGCACCGCGATCGTGCGGCGCCACCCCGTCCTCAAGTAGTCCTCCATGACCGCCCCGGCGCCCGCTCCTCGCCACGAGGAGCGGGCGCCGACGCGTGCGGTCACAGCGGACGCCCGGCGGGCGTGGCCACCCACCGGGCGGGATCCCTGCCGGCGCCTCCGGCCGGATCGGGCGTCAGCCTCCGGTCCGGTCGCCGCCCTCCCCCTGGTCGGCCTTCAGCCGGGCCGCCAGGGCCGCCACCTGGGTACGGCGCTGCATGTTGAGCTTGCTCAGCAGGTTGGACACGTAGTTCTTGACGGTCTTCTCCGCCAGGTACATCCGTTCGCCGATCTGGCGGTTGGTCATCCCCTCGCCGATCAGCTCCAGGATGTGCCGCTCCTGGTCGGTGAGGGCGGCCAGCGGGTCCTTGCGGCCGGCCTGCTCGCGCAGCCGCTGCAACATGGTGGCGGTGGTCCTCGGATCGAGCAGAGACTGGCCCGCCGCCACCGTGCGCACCGCCCCCACCAGGTCCGAGCCGTGGATCTGCTTGAGGACGTAGCCCGCGGCGCCGGCCATGACCGCGTTGAACAGCGCCTCCTCATCGGCGTAGGAGGTGAGCATCAGACAGGCCAGCTCGGGCACCCTGGAGCGCACCTCCCTGCAGACGTCGACCCCGCTGCCGTCGGGAAGGCGCACGTCGAGCACCGCCACATCGGGCTTGAGCGCCGGGATGCGCGCCACCGCCGACTCGGCCGTGCCGGCCTCGCCGACGATCTCTATGTCATCCTCGGCATCCAGCAGCGCCGCGACGCCGCGGCGCACCACCTCATGGTCGTCGACCAGGAACACCCGAATCATGTCTTGGACAGTAACCCCGGTGAGCCTGTGACGGTAGGGCGCCACTCCCGGAGACGACCGGCCTTCTCGACCGAGCGAAAGTCCCTGAAGCAAGGGACTTTCACCGCTGCCCGGTGCGATCGCCTTCGGGCATCGTGAGGAGGGAGAAAAGGAGGCTCGTCATGACGGTGAAAGTCAGAGACGTGATGGGAAAGGTGGCCATCACCGTGCCGCTGGACGCGTCGTTCGCCGAGCTGGTCGCCACGATGCGGCGGTTCGACGTCGGCGCCGTCACGGTGGTCGACCCCGACCGGCGTCCCGTCGGAGTCGTCACGACCGACGACGTGCTGCTGAAGGAGATCCGGCCTCGTTCCGCCCCCGGCGCTCTGTTCGAGAGCCGCAGACGGCGCGGCGAGAACCGCAAGGCCGCCGGCACCACGGCCCAGAAGCTCATGACGAGCCCGGCCATAACGGTGACCGAGGACACCTCGATCCGCGAGGCGGCCCGGCTCATGCACGCCGCGCACATCAAGCAGCTACCGGTGATCAACGTGCTCAGCGGCCGCGTCGCGGGGACCGTCCACCAGAAGGACCTGATCAAGGTCTACACCCGTCCGTCGGCCGACATCGAGCGCGAGGTCCGGCGGCTGATCGAGGTTCACGAGATCACCGGCGAAGGACTGGAGGTGGCCGTCGAGGCGGGAGTCGTCACGCTGACCGGCCAGACGCTCCTGCGCTCCCAGGCCGCCCGCCTCGCCGCGTCGGCCGAGACCGTCGACGGCGTCATCGCCCTGGTCTGCGACCTCACCTTCCTCCAGGACGACCAGGCCTCCATCTCCCCCCCTCTACCTGTGACAACGCCCGAAGACCCGCCCCGCACGGCGCCGTCCGAGATCGCCGGGGGCCTGCGCTAGTGGCCGAGGCGTTCGATGGTGAAGGCGGTGAGGAAGCCGATCGTCGTGATGAGGCCGGTGAGGACGTGTGCGCGTTCGAACGCCTCAGGGATCATGGTGTCGGCGATCATCGCGAGGATGGCTCCGGCGGCGACGGCGGTGATGATCGCGATGGCGGCCGGGGAGGCGGTCCGCAGGGTGAGGTTGCCGACCGAGGCGGCGACGGCGCTGGCCAGCGCGATGCCGCCCCAGACTCCGAAGACATAGCGCGCGTCGCGGCCGGCGTTCTTCATGCCCGAGGCGCTGGACAGCCCCTCGGGCACGTTGGAGATGAACACCGCCGCCAGAACGGCGACCCCGACGCCGCCGCCGTTCAGCAGTGACAGGCCGAGCACCACCGATTCGGGGACGCCGTCGAGCAGGGCCCCGATCGCGATGGCCGCCCCGCTTCCCTGCGCCTGCCCCTCGTCGACCTGCTGGTGCCCGGAACGTTTGCGGTGCCGGGCGCCGTGGCGGGCCAGCCAGGCGTTGGCCGCGACGTACAGGACCGCCCCGGCCAGGAAACCCGTCGCGGCCGCGGCCAGGCCGCCGGAACGCTCCGCCTCGTCGACCAGGTCGAACGACAGCGCGGAGATCAGCACCCCGGCGCCGAAAGCCATGATCGCGGCGATCAGCCTGGCCGGCACCCGCACCAGCCAGGCGACCCCCGCCCCGGCGACCAGCGCGCCTCCCGCGACGAGCCCCCACAACCCTGCTTGCAACCATTGCGGCATGCCGGCCCCTCCATCTCGCACCGCCACCGGGCCGCTTCAGGATGTCAGGCACGCGGTCCGGCGGGAGAGCCGGTCCAGGAGGTCCTCCGCGGGCTCGGCCGGCCGGCCCCGAGCGATGTCCTACGAGAGGGGCGTGTGCCGAGCTCCAGGCCGGATGGTGTCACAGTGGCCCGGCGACACGGCCACGCGAGGTGAGACGTCGACCTCACATTCCGGGGGGTCACCTCGTCGGTCCGGTGTGGGCGCGGACGCGGATGCGACGAAGGGAAAGGAGGGCAACGCCATGACCACCCGATCAGGGCCGCAGGACGACCGGGCCGATCCGGGCCTGGCCGCGATCATGGGCGAGCGGCGCCGGCTGATCAATCTCGCCTATCGGCTCCTCGGCTCCCTGGCCGAGGCCGAGGACGTCGTCCAGGAGACCTACGCGCGCTGGTACGCCATGTCCCCGCAGCGGCAGGAGGCCATCGAGTCGCCCGGCGCCTGGCTGACGAAGGTCGCCGGTCGCATCTGCCTGGACGTGCTCGGCTCGGCACGGGCCCGGCGGGAGAGCTATGTGGGCGAATGGATCCCCGAGCCGCTGCCCGACCCCAAGGAGTGGATCGCCGGGCGGCCGGGCGGCGCCACGGCGGACCCGGCCGACCGGGTCACCCTCGACGAGTCGGTCAACATGGCGTTCCTGGTCGTGCTGGAGTCGATGACGCCGGCCGAGCGCGTCGCGTTCATCCTGCACGACGTCTTCCGCTACTCCTTCGCCGAAGTGGGGGAGATCGTCGGCCGTACGCCGGCGGCGTGCCGCCAGTTGGCCTCCTCGGCCCGGCGTCGCATCCGCGGGACCCAGGCCGCCGCGACTCCGGCGGCCAGGCAGGCCGGCATCGTCAGGGACTTCAAGCGGGCCTGGGAGGCCAAGGACATCGAAGCCCTGGTCAGGCTCCTCGACCCCGGCGCCAGGGTGACCGCCGACGGCGGCGGCGTGGTCAGCGCCGTACCGCGCCCGGTCGAAGGCGGCGAGCGCATCGCGCGCCTGTTCCTGGAGATCGCCGCCGTGATCCCCGAACTGACGATCCTGGAGCGTACGGTCAACGGCCGGCCCGGCCTGGTCGCCCAGCGGGACGGCGTCACCGTGACGGTGGCGGCGTTCGACGTCGCCGGCGACCGGATCCAGCACATCTGGGCGGTACGCAACCCCGACAAGCTCCGGCCCTGGACGGCGAACCGGGAGCACTAGCGTTGGCGGCCTGTCCCCGGCGCGCCGTGTCCGCCGTGGAGAAGGCGAAGCGGTGCCGGTGCGCCGGGGCGCGGGCGGGAGGGTTGACGCTCCCTTCGGTTCATGGCGACAATGTGGGCGCAATATCCGTTGGGCGGAATCGGGCGGCACCCGCGCCCTCGACGGGTACTCATCGATCGTCATCGACGTGGTCGGCGCCCGTGTTCCGGAAAGGGTCTCGTTGCGCTCGTCCGCGCTTGGACATGGCCAGGGTCTCTCCCTGCGGATACTGCTGCTGACCGTCATCGCGTCTCTCGCGCTCGTCGTCCCGGCGGCGCCGGCCGAGGCCCATGGGCAGCTCGCCCTGTCGGTGCCGGCCAAGGACGCCACGGTCACCGAGCCGCTGGACGCGGTCTCGCTGTACTTCACCGAGAAGCCGCTGTCGTACGCGTACTTCACCGTCACCGCCCCGGACGGCGCACGGGTCGACCGGCACTGGTCGCACGGCGAGCCGCGGCGGCTCGACGAGCCGATCAGAGAGTTCTTCCTGGTCAACGGCTCCTGGGAGCCGCACCTGTACCACGACGGGTACCAGGCGCGCATACCCGTGGCGCACTGGCCGGGCAAGGGCGTCTACATCGCGCACTACTGGACCGTCGCCTCGGACGGAGACCAGGTGCGGGGAGAGGTCCGGTTCACCTACACGGGCAGGCGCACCACGCCGCCCAAGGGCTGGGAGCCCCCCGTCGACACGCCCAGCGCCGCCCTGCTGGCCGCCGCCGGCGTGCAGGACACGGCCGTCGGCCCGAGGCCGGGCCAGACGCCGGCCGGCACACCATCGGCCGGCACACCGTCGGGCGGCTGCACGCCGAGGACCATGCCCGAGACCGGCTGTGACAACGGCCCCACGTCGCAGGAGCCGGTCGCCGCCACCACGCCGGGCGCCGGCACCCCGCCGGGCGCCGCGGCGGAGCCGTCCGCGTCCAGCGGCGTGGACGTGCTGGTGTGGCTGCTGCCCGCCCTGCTCGTCGTGGGAGTGGCCGTCATGGTGGCGCGGGCCGCGCGGCCCCGGCCGGACGGCCGGTCGGCGCCGGGCAAGCCCGCCGGTCCGGGTAAGGGGGCCGGTCCGCGCCGTCCCGCCGGTCCGGGGGAACGTGCCGGTCCCGGCCGTTCCGCCGCCGCGCCACGTGCCCGGCGCCGCTGACCCGGATGACGCCCGTTCCGCACCAGGAGTACGACGTGAGACCTCTCCCTGCCCGCATCCGCCCCTTTCCCTTCGCCGCCCTGCTCGTGGCGGCGCTGCTGTTCCTGACGGCGTGCGGCGGGGCACAGGCCCCCGCCCCGACGACCGTCAAGCAGATCGCGGTGGCCATCAGCAAGCGGACCGTGACGCCCCCTCCGTCGCGGATCGACGTGGCCAAGGGCCAGGCGGTGCGGATCACCGTCACCAGCGACGTGGCCGACCAGGCCCACGTGCACGGCTACGACAAGGCGGCCGAGCTCAAGCCGGGCAGCCCGGCGACGATCGAGTTCGTGGCCGACCAGAGCGGCCTGTTCGAGGTGGAGACCCACGGGCAGGAACTGCAGCTCTTCCAGCTTCTGGTGCGTTAGGAGTCCCCGGGTGCTCCCGCTGGCCCATGGCATCGGAGGCCGTCAGGACCTGCCGATCCCCTTCCCGGCCGCGATGGCCGGCGCCGTCCTGGCGTTGCTGGTGTCGTTCGCCGCGCTCGGCGCGCTGTGGACCGAGCCGCGGCTCGCCGGCGCGCTCCGGTACGCCCGTCCGGTGTCCGCGGGCGTGCGGAGCCTGGTGAGCCTGCCGGCATGGCGGTGGTCCTGGCGGGTGGCCGGGCTTCTCGCGGCGGCGTACTTCTGCCTGGGCCTGCTGTTCGGTCCCGACCGCTCGGCCAACCCGACGGCGGGGGTGTTCTACGTCCTGTTCTGGGTGGGTCTCATCCCGCTGTCTCTGCTGTTCGGGCCGATTTGGCGGACGCTGAATCCCCTGCGGACGCTGCATCTGCTGGCGTGCTCCGCGCTCGGGCGCGACCCGCGCCGCGGCGTGCGGCCGCTTCCGGACCGGCTCGGGTACTGGCCCGCCGCCGCCGGTCTGCTCGCCTTCACCTGGCTGGAGCTGGTCGCCCCCGAGCGGGCCACCTTGCCGGTCATCGGCGCCTGGCTGGCCGTGTACTGCGTCGCCATGCTCGCGGGGGCGGCGGTCTTCGGTTCCGGCTGGTTCGACAAGGGCGACGCGTTCGAGGCCTACAGCGGCCTCATCGGCCGCCTTGCCCCCGTCGGCCGGAATCCCGATGGCACGCTCACCTGGCGCAACCCGCTGCACGGGATGGCCGGGCTGGAGCCGGCGCCGGGCCTGACGACCCTGGTGGTGCTGTTGCTCGGGTCCACCATGTACGACAGCCTCTCCAACGCGCCGTTCTGGGTGCGGTTCGTGCAGGAGAGCCCGCTGCCCGCGCCGGTGCCGGGCACCGCCGGCCTGATCGTCGTCATCGGCCTGGTGCTGGCGGCCTACCTCGGGGCCACCGCGCTGGCCGGGCGCTGGGGCGGTGCGGCGCCCGGGACCACTGCGGGCGAACTGGCCCACTCCATCGTGCCGATCGCCGTCGGTTACCTGGTCGCCCACTACTTCACGCTGCTGCTGCTCGAAGGCCAGCGGACCATCTCGCTGCTCTCCGACCCGCTGGTCACCGGGGCCGACTGGCTCGGCACGGCCGGGTGGAAGGTCAGCGCGGCCGGCACGAGCCCTGCGGCGATCGCCATGCTCCAGGTCACGGTGATCGTCCTCGGCCACGTCATGGGCACCGTGCTCGCCCACGACCGCGCGCTGACCCTGTTCCCGCGCCGCACCGCCGTCAAGGGGCAGATCCCGCTCCTGGTCCTGATGGTGGCCTACACGGTGACCGGCCTGCTGCTGCTGTTCGCCGCCTGACGTCATAGGAGCCGCCTGACGTCATAGGAGCCGCCTGACGTCATAGGAGCCGCCTGACGTCATAGGACGCGAGTCACGGCAATCTGCGACATGTGCGGTGACCGCGACTGTGGGACGATGCATGGCGTCATGCACGCCAACGTGCCGTTGAGACTCGCGCGGGCGGCGGCCTTCGCCGTCGTGTGCCTGACGCTTGCCTCGGTGGCGCACTGGTTCGCGGGTGGTTCGGCCCCCGAGCCGCGGGCGTTGCTGCCGGGCGGGCTGGTCGTCATGGCGGTCACCGCGGCGCTGGCCGGCCGGGAACGCTCGCCGGCGGCCGTGACCGGGCTGCTGCTGGCCGCCCAGGCGTTCCTGCACCAGGCGCTCGGCCCGGCCGACGCCGCGCCCGTCCCGCTCCACCCCCACCACCTGGACGCCCTGCCGCATGACCCCGGTCTGGGCGTCGGCGTGGGCATGATCGTCGCCCACACGACCGCGGCGCTGGTCACCGGATGGTGGCTGTCGCGTGGTGAGACGGCGCTGTGGTCGCTGCTGCGCGCCCTCGGCGCCTACGCGGTGCGCCGCCTGGCGGCGCTGCTGCTTCTGCTGCGGCGCGAGGCGTCGCCCGGGGCGCCCGCCGTGCGCTTCCGCCGGCCCCCGGCCGTCCTGTGTTCCCCGCGCGAGCGCGTCCTGCGGCACGTGGTCGTGCGGCGAGGTCCCCCGGTTCTCCCCGTCTTGTGAGTCCTCAGCGCGCCGGCATCCGCCGCGGCGCGTCCCTTCGCGCATCTCCGGACCCCCTTGCGCGTTCACCGAGACAACGGAGAATCCCCATGCCTTCCACGGCCATCTACCGGCGGGCGGTCGCCGTCACCGCCGGCGCGCTCGCCCTCACCGTGGGCCTGGCGCTGCCCGCGCTGGCGCACGTCACGATCAACCCCGGCACCGCCGAGAAGGGCGGCTGGACCAAGCTCGCCTTCCGGGTGCCCAACGAGCGGGACAAGGAGTCGACCACCAAGCTGGAGGTGCGGTTCCCCACCGACCATCCGCTCCCGTTCGTCTCGGTCCGCCCGGTTCCCGGCTGGGACGCCAAGCTGACCCGGGGCAAGCTGCCCCAGCCGGTGGTCTCTGACGACGGCGACAAGGTCACCGAGTCCGTCCTGAAGATCACTTGGACCGGCGGGAAGATCGAGCCGGGCCAGTTCCAGGAGTTCGAGGTGTCGGTCGGGCCGCTGCCCAAGGACGTCGATGAGCTGCTGTTCCCGACCGTCCAGACCTACTCCGGCGGCGAGGTCGTCACCTGGGGGGACATGCCGAAGGCGGACGGCTCGGAGGCCGAGCACCCCGTGCCGGCGCTCAAGCTGGTGGCCGCCGCCGAGCAGGCCGGTGACGGCCACTCCGCGAGCTCCTCGCCGTCGGCCGCCGCCCCGGCCGGGCCCTCGGTGACGCCCGCCGGGGCCGCCGCCTCCGCCCCGGCCGCCGGGCCGGACGGCACCGCCCGGGTGCTCGGCATCCTCGGCATCGTCATCGGCCTGCTCGGCGCCGGCCTCGCCGTGGCCGCACGGCGCCGTTCACGCGCCTGACGGCGCCGCCGACCGCAGCGGGTCACGCGCCGGCGGGGACGGGGGCACGCTCCCGTACCGCGCCGGCGCGTGACCCCACGCCCCGTTTCCTCACCCGGGAGTCCCCGTGCGATCCCTCATCATCCGAACGCTGCTGCTCTGTGCCTCCGTCGTGCTGCTGGTCCTGCCGGCCGCGCCGGCCCTGGCGCACGACAGCCTCAAGAGCAGTTCCCCGGCCAAGAACGCCGTCGTCGACGGCCTGGACCAGATCGAGCTGGAGTTCAGCGCGCACGTCAGCTTCCCCGTCGTGATCCTGCACGACGCGGCCGGCCGACGCTACGAGTCCGGACCTCCGCGCGCCGACGGCCCCAAGGTCGTGGAGAAGGTCGCCGCTCCGCTGCCCTCGGGCGCCTACGTCATCGCCTGGCGCATCGTCTCCTCCGACGGCCACCCGGTGGAGGGGGAGATCCCCTTCACCGTCCGATCCACCGCGACCGGCGCCGCCGCGCCGCCCCCGGCCACCGCGACCCCGGGACCGTCCACGGCGAACGCCCCGGCCACGGGCGGCTCGGCCCCCGCGGCATCGGAGCAGGGCGTGTCCGCGTGGGTGTGGGGCGCCCCGATCGCCCTGGTGGTCATCCTGGCGGTGCTGCTGTTGCTCGGCAGGCGCAAGGGCGCTCAGGACGCGGCCCGCCCCGATGCCGCCGCCGAGGACGACTGACGGCCGACCCCACTCACCGCTCGCCGAGTGTCCGGGCGCCGGGCTCACACCCCCGCGTCCGGACGCAACGCGTGTGAGCACCGCATGAGACCGTCCGTGAGCGTCTTCAGGGTCGTGTCGTCGACGTCGGCCAGCATGGTCGCCTCGATGGCGTCGAGCGAGCGGTCGCAGCGTCTGAGCAGGGACAGGCCCTTGCGGGTGAGGCGGGCGCACAGCACCCGGCCGCCGTCCGGGTGCGGGTCGCGGCGGATCACCTCGCGCTGTTCCAGGTCGCGGATGACGAGGTTCATCGCCTGCGGCGTGACGAAGGCGATGCGGGCCAGCTCCGCCGACGACAACCCCTCGCGCATGCGCAGTTCGCTGAGCGCCATGTACTCCGTCGTGGTGACGCCGTGCCGGGCCAGCGCCTCGTCCAGGCCCGCTCGAATGCGGCGTTCCAGACGGAACACCAGATAGCTCAGGCGGGGGACGGATGCGGCCGACCGGGACGCCCCGGGGATACGGCGGGCGGTCACCGAACGACCATACCGCGTGTCCATCGGATGTAAGTTTCGTGTCCTATATCAAGGCACTTTATAACAAGCCACTTGATAAGCAGGGCCAAGGCATCGCTCCGGGGTGCTGGTGGTGTGCGTTCTCGCGTCGTCATCTTGACCGCCGATCCGGGCCGCGTCTATTTTCCACCCGCCGAGCCCGATGTCTCCGTGAGACCGGCGCCGCCGGTTCGAGCCGTCGAGCAGGGACCAAGCCCGCACACCGACATTAGGAGAGCGGATGACACGATTGAGCGCGATACTGAGCATGGCCTGCGCGGCGCTGCTCTACGCCGCCGTCGCCCTGGTGCTGCCCCACCAGGCCGCCGCGGCCACCCTGACCGAGGTGACCGGCTTCGGCTCCAACCCCGGCAACCTGCGCATGCACCTGTACGTGCCGAACAACGCGCAGGCGAACCCCGCCATCGTGCTGGCCATGCACCCGTGCGGCGGCTCCGGACCGGGGTTCTACTCCTCCAGCGAGTTCGCCTCGCTCGCCGACCGGTACGGCTTCGTGGTGATCTACCCGTCGGCGTCGAAGAAGGCCAACTGCTTCGACAACTGGTCCGAGGCCTCGAAGGTGCGCGGCGGGCAGACCGACCCCGTGTCGCTGATGTCCATGGTGACCTACGTGGAGCAGCAGTACCACGGCGACCCGAACCGGGTGTTCGCCACCGGCAGCTCCTCGGGCGCCATGATGACCAACGCCATGCTGGCCCTGTACCCCGAGGTGTTCAAGGCGGGCGCGGCGTTCATGGGCGTGCCGTTCACCTGCTTCCCCAACGAGGCCGCCTACCAGCCCGGCGGCAACTCGGCGCCGTGCGTCGGCAAGACCGCCCAGCAGTGGGGCGACCTGGCGCGCAACGCCAACCCGAGCTACCGGGGACCGTGGCCGCGCATGCAGCTGTGGCACGGCACCGCCGACAACGTCGTCGCCTACTCCGAGCTGGAGGAGGAGATCAAGCAGTGGACCAACGTCAACGGCGTGAGCCAGACGCCGACCAGCACTGACACCCCGCAGTCCGGTTGGAGCCGGCGCCGCTACGCCGACTCCTCCGGCAGCGTGCGGGTCGAGGCGTACACCATCCAGGGCGCGGGCCACAGCCTCCCGGCGGGCGGCATGGCGGCCGTCGCCATCCAGTTCTTCGGCCTCAACGGCACCTCGCCCTCCCCCACCCCCACGCCCACGCCGACCCCGACCGTCACTCCGACCCCGACGCCGACCCCGACGGTCACCCCGACCCCGACTCCCACTCCGACCCCCAGCGTCACCCCGACCAACGCTCCGTGCCGGGTCGCCTACACCACCAACGGCTGGAACAACGGGTTCACCGCCAACCTCACCGTCACCAACAGCGGCGCCTCCGCCGTCAACGGCTGGACGGTGACCTGGACCTGGCCCGGCAACCAGCAGGTCACCAACGCGTGGAACGCCGCGATCACGCAGTCCGGCACGCAGGTCACGGCGCGCAACGCGAGCTACAACGCCACCATCCCCGCCGGCGGGAACACCAGTTTCGGCTTCCAGGCGAGCTTCAACGGCACCAACACGGCGCCGAGCCAGTTCGCACTCAACGGCACCGTCTGCGCCCGGGTGTAGCCCGGGCAACGCGCTCACCCGGCGGTGCCGGGTGAGCGTCGTGCGAGTGCCACCTCTTCCGCGTTCACCGGCGAGCGCGGAAGAGGTGGCGCCGGCGACGTGTAAGTTTCATCGACGTTCACGTGCGAGTCGCGGAGCCACCCGGTCTGTCAGGGTTCACCGCGGGACGGGTGGCGGCCCCGAGGCCGGCACGTCGCCGCCTGTGGCGACCGTGCGGGGTGGTGGAGGCCCTTCGGCGGGGGCGGGTTTCCCTCGCGGCGGGCCGGCCCGCGGGACGGCCCGGCCGATCTCGGGCGCCATTGACTTCACCAAAACGATCGCTCACTATGTCACGTAACTTACTGGACACGAGAACGAAACCTCTGGAACCACTGGTTTTTCGTCCCACGCAGGTTCAGCACAGGCGCGCGGCCGGAGAACCGCTGCAACCGGGTGGGCAGTGAATAGCACCGAACAACGGAAACATCCCCGATCGAAGCCATACGAATGTTAGCGCTCACATCGCAGGGAAACCCTCGCTGGCCACATTTGCGAGAATTCTCTCTCTAAACAGCATACGTACGATGACAGACCCAATGTTAGCGCTAACAGGAATTCAGCCAGGCGGAGACGGAAGTACGAGCACCACTTTGAGGACCCATCGTGCGCGACCGATGGCCTTGCGTGACGGAGCGGCCCACCCCCAGCCGGCCGCCCGGTCCGACATCGAAGGAGGAAGCATTGGCCACCACTGGTGAGGTCCGACGAGCCTTCACATGGAGACGCGGCTGGCGGTCGCTGCTCGCCATTCTCGCCACGGCCATCCTGGCCGGCTCCATGCTCGCGATCGGCACGACGACGGCGTCGGCGGCGACCGTCGACACCACCGCCTGGTACGTGCTGGTCAACCGCAACAGCGGCAAGGCGCTGGACGTGTACGGCGCGTCGACCGCCGACGGGGCGCGCATCACCCAGTGGACGCGCAACGACGGCAACAACCAGCAGTGGCAGTTCGTCGACTCAGGCGGCGGCTACTACCGCCTGAAGTCCCGCCTCTCGGGCAAGGTCCTGGACGTCTACAACCTCTCGACCGCCGACGGCGCCAACATCGTCCAGTGGACCGACGGCAACGGCACCAACCAGCAGTTCCGCCTCGCCGACTCCGACAGCGGCTACATCCGCCTGATCAACCGCAACAGCAACAAGGCCGTCGAAGTCCAGGGCGCCTCCACCGCCGACGGCGGCAACGTCGTCCAGTACAGCGACTGGAACGGCACCAACCAGCAGTGGCAACTGGTCAAACTCGGCGGCGGCACCAACCCCACGCCCACTCCGACCGCGACCCCCACTCCCACGCCGACGCCCACCGGGCCGACGGGCCAGTACAACAACCCCGTGGTCTGGCAGGACTTCGCCGACGGTGACATCATCCGGGTCGGCGACGCGTACTACTACTCGGCCTCGACCATGCACTACTCGCCCGGAGCGCCGATCCTGCGCTCCTACGACCTGGTGAACTGGGAGTACGCGGGTCACTCGGTGCCGAGCCTCGCCTTCGACTCGAACGCCTACGACCTGAACGGCGGACGGGCGTACGTGAAGGGCATCTGGGCCTCGGCGTTCAACTACCGGCCCAGCAACAGCACCTACTACTGGATCGGCTGCACCGAGTTCAACCGCACCTACGTCTACACGGCCTCGGCGGTGGACGGCGCCTGGTCCAAGCGGTCGCGGATCAACAACTGCTACTACGACGCCGGTCTGCTGGTCGACGACAACGACACCATGTACGTCGCCTACGGCAACAGCACCCTCAGCGTCGCGCAACTGTCCTCCGACGGCCTCAGCGAGGTGCGCCACCAGCAGGTGTTCACCACGCCGTCGAGCGTCGGCACGCTGGAGGGCTCGCGCTTCTACAAGCGGGGCGGCTACTACTACATCTGGGTGACCCGCCCGGCCAACGGCCAGTACGTGCTGCGCTCGACCAGCCCGTGGGGGCCGTACGAGATGCGCCAGGTGCTGCTGAACATGCCGAGCCCGATCTCCGGCGGCGGGGTGCCGCACCAGGGTGGTCTGGTGCAGACCCAGAACGGCGCCTGGTACTACATGGCGTTCGTCGACGCCTACCCCGGAGGCCGGGTACCGGCGCTGGCGCCGATCTCGTGGAGCTCCGACGGGTGGCCGTCGGTGCAGACCGTGAACGGTGGCTGGGGCGCCACCTATCCCAAGCCGGCGATCTCCACGACCAAGACCGTCAAGTCGATGATCGGCCCGGACACCTTCACCACGAGCGCGCTCGACCCCCGGTGGGAGTGGAACCACAACCCCGACAACAGCAAGTGGTCGTCCGGCAGCGGGCTGCGGCTGCAGACCGCGACCGTGACCAACGACCTGTACAACGCGCGCAACACCCTGACCCACCGCATCCAGGGGCCCTCGTCCACAGCGACGATCGAGCTGGACTACTCCACGATGAGCAACGGCGACCGGGCGGGCCTGGCCATGCTCCGCGACTCCTCGGCGTGGATCGGGGTCAGACGCGACAACGGGCAGACCCGGGTGTCCATGACCAACGGCCTGAGCATGGACGGCAACTGGAACACCACCGGCACCGGCACCGACGCCGCGAGCGCGGCGATCTCCGGCGGGAGGATCTGGCTGCGGGTCAACGCCGACATCCGCCCGGGCTCGGGGCGGCAGGCCCGCTTCTCCTACAGCACGGACGGAACCAACTTCACCACCCTGGGCCCGGCGTTCACGCTGAACAACGCCTGGCAGTTCTTCATGGGCTACCGGTTCGCGATGTTCAACTACGCCACCCAGGCCCTCGGCGGGTCGGTGACCGTACGGCGATTCGACCTGACCACCCCATGACGGAGAGGCACCGGACGGGCGACGGCCCGTCCGGCTCCACCGGCATCATCCGGTACGACGAAGGAAGCGGCGCCGGCCGGCAGTGACGACCCGTCCCCTTGGACGGACGGCACGGCGGCGGTCCACCTCGCAGAGCTCGGGCCGGTCCGAACTCCCTCCGGACCGGCCCGTACGCGGGCCGTCCGCCGTCACCCCCCGCGCGGCGCCGCCCGTTCCGCCTTCGGAGCGGGCGCGTCCGCACACGTGAAAAGGAGCGACCCTTGGATACCAAGAACGGGACCCCACCCCCGTTTCAACCCGACCCCGCCCCGCGTCCGGCACGGATGCGCAGGAGCGTGGCGGCCGCCTTCGCGATGGTGGCCACACTCTTCGTCGGCCTGCTGGTGGGCCTCGGACCGACCACCGTCGCGAACGCGGCGAGCGTCGACACCACCGCCTGGTACGTGCTGGTCAACCGCAACAGCGGCAAGGCGCTGGACGTGTACGGCGCGTCGACCGCCGACGGGGCGCGCATCACCCAGTGGACGCGCAACGACGGCAACAACCAGCAGTGGCAGTTCGTCGACTCAGGCGGCGGCTACTACCGGCTGAAGTCCCGCCTGTCGGGCAAGGTCCTGGACGTCTACAACTTCTCCACGGCCGACGGCGCCAACATCGTCCAGTGGACCGACGGCAACGGCACCAACCAGCAGTTCCGCCTCGCCGACTCCGACAGCGGCTACATCCGCCTGATCAACCGCAACAGCAACAAGGCCGTCGAAGTCCAGGGCGCCTCCACCGCCGACGGCGGCAACGTCGTCCAGTACAGCGACTGGAACGGCACCAACCAGCAGTGGCAACTCGTCAAACTCGGCGGCGGCACCAACCCCACGCCGACCCCCACCGCCACTCCCACGCCGACGCCGACGCCGACGGGTACGTGCAACCTTCCCTCGTCGTACCGCTGGACCTCGACCGGGGCGCTGGCGCAGCCGAAGTCGGGCTGGGTGTCACTGAAGGACTTCACCAACGTCGTCTACAACGGCAAGCACCTGGTGTACGCGACCACGCACGACAACGGGTCGAGCTGGGGTTCGATGAACTTCAGCACCTTCACCAACTGGTCGGACATGGGCTCGGCGACCCAGACCAAGATGAACACCGGCACGGTCGCGCCGACGCTGTTCTACTTCGCTCCCAAGAACATCTGGGTGCTGGCCTACCAGTGGGGCGGCACGGCGTTCTCCTACCGCACCTCCAGCGACCCCACCAACGCCAACGGCTGGTCGGGAACGCAGACGCTGTCCACCGCGAGCATCTCGGGCTCGGGCACCGGGCCGATCGACCAGACGCTGATCGGTGACGGCCAGAACATGTACCTGTTCTTCGCCGGCGACAACGGCAAGATCTACCGGCAGAGCATGCCCATCGGGAACTTCCCCGGCAGCTTCGGCGGCACCTACACCCAGATCATGAGCGACTCGACCAACAACCTGTTCGAGGCGGTCGAGGTCTACAAGCTGCAGAACCAGAACAAGTACCTCATGATCGTCGAGGCGATCGGCTCGCAGGGCCGCTACTTCCGGTCCTTCACCGCCGACAGCCTCAGCGGCTCCTGGACGCCCAACGCCGCCAGCGAGAGCAACCCCTTCGCCGGCAAGGCCAACAGCGGCGCGACCTGGACCAACGACATCAGCCACGGTGACCTGGTCCGCAACAACCCCGACCAGACCAAGACCGTCGACCCCTGCAACCTGCAACTGCTCTACCAAGGCCGCAGCCCCAGCTCCAACGGCGTCGACTACGGCCTGCTGCCCTACCGCCCGGGCGTGCTGACCCTCCAGCGCTGAGCCCCGACGAGACCCGCCCCGGGTGCGGCGGACCTGACCCCGCCGCACCCGAGGCGCCGCCCGCCGGTGCCGCACCGCGGCCCGGCGGGCCGCAAGATCGCGGGCGTCGAATCCCACGGCGTCAGCGACCCCCGTCGATCCGAATCCACCCTGGAGGGCTTCCGTGCGTGCCAATCGATGGCGGCGCCTGCTCGTGGCCGCGACGGCCGTCTTTCTCAGCCTCGCCGGAGTCATGACCGCGGTCTCCGCCCAGGCCGCCGCGGGGTGCCGGGTCGGCTACACCGTGACCAACCAGTGGCAGGACGGCTTCGGCGCCAACGTCGAGATCACCAACCTCGGCGACCCGGTCGACGGCTGGCGGTTGACCTGGTCGTTCTCCGCCGGGCAGAGCATCACCCAGCTGTGGAACGGAACCTCCGCCCAGTCGGGCTCCCAGGTCACCGTGACCAACGCCGCCTACAACGCCGCCATCCCCGCGGGCGGCAGCGTCTCCTTCGGGTTCAACGGAAGCTGGACCGGCTCCAACCCGGTGCCGACCGACTTCGCGCTCAACGGCACCACCTGCAACGGCCCCGCCACCCCCACGCCGACGCCCACACCGACCCCGACGCCGACGCCGACGCCGACGCCGACGCCGACGCCGACGCCGACGCCGACGCCGACGCCGACGCCGACCGTCACCCCGACGCCCACACCCACGCCGACTCCCACGCCGACGCCGACGCCGACGCCCACCCCGACGCCCACCCCGACTCCTACGCCGACCCCCACGCCGACGCCGACGGGCCCGTGGCCGCCGTCGTCGCAGTACGCCAACCCGGTGTTGTGGGAGGACCTGGCGGACATCGACATCTTCCGGGTGGACGACACCTACTACTACTCGGCCTCGACGATGCACTACTCGCCGGGCGCGCCGATCCTGCGCTCCTATGACCTGGTCAACTGGGAGTACGCCGGCCACTCGGTGCCCAAGCTGGACTTCGGCTCCAAGTACGACCTCAACGGCGGGCGGGCCTACATCGACGGCGTCTGGGCGTCGTTCCTGAACTACCGCAAGAGCAACAAGACGTTCTACTGGGGCGGCTGCATCGACTTCAGCAAGACCTACATCTACACCGCGAGCTCGGTCGAAGGGCCGTGGAACCGGCACACCACGATCAACAAGTGCTACTACGACGCCGGCCTGCTGATCGACGACAACGACACGATGTACGTCTCCTACGGCAACACCAGCATCAGCGTGGCCCAGCTCTCGGCCGACGGGAAGTCCGAGGTGCGCTCCCAGCAGGTGTTCCAGACGCCCTCCAGCGTGGGCACCCTGGAAGGCTCCCGGATGTACAAGCGGAACGGGAACTACTACATCTTCCTCACCCGCCCGGCCAACGGCCAGTACGTCCTGAAGTCCTCCAGCCCGTTCGGACCGTACGAGATGCGCCAGGTGCTGCTGAACATGTCCGGGCCGATCTCCGGTGGCGGCGTGCCGCACCAGGGCGGGCTGGTGCAGACCCAGAACGGCGCCTGGTACTACATGGGCTTCCAGGACGCCTACCCCGGCGGCCGGGTGCCGGTGCTGGCCCCGATCACGTGGACCTCCGACGGCTGGCCCACCGTGCAGACGGTCAACGGCGCGTGGGGAACCAACTACCCCTACCCCAACGTCCCGCGCCCGCCGCGCCAGGTGAAGTCGCCCACCGGGACCGACACCTTCGCCGGGACCACGCTGGGCCCCGAGTGGGAATGGAACCACAACCCCGACACCACCAAGTACAGCGTGAACAACGGGCTGCGGCTGCAGACCGCCACCGTGACCAACGACCTGTACGCGGCGCGTAACACCCTGACCCATCGCATACTCGGGCCCAGTTCGACGGCGACGGTCGAGCTGGACTACTCGGCGATGCGGGACGGGGACCGGAGCGGGCTGGCGATGTTGCGCGACTCCTCGGCCTGGATCGGCGTCAAACGCGACAACGGGCAGACCCGGGTGGTCATGACCAACGGCCTGAGCATGGACTCCAACTGGAACACCACCGGCACCGGCACCGACGCCGCGAGCGCGGCGGTCTCCGGCGGCCGGATCTGGCTGCGCGTCAACGCCGACATCCGCCCCGGCACCGGCAGACAGGCCCGCTTCTCCTACAGCACCGACGGGGTCAACTTCACCACCCTCGGCCCGGCCTTCACCATGGGCAACGCCTGGCAGTTCTTCATGGGGTACCGCTACGCGATCTTCAACTACGCCACCCAGTCGCTCGGCGGAGCCGTCACCGTTCCCCGGTTCACCATGACCGCCCCCTGACGGACCCCCGCATCACGGGCCGGCGCGCGCCCGCGCCGGCCCCTCCTCCCTCGATGTCCTGGAGCAGAAGTGTCCCCCTCATCACTGAGCCGCCGTCAGCTCTTCCAGGCCGCGGGCGTCGCCGTCGCCGCCTCCGCCGTCTCCACTGCCGGGCAGGTCGCCGGCGCCTCGGCCGCCTCGGCCGCGGTCGCCCCGGCCCGGCCCGACATCGGCGTGTCGGCGTACATGTTCGACCTCGGGCAGGTGCGGCTGACCTCCGGCCGCTGGCTGGACAACCAGAACCGCACGCTGTCGTACCTGCGGTTCGTCGACGTGGACCGGATGCTGTACGTCTTCCGGGCCAACCACCGGCTGTCCACCAACGGCGCCGCCTCCAACGGCGGATGGGACGCGCCCTCGTTCCCGTTCCGCAGCCACATGCAGGGGCACCTGCTCACCGCGTGGTCCCAGGCCTGGGCCGTGCTGGGTGACACCACCTGCCGCGACAAGGCCACCTACATGGTCGCCGAGCTGGCCAAGTGCCAGGCGAACAACGGCGCGGCCGGGTTCGCCTCCGGGTACCTGTCCGGCTTCCCCGAGTCCGACTTCAGCGCCCTGGAGGCCCGCACGCTGAGCAACGGCAACGTGCCGTACTACGTCATGCACAAGACCCTGGCCGGCCTGCTCGACGTGTGGCGCCTCATCGGCAGCACGCAGGCCCGTGACGTGCTGCTCTCGCTCGCCGGCTGGGTGGACCAGCGCACCTCCCGGCTCAGCTCCAGCCAGATGCAGAACATGCTGGGCACCGAGTTCGGCGGCATGAACGCGGTGCTGACCGACATCTACCAGCAGACCGGCGACGGGCGCTGGCTCACCACGGCGCAGCGGTTCGACCACGCCGCCGTGTTCAACCCGCTCGCCTCGAACCAGGACCAGCTCAACGGCCTGCACGCCAACACCCAGGTGCCCAAGTGGATCGGCGCGGCGCGAGAGTACAAGGCCACCGGAACCACCCGCTACCGGGACATCGCGAACAACGCCTGGAACATCACGGTCGGCGCGCACACCTACGCGATCGGCGGCAACAGCCAGGCCGAGCACTTCCGGGCGCCCAACGCGATCGCCGGGTACCTCACCAACGACACCTGCGAGCACTGCAACAGCTACAACATGCTCAAGCTGACCCGCGAGCTGTGGCTGCTGAACCCCAACCAGGCGTCCTACATGGACTTCTACGAGCGGGCGCTGTTCAACCACATCCTCGGCGCGCAGAACCCCGCTGACAGCCACGGGCACGTCACCTACTTCACCCCGCTCAAGCCCGGCGGCCGCCGCGGGGTGGGCCCGGCGTGGGGAGGCGGCACGTGGAGCACGGACTACAACTCGTTCTGGTGCTGCCAGGGCACGGGCGTCGAGGTCAACACGGCCCTGATGGACTCCATCTACTCCTACAACGGCACCACGCTGTTCGTGAACATGTTCCAGCCCTCCACCCTGAACTGGTCACAGCGCGGGATCACGGTCACCCAGACCACCTCCTACCCGGCGAGCGACACCACGACCCTGCAGGTCACCGGCGGCGTCGGCGACTCGTGGACGATGCGCGTGCGCATCCCGGCCTGGACCACGGGCGCCACGATCAGCGTCAACGGCACGCAGCAGAGCGTGGACACCACCCCCGGCTCCTACGCCACCCTCACCCGCTCGTGGACCTCCGGCGACACCGTGACGGTGCGCCTGCCCATGCGGGTGGTCATGAAGGCCGCCAACGACAACCAGAACGTCTCGGCGATCACCTACGGGCCGCTCGTCCTGTCGGGGAACTACGGCAACACCTCGCTGTCGGCGCTGCCGAGCCTGAACACCTCCTCGATCACCCGGACCAGCACCACGGCGCTCACCTTCACGGCGACCGCCAACAACGCGACGGTCAACCTGATCCCCTTCTACGACGCGCAGGGGCACAACTACACCGTCTACTGGAACGCCAACGGGCAGAGCGGAGGCGGGACGACGAGCTACCGGCTGGTCAACGCCGCCAGCGGTCTGGTCCTCGGCATCCAGAACATGTCCACCGCGGACGGCGGCCTCGCGCTGCAGTGGACCGACAGCGGCACCGCCGACCACAACTGGGTGATGGTCACCGACGGTGACGCGGTGCGGTTCCGCAACGTCAACAGCGGCAAGGTGCTGGGCGTGGAGAACATGTCCACCGCCGACAACGCCCGCGTCCTGCAGTGGTCCGACAACGGCACCGCCGACCACCGGTGGACCATGGTCAACAACGGCGACGGAACCTACAAGATCCGCAACGTGAACAGCGGCAAGCTGCTCGCCATCCAGAACAACTCCACCGCCAATGGGGCCCAGGCCGTCCAGGACTCCGACAACGGAACCGCCGACAACCGGTGGCGGCTGGTCCAGAACTAGACCCGCCGGCCGAACCGGGAGCCGGTCGCCTGGGCGAGAGGCACCGTTCAGGGGACCACACCGAGCGCCGGGCCGCGTTGGCGGCCCGGCGCTCTTCCATGCCGGACGCCCGGTGGCGGGGCGCTCGTCCGTCCCGGGCGTCCGGCGGTCCCAGGGGTGCGGCGGTCCGACGGAGCGGCAGGGCCGCGGGCCGCGGGGCCGCGGGGAAAGGCCCCGGCCGCCGGTGGGTGCCGGCGGCCGGGGCGGGGGGTCAGCGGACGCCGATGGTCCGGCTGCCCAGGACCTTGGGCGCGGTCGCCGGGGTGCCGGTGACCGGCCAGTAAGGCAGGGCGGTGGTGGGCGCCGAGGCCCGCTGGATCAGATAGGACGTGCCGGCCCGCGCGGGAACGGCGAAGGTCGTCCCGGTCTGATCGCTCAGCACGGTGGCGCCGGAGCCGTCCACGACCGTGACGTTCTGGCCGGGCCAGGGGTTGCGTACGGTGATGGCGCCGTCCGCCCCCGCCTGGACCGCGACGGTGACCAGGTTGCCGTTGCGGATCTGGACATGCGCCTTGCCCTTGTGCTGGATGTACACCGTCCCGTCGGCGCTCCAGGTGCTCGGCCAGCCGGGTGCGACGCGCAGCGTGCCGTCATAGTCCTGGACCAGCGCCTCGCCGATCGCCGCGGCGGTCACGCCCAGCTGCTCCAGGTACGGGTTGGTCGTCTTGCTGACATCCCAGCTGGCGAACCCGTTGGCGAAGACCTGGTACTTGTTGACGTTGGCGATGAGGGCGGTCCGCATGTCGTTGCCCAGGCCCAGCCGGGCCGCGTGCAGCGCGTCGTAGCTCCAGTCGGTCTCGGTGATGTAGCTGCGGTGGCTGAAGGTGCGCTTGGCCAGGTCCGACTGGTTGCCGCTGTCGCCGATCAGGTTGTAGGGCCACACCGCCTCCAGGCCGAGGTTCTCCACGTTGTGCTTGGCCGCCGTCGGCTGCGCGGACAGGGCGATCATGTCGTTGCCGCCCGCGTCGCTGGACGGGGTGAGCACCTGGGTCTGCCCGAAATCGGTGCGGGGCAGCGGCCGGATCTTGGGGATCGCCGCCTGCAGCCGGCTCACCAGATCCGAGTCGAGGCCGAGGGTCTGCGCCGCCGACACCGTGACCGGGAACAGCGCCTGCATCGCGGCCACGTCGGTGACCGGGTCGTTGACCGCCCACTGGGTCTCGTGGGCGTTGGAGGTGGTGTGCAGCAGGCCGTCGGATCCGGTCTTGGCGTGCGACAGCAGGAACTTCGCCGAGTCCCGCATGACGGGGTAGTTCGCCGACAGGAACGAGCGGTCGTCGGTGGCCAGGTAGGTCTGCCAGATCCACAGCCCGATCTCGGCGCCGCTGGTGACAGTCTGGGAGTTGTACGACGGGGCGATGCGCGACTCGCAGGACTCGTTGCCCGAGTACCAGGTGCCGTTGCCGTTGAACCGCATCGTCTCGGGCACGCAGATGCCCTCGTGACCCGGGTAGTGGGCGCTGGTCCAGGCCGTGATGTTGCTCAGGTTGGTGCGGTACAGGGTGAACATCGGCGAGTTCAGGGCGAAGGCGCCGGCCGAGAGGTTGGCCTGCATCATCATCCGCAGGTTCCAGAACCAGTACCCCGCCGGGTACCAGGGCTGGGTGTCCTGGCCGACGTTGAACAGGTTGGCCTCACCGGCCTGGGTGCCGGGGAGGGCGTCCCGGTTGCTCGCGGCGATGCTGAACAGGTACAGCGTCCGCATGTTCTCGAAGTACTCGCCGGACCCGTCGCTGGAGGTGATCTTGATCAGTCCGGTCGAGCTCCAGTAGTCGTGCCACCACGACAGGGTGCTCGCGGCCAGGTCCGCCGAGGCGCGGGTCAGGTCGCCTCCCAGCAGTGTGGTCGCGGTGGTGAGGGCGTTGCCGCCGGTCCAGCCCGGGGACACCACGATGACCCGGAACGACCCGTCGCCGTTGGGCTGGAAGCTCACCTGCGCGGTCCGCGAGTCGGGGTTGGTCGCCCGGACGTTGCGCCCGCCCGCGCTGAGGCCCGCCATGGTCCCGAACGTCCTGCCGGAGGTGCCGTTGCCGCCGTTGCCGTCGGTCCAGGTCTCCGAGAGCGTCGCCACCGAGCCGGACGCCTGGGCGCTCGGGTTGCGCGGGCTCCACAGCTTCACCTGCGCCGTCTGGGAGCTGTTCGGATCGGCGCCGGTGACGTCCACCACGAGCTGCGCGGTGTCGGCGCGCACGTAGGCCTTCAGCGTCATGCCGCCGCCGGACTCGTACAGCGTCCCGTCGTACATGTCCAGGTAGCCCTTGAAGTCCGAGGCGCCGGTGAGCCGGCTCAGCCCCGGGATGTACACCTGACCCGGCGACTTGCGGTCGGGGAAGGTGTCGTTGCGGTTCAGCTGCGCGGTAAACCCGTTGGCTCCCCACGCCGCCACTCCCAGAGTGCCGTTCCCCAGCGGGATGAACTGGGTGGAGCTGGTGTTGGCCCGGTTGAGCACGATGTTCGACCGGCGCACCACGTTCGGGGTGTCCACCACGAAGGCGCCGTTCTGCCACGCGGTCGTGGTGGCTCCCGGTGACGGAGAGACCGACGGGCTCGGCGTGGGGGTGGGGGTGACCGTGGGCGTCGCCGTCGGCGTCGGCGTGGGTGTGGGCGTCGGGGTCACGGTCGGCGTCGGCGTCGGCGTCGGGGTCGGCGTCGGCGTCGGGGTGGCGGGGCCGTTGCAGGTGGTGCCGTTGAGCGCGAAGTCGGTCGGCACCGGGTTGGAGCCGGTCCAGCTTCCGTTGAACCCGAAGGAGACGCTGCCGCCCGCGGGGATGGCGGCGTTGTAGGCGGCGTTGGTCACGGTGACCTGGGAGCCCGACTGGGCGGAGGTTCCGTTCCACAGCTGGGTGATGCTCTGCCCGGCGGAGAACGACCAGGTCAACCGCCAGCCGTCGACCGCGTCGCCCAGGTTGTTAACGCTAACATTTGCTCCGAAGCCGCCGTCCCACTGGCTGGAAACGGTGTAGGTGACACGGCAGGCGACGGCCGCGACGGCGGAGGTCACCGGAGTGACCACGGCGGCGACGGCGGCGAGCGCGGCCACGATGGCCGTCAACGCCGACCGCGGCCGGTGGGGGATGACTCGCATGCGGGTTCCTCAGAGACGGTGGACGGATGCGCGGGGCACGGGAGGGTGGTCACGAGCTGTTGTTAGCGCTAACATCCTCGTTCGGCCCGCACGGCGACTCCGAGCGTGGAAGGCGCTGTGCGCGGAGCCAATCCGACGCCGCGAGGTACGTCAACGATCCGCGCTCGCACCCGTGCGGCGTTCGGGCCCGGCACCAGGCCCCGACCTGCGGTTGAGGCCGCGTACACGGCCAAGGCCGTCGGCGCGCGGTCTGTAAGTTTCACTCTCGCGGGCATTAACGTACGGATTCCCCGGCCCGGGGCCGGTGCCGCATAACGTGCGACGCCGCGATCGAGGATGTGCGGGCGTGCTCTGCTGTCGGTGACGGCCATCACCGGACAGCGGCCTGCGTGCCTGAGGACGACAGAAAGCCTCGCCGCCATTTCGACACGTATTCACGCCGTGTCCGGTGAGCGCGTTTCATGGAGAAGCCGTAAGGGCGGAAATTGGCTGGTGCAAGTTGTTCGCTCTTAAACTACTGGCATGACCGCTTTGGAAGAGTCATCCGCGTTCGGCGCCGAACCGCTGACCATCGCGGAGCTCGCCCAGCTCGCCGGGGTGTCCACGGCGACGGTCTCCAAAGTGGTGAACGGCCGCTCGGCCGTCGCGCCGGAGACCCGCGCCCTGATCGAGGGCCTCATCCGCGAGCACGGCTACCGCAGGCAGCGGCGCCGGATCAACCCGGCCGCCCAGGTGGAGCTGCTGTTCCACGAACTGGCCGGCGACTATCCCACCCAGATCATCAAGGGGGTCGGACGGGTGGCCCGCCAGCACCGCCTGGCCGTGACGGTATCCGAGCTGCGCAGCGGCCACGGCAGCGGCGGCGACTGGGTCGAGGACGCGCTCAGCCGCCGCCCGACCGGCGTCATTGCGGTCTTCTCCAGCCTCACCGACCTGCAGCACGACCGGCTCGCCACCCGGGGCATCCCCCTGGTCCTGCTCGATCCCCTGGGCGACCCGGCCCAGCCGGTCCCCTCGGTGGGCGCGGGCAACTGGACCGGCGGGCTCGCGGCCACCCACCACCTGCTCGAACTCGGCCACCGGCGGATCGCCGTGATCACCGGTCCGCCCCACGCGCTGTCCAGCCGCGCGCGGCTCGACGGCTACCGCGCGGCCCTGGACACGGCCGGCGTGCCGGCGGACCCCGACCTGATCTGCCAGGGCGACTTCCAGATCCAGGACGGCGTGACCAACACCCACCGGCTGCTACGCCTGGCCGACCCGCCCACCGCCGTCTTCGCCTGCAACGACGGCCAAGCCATAGGCGTCTACCGCGCGGCCTACGAGCTGGGGTTGCGCATCCCGGACGACCTGAGCGTCGTGGGGTTCGACGACATGCCCCAGACGCGATGGACGGTCCCGCCGCTGACCACGGTCCACCAGCCGCTCACCGAGATGGCCGCCGCCGCCGCCGACATGCTGCTGACGCTCGCCAGAGGCGAACCTCTGGCGCGCGACCGCATCGAGTTCGCCACCGACCTGGTCGTCCGCGACAGCACCGCTCCTCCCCGGCGCCAGGGCCCGGCGGGGCGACGCCAGGGGGTCAGCCCTTGAAGGCGCCGTCCATGATCCCGGCCACCATGCGCCGTCCGACGAAGACGAACAGGACGATCAGCGGCAGGGTGGCCAGGAAGGAGCCGGACATCGCCAGCCCGAGGTCGATGCTGAAGTTCGTCTGCAGCGCCTTGATCGCGATCTGGACGGTGTACATCTCCGGCGACTTCAGCACCACGAACGGCCACAGGAAGTCGTTCCAGGCGTAGACGAACCCGATCAGGCCGAGAACGAACGCGGCCGGGCGCACCAGCGGGAACGCGATGCGCCAGAAGATCTGCCAGGTGGTCGCCCCGTCGATGCGGGCCGCCTGGAGGATCTCGTCGCTGATCGCGTTGGCCATGTGCTGGCGCATCCAGAAGATCCCGAACGCGTTGGCCAGGCCCGGAACGATCAGCGCCTGCAGGGTGTCCACCCAGCCCAGCGAGGAGATGATCATGTACTGCGGGACGATGGCGAGCTGGGTGGGCACGGTCATCGTCAGCACGACGAGCAGGAACAACAGGTCGCGGCCGCGGAAGCGCAGTTTGGCGAACGCGAAGCCCGCCAGCGCGCAGAACAACGCCTGACCGATGGCGATCGTCCCGGCCACGACCAGGCTGTTGATGATCGACCGGACGAACGGCACGGTCGAGAACACCAGGCCCGCGAGGTGGAAGAAGTTGCCGCCCGGGACGACTCTGGGGGGCAGCTCCGTGGCCGCCGCGGTGTCGGTGGTGGCGACGACGAACATCCAGTAGAGCGGGAACACGCAGGCGAACGCGGCCAGGACCAGCAGGGCGTAGACCCACCATCGCAGGCGGTCGCCGGACCGCGGTGTCGTCCTACTCATGATGGCTCCCTCATGCCCTCTCCGGGCGGGTCCGGGTGGACAGGAAGTAGTTGAGGCCGGCGAGCGCCACGACCATCACGAACAGCGCCACGCCGATGGCCGCCGCGTACCCGAACTTGAACTGGGTGAAGCCCTGCTCGAACAGGAAGAGGGTCAGCGTCTGGCACTGGCGGATCGGCCCGCAGGTGCTCGGCGCGCTCCGGGAGATGAGCAGGGGCTCGGTGAAGGTCTGCAGCCCGTAGATGGTCGAGGTCACGATGGTGAACACGATGACCGGCCGCAACGCCGGGATGGAGATGTGCAGGAACTGCCGCAGGGTGCCGGCGCCGTCGACGGCGGCCGCCTCGTAGATCGTCCGGGGGACGGCCTGCAGGGAGGCGAGGTAGAGCAGCGCCGTGTAGCCGAACCACCGCCAGGTGATCATCACGGCGATCAGCACGTGGCTGCCCGCCACCGACTGGATGAAGTCGATGTGCCCGATGCCCACCAGGCCGAGCAGCCAGTTCAGCAGCCCGTAGTCGCGGTCGAACATCTGGGCGAAGACGATCGCGGTGGCGGCCACCGAGGTGATGTACGGCACGAGCATCGACATGCGGAAGAGCGTCGCGAAGCGCAGCCGGACGTGGTTGAGCAGGTGCGCCAGCACGAGCGCCACCAGCAGTTGCGGCACGGTCGACAGCACCCAGATGCTGACGGTGTTGCGCGCCGCGTTCCAGAACCGCACGTCCTGGAACAGCCGCGTGAAGTTGTCCAGGCCGACGAACACGTGCTCGCCGATCGGGTTCCAGTCGAACAACGCCACGTAGAAGGTGAACAGCAGCGGGATGAGGCCGAAGATCGCGAAGAGCACGAAGAACGGGGCGATGTAGGCGTAGGGGGCCACCAACTCGGTGAGGCCGCCCCGGGAGGTCTTGGTCACCGGCGCAGGTGGGGGCGGCGCCGCCTTGGCAGGGCTGATGCTCGTCGTCACGGGTGTGGTCGCTTCCCCGCCGCCGGTGCCGGGCGTCCGGGACGCCCGGCGCCGGCGGCGCTCGTGGCAGGGGGTCCTAGCCGCCGATCGCGTTCTTGATGTTGGTGACCGCCGCGTCCCACGCCTTCGCGGGATCGCCCTTGCCCTGCTCGACGTTCTGCAGGGCGTTGCCGAACTCCGTGCCGATCGTCGTGCTGTCCGGCCCGATGAGGAAGGGCTTGAGGCCGAGCAGTGAGTCGGTGTAGATCTTGCCGAGGGGCGCGCCGGAGAAGAACGGGTCCTCGACCGAGGTGAGCTTCGGGTCCTTGTAGACCGACGGGGTCGCGGGCAGCGACCTGGCCTGGGCGAAGTGGTCGAGCTGGCCCTGCGGAGACTGCGTGGTGGAGATGTAGTCCCAGGCGGCCTTCGGGTTCTTGGCACCCTTGGGGATGGCGAGGAAGCTGCCGCCCCAGTTGCCCGACCCGCCGGGGATGGTGGCGACGTCCCAGTCGCCCTTGGTGTCGGGGGCGTTGTCGCGGATGGCGCCGAGCATCCAGACCGGTGCGGCGATGGCGGCGAAGTCCCCCTTCTTCATCGCGGCGCTCCAGCCGTCGGTGAAGGTGCTCTGCTTGGCGGTGATCCCGGCGGCCATTGCCTTGAGCGCCTCGTCGAAGGCCGTCTTGACCTGCGGGCTCCGCTCGTACACCAGACCGCCGGAGGGGTCGTAGTACTTCTCCTGCCCCTGGTTGACCACCTGCGCGAAGACGCTCGTGGCGGCGTTGTCGACGAACGCCTTGCCGGTCGCGGCGGTGTACTTCTTGCCGGTCTCGATGAAGGCGTCCCAGGTGGGCCAGAGCTTGCCCACCTCCTCGCGGCCGGTCGGCAGCCCGGCCTTCTTGAACAGGTCGGCGCGGTAGGCGATGGCCATGCCGCCGACGTCGGTCGGGATGCCGATGATCGAGCCGTCCTTGGCCGTGGGCTGGCTGATCACCCAGTCGAGGTAGTCGCCCTTGACCTTGTCGGCGCCCAGCGTGCGCAGGTCGACGAAGTTCTGCGGCTGCTGGACGAACTTGGGCAGGTCATCGCCCTGGATCAGCACCAGGTCGGGGACCTTGCCGCCGGCGAGCGCCGTCGTGAGCGCCTGCGCCGTCTCCTGCGCGTTCCCCACCTCGGTCAGCTTGATCTGGATGTCCGGCCTCTTCGCCTTGTACTCGGCGGCGGACCCCTTCGCGTTGATCCCGGTGAACGACCAGAACTCGAACGTCTTGGCGTCCGCCGCTCCTCCGGAGGCCGTCCCGGTCGATGAGCCGGAACAACCTGCCATGGCGAGAGTGGTGGCCGCGGCGATCGCGGCCACGGAGACGATGCGGGACTTCACGGCGACCTCTTTCACATGCTGTGGTCAGGGGGTTGGGGTCGTCAGAACCGGTACGAGGGGCTGTGGTGCGTTCAGCACCCTTGCGGGGGACGCGAGATCGGAGCGAAGGGGGTGCGGTGCATTTCTGCGCTCCTCAAATTTCGGCCGCGAGACCGACCGAAACCAGGCCAGAGCTACACCGATCTATGCCGAGTTCCGCGTCGGCAGGCCTGTTCAGGCCCGCGACTGTGGCACCGGCTGGCTTCGGAGCTCGGCCCGAAAAACGGCGGAAGGGTGGGCCGAAAACTGCCGAGCGCCATGCCGATCGTTAGTTCGGGACCCTAGGCCCGGGTCAAGGCGAGCGTCAATAATGTTCAGGCAACACCTCTGAAACAATCGGCTTGTAGCCGCAAGTTTCGGAACTACACTGCGGCCATGAGCGCGATGACAGAGCCCGCCTCTCCCGCAGATCCGCCCCATGCGCTCACCCTCGCGCAGATAGCCGAGCTGGCGGGCGTGTCCACGGCCACGGTGTCGAAGGTCCTCAACGGCAGGACCGAGGTGGCCCCCGCGACCCGCACCCTGGTGGAGGGGCTGATCCGCCGGCACGGCTACCGGCGGCAGAAGAAGCGGCCGAAGGCGGCGGCCCTGATCGAGGTGGCCTTCCACGAGATGGACGGCCCGTGCGCCATCGAGATCATCAAAGGCGTCCAGCGCGTGGCGCGCGAGAACCACCTGGCCGTGGTGCTCTCGGAGATGCGCGAGCGGCCCACACCGCCCCGCGGCTGGGTCGAGGAGGTGCTCAGCCGCAGGTCATGCGGGGTGATCGCCATCTTCTGCGAGCTCACCGACGCCCAGCGCGCGCAGCTGCGCACGCGCGACATCCCCGTGGTGCTGGTCGATCCGGCCGGGGCCCCCAACCGCGTGCCGTCGGTCGGCGCCGGGAACTGGTCCGGCGGCCTCGCGGCCACGCGTCATCTTCTCGACCTCGGGCACCGGCGCATCGCCATCATCACCGGGGCGCCCCATGTCCTGTCGAGCCGGGCCCGGCTGGACGGATACCGGGCGGCGATGGACGCGGCGGGGGTGCCCGTCGATCCCGCCCTGGTCGTGGCGGGCGACTTCGACGTGGCCGAGGGCCTGGCCCACGCCCGCGCCCTGCTCGCCCTCCCCGACCCTCCCACCGCGGTCTTCGCCGGCAACGACGCCACGGCCGTGGGCGTCTACCAGGCGGCCGACCAGGCCGGCGTGCGCATCCCGCACGACCTCAGCGTGGTCGGCTTCGACGACCTGCCCATGGCGCAGTGGCTGGTCCCGCCGCTCACCACGATCCGCCAGCCCCTCACCGACATGGCCGCCGCCGCGACCGGCATGCTGGTCGCCCTCATGGACGGCGGCCGCCCGCCGCAGACCCGGCTGGAGTTCACCACCCAGTTGGTCACCCGCCGTAGCACCGCCCCACCGGCGGCCGGCTGAGCCTGCGAAACATTTTCGCGGAGGTGACGGTTTCCGGCTCCGCGGCGCACTCAGATCTCCCCCGTGGGCGGGCCGGCGGCGGGCGCGGTGAACTCCCGCTCGACATCCGCGACGACCGGACGCGCGTTCCACAGCAGCGCCGCCACCAGTACGGAGGCCAGCAGCGCCGTCACCGCCTCGGTGGCCACCAGTGTCACTCCGCCCGCCACGACCAGCAGGCAGGCGTTGGCGAGGGTCACCGCGGGGCGGCGCGAGAGGAAGTACGCCGCGAGCCGGGCGACGTCCGCCGCCCGGAACGCGAACAACGAGCTGATGACCAGCGCGCCGGCGGCCCACAGGGTGGCCGCCACCGCCACCGCCGCCAGCAGCGCCGCCCACCACCCGGGCACGCCCGCCGCGCCGAGGTTCGCCAGGGTCGTGGCGACGATGGCCATCCAGACCAGATACGGGATCCACAGCTTCAGCACGCCGCCGAGGTTGGCCCGGTACCCCCGCCAGAACGCCGCCGCGGGCCGCAGATCGGCGAGGTCCCGGCCGCGGCGGTGCAGGGCGTACAGGGCGGCGGAGAGTGCGGGACCGACGGGCAGGGCGCAGGCGACCGCCAGTGGCAGGTTGCCGGCCGACCGGTCGAGCAGGACGAGCCCGGCCAGGCCGGGCAGGGCGGCGGCCAGGAACGACAGCTCGACGACCAGCAGGGTGTACACCAGCGCCGACACCCTCGACACAGGGCCCTCGCCGAACCGGCGCCCGGCCGCCGCCTCGCTCACCCGTGGTCCTTCTTGAACCGCTCGTAGGCGGTGGTGACCAGGGTCATGTAGGTGGTCATGTTCTTGCCCTCGAGCTCCTTGACGTAGGCGTCCCACTCGCCCAGGTCGCGCTCGCCGAGGATGAACTTCAGGGTGTTCTGGGTGACGTGGTCCTTCAGCGGCGTCTCCCACAGGGAGGCCTGCTCGCGCTCCTCGTCGGTGAACGGGTGCGGCGGCTCCACCGGCCAGGGCTTGCGGGTGTTCATCACGTTCTGGAAGGCCATCTCCTCCTCGGAGAAGGTGGAGTTCAGCAGCTTGGTGGTGCCGCCGTAGGCGAAGACGCCGTTGGAGAAGCCGAAGTCCTTCTGCAGGTGCTTGGGCGCCCCGGGGTTGAGTCCGACGAAGTCGACGTCCTTGGCGAGCTTGTAGGCGCCGGAGGAGTCCTTGGTGAACGTCGTGCCCTCGACGCCCCACTTGGCGAACTCCTGGCCCTGCTCGGAGTACCACAGCCAGTCGATGAACTGCATCATGGCGACGAAGTTCGGGTTCTGCAGGGCCTTCTTGGAGATCATCACGCCGTTCTCCAGCCGGCTGCCGATCTTGTACTCCCCGACCGGGCCGATGGGCACCGGGATCTTGGCGATCTTGGCGCCCTCGACGGTCTTGTACAGCGTCGGGCGGTAGTCGTTGATCAGCGACTGCGCGTTGGTGCTGATGACGAACGACTTGCCGGAGTTGAACTTCTGCTCGGCCTGCTCGTCCTGCTGGGTGAAGCTCTCGGGGTCGAGCAGCTTCTCGTCCACCAGCTTGCGCAGGTACTCGATCATCTGCTTGTACTGCGGCATGGCGCCGGTGTAGACGAACTTCCCGGCGGTCGCGTCCCAGGTCGCGTGCTGGTACTCCCACCCGCCCTTGGTGCCGTACGCCTGGGCGATGAGCTTGAGCAGGTTGCCGCCCGGGTTCGGGACGCTCCACCGGTCGGTCATCGGGTACAGGTCGGGGTACTCCTTCTTCATCGCCTTGAGCATGGCGTAGAAGTCATCCAGGGTCTTGGGGACCTCCAGCTTCAGCTTGTCCAGGATGTCGGTCCGGACGGCGAAGGTGTACTCGGGCCAGATCTCCTCGTGCATCCCGGGCAGCAGGTAGAAGCGGCCGTCGGACTGCCGCAGGGTGTCCAGCTCGGGCTCCATCCGCCACTTGGCGACCAGGTCCTTGAAGTTCGGCATCAGGTCCAGGTAGTCGCTGACCGGCAGGACGGCGCCGGAGGCGACGAACGCCTCCTCCTGCGGGTGGTAGGTCTTGGGGATGATGAGCGGTGCCTGACCCGAGCCCACCAGCAGGCCGCGCTTCTTCTCGTAGTCGCTCAGCGGCACCGCGACGGGCTTGATCGTCACGTTGGTCCGCTTGGTGAGCTCCTGCCAGAACAGCCAGTCGTTCTTGAGCGGGTAGAACGGATGGTTGTTGTAGAGCACGTCGAACGAGACCGGCTGCGTGGCCTTGAACTGCTGGCCCACGCCGTAGCTCGCCATCGCGCCCGCCTTGTTCGCGGACTGGCCGGCGGCGCCCTTCTTCGGAGCCTCTTCCTCACTGCAACCGGCGAGCACGAGAGTGAACGCGCCCAGACCGATGATCGCCTGACGTCGTGAGATGTCGCGCATTTGGGGGGTTCCTTTGCCGTGGGGACTGGACCGGGGACTAGCCCTTGACCGCGCCGAGCAGCACTCCGGAGACGAAGTACCTCTGGACGAAGGGGTAGACCGCGAGGATGGGAAGCACGGTGAGCATGATCGTCACCGACTGGATGTTGGAGGCGGCCTGCGTCATCTCCGACAGCCCCGCGCCGGTGGACTCGGCGCCGGTGGCCCCCGCGATGAGGTTGCGCAGGTAGATGGTCACCGGGAACAGCTCCTGCTCGTTCAGGTACAGGAACGCCGTGAACCAGGAATTCCAGAACGAGACGGTGTAGAACAGCACCATCGTGGCGACGACCGCCTTGGACAGCGGCAGCACCACCCGCCACAGGACGCCGTAGGTGTTCAGCCCGTCGATCGCGGCGGCCTCTTCCAGCTCGCTCGGCAGGCCCTCGAAGAACGACTTCATGACCAGCAGATTGAAGACGCTGATGGCGTTGGGCAGCGCGATCGCCCAGATGGAGTTCGTCAGGCCGAGATTGTTGACCAGCACGTACTGCGGGATCAGGCCGCCCGAGAAGATCATGGTGAAGACGGCCGCCCAGATGAGGACCTTGCGGCCCCTGAGGTGCGGCTTGGACAGCACGTACGCGTAGGAGGTGGTCAGTACCATCGCGATGGCCGTGGCGACGACGGTGTAGAGCACGGTGTTGCCGTAGTTCCGCCAGAACATCGGGTCGGCGATGACGATGCGGTACGTCGTCAGGTTGAACCCGCGCGGGAGGAGGTTGACCTGCCCGGTGATGATGTAGCGCTCCGAGCTGAACGAGCGGGCGACGATGTTGACGAACGGGTACAGCGTCACGATCACGACGCCGGTCAGGATGACGGCGTTGACCACCTGGAACGCGCGGTAGCCCCGGCTCCTGGCGATGGTCACCACAGGCCCGCTCCCACCGT
Source organism: Sphaerisporangium sp. NPDC005289 (assembly GCF_040607455.1). Taxonomy (NCBI): domain Bacteria; kingdom Bacillati; phylum Actinomycetota; class Actinomycetes; order Streptosporangiales; family Streptosporangiaceae; genus Sphaerisporangium; species Sphaerisporangium sp. NPDC005289. Next base: position 257,749 of record NZ_JBEXGS010000009.1, read on the forward strand.
GCGACGGGAGATCAGGTTCGCCGAGGTGATCAGCACCACTCCGACCAGCGCCTCGAACAGTCCGATCGCGGCGGCGTAGCTCAGGTTGCTGGACTCCACGCCCATCCGGTACAGGTAGGTCGAGATCACGTCCGCGGTCGGATAGGTCAGCGGGTTGTACAGCAGCAGGACCTTCTCGAAGCCCGTGGTCATGAACGTGCCCATGTTGAGGATCAGCAGCGTGACCGCCGTCGGGCGGATGCCGGGCAGGGTGACGTGCCAGGTCTGCCGCCACCGGCCGGCGCCGTCGATGCGCGCCGCGTCGTAGAGCTGCTCGTCGATGGTCGTCAGCGCGGCCAGGTAGAGGATGGTCCCCCAGCCGACGGTCTGCCAGACCTCCGAGGAGACGAAGATCGTGCGGAACCAGTCGGGCTTCTGCATGAACGCGGTGGGCTCCCCGCCGAGCGCCTTCACGATCTGGTTCACCGGCCCGTCGATGGCCAGCGTCTGCATGACGATGCCGGCCACGATGACCATCGACAGGAAGTGCGGCAGGTAGGACACCGACTGCAGGAACCGCTTGACGCGGCGGCTGCGCACCTCGTTGAGCAGCAGCGCCAGCACGATCGGCAGCGGCCAGCAGAACAGCAGGGTCAGCCCGCCGAGGACGAGCGTGTTGGTGAACACGTTCCAGAAAGTCGGGTCACCGAGGAACATTTTCACGTACCGCAGGCCCACCCAGGACTCGCCGAAGACGCTGCCGCCCGGCTCGAACCGCCGGAAGGCGATCACGTTGCCGATCATGGGGCCGTACCGGAAGACCAGGAAGAACAGCAGCGGCAGCACCGCCAGCGAGTACAGCTGCCAGTCGCGGCGGATCGCATGCCGCCAGGTGCCCGGCCGCGCGTGCCGGCGGCCGGGGTCCGGGCGCGCCGGACGGGTCTCCGGCGGGTCGTCGAGTGTGCTCGTCGTGCTCATTACGCGCCCTCCGAGGCGGCGCCCGTCGTCGCCGGCGGGAGCGGCGCCTTCGCCCGCTCGGCGGGAGAGGGCCGGGTGTCCCGCCACCGCTCGGTCGCGGGGCTGGTGTCGTCCGGTGCGTGGCCCCTCATGTCACCCCTTCGGCCGAAAATTTCAACGAAGGTCTTTCAATATTTCGGCAACGTAAGGGGGAGCAAGGAAACATGTCAAGGGGGTCATCAACTGCTATTTCCTCGCCCGATCGGCCGCTGCCCATGGACTCGTTTCCATGGGTTGGACCTGGTTCTGCGGCGGTTTTCCTGAAACTTTCGAAGACCGGGCGGCCATCGGCGCGCCCACGACGTCCAGGGGCCGGACCCGATCTGGAGTGATCGATCACCCTGCTTGCCGCCGTATGGTAGTGATCGATCACTATGGTGTCAACGGTGGTCCGTCCGCCACCGGCTAGGCTGTTCGGCGGAGCGAAGGAGGGTCCCGTGGGCCAGGCTGAGACGCCGCGCATCACCATCCACGAGGTGGCCCGGCGAGCCGGCGTCTCCCACCAGACCGTCTCCCGGTACTTCCGCCACAACGAGGGGTTGAAGCCCGAGACCCGCAAGAAGATCGACCTGGTCGTCGCCGAGCTCAACTACCGGCCGAACCTGCTGGCGCGCTCCATGCGCACCCGCCGCACCAACCGGCTGGCGATCACCCTGCCCGCCTCCACCTACCTGTGGCCGGCGCGCCTGCTCAGCGCCGCCTCGGCGGCCGCGCACGCCGAGGGCTTCCAGCTGGAGGTCGTCAGCGTCGAGGGCGATCCCCGCGCCCGGGCCGAGCGCACGCTGGAGCTCGCGGGCTCGGGACAGGTCGAGGGCATCCTGTCCCTGACGCCGCTGGAGATCGCCCCCGCGGCGTCGCCGGTGCCCATCGTCGCCACCGGGGCCTACGACGACGACCTGCGCGGCGTCAACGAGCTCGCGGACGCGTCCCCGGTGCGCGAGATCATCGAGCATCTCGCGTCGCTGGGCCACAGGGTCTTCTTCCACATCGCGGGCGCGCAGAACTTCACCTCGGCGCGCAACCGCAAGCTGGTCTACGAGGAGACCATCCAGCGCCGCGGGCTCACCTCCTACGGCGTCGCCATCGGCAACTGGACCGCCCAGTCGGGCCACGACGCGGTCCGCCGCCTTCCCGAGGCGAGCGGAGTGACCGCCATCATCGCCGCGAACGACCACGTCGCCATGGGCGCCGTACGCGCCGCCCTCTCGCGCGGCTGGCGGGTTCCCGAGGACGTCAGCGTGTTCGGCTGGGACGACGAGGAGATGGGGCGCTTCGCCACTCCCTCGCTGTCCACGGTGGCCGTCGATCGCGAGGTCCAGGGACGGGAGGCCATGGCGAAGCTCATCGCGGAGGTCCGCGGCGAGCCCGCCCCGCCGCCGTCGGTACGGTCGATCAACCGCATCATCCTCCGCGAGACGGTGGGCCCGCCGCCGTCCGCGCGTCGATGACCGGCGGGAGGGGCGGCGGACGAGAGGCGGGAAGGGCGGCGGGACGAGCGGGGTCACAGCGCGAACTCCGCGCCGAGGTCGTCGAGTTCGGCGCGCTCGCAGAGGCGGTCGATGAAGACATAGCGGTGCGCGAGCTCCAGGACCTCCCCGTCGGCCAGCGTGAACTCCTCGTCGAAGGCGGGAGACGGGCTGATCACGGCGAACGGCTCCCGGCGCACGAACCACTTGATCGGCACCGGCGCGCTGGACCGCCCGGCCACGGCGAGCACGGTGCCGCCTCCGTCGATCTCGTCGTGCCGGCCGGCCAGGGCCAGCCACGCGGCCTCGGCGCCCATCATCTCCTCCCCGCCCCGCCCGCCGGCGCCGATGATCGTGCCCTGCGTCCACGACCGGGGACCGCGCCAGAAGAACCCCGCGTAACCGGCCGCCGGCCGGCCGTGGGTGGTGGGGCTGCCGAACTCCAGGGCCGCGCCGCGGACGTTGCGCAGCCGCGTCGTGAAGTCCAGCGCCCAGATGCCGCGGGCGGCGTCCACGCCGTGGAACACCTGGCGGCGCCGCTCGGCGATCCACCGCTCGCCCGCCGCCGTGACCCAGTGCAGGGTCTCCTCGACCGTGACCCGCCGCCCGTCGCCGGAGACCTCGGTGAAGTCGACATGATCGATGTGACCGAGGTTATCCTGCCACTGGTAGCCGGTCTCCGCCGAGAAGCTCGGGCCGCCCCAGAAGTTCTGCCCGGACAGATGAGCCCAGGTCATCTGCAGTCCCTTGTGCCAGCGGTGGTCCCATGGGCGGTGGACCGACATGGGCGCGCCGGTGAGGCTGCGGATGGGATGCAGGTAGGGCTTGGGCGCCTCGGCGCCGGGCGCGTCCGGGTGGTAGACGTAGTGCGCGATCCGCACGTCTCCGGCGGTGACGATCAGGGATTTGCCCGCGTCGCGGACGGTGAGGGCGGGCTCAGGCACGGCTGGTCTCCTCATGGTGCAGGCGGTCGGTGGCGTTCGACGGGTCGCCGCCGTTGAGCGAGTGGTAGAAGGGGTTGCCCTCGTCGAGCTCGGCCCGGGTGACCGGGCGTCCGGTCAGGGCCGACTGGTACATCCCGGTGATCAGCTCAAGGACGCGCCTGCCGTCGGTGCCGGCGGCCGGAGGGCGTTCGCCGGCCGCCATGGCGGCCAGCAGCGCGGCGAGCTGGGCGCGGTGCGAGCTGGGCGTGTTCCCGGCCGGCGCCCAGCCGGCGATCCTGCCCGTGTCGGTGACGTGCGGCGCGGGCGTCCACCGCCAGTGGGAGTCGTCGTAGCCGTAGAGGTGCTCGACCTCGACGGTGGCGTCGGTGAAGTCGAAGCGCAGGTAGCTCGTCTCGCGGGGGGACAGGAGGCTGTTGACGATCGAGCCGATGGCGCCGGAGGCGAAGCGGACGATCGCGAACGACACGTCCTCGGTCTGGACCCGCCGGTCGAGCGTGGCCGCCACGGCGTGCACCTCGTGCCAGTCGCCGAGCAGGTGGAGCAGCAGGTCCATCTGGTGGATGCCGTGGCCCATGGTGGGCCCGCCGCCCTCGGTCTCCCACCTGCCGCGCCACGGCACCTCGAAGTAGTCGGGCCCGCGGTACCAGAGCGTGTTGCACACCGCGACCAGCGGCCGGCCGAGCTCGCCGTCGGCGATGTGCCGGCGCAGCCGCCGCGCGGCGCCGCCGAAGCGGTGCTGGAAGACGTAGGCGGCGTACGGCCCGCCGTCCCGCTCGCGGGAGGTGATCTCGTCGTACTCCGCCAGCGACAGCGTCGGCGGTTTCTCACACCACACCCACGCGCCGGCGTCCAGGCTCGCCAGCACGGCCTCGCGGTGCGCGACCGGCGGCGTGGCGACGACGACGAGATCGGGGCTCTCGCGGGCCAGCATGTCCGCCAGGACGGTGTACCGGCCCGGGACGCCGTGGGCTTCTGCCAGCTCGTCCGCCCGGCGGGAGTCGACGTCGCACACGGCGACGACCTGTACGGCGTCGCCCGCCGCGGCCAGGGCGGGCAGGTGGGCGACGCGGGCGATGCCGCCCGCGCCGACGACGGCGACGCGAACCGGGGACGACGACTCCGACACGAATGCTCCCTCAGGAGACGGGAAAGTGATCGATCACTTTTTCGGTTCAACATAGTTACGAGCGCTTTGAAGTGTCAACGCCGATCTGAACGTTTCATCCCGGCGACGGCCCGAAACCGGCGCATGGACCTGATCGGCCGATCGGAGGCGGCGCTCGGGCGCCTACCCCGCCGAGGCGTGCGGCACGTCACCGGCCAGGGGCATCCCATGACCGGTGAGGCCGGCAACGGACGCCTCCGGCCGCAGGTCGGCGCCGGGCCGGGCATCGGGAGTGCGCGGCGCCGACAGCAGGGGAACGGTGGTCGACTCGCGGATGACCAGGTCGCAGGGGTACAGATGGCGGCCGGGCGAGGGAGTGCCGTTGATGCCGGCGAGCAGGATGTGGGCCGCCGAGCGACCGAGCCCCGTGAGGTTCATGTCGATGCTGGTCAGCGGCGGCTGGGAGTACTCGGCCATGATGTCCCAGTTGTCGAACCCCAGGATCGCCACGTCCTCGGGCACGCGGCGCCCCGCGGCGCGCAACGCGTCGGCGGCTCCGCGGCCGATCTGGTCGTTGCCGCAGAACACCGCGTCGAACTCGATGCGGCTGGACAGCAGGATGCCGACGGCCTGGCGTCCCCAGGTCTCGGTCCAGGCGCCGAACATCGGGGGCGTCACCAGTTCCAGGCCCTCCTCCGCCAGCCGGTCGGCCGCCGCGGCGCTGCGCAGCCGGGAGGAGTTGTGCTGCTCCGGGCCGGCGATGTGCGCGATGCGCGTGCGGCCGATGGCCAGCAGGTGCTCGATGCCCTTGCGGACGCCCCCGGCCTCGTCCGGCTCGACGGTGCAGTCGCGCGGATCGGTGGAGCCGATGTAGGCGTACACGACGGGCACGGGGAGGTTCGCGCCGATGGGCGCCCGCGGCCGGGTGCGCCGCCCGGTGACGATGATCCCGTCGACGCGACGGCTCAGCAGGGTCTTGAGGTAGTACTGCTCGCGGATGGGGTCGTCACGCCCGTCGCACAGGAAGACCGACATCTGCCCGGCGCCCAGCGCGTCCTCGGCGCCCATCAGGACCGGGAGGCTGATGCGGCCCATGCGGTCGGTGGTGATCATGCCGACGGTGTAGGTGCGGCCGGAGGCGACGCCGCGGCCGGCCGGGCCGACCAGCACGTTCAGCTGCCGGGCGGCCTCCTTGACCCGCGTGCGGGTCTCCTCCCGCAACGACCCGCGCCCGTTGAGCGCCTTGGAAGCGGTGCCCACCGACACCCCGGCCAGTGCGGCGACGTCGGCGACCGTGGCACGACGCTCCCGTCCACCCACAGCACTTCCTCCCTTGTCCGCTTCGCGAACCTCGGATCTCACACGACCGGAAGCCTTTATTGAACGCCCCGTAAACATGCTATATAGCCTTTCGGCGGGGTCTACGGGAAGACGGTCGCGGCTATTCACCGGGCCTCACGCCGGTGACCCGCGTTTTCGGCGCCGTCGCGAGGTTTCCTCGCCAGGCCTTTGGCGTCAGTGAATCCGGCGCCCCCGGGCGTCCGGCACTCCCGACTTGCGGAAGAAATAGGCGTTGATCTGGTCGCGCCACTCCTCCGCGCACCGGAGCTGCTCGTCGAACAGCTCGCGCACCCGGGCGTGCAGGCCGGCGGGCACCGACCCGGCGCCGGCCAGACCGGCCCACAGCGACCGGGCCTCGGCGACCTGTTCCACCCCGGCGAAGTGGGTGTCGTAGATGTGCTGGATGACGGTGGACCCGTCGCGCAGCACATGCCCGTAGGGCACATGGTGGAAGAACAGCAGCAGCTCGTCCGGGCACCGCTCGGCCGACTCGTACACCTGGGACCAGGGCCGCGGATACTGGCCGGTGAAGCCGGTGCCGGTGGCACGGGTGCGGTCCACGCCGACGCCGTCGCGGTCGGCGAAGTGGTAGGTGCCCCACGGCGTGTACTCGTACCCGTCCACGTCAGGGCCGTAGTGATGCCCGGGACGCACCATGAAGCCGACGCCGAGCGGCGCGGCGTACCGCTCGTAGGTGCGCCACGAGCCGTCCATGATCGCGTGCAGCGTGCGCCGCAGCCGCGCGGCCTCGCCGGTCTCGCCGGTCTCGCCGGTCTCGCCCGCGTCGCCCGTCTCGCCGGTCTCGCCGGTCTTCGATGGCGCGAAGGTCAGTTCGATCCACTCGTCCAGGATGGCGACCGGGTCCGCCCAGGGCGCCCACGCGAGCCGGCCGAAGGCGTACAGGTTGGCCTGCGCGAGCGGGTGACCGGTCCAGAAGTGGTCGTCGCCCACGTTGGACACCCCGACGAGGCCGCCGCCCTCCCGCGCCGCGTCGTCCGCCGTCGCGCCGGTGACGATGTTCGCCACGGCGGGGCCCGCGGTCCCCCAGGGGCGGAACGCCAGCACCTCGCTCCACATGGGGGCGAGGTAGCACACGTGCCGCTGCTGGCCGGTGTACTCCTGGGTCACCTGGACTTCCACGGCCAGGCGGGTGCCCGGCATGGCTGCGAGGAGGGGAGAGACCGGCTCGCGCGGCTGGAAGTCCATCGGGCCGTGCTTCACCTGGAGGATCACGTTGTCGCGGAACAGTCCGTCGAGGGGGGCGAAGTGGTCGCGCGCCGCGCGGGCCCGGTCGGTCGACCGGTCGCGCCAGTCCTGCCGGTGGTCGTACACGAAGGCGCGCCAGTGGACCACCCCGCCGAACGGCGCCAGGGCGTCGGCGAGCGTGTTCGCGCCGTCGGCGTGGCTGCGCCCGTAGGCGAACGGGCCCGGCTGTCCCTCCGAGTCGGCCTTGACCACGAATCCGCCCAGGTCGGGGATCGCCTGGTAGGCCCGTTCGGCGGCCCGCGCCCACCACGTACGCACGTCGTGGTCCAGCGGGTCGGCGGTCGGCAGCCCGCCCAGGACGACGGGCGAGGCGAACCCGGCCGACAGGTGCACCCGGACGCCGTACGGCCGCAACCGGGCGGCGATCGCGGCGACGTCGCCGAGCCGGTCGGTCAGCAGACGGGCCTCGGCGGCGTGCACGTTGACGTTGTTCACCGTGACGGCGTTCACCCCGCACGCGGCCAGCAGCCGCGCGTACGCCCCCACCCGGGCGAGGTCGCCGGTCAGGGCGCCGTCCCGCCAGAAGATCGACCCGCCCGCGTAGCCGCGCTCGACCTGGCCCATCACCGGATGCACCTCGACGTTGTCCCAGTGGTCGAGCATGCGTCGCCGCGTCGCGGGCCGGTGAAGCTCCCGCGGCCGGGCGGCGCCGAAGGCCCGCTCGCCGAGTCGCACGAGGTGGAACAGGCCGTAGAGCAGACCGGCCGGCTCGTCGGCGAGCACGACCGTGACGCCGTCGTGGCGGGCGACGACGAACCCCTCCTCCCCGATCGGGCGGTCGTCGCCCTCGTGGGCAGGCCACTCCGTCCGCAGTCTCCGCACGGCGTCCGGCACCGGCTCGGCCCCGGTGAGCGTGAGGACCAGATCGAAAGGCCCCTCTTCCGCGCCGCCCGGGACGTCCGCGTCGCCCCCGACGTCGGCGCACGGGGATCGGTCGCCCGTCGTGCCGGGCGCCGAGTGCCGCACACCGCCGCCGTACCGGGCGCAGGCCCGCGCCACCTCGTCGTGCACGGTCTCGGCGAGCGGGCCGCCGCCGCACACGAGGGTGCGGCGCGAGCCGATCGGCCGGAACGCCTCCGGCGGCAGCCACGCCGGGTGGACCGGGGGCGGATCGTCATGAGCTGCCGGGCGGACTTCGAAACTTTCGGGATGATCCATCGACACCGCGGAAACCTAAGCGCTCGGTCGCTCCCGGTCAAGGGCGTTGTCAGACGGCGATGACCGGCATCGCTCCCCCGTGGGAGTTCCCGCCGGCCCCTCCGGCCCCCGGGCGGCGCGGGCGAGGGCGCCCCGAAACTTTCGGAAGCGACGCTCCTCGACGGCGGCCGTACACGGTGAGCGGCCGGTTCGTCCGGTCGTTGTTGACGCTCCACGTGGCCCTGCCTAGCATCCAGGCAGCGAAGCGGTGCCTCACTTGCGGTCCACCGCGGTTGTGGCGAACATTCCCCCTGTCAGGCCTGCCCATCGCCGTTCCCGGGATCCCACCACGGCAGCACGGAGCCTTTCATGTCCCGCATGCAGGAAGAATCCCACCGCCCTCATGGCGGTCGCCGCGGCGGGAGCGCTCAGGCGGGCGACGCCCGCATGCGCGCCTTCAGCCGGCGCGTCGGCGGCCTGGCGTTCGGCGGCGACTACAACCCCGAGCAGTGGGACCCTTCCGTCTGGCGGGAGGATGTCCGGCTCATGCGCGAGGCCGGGGTGAACCTCGTCTCGCTCGGCGTCTTCGCGTGGGCCTCGCTGGAACCCGAGCCCGGCAAGTACGAGTTCGGCTGGATGGACGAGGTCATGGACCTGCTCCACCAGGCCGGCATCGGCGTCGACCTCGCCACCCCCACCGCCGCGCCGCCCGTCTGGCTGACCCGCGAGCACCCGGAGGTCTTCCCGGTCATGGCCGACGGCGAGTCGTTCGGCTTCGGGAACCGCCTGCACTACGACCCCTCCTCACCGATCTACCGCGAGCACGCGGCCGCCATCACCACCCAGCTCGCCCGGCGCTACTCCTTCCACCCGGCGCTCGCCATGTGGCACATCGGCAACGAGTACGGCCCCACGGCCTACAACGAGGCGGCCTCGGTCAACTTCCGGCGGTGGCTCCGGCAGCGGTACGGCGACCTCGGCACGCTCAACGACGCCTGGACCACCCGCTTCTGGGGGCAGGTCTACACCGACTGGGACCAGATCGAGGTCCCGAGCATCCCGCGGGCCTGGATGAACCCGAGCCGCATCCTCGACTTCAAGCGCTTCACCTCAGACGCGCTGCTCGAGTGCTACATCGCCGAACGCAACATCGTCCGCTCCTTCCGCGCCGACATCCCGGTCGTGACCGACTTCATGTCCTTCTACCGGCACGCCGACTACTGGAGGTGGGCGCGCGAGGAGGACGCGGCGGCCCTGGACATCTACCCCGACCCCGCCCGGTCCGACTCGCACGTGTCGGCGGCCTTCCAGTTCGACCTGTTCCGCTCGCTCAAGGGCGGCCGGCCCTGGGTGCTGATGGAGCAGGCCGCGAGCGCGGTCAGCCAGTGGCGGCTGAACGTGGTCAAGGAGCCAGGGCGGATGCGGCTCGGGTCGCTCCAGGCGGTGTCGCGCGGCGCCGACGCGGTGATGTTCTTCCAGTGGCGCGCCGGCCGGGGCGGGCAGGAACGCTTCCACTCGGCGATGCTGCCCCACTCTGGGCCGGGCTCGCGCACCTTCCGCGAGGTCACCGGTCTCGGCGGCGAGATTAAGCTGCTCGCGCCGGTGGCGGGCGCCGCCACCCGCGCCGACATCGCCGTCCTGTTCGACTGGAACGGCTGGTGGGGCCTTGAGGAGGTCGGCGGGCTGCCCCGCAACGACTTCAGCTACGCCGACACCGTGATGCGCCACTACACGCCCCTGTGGGAGCACCACCATGCCGTCGACGTGGTGCCACCCGGCGGCGACCTCGGCGCGTACAAGGTGCTGGTCGTGCCCAACGCCTACCTCATCGACGACCAGGGCGTCCAGGCCGTCACCGCCTTCGCCCGCTCCGGCGGCACCGTCGTGATGTCCTTGTTCTCCGGCGTCGTGGACGAGTCCAACCGCGTGCGCTCGAACGGCTATCCGGGGGCGTTCCGCGACCTCATCGGCGCCAAGATCGACGAGTACTGGCCGGCGCGTCCCGGCGAGGAGTTCGCCGTCCGCTTCGCCGACGGCCGCACGACGACCGCGACGTGGTGGCGCGAGGACCTCTATCTGGAGACCGGGACGGCGCTGGCGACCTACACCGACGGGCTGCTCAAGGGCCGGGCCGCGGTCGTCGCGAACGCCTACGGCGCCGGGCGGGTGGTCTACGTCGCGACCCTGCTGGAACAGGACGCCTTCGCGGGCGTGCTGCTCGCGGAGGTGGAGGCGGCGGGCGTGGAGAGCCGCTTCCGCGACGTCCCGGCCCATGTCGAGTGCGCGGTGCGCGAGGACGAGCGGCACGAGTACCTGTTCCTGCTCAACCACGGCGCCGACGCCGCCACCGTCCCGCTCCCCCGTCCCGGAATCGACCTGCTGACGGGAGCCCCGGTCGCCGGCGACGTCGAGCTCGCGCCGCTCGGCGTGGCGGTGATCCAGTGCCGGCGGCCGTCCGCGCTGACGGGGGTCGGCGCGGACGCCTCCCGGCGCCCGTCCGCCCCGGCCGGGTGATCGAGGCGCATCTGGTGGATCAACCGGTCGCGTCGGCCGTCCAGTTCCGCACCACGGGGGCGTATTCGGCGGGCTTGTCGGCGACCTTGGCGCCGGGAGTGACCAGCCAGCTCTGGTAGGCGGGCGTGAACATCTGGTAGAGCGACCGCGGCGGCACCGCGCTCGCCTCGTCCAGCTCGGCGCGGAGCTCGGCCGGCAGCTCGAAGTCGAGCGCGGCGAGGTTGGCGTCGAGCTGGGCCGCGCTGCTCGCCCCGACGATCGCCGAGGCGATGCCGGGCTGGGTGGCGACCCAGTTGACCGCCACCTGAGCCATCGTCACCCCGAGCTTGGCGGCCACGCCTTCGAGCGTCGCCAGGAGCCGCCATGCCTGGTCGGTGTAGGAGCGTCCGGACGAGCCGGTCTCGCCCAGCCTGCCCTCCCCGGCCAGTCCCTGGTCGGCCTGGCGGTACTTGCCGGTGAGGAAGCCGCCGCCGAGCGGGCTCCACGCGGTGAGGCCCAGTCCGAGCTCGCGCCCCATCGGGACGTGCTCCACTTCGATCGTCCGGTCGATGAGCGAGTAGGGCAGCTGGAGGCCGACCATCGGCACGAGGGAGTTGGCCTCCGCGTGGCTCTGGGCCCGCGCGGCGTACCAGGCCGGCACGTCCGACAGGCCCGCGTAACGGATCTTCCCCGCACTGGTGAGGTCGTCGAAGGTCCGCACGACCTCTTCGACGGGGGTGATCCGGTCCCAGGTGTGCAGCAGGAACAGGTCGATGTAGTCGGTGCGCAGCCGGCGCAGCGACGCCTCGACCGCGCGGATCATGTGCTTGCGGCCGTTGCCGCCCGCGTTCGGGTCCCCGGGGTCGACGCTGTTGGTGAACTTGGTGGTGAGCACGACCCGGTCGCGCACCTTGGCCTCGGCCATGAGGTCGCCGAGGATGGTCTCGCTCTGGCCGGCGGTGTAGAAGTCGGCGGTGTCGACGAAGTTCCCGCCCGCTTCGAGGTAGCGGCGGAAGATGGCGCGCGCCTCCTCCTCGGTCTTGCCGTAGGCGGCGTGGAAGCCGGCGGTGCCGAAGTTCATCGTGCCGAGTGCCAGCCGGCTGACGCGGAGCCCGGAGCGTCCGAGCAGGTAGTAGTGGTTCATGGACATGAGAGCTGTCACTCCGTTCGGGTGCGGGCTCGCGGGTGCCGGCGGTTTCCGGCTCGCGGTACCGGCCCCTTTCCGGCTCGTGCGAGCGGCCGGGATTCCTCGCGTGCCTCCCGGTGCGGGACCGATACGGTCCACAGCTTGTGCACCCGAAAATGGACTGTCAAGTCCAAAACCGCAGGTCGGAGCGCCTGCGACGTTCCGTCAGGCGGGCCCGCGACCCGTCAGGCCGGCCCGCGGTCGCCGGCGCCGAGGTGGGCGATGCCGATGTCCAGGGCGGCCTCCAGGTGCGCGGTCGAACCGGTGGACATCTGGATCAGGACGCCTCCCTGGACGCCCGCGAGCAGGGCCGCCGCCGCGCGGTCGGCGTCCAGGGCCGGGTCGATCTCGCCGGCCTGCTGCATGTGGCGCACGCCGGCGGCGATCTCGGCCTGCCAGCTGCGCATCAGCTCCGTGACCACGGCCTGGGCCCCGGGCGTGACGCCGCCGAGTTGCGACATGACGGCGTTGAGCGGGCACAGCGTGCCCTGGGCGCGGTAGCGCTCGATCACCCTGTCGCGCCACCGCCACCAGGCGGGCCAGGACGACAGGTCACCCAGCTGGGGTTGCTGGTCCTCCAGCACGCGGTCGGCCTCGAGGCGGGCCACGGCCAGCAGCAGCTCCTCCCGGCCGCCCGGGAAGTAGTGGAACAACTGGCTCTTGCTCGTCGTGGTCCTGGCGAGCACGTCGTCGAGGGTGGTCGCGACCACCCCGTGCTCGCGGATCTGCGCGGCCGCGCCCTGGAGTATCCGCTCCCGCGTCGCGGCGCCCTTGCGGGTCAGCGCAGGCATGACACCTCTCCCAGACTGGATGTTCCGGTCCATTTTATCCGGTCACGAAGCGCCCGCAGGTATGGCGCGGCGCCGCCCGGGCGGTGATGATCGGAACGGGGAGGGTGCGGCGGCGTCCGATCGGAGGGGAACGTGCCGGGCGCGCGGCGTCCTTCCGCAGTCGGAAAACCGTCCGGTAAGCCCGCCGGCCGTCGCGACATGGCGCGTCCGGCCGTCGCGATGTCGCGCGAAGGAGAACCCTCATGAGCCCCCGGCCAACGACGGACCGATCACGGCGACCCGAGGATTCCGAAGGACGCACGCGATGGGCGACGATCGCCGTCGTCTACCTCGCCGGGGTGGTCACGGCGATGAGCCTGGGCAAGTTCGCCTCGGTCGGGCCGGCGGTGGCGGCCCAGCTCGGGCTGTCGCTGCCGCAGCTCGGCTGGGTGATCTCGGCCGTCGTGGGCGTGGGGGCCGTCGCCGGCCTGCCCGCCGGATACCTGGTCCGCCGCCTGGGCGCCGAGAGGTCGCTGGTCGGCGGCCTGGCGCTCGTCGCGGTGGCGGGCGCGGCGAACGTGGCGGCGGGCGACTTCGCCTGGTTGCTGGCCGCCCGGGGCGTCGAAGGCATCGGGTACATCCTGGTCACCGTCGCCTGCCCGGCACTGATCCTGCGGCTGGCCCACGAGCGGGACCGCGGCGTCGTCCTGTCCATCTGGGCGACGTTCGTCCCGGTGGGCATCGGGGTGAGCACACTGGCCGGAGGCGCGATCGGCTCCGCCCTGGGCTGGCGCGGCTGGATCGGGCTGATCGCCGGGCTGACCCTCCTCGCCGCGCCGGCCGTCTGGCTGCGCCTGCCGCGCGGGGCGGAGCGGCGCGCGGCGTCCGGGCCCGTCCCCGGGGCGAGGGCGCTGGCGCGACCGGTCGCCCTGGCGGGGGCCTTCTGCCTGATCGTGCTGGTGACCATGCCGGTGGTCGTGCTCCTGCCCACGCTGCTGATCCAGCAGTACGGGCGCTCGGCCGCCGCCGCCGGCGCCATGACCTCGGTGATCTCGATGCTCGGTGTGGCCGGCGGGCTGGCGGTGGGCGTGCTGCTGCGCCGGGGCACGCCTGTCGGCGTCCTGGCGCTGACCGGGCTACTGGTGGTACCGGCCGCCTGGCTCATCTACGGCGGCGGCAGTTCGCCGGCCGGCGCGCTGGCCGGCGCGGGAGGCGTCTCGGTGCTGAACGGGCTGCTGGGCGCGCTCGCCATCGCGGCACTCCCTCTCACGCTGGAGCGTCTGGACCACGCCGACGTCGGCAACGGCGTGATGGCCCAGGCGGGCAGCCTCGGATCGCTGCTCGGCCCCCCGTTGTTCGGCCTGGTGGCCACCGGGTTCGGGTACCCGGCCCTGGTGCCGGTCATCGCCGTCGGGGTGGTCGTCTCGGTCGGCTCGTTGCTGCTGCTCAGCGTCCGGAAGTCACCCCGGCCCGTGCCGGCCGCCGACTGAGCCCCCGTGCCGGCCGGTGCCCCGGGTACCGCCCTCGGGCCCGTGGCGCCGCGGGGTCAGGGTGAGGGCGCGCGGCGCCTCGCGGGCCGGGAACGGGAGGACGAGCGGCGCCGCGCCCGGGGTGACGGTGCCCAGGACGCGGGCGGCGCGCGCTCCGGTGCCCGCGGGGACCGATCCCGGCAGGCCGTGCGCGGTGTGCCAGCCGATGAGGGCGAAGGCGATCGCCTCCTTGCCGTCGGCGGGGGCGCCGTAGGCGTCGCTCAGCCGGACGGTCACGCCGGGGAGCGCGCGGCGCAGGCCGTCCATGAGCACGGGGTTGCGGCAACCGCCGCCCGAGACGACGAGCAGGCCGGCGCCGCTCGCGGCCACCTCCCGGACGACCGTGCGGACGGTGAGCTCGGTGAGGGTCGCCACGAGGTCGGCCGAACCCGGCCGGGCGCCCGCCCTGGCCATCGCCTCTTCGACGTGGCCCAGGTGGAACAGTTCCTTGCCAGTGCTCTTGGGGAGGGGCAGCCGGTAGTACGGGTGGTCGAGCAGGACCGCCAGAAGGCCCTCGTCGACCGTGCCGGAGGCGGCGACGCGCCCGTCCTCGTCGAAGCCGCGCTCGTTCAGCCCCCGGTTCACCACGACCGCGTCGATCAGCGCGTTCGCCGGGCCGATGTCGTAGGCGGCGACGTCGCCGGGGCCGCGCACCACCGTCAGGTTCGCGATGCCGCCCAGGTTGAGCGCGGCGGCCGTGCCGCGATGCCCGGCCAGCAGCAGGACGTCGAGCAGGCACACGAGCGGGGCGCCCTGCCCGCCGGCCGCGACGTCGCGGGAGCGCACGTCGGATAGGACGGGCGTGCCCGTGCGCTCGGCGATCCACGCGGGCTGGCCGATCTGCAGGGTGCCGAGAGCGTGCGCGCCCTCGACCCAGTGGAACACGGTCTGCCCGTGGGAGACGACCAGGTCGACCGGCCCTGCCCGTCCGATCGCCTCGGCGGCGGCCCCGGCGAAGCTCTGGCCGATGAGGGTGTCCAGCGCGCACACCTCGGCCAAGGTGGTCGCCGCCGGGGGCAGCGCGTTCATCAGCCGGGCGCGCAACCGGTCCGGGTAGGGCGTGGCGGTGGTGAGCTCGACGACTCCGCTGAGCGTGCCGCCGTCGTAGGCCGGGTCGAAGTCGACCAGCGCCACGTCGATCCCGTCGTGGGAGGTGCCGGAGATCATGCCCAGAACCCTCACGGCGCCCCCTCCGAGTACGACTCCGGGCCGGCCACCGCCCCGCGTGAGCCGGAGCGACGGCGGCGCGACCCCGGAGAACGGCGGTGAGGCCCGCCCCTGTTCCGGGCGAAGACGCCCTTCCCCTGACAGGTAGTACCCGCAACGCCTGACCCGACCCGGGCGGAAGGCGTCGGGTGAAGGGTCCACGTCCCGTTCGCGTCGCGGGCGCCGCGGGTCTCAGCGGCGCGATCCCGCGAACCAGTCGGCCCGATCCCCCGCCATGCCCACCGGCACTTCTTGACCAGCGGTTATTTTGGGGCGACGTCACCACACCGTAAGAATCTCCGGGCCGCGCCTGCCTTAGCGTCGGCCCATGGAGATCGACGTGGTGCTGCCATGCCTGGACGAGGAGGCCGCCCTCCCCTGGGTGCTGGAGCGCATGCCGGCCGGCTGCCGGCCCATCGTGGTGGACAACGGCTCGACGGACGGCTCGGTGAAGGTCGCCGCCGGGTTCGGGGCACAGGTGGTCGTCGAGCCGCGGCGCGGGTTCGGCGCCGCCTGCCATGCCGGGCTGCTGGCCGCGACCGGCGACATCGTCGCCTTCATGGACGCCGACGCCTCCCTCGATCCGCGGCAACTGCCGCGCGTCACCGAGCCGGTAGCGGCCGGGGACGCCGACCTGATGCTCGGCCGGCGGATCACCCGCTCGGCCGGGGCCTGGCCGCCGCACGCGCGGGCCGCCAACGCCCTGCTGGCCCGCCGGCTGCGCCGCCGCACCGGGGCCGGGGTGCACGACCTCGGCCCGATGCGCGCGGCCCGCCGCGACGCGCTGCTCGCCCTGGGGCTGAGCGACCGCAGGTTCGGCTACCCGCTGGAGATGGTGCTGCGCGCCGCCGCGGCCGGCTGGCGGATCGCCGAGGCCGAGGTGGACTACCTCCCGCGCGCGGGACGCTCCAAGGTGACGGGCACGGTGCGCGGGACGGTGCGCGCCATCGGCGACATGCGGCGGGTCATGCGGGAGAACGCGTGACCCAGGTCCTGGTCATCGCCAAGGAACCGCTGCCGGGCCGGGTCAAGACCCGGCTCTGCCCGCCGTGCACGGCCGAGCAGGCCGCCCGGCTTGCGGCCGCCGCCCTGGAGGACACCCTGCGCACGGTGGCGGCGACCCGGACGCCGCGCCGGGTGCTCGCCCTGCAGGGGATGCCGGGCCCCTGGCTGCCCCATGGGTTCACGGTCATCCCGCAACGCGGGGCCGGGCTGGACGAGCGGCTGGCGGCGGCCTTCACCGACGCCGGCCGGCCGCACGCGATGCCCACCGTCCTGGTCGGCATGGACACCCCGCAGCTCACCGCACCCCTGCTGGAGGCCGCCCGCGCCGCGCTGGCCTCGCACGACGCGGTGTACGGGCCCGCCGCGGACGGCGGGTTCTGGCTGCTCGGCCTGCGCCGCCCGGACCCGGCGCTGGTGCTCGGCGTGCCCATGTCGCAGCCCCACACCGGAGCGGCCCAGCTACGGCGCCTGCGCCAGGCCGGGCTGAGCCTGGCCGTGCTGCCCGAACTGCGCGACGTCGACACCTTCGCCGACGCCTGCGACGTCGCGGCGTCGGCGCCCGGCACCCGGTTCGCCGCGACGCTGGCCACCGTGCGCGAAGCCCTCGGCCACCAGGTGGCGCCGGCCGCGTCCCCGGGGTCGTCCCGCGACCGGCGGAGTGTTCGTCAGCGCGACGTGCGGGACGGACGTCCGGTTCGCGGCCACTGAGCCGAACATCGTCCCCGCCGTCTCCGCGAATCGGAGACCGTCTGCACCGTCTTCACCGGGCGAGATCGTCCCCACCGTATGGACTGAGCCGGGGACGGCCCGCTCTCAGTGCGTCCGCCGGCGCCGGAAGGGCCGCGCCCGTCCGGTTCGCCGGGCTCGCAGCCGGGCCGCGGCCATCGCCGCCGCTGCGGCGACCGCGACCGCGGCCAGCACGAGGAGCAGGTTGCGCCCGTAGTCCAGCGGGAGCAGCGACGGGTTGTCGGCCCTGCGGCCGATGCCCAGCACCATCGGCAACGCGAGCAGGCCGAGCACGCCGGCCACGGCCAGCGCGGCGCGCACCCAGAACCGGTACGGCTCGCGCACCGCCCCGGTCAGCACGGCGACCGCCGCGACCAGCGGCGCCAGGACGCCGTCGTGCGCGGCGACCAGCCCGCCGAACCACAGGGCCCAGCCGAGGGGGTCGGTGTGGTGGGCGTCCGCCGCGAGACCCGCCAGCCCGACGACGACCAGCGCGCCGCCGGCGCCGTACCCCGCCCACCGCCACCGGCCCGAGCCGGCGCGCGAAGCGTCGTCCCGCCCGTGCACGGCGCCGGCGGAGGCGCCGTCGGGCCCTGTCATCGCGGCGAGGGAGGAGTCGCCCGGTTCGGTGCGGGCGTCGGGAGAGGTGCCGTCCGGCCGGTTCATGTGACCACCACCTCGGTGACCCACTTGGTCTGCAGCACGCCGGGCCGGTTCGGCGCGATGAGACGCAGGGGGAAGCCGTGGTCGGGGGCGAGCGGGGCGCCGTTGAGGCGCAGGGCCAGCAAGGTGAGCGGGTCGCCCCAGTGCGGCGAGCGCACCTCGCTGGACCGGTAGGCCCCGCCGCGCTCCAGCGACTCGACCGTGACCACGGCGTCCGGGGCCGCACCCGCCCGGGCGAGCAGGTCGCGCAGGCGGATCCCGGCCCACTCCGCCTCCGCGCTCCAGCCCTCCACGCACGAGATCGGCAACCGGGCGGTGTGCTGCGGCCACCGCAACAGGTCGGCGTAGGTGAGGGACAGGGGAGTGCGCACCGCCCCGGTGACCGTGAGCCGGTATCCCGCGTCCGCGGCGACCGCGCTCACCCCGGCCGCGGCCGCGGTCTTGTTCACCGGGACGCCCTGCGGGCCGATGCGCGGGCCGCGCGGCGCGAGCACGGCCCACCGGGCGAGGGGCGGGTAGGTCTCGCCCACCGTGACCAGGACGGTGACGCCCGAGGCCGCCGCCACCGTGGCGAGGAACCGCCGCCGGGCCATGTCGCCTGGTCCGACCGGTTCCCGCGTCCAGAACCGGGCGCGGACCTTGGCCCACTCGTTCACCACGTGGATGACCAGCGCGCCGTAGACCAGGTAGGCCGTCCAGTAGTGCGCCGCGGTGAAGGAGAACGGCCACAGGTACGCGTAAGAGATGTTCAGCAGCCCGGTGACGAGCTGGAACAGCGATCCGCCCACCAGCGCGAGCACCAGCGCGCGTTCCACGGCCTGCGGCGCCGACCGGAAGGGCGGCCACTGGAACAGCCGCGGGTAGACCGTCCACAGCTTGGCCAGCAGCAACGGGATGGTCGCCAGCCCGCCGATGACGTGCGCTCCCTGCGTGACCCGGTACAGGTTCACCGGCCGGGACGGCCACAGCAGCCAGGCCGGCGGATGCTGCATGAAGTGGCTCACCAGCCCGGTGACGAAGGCCACCGTGAAGCTCAGGCCGAGCCACACGCCGAGCTGAGCGGCCGTCCGCTCGGAGTGCAGCCCGCTGCTGAAGCGCCCGGACACGCCGCGCACGAATTCCTCCGCCCGGCGCTCCAGGCTTTTCCCGTCACTACGGCGAACCATCGTCCCGCCTCGCTCCGGTGTTCTCGCGCGCCCGCATTCCGGCGTCGGCCATTTCCACCGGCCGGCCGCGCGCGCCGCACTGTTCGATCACTTCTGCGACCTTACAGCGGAAGGCATTCACCGATTCTTACGAACCTGTGACGCGATCGGGGGCCTTGACCAGCTTGTGAGCCGCTGACCTGGACTTCGGCGCCGGCACGGACATGAAGCGGCCTCTCGGGAGGCAACGGCCGAAATGGCGGGCCGGTCGTGGGATAACGGCTTCTGAATACGCTCGCGCCGGCGATCGAGAGGTCGATTCACCGCATGGTGGAATTTCGTCGCCAAGGGGAGATACGGAGCACGCTGTGCCCGCGAAAGGAATCGGCCCGGCAGAGGGTCAGCCGTGCCGCCGGGAGGGCGTCAGGGCCGCCGCGGCGGACGCGCACCATCGGCGGACCTTCCGCCCGTGCCGGCGCCACCACGTCCAGGCCCACAGGCCCTGGACGCCGGCCAGCACCGCCACCACCGCCACCGCGTCCACGACGGCCGGCGCCTCGCCGCCGTTGACCAGCGTGCCGATCGCGGGCCCCGCGATGGCGGCGAGCGCGGGGAGCATGAGCGTCGCGACCACGGTCAGGCAGGCCGCCGTGCCCACCACCAGCAGCACCGTGTAGAGGCGCACCGCGACGCGCTCGCGTCGCGGGAAGCCCGCGAGCGGGTTCGCCCCACCCCTTCTCGCCAGGCGGCCGATCAGGAACCTCCCGTACGCCACGCCGTCGCCGTACAGGTTGCGGCACCCGGCGAGGTCCTGGGCGACGAAGTAGAGGTCGGTCCGCATGAACACCAGGAACTGGAAGCTCAGCGCGTCGATCTGGGTCAGGACGACGATGGCGACAATGGTGTGCGGGCCGCCCTTGCCCGGCCAGACGGCGAGCACCGTCAGCCCGGCCGCCATGACGGCCGCGTCCAGCGCCATGCCGGCGAGGTAGGCGCTCATCCGGACGCGCCTGTCCTCGCCCCAGACCCCCGACACGTCGGTCTGCACGACGAGGAACTGCAGGCGCGAGCCGAGGGTGATCCGCCCGGGCACCCCGGCCGCCCGCGCCGTGCCGAGATGGGCGAGCTCGTGCAGCAGCACCAGTCCCCAGGTGATGGCGACCTGGGTGAGCAGCGAGACGGTGCCGAACCGGCTCCAGGCCATGATGCCGGGACTCGGCATGACCTCCGGCCGGACGGCCAGGACCACCAACCCGCACAGGACCACCAACCCCACCCCGGCGTGGACGGCCGGACTCAGCGTCCACCGGACGTGGCGCGGCTGCAGCCAGGGGAGCGAGGGCCTTCGCCGCCCGGTGTCCGCGACCGGCCGGCCGTCCATGCCCGCCACGAACCCCAGGTCGGTCAGCGCCGCGCAGAAGTCGGCCACGTCGACTCTCGTCCCGGTCTCGGCGGTGACCCGCGCCGCGACCTCGTCGACCGTCCGGCCCTCGGCCAGCAGGTCGATCACCGTCCGGCCGATGTCGGGAAAGGACGCGAACGTGCCGGTCTCGACCCGCCCGATGATCCAGCCGGAACCGTCGCGACGCGTTCTGAGCCGGTGGAGCCGTACGCGGGAGGCTCCCGTCACCGCGTGCATACGGCACACCCCGGCTCGCCGTGCGGGAACTCGCCGAAGATCGGCTGCTCCGGGGCGACGAGGTTGGTGCCCTGGATGTAGCAGGCCGTGACCGGCGGGACCTCGGTGATGAGCCGGATGACCCCATGGGCGACCATGTGGCCGCACATCCCGGCCGAGGTGGCGATCACGCCGGGACCGCCGAGGTGGACGGGACGGCCCGCGGCCCCTGGAGGGCCGTGACCGGGGCCCGCGCGCCTGCGGTCCTCGATGCGCTGCATGCACTCGTAGCAGGCTCCGCGGCCGGGGGCGAAGACGCCCGTGGTCACCAGCGGTCCGCTGTAGCCGCCGCCCACCCAGGGGATCCCCGCGGCGAAACAGGCCCGGCCGGCCCACACGCGGATGCCGTCCTCTCCTTTGGGCTCGTCGGCGCACATGGCCAGCACGTCGAACCCCGGCAGCAGGGCCGCGAGATCCTGCTCGCTCCGGACGCGCAGGACGGCGCCCGACACCTCGATGTCGGAGTTCAGCCTGCTCAGCCGCTCGACGGCGGCCTCCACCTTGGGACGGCCGATGTCGGCCTCGGTGAACAGGAGCTGGCGGTTGAGATTGGCCAACTCGACCCGGTCGTCGTCGACCAGGCGCAGCACCCCCGCCCCGGAGGCCGCGAGGGCCTGCGCCGCGCAGGCGCCCACGCCGCCGACGCCGATCACCAGGACGCGCGAGCGGCGCAGCCGGAGCTGGGCGTCCCAGCCGTGCTCCCGCGGGGTGAGGTCCGCCCAGCGGAAGAACGCCTGACCGCGGCCGTACCGGTCGCGCTCGCGCGGAGTCAGTTCGGGCGCCTCCGCCGTTCCCGCGTCCTCGATGTGGCCGGAACCGAGGAGCTGGGCGACGATCGACTCCGCGTCGCGCCGGGTCAGCCCGGGGAAGCCGGCCAGGAGCAGGGCGGTGACATCGGCGCAGGTACGCGTGCCGTTCATCGCCTCGAGGGCGGTCCACACCCAGCCGTTCGGGTCCTTGATCTCGTGGGCCAGCCCGTAGACGTCGCCGCCGATGCGGACCAGGCCGCCGCCGAGACGGTAGGGCGCGTGCTCGGGCTTCACTCTCGGCAACCGCAACGCGGCCTCCCCGGTGAAGGCGTGGACGCCGAGGGGGGCGCGGAGCCGCGGTCGGGCGCGTGCGAGGCCCGGTCGCGGCTCCGCCGGTAGGGGCCGGTCAGGACCCGGAGGGGTTGCTGAGGCGTTCGGTGGTCTCGAGGCGGTCCAGCCTGCGGATCTCGATCTTCACGGCGTCGGTGGAGCAGGGGTCCTCTGCGGCCTTGTTCTCGTGGTTCTCGTCGAAGTCTCTGATGTCGCTCACGAGTTGCCTCTTCTCGTCGACACGCTCGGCTGACTTGCCGACTTGCTGACTCTTTGACCTGATCGACGGCCGTCCGACCGCCCCTCAGAATAGATCGCCGGCAATCAGAGCGATAGATCCTTTCTTGTCGAGGTTTCACA
Source organism: Sphaerisporangium sp. NPDC005289 (assembly GCF_040607455.1). Classification (NCBI taxonomy): domain Bacteria; kingdom Bacillati; phylum Actinomycetota; class Actinomycetes; order Streptosporangiales; family Streptosporangiaceae; genus Sphaerisporangium; species Sphaerisporangium sp. NPDC005289. The sequence goes on from NZ_JBEXGS010000009.1 coordinate 279,844, forward strand.
ATATGGCGGACCGGCACAAATTTCGGCCGCATTCCGGTCCCGCCGTAATTCGGAAAACGTCACGGGTTCTGAGAACGCGGGCGCCGCCGGGAAAGTCAGGGCGTTCCGAGCGGGGCGGGCGCCGCCTCCGCGGAAATGCGCTCCGCGCCGGCCGGGGGCAGGTCGCTGTTGAAGCGCGGCATTCCGCGCAGGAAGAGGGTGGCGAGCGGCACGGCGAACGCGGCCAGCGCGCTCAGCCCCAGCAGCGTCGACCGGCCGACCGCCGCGCTCGCCGGGCCGGTCACCATGAGGCCGAGGGGCGTCATCATCGAGGAGACCAGCCAGTCGACGGAGGTAACCCTGGCCAGGCGTTCCGGCGGGATCTCCCGCTGGAGGTTCACCGCCCACTGCACGCCGTAGATCTCCAGCCCCACACCGGCGGCGATGTAGCACGCGTACAGCAGCAGCGGCGACGCCGGCCAGGTCAGCGCGAGCGGCACGGCGCCGTACATGGCGACCCCGCAGATCGCGGCCACCCCGGGCCGGCTCGGTCTCCACCTCATGCTGATCAGCCCGCCCACCAGGCCGCCGACCGACAGCAGGGCGAGGGCGGCTCCGTAGACGGCGTCGCCGCCGAAGGCCTCGCGGGAGACCAGGGGCAGCATGACCTGCGCCGGAGCGATGGCGAGCATGTGCTGGAACGCCATGGCGAGGGTGCCTCCCAGGACCCACGGCCGTCGCGACACCTCCGACAGGCCGTCGGCGATCTCCCGGACGGCCGAGGACCGCCGCGCCGGCGCGACGGCCGGTTCGCGCAGCGGCAGCTGGAGGAGCAGGGCGAGCAGGTAGGCCGTCATCACGGCGAGAAACCCGATGCCGGGAGACCAGGCGGTAACGATGTACGCGCCGAGGCCGGGTCCGACGATGGCCCCGAGCCGCCAGGAGACCGCCATCAGCGCCGCCGCCGCCGGGCGCTGCGCGGGGGTGAGCACCGACGACAGGCATGCCTGGTAGGCGGGCCGGTGGAACGCCTCCGCCGCCCCGACGAGGAAGACCAGGGACGCCAGCAGCCACGGAGGGCCGCCGCCGTGCAGTCCCACGGCGACCACGCAGCACTGGAAGGCCAGCGAGGCCATCATGACCGTCCGGCGCGGCAGCCGGTCCGCCCACAGCCCGCCCAGGAGGGAGAACACGATCAGCGCGACCCACCGGCCGGTGAAGATCGCGCCGACGGTCGAGGCGGTGCCCCCCGCGTTGAGGGCCACGATGGTCACTGTGACCGGGAAGATCTGGTCGGCCGCCACCGACATGGTGAAGCTCAGCCACAGCAGACGGAACTCCCGATTTCTCGTCACAGAACCATCTACGGGACGAGTAGGACGATTTACTTTCCCCACACGAGTGCGCATGCCACGAAATCAACCTCGATGAGTCAGAACCCGCAAGGGAGGTTGTTTCGGCTTTCTCCGGCGGCTCGCCTCATTCTTGCGCACCTTTCCGCGTTCCGGCCATGCCAGGCGGCGCCGTCGCCGGGTCCCGGCCACGACCGCGATACCGGTCGCCGGACACGGATTGCCTCGGTCGCGGGAACCGGCCTCAGACGGCCGTCAACCGGCCGCCGACCGGCCGCCAGCCGGCCGTCACGCGGCCGTCAACCGGTCATCGACCGGCGATCACCCGGCCTGGTGGCCGGACACGCGTTCGCGCACCCGGCGGTGCGCGATGGCCGCGATCAGTGTCAGCGCGGCGCACCCCAGGCCGGTGACCAGCAGGGGAAGCAGCGCGAGCGCCCGGTGGGGGGCGGCCGGCCGGCGCGACAGGGTCAGCGTGCCGGTCGCGGTCCGGCTGACCCGGCCGCTCTGCACGGTGAGCCGGTACTTCCACCGTCCGTCGGGCACGCCGCGACCGAGCGGCACGGTGACCTCCGCCTCCTCGCCGGGGGCCAGGGTCGTGCCCCGGGCGATGGGATACGGACCGGCCTCCTTCAGTCGGTCGGGGCCCTCCAACAGGTACAGCCGGCCCTGCACGTCGATGGCACGATGTCCGGTATTGGTCACGGTCGCCACGACCCGGTAGTCGCCGTCCGCCCCGAGGCGGGGGTGTACCTGGCCGATCTCGAAATCCGTGGCCGGTTCGCCGCCCGGGCCCACGTGCAGGTAGGCGCGGACGCCCACCAGGTTGACCAGGGCGATGTTGGTCCCCGGTCCGGGTTTGGGCGAGGCGACCCTCGCCCAGATCACGGCGTACCGCTCTCCCTCGCTCGCCCAGGCCGGCACGGCGATGGTCGCCCTCACCAGCGCGCTGCCACCAGGGTGCAGGTCGAGCTTGGTCCGGTTCAGGCGGATCCAGGAGGTCAGCTCGTTGCCCGCCGGGGGCGGCGCGAAGGTGAAGCGATGGTTCCTGATGGCCGCACCGCCGGCGTGCAGCGTGATGTTCCGGGTCTTCGCCGAGAAGTTGAAGACCTTCAGGGCCCTTGTGAAGGTGGTTCCGGGGTTGACGTGGTCGTCGATGTAGACGCGCGCACGCGGGTCGTCCAGCCGGCTGGCCGGGATCTCGGCCACCCCGATGCCGATCCGCCCGCCCGGGGCGGGTGGATCGGCGGTCGTGGCGCCGGCGTGCGCGGCGATCGGCGCGCAGGCCGCGAAGATGAGCATGAGCAGCGACGCGCGGGCGCGCCGGGACAGCTGATCAGGCAACGAGGTGGCTCACCGTGCCCGTGTAGGTGCCGGCCACGGCCTGGGCGGGGATGCTGACGATCACGGTGGGGTTCCAGGTGGCGGAGTTGCTGCCCGAGCCGGTGGTCTTGCTGAACGCGGTGCGCGGCTGGTCCAGCGTCACCGCCGCCGCGGCGCTCTCCTGGCCGGGGACGAACGTTCCGGTGCCGGTCGTGGCGGTGGCGGGCCCCGACCACGGCCAGCACTCCTGAGCCGCCGGACCGCCTCCGGCCACCTCCGGCCCGGGCGTGGCACTCCCCGTCCCCCCAGCCCACATCCGAGCCGCCTCCGGCCCGGGCATGGTACGCCGCGTCCACCCGGCCCACATCGGAGCCGCCGCCCGTCCGGGCCTGGCACTCTCCGTCCACCCAGCCCACCTCCGAGCCGTCCCCGCCGCCCCCGTCCATCCCTCCGCTCCCGTCGTTCGCCGGGCCGCCGGTCCAGCCGTCTCGCGGGCCGTCGTCCGCGCCGTCCGACGCGCCCTTCGCCGCGCCGTCCGACGAGCCGTTCGCCACGTCGTCCGACGAGCCGTTCAGGGGGCCGCTCGTCGAGCCGTCGCCGGAGCAGGCGACCGAGCCGCCGCGAGAGGTCCCGCTCTCAGAGCCGCCACCCCGCCGGCCCCGGCCCCGTGCCGGCAGGGCGGAGACCGGGGACGCCGGCTCGCGTCCGGCGCGCCGGCAGGGAAGGGCGGCGCTGGCGAACACCTTGACGATCACCGTGCCCGCACGGCGAACCTCGGGGCCGGTAACCTCGACGGCACCATCAGCTCAAGCCTCGGCACGGTCACCGTGGAGGACTCCCGCACCGGGTCGGCCTCCTGGACCGCGACGGTCTCGGCCACCGACTTCACCACCGGCGCCGGAACGGCGTCACAGACCATCTCGAAAGGCAACATCGCCTACTGGTCCGGACCGACCACCGCCTCCTCCGGCGCCGGCACCCGGACTCCTGGACAACCCACCGCGGCCCAGCGCGTCCCGCTGTCGTCGCCGGTGGTCGCCTTCAAGGGCACCAAATCGCCGTTGGCGGCCACCACCAGCTGGCAGCCGACGCTGGTGGTGACCATCCCCGTCTCGGTCCAGACGGGCGTCTACACCGGCGTCATCACCCACGCGGTCGCCTGATCGCGACTTTCTCCGCCGGAGCCGCATTCTCTTTCTCTATTGGCGGACTCCTGACCGGCCACGAACAAACGCGCCGGAGGCGGGGCCCCGGCGCCGGGAGATAGTTGCACCGGCTGGGCCGAACCGCGGTGGCAATTCACCCGGACGGCTCGTGACGGAGCGTTCGACGCCCACTGCCGGTGAGATCCGCGCATCGAGCATGACGCCATGGCACCGAGAGCATTCGAGCCGCCGAATAAATCAGTGCACTCACATGTTCCGCGGAAGGAATGTCATGCCTCGCAGCCCCAGATCGCTGGGATATCAGCTCATGGTCATGGCGCTGATCCTGGCGGCCCACATGCCGGCCGCCGCGTCCACCGCACCGCCGCACCGGCCTTCGCCCCCGCGTCCGTGGGTGAAGCTCTGCCTGAAGCTCAAGCTGCAGCCCCGTCACAAGCACATCCGCTGCTCCATCCCGCCCAAGCCCCGAGAGCGGCGGGGCGCGAGCGCGGAGCGATCCGCGCTGACGCCGACCATCAACGAGATCTCCATCCCGACGAGCCCGGCCACCCCCGTCGGCATCGCCTCCGGGCCGGACGGCAACGTGTGGTTCACCGAGAACGCCGGCAACAAGATCGGCAAGGTCACCACGGCGGGCGTGTTCACCGAGTACTCCCTGCCCACCAGTGTCGCCGGGCCGCTACAGCTCACCGTCGCCTCCGACGACAATCTCTGGGTCACCGAGGACTACGTCGACAAGCTCGCCGTCGTCACTCCCTGACCCGGTGGTCCCGGCGGCCGCCGCCCCCGGCGCCGCGGCCGCCGGCCGTTCCGTCTTCTCTCGGCCTGCCGTCCTGTGGTCCTGTGGTCCTGTCCCTGCCGTCCTGCCGTACGAGAGTTGTCCACAGTTTCCACAGACTCGTACACAGGTTCGAATATGATCTCCAGGGAGTGGGGGTTCACTCGTCGGCCAGGACGGCCTGGGCCTGATCCTCGCCCCCGACAAGGCCGCGCAGCCGGTCGTTGGCGTCCTCGATCGCGCTCAGCACGATCTCGCGCTGCTCGCCGCTCGCCTCCCCCAGCGTCTGCTCGGCCAGCTCCGTCCACACGCGTTCGATGGCGGGCACCAGCTCGTGGCCGGCCTCGGTGACCACGATGCGCACCTGGCGGCGATCGGTGGGCACCGGCTCACGACGGAACCACCCGCCCGACTCCAGGCGGGCCAGGCTGCGAGTGGCGGTCGGCGGCTCGATGCCGAGCCGTGCCGCCAGTTCGGAGATCGTCATGCCGTCACGTTCCTGGACCAGCAGCCACAGCAGCACGTCCTGCCCCGGGTGCAGCCCGAGCGCCGCCAGCTTGCGCGCCTTCGCGGCGCGGTAGAGCTTGCTCATCTTGTTCAGCGCCCGGTTGACGCGCATGACCTCACTGCTGTCCATGCCCCCATCCTATCGATGTATAGTCGGCTAATAGATAGCCGACTAACTACTAGGGAGCAGCCATGGATCTCGGGCTCAACGGTCGCGTCGTGCTGGTCACCGGGGCGTCCGGCGCCATCGGCGCCGCGATCGCCACGACGTACGCGCAGGAGGGCGCTCTGGTCGCCGCGGGCTGGCACGGCAACGAGGACAACGCGCGCGCCGTGGTCGAGTCGATCACCCAGGCGGGCGGGAAGGCGATCGCGGTGCGCATCGACCAGCGCGACCGCGACTCGGCCCGGGCGGTGACCGACCAGGTCGAACGCGAACTCGGCGACATCGCGGTCCTGGTGGCGAACGCCGTCGCCTGGCCGCCGATGGCGCCCGACACCTGGGACATCCTCAGCGAGGGCCTGATCGCGAACGTGACCGGGACGATGGCCCTGGTCGACGCCGTCCTTCCCCGCATGCGGGATACCGGGTGGGGACGGCTGGTGCTGATCTCCTCCGACGTGGTCGAGCAGCCGATGCCGGCGGCCGTGACCTATCCCGCGGTCAAGGGGGCGATCGAGACGGCCGCGAAGGTGCTCGCCGCCCGCGAGGCACGGCACGGCGTCCTCACCAACGTCGTCCGGCCCGGCTTCACCCTGACCGACCGGGCGCTGAACTGGCCCGGCATGGGACGGCAGGCCGTCGACGCCGAGGGGGCGAAAACACCGACAGGACGCATCTGCACCCCCGAGGACGTCGCGAGCGCGGTCGCCTACCTGGGCTCAGCCGCCAACGGCCACATCAACGGCGAAACCCTCTCCATAGCCGGTGGCCGACAACTGACCCGCTGACCCGCTCACCCCACACCTCGAGCAGTGGTCAATACCTGTGGGTCGGTTTGGGTGTCGCCGAGTCAGTGAAGTTGTCCGGTCTGGTGTAGGTGATCGAAGATGATCTGGTCGACCGGGGACACGCGGTCGCGGTCGGCGTAGCTCAGCCAGGTGATTTCTTCGATCTCGCTGCTGGGCGTCGGTACTCCGTGATGGTCGGCGGTGTAGCAGGTCATCTGGACGGTGATGCCCTCGGCGTGGCCGTGTGCTTGGGCGTGGTAGGTGCCCACGTGGGTGGCGGTGGCGGGGATGATGGTGATGGAGAGTTCCTCGTCGATCTCGCGAATGAGGGTGTCGAGGTCGGTTTCGCCGGGTTCGCGTTTGCCGCCGGGGATGTAGTAGGCGTTCTTGCCTCGTGACCGGGTGCTGAGGATCTTGCCGTTGTCCAGGTGGATCCAGGCGATCTTGTCGATGGTGTTGTTCACCGTGTGCTCCTGTGGTCGGGGCAGAGGGGTGGGTCAGGCGGCCAGGTCGTCGGGGCGTTCGAGGAGTTTCCCATTGGTGAAGACCGCTCCGGCGCGGGCGAGGGCGTCCAGGTGGGGTGCGTTGACCGCGCGCCCGCGGGCTTGGGCGGATTCGATCAGCTTGAGGGCCATGGCCAGCCCGGCAGCGCGGGAACCCGGCCCTTTGGTGACCTTGATCCGATGCCGGACCGTGGCGAAGGTCGAATCGACAGCCCACCACGCGCGGCCCCCACCCCCAACACCTCCACCGGCCGCAACTCCGCCACCCCGGACGCCTTCACCCCGCACAGCTCCACACCCAACACCCCCACCCCGCACAGCTCCACACCCAACACCCCCACCCAGCGCACCTCCACACCCAGCGCAGCTCCACCCAGCGCACCTCCACACCCAGCGCAGCTCCACCCAGCGCAGCTCCACACCCAACACCCCCACCCAGCGCAGCTCCCACCCCGGTATGTGCTGGATGTAATCGGCGCCGGGTCGGCGAGTCGCAGTACGGCGATGCCGGCGCCGACTACGGCGCCCGACCCGGTGAACGTTCCTGTACAGCACACCAGCCATTCCCTGGCGCCCTCGGCACCCCGGCCGACCGGGCGAATGCCGGCGCCACAGTCACCGTGTTTGAATCGCGCCATGGACCTCGATCGCGCGCAGGCGTTCGCCGACGCCTGGGTGGCCGACTGGAACTCCCACGACCTCGACCGCATCATGACGCGCTACGCCGACGACGTGGTGTTCCGCTCCCCCTTGGCGGTCCGGCTCGTCGAGGGTTCGCACGGCGTCATCCGCGGCAGCGCGGCGCTGCGGGCGTACTGGGCGGAGGGCTTGCGGCGCAACCCCGGGCTGCGCTTCGACCTGCTCGGGGTCTACGCCGGCGTCGACTGCGTCGTCATCAACTTCCGCCACCAGGACGGGCGACGGTCCTGCGAAGTCCTCGTCCTGGACGGCGACCTCGTCGTCTCAGGATGGGGCACACACGCCCCGCCCCCGGCCCGTGCCGCCGAGCGCTCACCACCACCGGCCGCGCCGGACTGCCCCGCTCCCCGTGACACCGGGCCCGCACCGCCACCGGCCACACGGTCCACCCGGCTCCCCGTGCCGACGGGCCCACACCGCCACACGGTCCGCCCGGCTCTCCGTGCCGACGGGCCCGCACCGCCACCGGCCGGCTGAGCCCGACCGCCATTGGGAATCCGAAGCGGGCCGCCACGGTGTCCCGGCGTCGGACAGGACTTCTTACGGTGTGCGAACGGCTTAGGATCGCCGACGCCGCAGCAGGCGGGCTTCGGCCTACGCTCGGCCGGGTGAGGGTACTCGTGACCGGTTCGGCCGGGTTCATCGGAAGTCATGTCGTCGAGGCGCTGACGGAGTCCGGGCACGACGTGGCGGGTCTCGACCTGCGCAGCGGGCAGGACGTGCGCGACGACGCCGTCCTCGACCGCCTGCTCCCCGGGGTGGAGGCGGTGGTCCACCAGGCGGCCAAGGTCGGGCTCGGCGTGGACGTCGCCGACCTGCCCGACTACACCTCGGTCAACGCCTACGGCACCGCCGTCCTGCTGGCGGCCATGGCCAGGCATGACGTGCGCCGCCTGGTGCTGGCCTCCTCGATGGTCGTCTACGGAGAGGGCGCCTACGACTGCCCGCGGCACGGGCGGGTCCGACCGGGCCCGCGCCTCGCCGGCGACCTGGCCCGAGGGCTGTTCGAACCGCGCTGCCCTGGGTGCGACTCCCCGGTGACCTCCGCGACGATCGGCGAGGACGCCCCGCTCGACCCGCGCAACGCCTACGCCACCACCAAGCTCGCCCAGGAGCACCTGGCAGCCAACTGGGCCCGCGAGACCGGCGGCACGGCGGTCGCCCTGCGCTACCACAACGTGTACGGGCCGCGGATGCCCAGGGACACCCCCTACTCCGGCGTCGCGGCGATCTTCCGCTCCGCCCTGGAAGCGGGTCGCGCGCCGAAGGTGTTCGAGGACGGCCGGCAACGGCGCGACTTCGTGCACGTCCGGGACGTCGCCCGGGCGAACCTCGCCGCCCTGGCCGGTGGCACGCCGGGATCGGTGACGGCGTACAACGTCGCCAGCGGCGAGCCCCACACAATCGGCGAGATGGCCACCGCGCTCGCCGCCGCGCGGGGCGGCCCCGAGCCGGTCGTCACCGGCGACCACCGACTCGGCGATGTCCGCCACATCGTCGCCTCCCCCGACCGAGCCACCAAAGAACTCGGTTTCCAAGCAGCCATCGCCTTCCCCGAAGGCATGAAGGAATTCGCCAACGCCCCCCTCGCCTGATCAGTCACTACCTCCAACCGAGTCATGACGCCGCCCGCCGGGTAACCGCGCGCCGGTCCCGACGAGCGTGCATCCATGTGACCCATGCAGGCAGCTGCGATCTACTGCCGGATCGGCCAGGACCGTGCGAGAGATCTCCTACCGGAGCCTGCTGAGCCAGGCGGTCGAGTGATCACAGGTGCCAGCCGAGCAAGTTCCAGTGCCGGCAGAACCAGAGGAGGGCGAGCAGTCCCGCCAGCACGACCACCTGGTGGCCGCGGGCCAGGACGCCCGCGCGCCGCCAGGCCCTCACTGTGGCGGCGATCGCGGCGACGGTGAGTGCGAGGACCAGCAGCGGCAGCACCAGGAGGACCTGAACGTTGGTGGGCACGCCGTACAGGATGCTCGTGTCGCCGGTCAGGACCAGCGTGAACAGCACCACGAACACCAGTCCGACCGCGGCGGCGAGCCCGGTCAGGACACGCCCGGCGCGCCAGACACGCGGAACGGGACGCTTCTTGACCCGGCGGACCACAGCGGCCACCGGCAGGCCTAGCACGGCGGTCAGGGCGGTGACGGCGAACAGCAGGACGATGACGACATTGACCGGCGGGGTGTCCCACCAGGGGACGCGTTGGTAGGCGGGGCCGTCCGTGGCCACGTACGCGACACCGCTCCCGCCGGTCACCAGCGCCAGCCGCTGCGTGCCGCCGTTCTGCTGATACAGCCCGGGCCCCAGCGGGCTCCACGTCGAGCCCCTGAAGCTGAGCTTCCCGCCCTCCACCCGCAGCGAGGTGGAATCGGTCAGGGCGACCACCTTCTCGATGCTGGACTCGGCGGACCGGTGAGCTTGTAGAAGCCTTCAACAGGCATGACGGAAGCACCGCCGTCGGGCACGGCGCGCTTTCCGGGCAGGAAGCGGTCGAAGAAGGCAGGAATGATCCTGGTAAAGGCGTCGGCCCCGCCCAGACCGTTCGTGGACACGAACAGGCCGAGGTCGGCGTCGGGCACCAGCAGCAACGCGCTCTGGAAGCCCTCCCAGCCGCCGTCGTGCATGATCACGCGATGCCCGTTGAGCGTCTGCTCCTTGAACCCGTGGGCGTACCCGTCGATGCGCGGATCGGCCGCGAACGTCCGCCGGTGCATGAGCCGGGCCGTCGGCCCGTCGAGGATGCACTGGTCGTCGAAGCGTCCTTCCCGCAGGTGGGCGATCATGAAGTGGGCCATGTCGTTCGCGGTGGCACTGATCGACCCGTCGGGGGCGAGGTTGTCGAAGACGAACGGCTTGCGCCGATACGCCCCGCCCTCGTAGTCGTAGCTGCGCGCCAGATCAGTGGCCAAGGGGGCGGGGACGGGCTCGGCGGCCGTGCTGTGCCGCATCGCGAGCGGGTCGAGGATGTGGTCGCGCACGTACTGGTCGTACGGCTGCCCGCTCACCCGCGACACGATGTATCCGGCCAGCGCCGCCCCATAGTTCGAGTACGCCGACACCTCGCCGGGCGGGCGCACCCGCGCGGGCATGTTGTCGGCGAGATGGTTCCCCAAGGGCGGCACGTCGTCCTCGCTCCGCGCCCCCACGCCGATCGTGCGGTCCTCGAACCCGGCCGTGTGGTCCATCAGGTCCTGCAGCGTGATCGGCCGGGGGTAGGTCGCGGGGATACGGAACGCGGTGAGGTAGCGGTTCACGTCCGCCTTCAGGTCCAGCTTGCCCTGTTCAACCTGCTGCATCACCGCGGTCCAGGTGAACAGCTTGGTGATCGAGGCGATCCGGACCATTGAGGTGCCCGGGTCAAAGGGCCTGCGGTTCTCGACGTCGGCCAGTCCGTACCCCTTGCTGAAGAGCATCTTCCCACCGCCCACCACCGAGACGACCGCACCCGGCACGTGGCCGGCCGACAGCCCGTCCGTCATCGCGGCGTCGAAGAAATCTGCCAGAGCACGTTCCTCCGGAATGTCGATGGCTGCCGCGGCGGAACGCGGCACGAGGATCACCAGCGCCGCGCACACCGCGACGAGCAGCGAACGGAAGACATACACGGGACGGCTCCTGACCTTGTCGAGGCCATCCACGATGCGGCCGGCGAGAGTGCGGCCGCATCGCCATCGCGGCCACAGGCGCCTGCGACAAAAGTCGGAGACCGGCCGGCGTCCGGCACCGACCCCGGTCTGAGGTGGCGCGCCGCCGCCCTGGCTACGCTGGACCGATGCTGTCGTACCGCGCGGCGCTGCGGCGGATGGCCGCGCTCGGGCCATACGCGATCAGCGCGGCCTCCGTGGCGCTCTGCCTGTTCCTCACCGTCCTGGCGGTCAAGACGCCGTGGGCGCCGCTGCCGCGACCCGTCATCGCCGCCGCCGGGCTGGCAGGCACGGGTGCGGTCTGGTTCCGAAGCCGGTGGCCGGTCGCGGTGGCCGTCGTCGGGGCGGGCGCGTACGCGCTGTCGGGCAATCCGGGGCCGTTGCTGATCAGCCTGTTCTCCGGCGCGGGCACGCGTTTCCTGGCGCTGGCGGCGATCGGCATGGCGGGGTTCCTCGCCCACCAGTGGGTGGACGGCGGCCGGTTGGGCACGGACGCGCTGATCTCAGCGGTGACCGCCACCGGGGCCACGCTGGCGGCCGGAGCGTACGTCACCACCCGCCGCGAGCTGACCCGATCGCTGCGCGAGCGCGCCGAACGCGCCGAGACCGAGCAGCGTCTGCGTGGCGAGCAGGCGAGGTCCGCTGAACGCGGCCGGATCGCCCGGGAAATGCACGACGTGCTCGCGCATAAGATGACGCTCATCTCGCTGCACGCCGGCGGCCTGGAGGTGAACGCGAGCGCAGGGCCGGAGCGCGTCGAGCGGGAGGCGGCGCTGATCAGGCTCAGCGCGCAGGAGGCGCTCGAAGAGCTGCGCAAGATCCTCGGCGTGCTGCGCGCCGGGCCCGACGATGACGACGACGGCTTCCCCGACCTGCGGCGGCTGGTGGACTCCTGGGTATCGGCCGGCGGGACCGTCACCCTGCACGGCGATATCGGCACGTGGCCACCGGAAACGGCAAGGGCCGCGCATCGCCTCGTCCAGGAGGGCCTGACCAATGCGCACAAGCACGCCCACGGGGCCCCGGTCACGGTCACGGCGACCGGGAGCAGGGAAGCCGGCGTCACGATCGCGGTCGCCAACGGACGATCGCCCCAGCCGAGTCCGGAGACCGGCGCCGGAGTCGGTCTGGTGGGCCTGGCGGAGCGGTTCCGGCTGATCGGCGGAACGGTGCGCGGCGGGCCGGACGATGCGGGAGGCTGGCGTCTTGAGGGCCGACTGCCGTGGCACGCCGCGGACGCATCCCCAAGGGAATCACATGATCAGGACACTGCTGGTTGACGACGAGTCGCTGATCCGCGCGGGGCTGCGGTTCATCATCGAGTCCGCACCCGACGTGGAGGTCGTGGGCGAGGCCGAGGACGGCAACCAGGCCGTCGACGCGATCCGCCGACTCAGGCCCGACGTCGTCCTGATGGACGTCAGGATGCCGCGGTACGACGGCCTGGCAGCCACCGGTGCCATCCGCCGGCTCGCCCGGGCACCCGCGGTGATCATCCTCACCACGTTCGACAGCGACGAGCACATCCTCACCGCCCTGGAGGCGGGAGCCTGCGGGTTCCTCCTCAAGGACACCTCCCCGCACGACCTGATCCGGGCGATCCGTCTCGCGCACGGCGGCGACTCGATGCTGTCCCCGCGGGTCACTCGGCGGCTGATCCACCGGCTCACCACCGACCAGCCCATTCGACGCCGCCGTGACGCGCTCGCCCGGCTGGAGGCACTGACCGGCCGCGAGCGCGAGGTACTCACCGAGATCGGGCTCGGCCACTCCAACACCGAGATCGCAACCCGCCTGAACATGAGCGAGGCCACGGTTAAGAGTCACATCTCCCACCTGTTCGACAAGCTCGCCGTCACGAACCGCGTACAGGTGGCCATCGCCGCCTACCGCGCCGGCCTAGTCGACTGATTCTCGGCCCAGCCCTCGCGACCGGGACTGCACGAACAACAACGCCTCTGTCCCGTGATCAGTGGTGGCGCTCAGTGATCACCTGCCGGCCTGCGGCGTGCGCAAGAGCAACGACCTGGTCGGTGTGGTGTTCTCGAGGCTGTTCGACCTGGTCATCAAGGATGCGATGGACGAGAACGACCTCCATCGGGTCATGGCCGCACTCAGAATGAGTGAGGCCAACCAGCCAGGCCACCTCCGTGCCTACGAGCGTGTATCTATGTGACCCATGCGGAGAGCTGCGATCTACTGCCGGATCAGCCAAGACCGTGCGGGCGCCGGACTCGGCGTCATCCGGCAGGAAGCCGACTGCCGAGCACTGGCCGAGCGCCGAGGCTGGCAGGTAGCTGACGTGTACTCGGACAACGACGTCAGCGCCTACTCAGGAAGCCCCCGCCCCGCGTGGCAAAGACTGCTTGAGGACATCGAAGCCGGCACAGTCGACGCCATCGCTTGCTGGCACGTCGACCGACTGACACGGTCCCCGCGCGAGCTAGAAGACGTCATCGACCTGGCCGACCGGCGCGGCATCGAACTCGCCACCGTGACCGGTGAGATCGACCTGGCCACTCCGACCGGACGCCTGATCGCGCGCATGCTGGGAGCCGCGGCCCGCCACGAGGCCGAACACAAAGCCGAACGGCAAAAGCGCCAGCGACGCCAGAACGCCGAAGCCGGCAAGGTCTCCGGCGGTGGGATGCGTCCCTACGGCTACGCCGACGACCGGATAACCGTCATCGAGGAAGAGGCTGAGGTGATTCGCGAAGCCGCCAGCCGGGTATTGGCAGGCGAATCACTGGCCAGCGTCTGCAAGGACTACGAGCAGCGGGATGTGAAGACCCCTTCCGGACGTCACTGGATCCCCACATCATTGCGCCGACTGCTCGCATCAGCCCGCATCAGTGGGCGAAGAGAGCACACGCCGCGCAGCACCTACCGGACCACCCGCCCGCTGCTGGGCGAGATCGTCGCCAACGCCGTCTGGCCCGCGATCATCAGCCCCGTCGACTCCGACCGGCTACGCGTGCTGCTCAGCGATCCCGCCCGCGACTACCGCCGCCAAGCCGCCACCGGGCGCTCCTACCTTCTGTCCGGCATCCTGCGCTGCGGACGATGCGGACACCGCATGAACGGCCGCCCCAGGCAAGGCGTCCCACGCTACGTGTGCCCCAACGTGCCCGGCAGCGGATCCTGCGGCGGCATCGCCACCAACACCGCCCGCACCGACGATCACATCCGTGACATGCTCCTGACCGCGCTCGACTCCCCCGCCCTCGCCGAGCGCATCCGCCACCAGGGCGGCGACGATGACAACATCGCTGAGACCGTACGCGCCGACGAGGAACTCCTCGAAGAACTCGCCCAGGCATGGGCCACCCGCGAGATCACCCGCAGAGAATGGATGGCCGCCCGCACCCCCATCGAACTACGCCTGGACAAGAACCGGGCACAACTGGCCGGCCTGTCGCGTACCTCGCCCCTCATCCCCTTCATCGGCACCGCCCAAGAGATGCTCACCAGGTGGCAGGCCATGAACGCCTCGCAGCGACGCGCCATCGTCGCTGCGGTCATCCGCACCGTCACCGTCGCACCCGCCGACCCACGCAAGAAGTGGGACCCCGACCGATTCACCATCGAATGGATCGCCTAAGCGGCAGTACTCAAACGCTCCGGCTCGTCCCCACCGACGAGCCGGAACACCAACGCCACCCGCTCCAACACCGCCAGATCCTCAACCACCGGCGCAAGCCCCTGCGCCGCCCGAGACGCCGCCACCCGCGCCCGCATCTCGTCATTCACCCACACCCGCCACCAGGCAGCCGCCCAACACGACGTCCACCCCACGGCACCGCGCTCTCGGATCCTCCCTCCGCCGCATGCTCGCCTCCCTTCTCGCTCCCTTCGATCGATACCGAGACCAAGAATGCGACCAACAGCCAGAACGAGGACACCACACAGCCGGACACCACCGAGACGTCCTAGAGATCCCTGCTCAGACAGGACGTCCCCACTCGTCCCCACGCTGGCGTACCAACCAGCGAGCGGAACACCGGCCACCACTCGAACAACCGGCGAAGATGCGAATCGACCAAGATCGAAAGTAACTTATCTGTACATGTATTAAAGGCGATCCGCCTTCGGCGGCTCGCCGCGCGTCGGGCGGTCGCTGGCCGCGCTGCGGCTCTTCGGCCGGTCGCGGCCAGCGCCGCCCACGCGGACATCCCGCATCGCCCACAAGGCCAAGTGTCGGACTCGCGCTCTACTATTCGCTGCATAGCAGCTCGCTGCCCACGAGGGAGACGCAAGATGACGTCCAGAACCGCACGTCGCGGGATCATCTACATCCTCGCGAACCAGCACATGCCGGGGATTCTCAAGATCGGGCAGACGACGCGCGACACCACAACACGTGTCCGGGAGTTGTCCCGTGCAACGGGAGTTCCAGCTGACTTCGAGGTCATCTATGACGAAATAGTCTCGGATGTGGACGCGGCCGAAAGTGAGATCCACAGCGAGCTCAGCCATCTCCGGATTAACAAGGCGAGGGAATTCTTTCGGATCGGTATTCGTGACGCCATCAAGATTACCCAACGGATCGCCCGCGAGTTTGAAGTAGACGAGAGCGCCGATGCCGTAGAGGTCGAGATACTGCCATCGATAGAGAATCGTATGCGTCGCTGGCTTCGCCGAGAGATCGTATCCGTAAAGTTTGTTCAATTTCCCGACCTCTGTTTACTCCGAGTCACCGAACAGCCCGATGTTCGAAAGATCGATGCATTCCAAACCGCAGTCGACCTGCGAGGCTTCGGAGGAGAGGAGACGGGCGAATTCGTGGATGACCTCGGATATGGATTGCTGTTCAATCCATATTCTAAGTCGATAAAAGAGAACGTTGAGGAATTCCTTAGACTAGACCCATACTCCATGATAATGACAGGCTTGGGCCTGTTGAGTGAAGATGCAGCGAACTATGTGGCGTACTTGTGGGAGAAGGCCAGGATTGAGCCTCCCCTAAATCCAGGCTGGAGGGTTTCAGCCATCAAATATGATATGTGGGGATCTCCAGAAGATGACGACAATAAGCATCTGCTACTGCGACTTCATGAGATCGATGCTCAGCGACTCGGCGACGGCAAAGCCTGAAGTATTCCTATTCACGGTGCAGTCCCAGACTGCCGCGCCGCTTCCGGTGCTCGGGCCTGACGGCCGTGCGCTCCGGGGCGGCTAATGGCCGCGTAGCGGGGATCGGTGGAGACCTTCGGATATGTCCGCAGGGCCAGCGAGCCCTATGGCTAGAGCGGTGTTGCCGATCCTCGCTCGAAGGACGTTGGCTGCGGCGAGGACGGTCGTGGTTCGAGCCAGCCGTCAATACATCTCTTTAGGGTTGGAAGAACGCGCAGTTCTGTGGCAACCAGCAAGGGCCTGCGGTCCGCTGGGTCGCGGGAGCTACGTCGCGGGGATCACCACGGGCAGGAACGCCATGGTGACGAACCGCTGCGAATCTTGAGGCGCTTTCATCAGGTAGTTCTGGCGAAGTTCTGGTTCCGTGGTTGGAGCTGCTGACCAGAAGGCGGGGTGGCTGCGGATCGCTTCGCCGGCCTTCTTAATGATCTCTGTGGGGTTCCCCCCTTGAATGAACAGGATGAGCGCTGCTTTGGTGTCTCGCCAGGCGGTGTAGCCCAGAAGCTGATCGATCGCGTCGACGAACTTCTTCTGGCCGCGCCACATCTTGCACTCGCCGATGAAAGCGTTGCGGTCTTTCCAGCTCAGCAGGATGTCCGTCTTACCGGTGCAGTTGAAGACCTCACCCCGCACTGCTCCTTCATAATTGGCGTTGAGCGTGAACAGAAGAAGATCGCGAAAGCCCTCTTCGCCCAAGTGGAGGGCGGTTGCGGGGAGGCGTTCAGCCGCTCTGCTCATTCCACTGATGGTCCTGACGACATCCTCGTACATGTCCTCAGCCAGCCGGGGATCGTCCCGTCCCGGGTCGGGGGCAGCGGGCTCGATGCGCAACCTTTTCCGCGTGAGCGGGACATGGACCTGCTGATCTGGAGGAGCGGGGGCCAAGGGAATGTTGAGCTCCGAGGACAACGACTCTGCGTGATCAAGTAGCTCCTTGCGCTCGCGGACTGCACGGCTTACCTCCAATCGCAGGCGCGTCACCCATCCCTGAACATCGTTCGCGGCCCATTGCAGCCGATCGGTCAGTTCTTGCTGCATTGCCGAGACCTGCTGATCCACGAACTCTGGAGTGAGGCGGGGAGCTTGGACGTAGAACACCAAGGCGTCATCACGAATGGTCGCGCGAGGCGGTGCGTTCATGCGTCTGGTGCTGGCTTGTCGCCTGAACAGTTCCGGATCACCAGTGAATGGCACGATCACTGAGAACTGCTGTCCAGGCGTCTGCGCCGCACGGTAACCGTTCTGCCAGCGGATCGTCGCCTCGCTGATATCGGTCCGGGTCATTGCACTGAAGTTGACCTGCGTCGGCTCGACTGCATATTCGCTCACCAGGCGCTCGACGACGGCGGTCGGCGAGAAGCGGATCTCTTGGGCTGGGATCTGGCCAGCGGATTTCACCGCTGTATCCAGCCGGTGCTGTAGGTAATCGTTCAGGGCCCCGCCGTTGAAGAGCTCATCATCCGTCACGGGAAAAGTCTGCACCATGATCGGCGGGAGTGGGGGAGTGCTGCTTGAGCCCGCGTATGTCGTACATCTTCCCCAAGTCCAAGAACCGCCGCCCGCTCTCTGGCAGCGTCTCCTCCAAAGTGCGCAGGCCCCATCCAGTTGCTGGAAGATGACAGTCCTCTCCCGAAGCCCGGCCCTGCCCCGGCAGGCCAAAGGCCAGCGAAGTACATGCACGCGAGCATCCCCACCAACATCCCCCGGGACAGGTGCGGGATGATCTTCATTGCCTTCCGTAGATCGGATGCGATCGCCCAGGTCAGAGCCTCCAGCTGATCCAGGGCACTACCGCTCTCCTAATGTGGGTGTTTATCAAGGTGAGCGTCGACGTAAGCAGCCACTGTGCTGGCTCGTGGTCGGTCAGGGGGCGAGCTCCGCTCGGCTTGACGGTCCACCGGCGATTGACCGGGCAGGAGTCCATCGGTCCGCTGCGGCTGGGGGACGTGAGACCGGTGCTCCGCGCGCAGGAGTGGTTGGGAGGGGCACTGAGTGCGGAGCAGGGAGCCCGAGGTGTCGCTGTGCTGCTGTACGGAACGCCATGTGCCACCTGGGATGCGGTAGATCTCGGCTAGGCAGTACAGGCACCGGCCGCTGAGCTGCTGGGGAGGCATGGTCACGAAGCCGAGTCGGTTGAGGTGCTCGGCTGGGAAACGGGTCCGGAGTCGCCCTCCGCGTACCCGTTCTGGTGGGCGATCTCGTCCTGGACTGCGAGTTCCATCATGAGGCCGATCGCGTCGCGGCGGGCGATCGACGGGATCAGGCCGGCCGCGCGCTGGGCGGGGGTGAGCTCGGCGTACCGGGTGGCCCACCACCCGCCCGGGGTGCCGTCCGGCCACATGATCCGCCGGATCCGCCACGCCGGGTAGGTCTGCCCGAGAACGGCGAGCTGCTGTGCCACCAATTCGGCTACGCGCTCCAGGACGGTGGGCTCCTGATCGGTCATGAGGTGGCCGCCAGGTCGGCGATGCTCTCCTGCTCGGCAATCGCCCTGGCGAGCGCGAGCTCGTCGTCGGCGTCGACCGTGCGCCACGCCCCGGCCTTTTCGGCAGCTTCGTCATAGGGCTGTTCTCGGGTCGCCCACCATCGGCCGGCGTCCGACCTCCACATTCGCCAGCCGGGGGTCGGAGCTGGGGCAGCGTCCGAGAGTCCATGTCCTGCTGCATCCGCTCGGTGACATTCCATGTACCGATAGTGAGATCACTGCATGCCTACCACCAGGGACAGGCTGTCCAGATGGCCCGATCGCTTCGCTGCCGATGAGGACACTGTGTCCTACATCCCGATGTGGAGAGATCCCATAAGCGAGCGGATGGCCGACGACGGGCGCATCTCCACTTCACGGATCCCCATGACCAGATCATGCGCGACCCGCTGATGGCGGAACCATACCGGCGACAACGCCTGCGACTCCTGGAGCCGCTGCACCGCTGCGCCGTGGTGTCTTGCGTCCACGTGGGCCTGTGCGACGTCGAGCAAATGCCGGCCATAGGAAATGCCGGTAACGTCTTCCCGCCGGACACGCCGCGACTCGGCCAGAGCGCGCTCTGGCCGGCGAAGTACCGTATAAGCGTGGGTGGCCTCCATGGCGACCTTCGCCGGGCCGAACACGGAGTTATAGATCGTGACCTGTCCGGCGAGGCGTTCGGCTCCGGCCGCGGCCAGTGCGATGTACTCCGAGACGTCGCGACCTGCGGCGGCCGCGGGAGCCAGCGCCATGAGCAGCAGATTGCCCCACGCGGCCACCCGGTCGGCCGGTGCGGAGAACGAGGGTTCGATGCGCTCGGCCATGGAGATGGCGAGGCGTTCCGCGGCGTCGAGGCGGCCCTGGTGGAGCAGCACCCACGCATATGTGCCATGCAGCGTGGCCCACAGCAACTCATCGTTCCCGCCGTGCGCCGTGGTGACGGCCCGCTCGGCACCGATCGCGGCCAGGTCATCCCGGCCGAGGTGAACCATGAGGCTGGCGGCCAGGTCGTAGGCCATCACCAACGGGTAGAGGGCGGACTCACCCACAGCAGCGTGTGTGAGGCGTGCTTCGGCGATCAGGCCGGGCAGGTGAGCGACGAGCCACGGGAAGTCGCCACGCCAGTAGCTCGCGCAGGCACTGTCCACGGCGGTCGTGATGTCCTCCAGCCGGGTCGGCTCGCCGTCATGTCCATCGTCCACGTCAGGTAGGTACGACGGCGAGAGCAGCGCATCCCGAAGTGCCAGGACACCGCCGCCGGTCCGCTCGGCGCCCATGCGGTCCCGCTTGCCGATCAGGGCGCTCAGCTCCGCGTCCAGGGCGTTGGCGATCCGGACCAGCGTAGTGAGCCGGGCCGTCTGCCGACGCCCCTGTTCGAGCTTGGCGATGATGTCACGGCTAAGGCCAGCGCGCTCGGCCAGCTCTTCTTGAGTGAGGCCGCGGTCCTCACGAAGCGACTTGATCTGCCGACCTACTGTGCTGGCTTCGGGCATAGCCCTCGCACCTCCTGCGACATCGACAATCTCAGGCTAGTGCGGGACCTTCTCCTTGTCGGCCTCTTACGGGACCGAGTTCAATGGTGCCGGCCGCGATCCCCCGGCAACGGTCAGACTCGCCGCGCACTGACCCGGGCCGTTGAGCAGCGCGTGCGGCAGTAATCGGCCTTGATCAGTTGGAGGGTCCGGACAGCAGGACGGCTCACGCCCAGGAGTAGAGCGCGAGCCGTAGATCGAGACCTGCGGAAACTACTCTGCGGTCGGGACCAGGCCCGTCGGGCAAGCGGCCCACTCGGATGGGTCACCTAGCTTGACGTTGGTGCCGCCGATGCCGCAGTAGTCGTTTCTTTGGGAAGGCGCTGCTGGTGGCAGCGAGTCGCTTCCGGCTTCAGACGGTGATCGCGTCGTCTGTCGGCTCGTCTTCACGCGCCTAGCTTGCGGAGTCGCCGCGCCAGGTCAGGAATGTCTTCCAACTCGCCTGTCGTCACGGAGATGACCAGCCTTTCGGCCTCATCCACGTCGCGATACTCCAGAATCTCCCCATTGTCCTCAAGGAAGGCGACGGCCGCGGCCCAGCCGAGCCGCTTGTTACCGTCCACCAGTGGATGCCCGATCAGGATGCTCTGCATCAGGGCGGCCGCCTTCTGCCACAGGTCCGGATAGGCGTCGTCACCGAACACGGTCGTCTGCGGGCGGAGCACCGCAGCGTGCAGTTGACCGCCGTCACGTATCCGGACCACCGGGAGCACCGCCTCCGCCAAGGCCAGTAGGTCCTCTGTGGTCGGATAGGAAGTCATCGGGCGAGCCGCTCGAGCAACTCCCGGTCTCGCTCGGCGATCTTTCGGCCCATAGCCTGGTAGCGCTCCCGCCTGCGCCGGGCGATGTACTCCTCGATGGCGACCACCATCGCCGAGTTGACGCTCTGAGCGTCACCACTGGCGAGCTGCTTGATCTGCTCATACGTCTCGTCCGGCAGCCGGAGCCGTGTCTCAGCCATACGCTGATGGTATCACTTTTTGGTACCACCCTCCGGCGAGATCGTCGCCGGCCTGATCACATCTGCCTGTCTGACAGGCAGCCCATCGAATGGGTCACCTAGCTTGACGTTGGTGCCGCCGATGCCGGCCGCAATAGCCTCCCAAAGCTCTCGGCGCGTGATAGTGAACTTCCGAGCGGCACTGGCACCTCAGTTCAGGCAGCGGGAGCCCGTGGCGTCAGCCGGACCTCGACATCCGCGTCCAAGGCACGCGCCAGGCGCTCCAGAACCGGCAACGTGGGAACGGTTCCGCCTGCTTCGAACCGCGCCACCGCCGACTGGGTCATGCCGGCCTCACGGGCCAAGTCGCTTTGGCTCCAGCCACGTTCCTCACGCATCGCACGCACCGTCTTGCCCAGTTCGTAGGCGAGACGTGTAGCTTCATAGGCATCAGCCGCACCCGGCTCGGCCATCCGGCGATCCCTGAGCTCTCGCCAGCTTTCCTGCTCGCTCATACCGCTTCTTCTTCCTCGTCAACGGTGTGCGCCAGTTCGACACAGCGACGCATTGCTCGCCGAGCCCGCTCAACCTCACGGTGATCGCGTGACCGTGTCTTGTGGAACAAGGTCAAGAGCACGATCCGGCGACGAGGTGCGATCCAGTAGGTGATGCGCACCGCGAACTCGTCGAGATGAAACCGGAGCTCACGCAGCTTGCCGTCAAGCTGCTTCGTGTAGGGCTCGCCCAGCAGGGGGCCCACCGCCGCCAGCAGATCGACATAGAACGCGACCCTGGCGAACGACGCCGCAGGCAGATCTTCAAGCCACTTCCGAACCTCTGTTCCAGCTCCACGGTACCCCAGCTCATAGCGTTGATGCTATGAGCCACGACTCTGTAACGTCCTGCTTTCACCTGAACACGATGAGCTTCCCATCGATGCCTGCAGCGGCAAAGCTGAACGACCGAATGCGGCTCAAAGCCACAGAGGTCAGCTGTGCCACACAACCAGGACTGGCAGGGCTATTCTCACTGGGCGCCAGGCCCGACGTCAGGCACGCGGATGGGTCGCCTAGCTTGACGTTGGTGCCGCCGATGCCGCAATAACCATTTGGCACTTCAAAGAGGTATTGCTGGTGCTAGTGGCTCGCCTCGCGCGGTACTACGGGGCCGTCGGCCTAGCACGTCGCGGCTCCTTACGCCAGCTCGTGACCGGTCGTACTGTCCACCGTGTCCGGAATCTCCCCTTCGTGGCGATCCCCGGTGGTCAGAGTCCCTGACGGCTCGAACATGAGAATCGCCCCACCAGGTGACGACGGCTTGTGCTCGACGCCTCTAGGTACGACGAACGTGTCGCCCTTCTCGAGCACGACCGTGGTCTCGTCGCCCTCGGCGTCGCGCATGGCGATGTTGAACCGGCCGTCGAGCACGAGGAAGAACTCATCGGTCTCCTCGTGCGCATGCCAGACGTGCTCTCCGCTGGTATGGGCGATCCGCACGTCGTAGTCGTTCATGCGGGCGACGATTCTGGGGCTGTAGACGTCGTCGAAGGACGCGAGCGCCTCTGTCAGGTTGACGGGTTCGGTTTTCATACCATCCATCTTCCGAGGGTACCGATAATGGATCTTGTACGATCCCGACGTGAGCGAGGACATAGCCAGAACCCGAATCGTCGCTCGCCGACCAGCTCCGTGACTCTTCCTACGCTTACGTCATCGCGAGTCGCATCGAACAGGCCCGCAAACGCCTGCTGCGGGGCGAACCACCGGCCGAGGTGGCTGTCGAGGTGGGTTTCTACGACCAAGCGCACCTCACCCGCCACTTCAAGCGCCACGTCTCGGTGCCGCCCGCCAAGTACTCCTCGACGGGCGTCGGACTGAGAAGTGATGCCGCGTCCGAGCATGGCCCT
The DNA here is from genome assembly GCF_040607455.1 of Sphaerisporangium sp. NPDC005289. Lineage (NCBI taxonomy): Bacteria > Bacillati > Actinomycetota > Actinomycetes > Streptosporangiales > Streptosporangiaceae > Sphaerisporangium > Sphaerisporangium sp. NPDC005289. The sequence continues at coordinate 302,730 of NZ_JBEXGS010000009.1, forward strand.
TTGTGAATCCTCATCGTGGCGGTGGCTTGTGATTCGGCAGCACTACATTCTGACCAGGCGGACTGCTTCGCCGCACAGTTCGCTCATGTCGTCTTCGTCCACGCAGATCGCAGGGCCTTGGCCTAGCGGTTCGAGTCGTGAATGACGGCCCACTTGTCACCGCGCTTGAAGTAGAGCATCTCCGTATCGATGTAGAGAGTGGGGGATGCCTTGCGGTCGTTGCGAATCCACAGCCTGCCGACCCGTGATGTGGCGAGATCGAAGATCACTGAGGCCTTCCGTCCCTGCTCGTCGACCTGATTCATGGTGACGAAGCGGCCGGCCACGAGTGACCGGGGGCTGTCGCCCGGCAGCTCCAAAACCTGGCTGCCGCCGCGGCGGGTCGCCTGGTTGCCGGTGAGACACCAGCTCACATCGCACCGCGCTTGCGCCGGATCGTCGAGCCGCTCCCCGGTGCTCAGGTTGAGCAGATTCGTCATGGCTGCCGGACCATCGGCGGGACGCCCTGCCCAGGGCCAGGAGAAGAGACGCAGCCCCTCCGTGCCCGGGACGAACAACGGTTCGCCGCCCACCACCGGAACCCGGTTGACGCCCCCCGACTTGGTCGACGACCAGAAAATGCTGCCGCCTCCGACGGCCAGGTCCACACCATGGATGGTGTCCCCGTTCACCTTGTCCACATCCAGCTCGGCCGGGAACGAGACCACCGTGCGGGGAGTGCCCCCGGTCACCGGAATCGTCATGATGTGGATGTCTCGGTCCACGTACTCGAACCAGGCGATCACCCCTTCGCCCACCGCCGGCGAGTCCACCGGCGCGATGGGATGGTCGATGATGGCCAGGCGCTGAAAGGTCTGTGATTCCAGGCGATAAGCCCACAATTCAGGCGCAGGATCGTAGCCCTCCTTCGACACGTACCCGAGCATGGTGCGTGAATCGATGAACCGTTTCGGCGTGAAGGCCTCACCGTTGGGGACCTTCCGAGGGACCTCCGCGATCACCGAGGGCAGCACCTGTTCCAGCGGCGGCGCGATCTCCTTCACGATCCGTGGTTCGTGAATGGACGGCGCAGGCTTGACCGTGATGGCGGGTGGCGACTCGGGAGCCCGCCATGTCACGGCTGATACCGCCCAAATCACCAGACAGGTGGCCATCGCGGTCGCCAACACCAGGCCACGGCGCGCGCGCCGGGCCTGTCCCGCGGTCACCTGCCGCAGCAAATGCGGCGGCGTGGTCGGGACGCGCGCCTCCGCTCGGGCGAACGTACGGCGGAGCGCCTCTTCGACGTCGTTCATCGCAGGCTCCTTAGCGGGTTGACGATGTCACGCAGTTTGCCGAGGGCGCGGGATGCCTGACTCCGTACGGTTCCGGGGTTGATGCCGAGGATCTCGGCGATCTCGGCATCCGAGCGATCCTCGTAGTAGCGCAGGACCAGTACGGCACGTTGTCTCTTGGGCAGTTTGGCCAGTTCGTCCCAGAGGTCCGGTGGTGGCTCCGCCACCGGTTGCGGCTGTTCGGGCACCTCCCCTACCAGATGTTCGCGCCTGCGCCGTCTCCAGACGGAGATGTGCAGCCGGGTGATCGTCGTTCTCACGTAGCTCTCCGGGTTGTGCTTGTGCTGCACGCGCGGCCATGAGCTGCGCAGCCGTACCATCCCCTCTTGAACGAGGTCGGCGGCGTCGTGTGGGTTGCCGGTGAGCATGTAGGCGTAGCGGAACAACGCATCGATTCGATCGGCGGCGAAGTCCGCGAAATCCGGTGCGTCATCCACGGGCGGGAATCCTCTCGTTCATCCCGGCTAAGACGCGCAAGAACTCCGAAATGTTGCATCATCTGGGATCCGCTGAAGACGACAGGGGGCAGGCACATCCCCCAGGGAACGGCGACAGAACGACCAGCATGGGGGCGGACATGCCACGCCTGCGAGCAGTGCCGGATCCAACACCGTCATCGCGGCGGCGCTACGGCGGTCTGACGATCCGCCTGCTCGGCGAGGACACGCCTGAGCGCTTCCAGGGGCGCGGCGGTCACGGTCATGCAGACGCCGGCGTCGACCTCGGCCCAGATGATCCGATAGGCCGTACGAGGGCCTCCTCCCCTGCCCTGCTTACTGCACTCAACTCGTCCGGCCATCGGGGGGCAGCGTCCTGGTCGGGTGGGCGCCTGGCGGATCTGGTGCTTGAGGCGTGCAGGCTCTGATCTTTATGGCAGCTCGGGGAACCGTTCGCGTAGGTAGGTCAGCACTGCCAGGACGCGGCGGTTGGTGTCGTCGGTGGGTGAGAGGTCGAGTTTGGCCAGGATGCTGCCGATGTGCTTGCTGATCGAGGCCTCCGACAGGATCAGCGTTTTCGCGATGGCCAGGTTGGAGTGACCTTCGGCGACCAAGGCGAGCACCTCGCGTTCGCGTTGGGAGAGGCGGGTGATCAGGTTGTTCTGGCGGTTGAGCAGGCGGCGGACGACCTGGGGGTCGATCACGGTGCCGCCGGCGACGACGCGGCGCAGGGCGGAGACGAAGTCTTCCACGTCGACGACACGGTCCTTGAGCAGGTAGCCGACGCCGAGCCCGCCGCCGGAATCGAGGAGTTCGGCGGCGTAACCGTGCTGGACGTACTGGCTCAGTGCGACCACGGCCAGGCCGGGGTTGTCCCGGCGCAGCTGGACGGCCGCGCGTAAGCCGTCGTCCGTGAACGTCGGTGGCATGCGGATGTCGGTCACCACGAGGTCGGGTGAGTGCTCGGCCGCGGCCCGCAGAAGTTCCGTGGCGTCGCTGACGCTGGCGACCACGGTGAAGCCGAAACGTTCCAGCAGGCCGGCCAAGCCCTCGCGCAGCAGGACGCCGTCTTCGGCCAGGACTACGCGCATGGCAGCTCCGTCCGGATCAGCGTGGGGCCGCCGGGCGGGCTGGAGAGCAGCATTCGCCCGGCGGCGACGGCGACCCGGTCGGCGAGGCCGGTGAGACCCGTGCCGTTCGAGGGGTCGGCGCCACCTCGGCCGTCGTCGCGGATCTCGACGGTGAGCAGGCCCGCGGTCTCGCGGGCGGTGACCGTGACGGCCGTGGCTCCGCTGTGTTTGGCGACGTTCGTGAGGGCTTCGGCGACGACGAAGTAGGTGGTCGCCTCGACCTGTTCCGGTGGGCGCCGAGGAAGGTCGGTCTCGACGACGACCGGGATGGGGCACTGGTCGGCGAGCTCGCGCAGCGCGGCAGGCAGGCCGAGGTCGGTCAGCACGTTCGGGCGGATGCCGTGGATCAGCTCGCGCAGCTCGGACATCAGCTGCTTGGCCTGCTGATGAGCCGTTTCGACGGCCCCGGCGGCGGGGGAGGCGGCCGGGATGTCGAGCTTGGCCAGGCCGAGCTGGAGGGTCAGTCCGACGAGCTTCTGCTGTGCGCCGTCGTGGAGGTCGCGTTCGATTCGGCGGCGTTCGGCCTCGAACGCGCTGACCAGGCGGGCTCGTGACCGCGACACCTCGACGAGTTCCGCATGCAGTTCGTCGGCGGCGCCGGGGTGGAGCAGTGCCCGGGCCACCGCGCCGTGGACGCCGGCGACAAGGGTGAGCAGGTAGGGCACGGTCACCAGGGCGGCGAAGCCGGTGATGGAGTAGGGCACGGCCTGTGGCGGCGTGGTGATGACGGTGACGCCGAAGTTGATCTCCCCGGCGGGGACCAGCCAGGGGCTCAAAGCGCACACCGCGATCAGTATGAGGACGAACGCCACCATGCTGTAGAGCGCGGGGACCACGGTCACGAGCAGGACGGCGTACGACAGTTCCCGCCAGGTCAGCGGTTGGCGGTACCAGGAGAGGCCGAACGGTGCCCGGCGCACTGACGGGACCGGCCGGTGGTCGACCAGGCGCAGCCGGACCCGTTCGGCGGCGGCCAGCGGCCGGGCCACCAGCGGCCCGAGCGTGGCCACGAGCGCAGCGCCGAGGACCAGCAGGATCAGCCCGGACGCGGGTTGTGCGGTGTTGGTGGCGACCCGCCGCGCGAGCAGCGCCCATGGGAAGGCCAGCAGTCCGAGCGGTACCGCAAGGAGCATCGCGATCGGGACCGACGACAGGACGTACATCGCGGACCTGAGGGGCCAGACGGACATGATGAGACGCCGTGTGACGAACGCGGAGAGCGCGGTGCGGGGCGGGTTGGCGGACACAGGGATCACGCTAACCAGCACGGGCGGCGGTTCCCACCGAGCCGGCCCTACACCTCAGGTATAGCCAGCCCTACCCGGAATCGGTGACCAGGGGTAGTGCCACGCGCCCGGCTCGCTGGTGTGCTTGCCGACCATGAGAAAACATCCGCTACTGACCTATTTCACGCTGTCGTACGGCATCACCTGGCTGTGCTGGCTCCCCTACATCCTGTCCGAGACCGGGCTCGGTCTGCTGCCCATCCGCTATCCCGAGATACTGGGAAGTTCACAGACCTTGGGGGTACTGCCCGGTGGCTACCTCGGCCCGATCACGGCCGCGTTCATCGTCACCGCCGTCGTGGACGGCCGGGCCGGCCTGCGGCTCTGGGCGAAACGGCTGGTCCGCTGGCGGGTGAGCCCGCGCTGGTACCTCGGGGTCCTGCTGGCCGTCCCGGTCGTCGCGGTCGTCTCGACGTTCCCGCTTCCCGGTGCACTGGCCGACTTCCGCATCCCCGGCGCGACCGTCTTGCTGTTGTACGTCCCGATGCTGGTCATGCAGTTCCTCACGACCGGACTGGCGGAGGAGCCGGGCTGGCGTGACTTCGCCCAGCCCAGGTTGCAGGCCCGCTACGGCCCGCTCGCCGGTTCGCTGATCCTCGGCCCGCTGTGGGGTGCGTGGCACCTGCCGTTGTTCTTCAGCGAGTGGGCCGACTGGCCCAATGTGGACTGGCTGATGATGGCGGAGTTCGTCGGCTCGGCGATCCCACTGAGCCTCGTCATGACGTGGGTGTTCAACCGGACGAACGAGAGCCTGCCGGTCGTCATGCTGTTCCACGCCAGTGTCAACACCGTCTACTCCCTCGTATGGGAAGCATGTTTCCCGTCCTTGGACGCGTTCGGCGACAGCGTGCACACGTTGGCGATCGGCTCAGGGGTGGCAGCAGTCGTACTGCTCATCGCCACCCGGGGCCGGCTCGGCTACGAACCGATCGCCGCCAGGGAGTTCCAGAACACCGGCGCACGGTAACGAGCCGCGGGCGGATCAGGGCGCGGCGACATCCAGGCCGGTGAGACCGGCCGAGAGCGCGGTAGGTCGGGCTGTGGTCACCAGGGGGACAGGATCAGGGCCTGCAGTAGGAGGCCGGTGACCGCTTGGGTGGCGAGCGTTCGTCGGCCGGGGGCGTACGCGGCGGCCAGGCCGATCCACATGGCGAAGGGGGTCCAGATGCGCTCCACCTCTCCTCGCGTCACTCCGCTGACGTCCAGCGCCAGTACCGCCACCAGGGCCGCGGCCACGACGAAGGCGGCAGGCCGGTCCCCGAGGCACAGGGAGACGGCCCGGTCACCGAGGCCGAAGGCGGCGGACCGGTCCCGGAGGGCGATGGTGGCGGACCGGTCCCGGAGGGCGATGGTGGCGGACCGGTTCTTGAGGCCGGAGGTGGCGGGCCGGTTCTTGAGGCCGGAGGCGGCGGGTCGGTTGGTGAGGGCGACGGCGAGGCGGGGGAGGCCTGTGGCGGTGGCGGGGCCGGTCGTCAGGGCGAGCACGGCGAGGTTGGCGACCAGGAAGTACAGGTAGGGGCGGGCGGCGCCCGGGTCGGCGGCCCATTGCGCGTGGGTGGCGACCACCCCGGCGGGCCACCAGAACCCTCCGGCCGCGAACGCGGCCGTCACCGACGCCGCCCCGGCCAGCGCCGCCGTCACGGCCGGGCGCGGCAGGCGGGCGAGCACGGCGACCGTCACCGGGATCAGCAGGTAAGGGACCAGTCCGTAGCTGAGATACGGCAGCGCGCCCAGCAGCACCCCGGCTCCCCCCGCCCACAACGTCCTGGCCGTGGTGCCCCGGCCGAGCACCAGCAGCGCGACGCCCCACGCGCCGACGCCCGCGAAGAAGGCGTCCATCGTGGTGGCGATCCATACCGATACCGGGGTGAGGGCCAGGTACGGCAGCGCGCGCCGGGCGGCCTGCTCCCCCGCCAGGCGGCGCACGGTCAGCCCGATCGCCACCGTAGTGGAACAGCCGGCCGCGATGACCAGGACCGCCGCCCACAGCGGCCCGCCCAGCCCCACGGCGGCCAGCGCCCAGAGCACCAGCACGGGCAGCGGCGGATGCCCGCGCACGTGCGTCGGGTACTCGCCCAGCCGCCGGGTGAAGCCCGCCAGCCAGCCGAGCGGGTCGTGCCCCACCTGCGGCAGCACGGCCAGGTACTCCTGAGGGTGGGTGAACGGCGCGGCGAGCCCGTCGCCCGACATCGCCAGCAGCACCGTCCACGCCAGCGCGAACCCGTAGGCCACGAGCGACGCCCGCCCGAACCCGCCTCGCCGGACCGCCCCGGGAAGAACGCGGACGGCGACGGCGGCGAGGACCGCCGCCGGGACGAGCGTGACCGTGAGGACCCGGAAGTGGGCGTGCAGCGGCGGCAGGTGGTCGATGCGCAGCACGCCCAGCGCGTGCAGCACCGCGCCGGCGGCGAAGGAGGCGACGATCAGCGCACCCCACCAGGCGAGCGCCGCCCGCGTCCGGCGTACCTCCGCGAGGGTGTCCGTGGGGCGCACGAGCATCAGGTAAGGGTGGCGCATCGTCATCCGGCTTCGGGCCGGTGTTCCGCGTGACGCGGGAGCCTCAGGTCGGGGGTGGCGCATCATCGTCCCGCCTCGGGCCGGTGGCCCACGCGACGCGGGAGCCTCACGTCACAGTGGCGAACCATCCGTCTCGCCTCGGGACGCTGTTTCGCACGACGCGGAAGTCTCAGGTCGGGATGGCGCATCATCGTCCCGCCTCGGGGCGGTGGTCCACGCGACGCGGAAGTCTCAGGTCAGGGTGGCGAACCATCGTCCTGCCTCGGTCCAGTGTTCGGCGGACGGGAAGCCGGAGCGCCGCGCGAGGGGGCCGATGTCGTCGGCGCACACCGTCGCCCAGGTGAACCAGTCGGCGACCCGCCCGCCGTGCCGCAGCCGCACCCGGTCCACCGCGGTCGGCGTCCCCGGCGGCGCGAGTTCGGCGATGACCGCGCCGCCGGGACGTACCAGCTCGCGCAGCCGCAGCAGCAGCGCGCCGGGGTCGCCGCCGATGCCGATGTTGCCGTCGGCCAGCAGCGCCACCGCCCAGCGCCCGGTGCCGGGCAGCGGCTCGAAGACGTTCCTGCACAGGGCCGCCCCGCCGGCGCGCCGCGTGAGGGCGACCGCCAGCGGGGCGATGTCGATGCCGAGGACCGGGACGCCCCTGCGGGCGAGCTCCGTGGTCAGCCGGCCGGGCCCGGAACCGACGTCCAGCGTCGGCCCGTCGCACCGGTCCAACAGGCCCCGGTCGCCGTCGATCGGCCGCAGCCAGCGCCCGGCGGCCAGCGGCCGGACCTGGCCGTCGGAGTACTCGACGTCCACGTCCCCTCCCTGCAGCGCCTCCTCGTACAGCGCGCCGATCACGCGGCCTCCCCGCGTCCGGCCGAACGCCCGCCGGACCCGGTGGCCGGCGACACGGGAAAACGGCGGCCCGCGAAAGAAGGGTGGTCGGGGTGAAAGTGGCGGGCCGCGGGATTTCGGGGGGCCGACTCGCATGCCACAGGGGATTCCGGACGGCCGGCCGAGGGGTCGATCTCGATCACAGGGCGACGTTACAGCGGTGTTCGCCCGCCGATTCTTACGAATCCGTGACGTGACGTTCTGCTCATGCCCGACAGCGGGTGACCTGCGATGACGCGGGAATACCTCAGGGCGGCGACTTTCGTCCGGCCACCGCCGTCCTCCGATGCGGCCGGCGCGGATAAACGCGGGACAATACCATCCGGCCCTTCATTCATTACGCAGCGCCGAATCGCCCCGTTCGTGCGGCGGGCCGGTTCTGCCACGCTGGAACGTCGCGTACAACCACCACAGGGACGGCAGGAGCAGCACGGCGCCCACGGCGAGCGCGCCCAGGGTGGCGGCCAGGACGTCGGTGGTGGCCGCGGCGTCCTCCAGCGTGACGCCGGGCAGCAGGTCCGGATACTGGCCCACGCCCCAGCCCCACAGCAGCCCGGTCACCGCCAGCGCCGCGGTGAGGCGGACGGCCAGGTAGGCGCGGCGCCACAACAACGCCAGGGAGACCAGCCCTGCGGCGACCGACAGCGCGAGCAGCGGCAGGGCCCGGCCGCCGGTGAGCTCGGCGAACAGCCGCGGCGCGTCGGCGCGCAGCACGAGCAGACCGGCCGCCGAGAGCAGCCCCACGACCGCGCCGCAGGTCAGGGCGCGCCGTCTGAACTCCTCGGCCAGGCCGTCCTCGCCGGCGCGCTGGGCGTCGCGGGTGAGGTAGACGGCGGCGAGGTAGGCGGCGGCGCCGACGGCCAGCGCGCCGGTGATCGCGGAGGTCGGGTTGAGCCAGCTCGACACGACGTTCCCCGCGGCGATGCCGGCGGGGACCCGGCCGGAGGCGATGGCGCCCGCCACCGTACCGAGGAAGAACGGGGTGGCGACCGAGGAGAAGGCGAACGCGGCGCCGAACAGGCGGCGCTGCCACAGCTCGGTGGAGACCTTGCGGAAGGCGAAGGCCGCGCCGCGCGCGATGATGCCCAGCGCCGCCAGGGTCAGCGGGATGTAGAGGGTGGAGGCGACGGCGGCGAACACCCCGGGGATGCCGGTCCACATCAGGACGATCACGAAGATCAGCCAGACGTGGTTGGCCTCCCAGACCGGGCCGATGGAGTGCTCGATCAGCTCGCGCCGGCGCCGCCCGGAGGCCGCGCCGCCGGACAGCAGGTCCCAGACGCCGCCGCCGAAGTCGGCGCCCGCGAACAGGACGTAGGCCGTCAGGCCCGCCCACATGACCCCGATCATGACCTCCGCCAGCGGCATCGGTCACACCACTCTCTCGTCCGTCTCGTCGTGGACGTCGGGCTCCTGGGGCGCGATGGGCACGGGCCGGTCCCGGGCGAGCAGGCGCAGTACGTACACGGTCGCGACGGTGAGCACGGCGTACACCAGGCTCACCAGCACGAACCCCCACACCAGGCCGGGCGCGGGGTTGACCGCGTCGGCGGTGCGCATCACGCGGTAGACGATCCACGGCTGGCGGCCCACCTCGGTGACGACCCAGCCGGCCTCCAGCGCCAGGACGGCGGCGACGCCCGAGACGGCGGCGGCGCGCGGGAACCACGGCGAGCGCGGCAGGTCGCGCCGCCGTACCCAGGCCACCGCGAGCCACGCCGACAACGCGAGGAGGGCGAAGCCCAGCCCGACCATGAGCTGGAAGGCCAGGTGCACCACGTTGACCGGGGGCCAGTCGGCGACCGGCACCCGGTCCAGGCCCATGATCTCCGCGTCGGGGTCGAAGTGGGCGAGCAGCGACAGCCCGTCCGGGATCTCCAGGGCGTACCGCATCCGGTCGTCGACGGCGATGCCGCCCACGTGCAGCGGGACTCCGCGCTGGGTGTGGAACACCCCTTCCATGGCCGCGAGCTTGACCGGCTGGTTGGAGGCGACGAAGTGGGCCGCCCAGTCGCCGACGACGATCTGCGCCGGGGTGACCAGGGCCGCGGCCGTCAGCGGCAGCAGCAGGCCGGCGCGGTGGTACCGGTCGCGGCGCCCGCGCAGCATGGCGACGGCGTACACGCTCGCGATGCCGAACCCGGTGACCATGAACGCGGCCAGGATCATGTGCACGGTCTGCGGCGGGGTCGCCGGGTTGAACATGGCCGCCCACGGATCCACCGCGACCACGCGGCCGCCGGCCAGGCGGAAACCGGTCGGCTGCTGCATCCAGGCGTTGGCCGTGACGACGAAGAAGGCGCTGGCCACCCCGGCGACCACGATGGGAATGCCCGACAGCATGTGCGCCACCGGCGTCAACCGGTCCCACGCGTACAGGTAGACGCCCAGGAAGATGGCCTCGATGAAGAAGGCGATGCCCTCCAGGGAGAACGGCAGGCCGATGACCTGGCCGTAGGCGCCCATGAGCCGGGGCCACAGCAGCCCCATCTCGAAGGACAGGATCGTCCCCGACACCGCGCCGACGGCGAACAGCACGCCCATGGCCCTGGCCCAGCGGCGGGCCAGCAACCGGTAGTGCGGGTCGCCGCGGCGGTGCCCCCGCCACTCGGCGATCAGCGTGATGGCCGGCATGCCCACGCCCAGGCACGCCAGCACGATGTGCCAGCCCAGCGAGAGCGCCATCTGCATGCGGGCGGCGCCCAGGCCGGCGTCGGCGGAGTCCGCCATCACCTGCATGATCATCATGACTCCCCGGCGCCGTGTCGGTCCACCTCGGCGGGGGACGCGCGCGGGCGTCCCCCGCCTCCGCCCCTGAAGACCTCCCCCGAGGGGGTCATCCGCGCGCGAATCCCCCGTCCCGGGGGTGTCTCACCAGGGTTGGAGGACGACTTTGTTGCACTCGTTCTCCTTGTGCTTGAACATCTCGTACGCGTGCGGCGCGTCCTCCAGCCGCACGCGGTGGCTGATCACGAAGGCGGGGTCGATGTCCCCGGCGCGGATCCGCTCCAGCAACGGCTTGAGGTAGCGCTGGACATGGCACTGGCCGGTCCGCATGGTCAGCGACCGGTTCATGAACGACCCCACCGGGAACTTGTCGACGAAGCCGCCGTAGACGCCGATGACCGAGACGATCCCGCCGTTGCGGCAGGCCATGATGGCCTCGCGCAGGACGTAGGGCCGGTCGGTCTCCATCCGCGTCGCCTGCTTGGCCCGGTCGTAGGCGTGCATGGCGGGGACCGGGTAGTGCGCCTCCATGCCGACCGCGTCGATGCAGGCGTCGGGGCCCCGGCCGGCGGTCATGTCGCGCAGCGCGTCCAGGACGTCGGTCTCCTCGTAGTTGAGGGTGTCCGCGCCCGTGCGTGCGGCGATCTCCAGCCGGTACGGGAAACGGTCGATGACCACGACGCGTTCGGCGCCCAGCAGGAAGGCGCTCACGGCGGCGAACTGGCCGACCGGGCCCGCGCCCCAGATGGCGATGACGTCACCGGGCTTGATGTCGCACATCTCGGCGCCCATCCAGCCGGTCGGCAGGATGTCGGACAGGAACAGCACCTTCTCGTCCGGCAGGCCGTTCTCGATCTTGATCGGTCCGACGTCGGCGAACGGCACGCGCGCGTACTGCGCCTGGCCGCCCGGGTAGCCGCCGAGCATGTGGGAGTAGCCGAAGATGCCGGCCGGCGCGTGTCCCATGAGCTTCTCGGCCAGCCCCGCGTTCGGGTTGGAGTTCTCGCACACCGAGTACATGCCGCTCTGGCAGGACAGGCAGCCGCCGCACGCGATCGGGAACGGGACGACCACGCGGTCCCCGACGCGCAGGTTCGACACCCCCGGGCCGACCTCGACCACCTCGCCCATGAACTCGTGGCCGAGGACGTCGCCCTTCTTCATCGTGGGGATGTAGCCGTCGTAAAGGTGCAGGTCGGAGCCGCAGATGGCGGTGGAGGTGACGCGGACGACGGCGTCGCGCGCGTTGAGGATCCTCGGCTCCGGGACCTCCTGGACCTCGACCTTGTCGCGCCCCATCCAGCAGATGGCTTTCATGGGGTCCTCCTCATCTCATCGGCTGGGCCACGTGCTGGAACAGCTGCCGGATGGCCCGGGTGCCCTCGGGGCTGCCCTCCGAGCGGGTCACCTCGCCGGTCTCCATCACCTGCTTGAAGCGCCGCAGGTCGTCCCGCACCTGCTGGTCGGGGTGCTCGCCGAGCAGCCGGGCGAAGGCCAGGCCGAGCCTGCCGACCGGCGCGTCGTAGTCGATCCGCACGCGCACCTCGGTGCCGCGCCCGCCGGGAGCGTCCATGAAGCGCACCGATCCGCGGTTGCGCACGGTGGCGCCCTCCAGCGACCGCCAGGCGATCAGTTCGTCCTCGCGGTCCTGGACGATCTCGGCCTCCCACTCGACGGGCTTCCTGGCCGGCCCTCTGGCCCGCCACCGGGAGTGCCCGCCCGGGCCGGTCTCCACCGAGTCCAGGTGGATCATGAACCGAGGCAGGTTCTCGAAGTCGCGCCAGAACCGGTAGACCTCCTGACGGGGCCGGTTGACGGTGATGGAGGCGCGCAGGCCGGTGGTGGGCGCGACCGGCGTGATCGTCCCGCCCTTCTCGACCCGCATCGCGGCGTACAGGTCGGCGGCCGTCATGCCGGCCACCGCCGTCGAGACGGCCATGACACGGCGGCGTCTGGCGCCCGCGCGGCGAGCCAGGGCGCGGCCGAGCAGCGCCAGGTCCATGGCGTCGCCCGCGACCCGGGTCCACACCATCGACGCCGGCCTGCGGCTGCCGAGCAGGGCGGCCGCGTGGAGCAGTTCCCGCATGCCGACCAGGCGCACCGTGGCCCGGGACACGGCCGAGTCCTCGAAGCCGCCGAGCCGGCCGAGGACACGGGGTGCGGCGAGCTGCGCGGCGCCCAGTCCCAGGCTGGCCCATCCGAGCGCCGCGGCCAGACGGCGGGCCTTGTGATTACTCGCTCCGCTCATGTGAACCTCACATGGCTGGGTATGTGGCGATCCGGCGCACCGGCGGCCCCTCGCGACGGGCGCGTCCGGCGCGCCGCCCGGTCCGGCCGACGGCGGACCTCTCGTTTACCAGTGAGCCGTACCCCTTCGACGTGGGACGACACAGATCGGCCCATTCCCGCGCCGGAACCAGACCGTATCGAGGGAACGCGGTGACGCGCGCACCGGTTTGAGCGGCTCCACACGGGGGTAGCCCGGCCGTCCGCATCGCGCGTGCCGCGGCGCCACTCGGCCGGGGCCGGATTCGGGTCAGGCGGGCGTGCCTGGGCCGGCCGGATCGGCGGCGACGGAAGAGTCCTCGTCGATGGCGGAGGGGTCTTCTTCGGTGACGAAGGGGGCCTCGCCGGCGGTGGTGGAGAGGTCCTCATCGGCGGTGGAGAGGTCCTCGGCGGTGGTGAAGGGGTCCTCGGTGGGGAACAGGATGGGGCTGAGCAGATAGCGCGCCCGGCCGGGAGCGGGCGGGTTGGCCAGGCGGGGGGCGATCGCCGCGCGCATCTGGGCGATCATCTCCAGCAGTTCCTCGCGGCTGAGCCAGACCGCGTGCTGCCGGTAGCCGACCAAGTCCGCGACCGGGTCGGCGCCTTCGCGGCCGAGATAGGAGCCGAACTCGGCGAGCAGGGCGGCCATGGCCACGGCGAACCCGCGGCGATGGTCGTCGGCCGACAGCGACCGCATCGCCTCGGCGTCGATCACGGCCCTGTCCTGGCGGAGCCGGTACCGGCGCTCGACCGCGCCGCGCACCCGTCGCTCGCCGGCCACCTCCAGGACCCCGCCGGCCGCGAGCAGGTCGACGTGCCGGTAGACGGTCGCCTTGGAGACGTCGGGGATGCGCGCGCTGAGCTCGGAGGTGGCGAGTTCGCGCCCGCCGCGCATCGCGTGCACGATGCGCAGCCGCACGGGGTGGGCCAGGAGCTCCAGAGGGTCCATCGCCATACGATCTCATATCTGCTACCGTTCGCAAAAATGAGAAAGGATGGCGTCTGGCATGGGGAACGACACCGACCCTGCGGCGATCGCCGTCACCGTCGTCGAGATGGCCCGCGACGGACGGTTCACCGAGATCGAGGCGCTGTTCGCGCCACGGTTGCGCGCGGTCGTCTCCGCCAGGACACTGCGGATGGCCTGGGCGGCCGAGATCGCCTCCATCGGCCCGGTCTCCGCCATAGGAACCCCGGCGACCGAACCGATGCCCGATGGCGCGGACGGACCGGCGGGAGACGCGGCCGGCGGACCGCCGGAGGGCTCAGGCGCAGGACCGGCGGGCGCATCGGGCGGCGGAGCCGGACGGGCGGGGCTGACACGGGTGAGTGTGCCGGTGAGCGGGCGGGATGGCGGGCTCACCGTGGTGATGTCGGTGGACGGGGCCGGCGCGCTGAACGGCCTGCGACTGGCCCCCGCGGCCACGACGTCCTGGGCGCCGCCGCCCTACGCCGCGCGCGGAAGGTTCGGCGAGCACGACGTCACGCTCGGCACCGGTCCGCTCGCCGTGCCCGGCACCCTGACCATGCCGCGCGGACGGGGCCCGCACCCCGGCGTCGTGCTGCTGAGCGGCGGCGGTCCGTTCGACCGCGACGCGACGAGCGGGCCGAACAAGCCGCTGAAGGACCTCGCGTGGGGCCTGGCCTGCCGGGGGGTCGCGGTGCTGCGGTTCGACAAGGTGACCTGCGTCCACGGCGCGCGGGTGAGCGACGCGGACGGCTTCACGATGACCGAGGAGTACGTGCCGCACGCGGTCGCCGCCGTCCGCCTGTTGCGGAGCAGGCCCTCCGTGGACGCCGCGCGGGTCTTCGTGGCCGGCCACAGCATGGGGGGCAAGGTCGCGCCACGGGTCGCGGCGGCCGAGCCGTCCGTCGCCGGGCTGGTGATCATGGCGGGTGACGCCGAGCCGATGCACCGTTCCGCCGTGCGGGTCGCCCGCCACCTCGCCTCGCCGGCCATCGGCGCGATGACGGAGCCGGATGCCGAGGCGATCGCCCGGCAGGCCGCCCAGGTGGAGGATCCCGCCCTTTCGCCTTCGACGCCCGCCGCGCTGCTGCCGCTCGGCCTGCCGGCGTCGTACTGGCTGGACCTGCGCGCCTACGACCCGGTGGCCGCCGCGGCGGCGCTGGAGGTGCCCATGCTGATCCTCCAGGGCGGGCGCGACTACCAGGTGACGGTCGAGGACGACCTCGCGCGGTGGAAGGCGGGCCTCGCGCGGCGCGCGGACGTCGAGTTCCGCCTCTATGCGGCCGACGACCACCTGTTCTTTCCCGGGACGGGCCCCTCGACGCCGGCGGGATACCAGAGGGCGCAGCACGTCGACCCCGCGGTGGTGGCCGACATCGCCGCGTGGCTGCACCCAGCACCCGGCAGGTTCAGCCGGTTCGCCAGGTTCACCCGGTTCGCCCGCCGCGGCTGAAGGCCGGCCGGGGCGTGAGACCCCGGCCTCGTCCGGGCCGGGAAGGGTTACCAGCGGCCGGTCTTGAGGAGCTGGCCACGGACGGCGCCGTCGGCGAACTGCTCGGTGTGCATGTTGGCGTACCAGTTCCCCGGGTTCCTCTTGATCCCCGCCAGCACACTCAGGTCCTTCACCCGCACCGAACCAAAGGCGGAGTTACCGCGGATCGTGCCATCGTGCAGCAGATCGATCACCACCGGACCGTTCACACCGGCCTTACCCCGGTGAATGTGGAACGCCGTCGGCCTGCCCGTCCGCTTCCACTGCACCAAGTAGAACATCCGGTTCCCCTGGATCCGGAACTTCGCCACCGCGACGCCATCCCGATCGTTCACCTTCTTACCCGGCTCCCGCACCTCATTCCGGCCCAGCAGCACCGCACCGAAGTAGTAGCTCTTCGGCTTCACCGTCACATGCCCGGCGGCCGAAACCGTGGACGCGGAGGCCGCGCTCACCTTGGCGGGCGAGGAGGCGGTGGCCGCCCCGGCCGGCACCGCGACCGCGCCGAGGGCCAGCGCCGAGATCGCCGCCCCCGCCGTCATCCGGCCGGCCACGCGCTGCCAGGTCTTCCGCTCGCGGCCGGTGCGCTCGATGTTCGTCATCAGAATCTTCCTTAGGTCTGCCGTAAGGGTGCGTTTCGGACAACCCAGACGTTAGGTCCGCGGCCGGCGGCGTTATACGTAGGAATCCACACAGCGCCGCGAGCGTGCACAACGGCACACACCGCGCCTCAGGTCTCCCTCCAGGAGCGCTCCTGCGCTGGAGGAGGGGACTTCGTGTTTGGCGGGTCCGTCACGGGTACAGGGGCTCGCACGAAGGAGCGCTGACCATGCATCCGTCAGCGCCAAGGCTCAGCACCCTTGAGCGCTGACCGTGCATCCGTCAGCGCCAAGGCTCGGCACCCTTGAGCTCCGGCCGTGCACGGTCGGCGCCAGAAGCCGAGCGTCCACGATGCGTTGACCGTGCGTCAGTCAGCGCGCACGACGCGGACCGGTTCCTCGCCGCGTGCCGTGAGACGGACCCCGGACCTCACCGCTCCGCCCGAGGGCACGCGGTCGTCCGAACACGTACGGGGGCGGTCGCCGCACCGTCCTTCCAGTCTCCTAGGAGTGCCGCATGACGTTCAATCCCCTGCACGAGCGCGGAATCCCGCTGGACAAGCAGCTGCGCAACTGGCGTGAGCTCGACGTCGCCCCGGTCGACCCCGACCACTCCGATCCCTACACCCGGTGCCGGATCATCGCGATGAACGGCATCGAGGTGGAGGCGATCATGTTCAGCCACCAGCTCGCCCGGCACTGCCCGAGCGTGGAGCTCAAGCAGCAGCTCGCCCGCGTGCGCTACATCGAGGCCCAGCAGCAGAAGGCCGTGAACTGGCTGCTGCCCGGCCTGGCCTCGGTGCTGGAGACCACGATCGCCTACGAGCAGGTGGCCGTCGACCTGACGGCCTGGGTCGCCCGGATGGAGCCCGACCCCTACCTCAAGCGCGCCTACCAGTTCGGCGTGCTGGAGGACTTCGACCACCTGTACCGGTACGCCAACCTGTACGAGCTGATCGAGCACCGCAAGGCAGAGAAGATCGTGGACGACCTGACCGAGGTCATGCCGGGACGGCCGACCTACCTGCACCACCGCGACCCGGTCGACAACGTGCGCGAGCCGTACGACAAGAGCGCCGCGGCGCCGATCTCCAAACTGCACGCCCTGACGATCATGGCCGCCGAACAGCAGACCATGAACTTCTACATGAACGTCGGCCCGACCTACATGGAGCCGATCGCCCGCCGGCTCTACCAGGAGATCGGCCTGATCGAAGAAGAGCACGTCACCCACTACGAGTCGCTGGTCGACCCGGGTGAGACCTGGTGGGAGATGCTGCTCAACCACGAGTACAACGAGTGCTACCTGTACCACTCGTTCATGGAGACCGAGTCCGACCCCAAGGTGAAGGCCATCTGGGAACTGCACCTGAACATGGAGCTGGAACACCTGCGCCTGGCCGCCGAGCTGTTCAAGAAGCACGACGGCCGCGACCCCGAGCAGGTGCTCGCCCCCGAGCTGCCGGCGCCGGTCACCTTCGAGCCCAACAAGGCCTACCTGCGCGAACTGATCGCCACCGAGATCGACTACACCACCATCGGCACCGGATACGTGCAGGACGCCCACGAGCGCTTCGAGAAGATGCAAGAGGCGATCATGGGAGGCGAGCCCCTGCCGTCCGAGCAGGTCATCACCGACAACCGCGACAAGAGCGGCCAGGAGTACCGGCTGGAGACCGAGGGCCCCCACCCGGTGCCCAGCCTGCGGACCGACCGCTGACCACCGGCACGGCCAAGGAGGAGACGATGACGCAGGACCCGCCCGCCCCGGAGACGATGGCCGAGGACGACGTGATCGAGCTGCTGCTGCGCCAGCACGCGCTCATCAGGGACCTTTTCGACCAGGTCGAGCAGGCGTCCGCCGAGGAACGGCCCGAGGCGTTCACCCGGCTGGTGCGCATGCTCGCCGTGCACGAGACGGCCGAGGAGGAGACCGTCCACCCGTACGCGCGCAAGAAGATCGACGGCGGGGACGGAGTCGTGGACGACCGCCTGGCCGAGGAGAACCAGGCCAAGCAACTGCTGGAGGACCTGGACAAGAACGGGCCCGACGCCCCCGACTTCCTGGAACGACTCCTCCTGCTCCGCACGGCGGTGACGGCGCACGCCCGCAGCGAGGAACGCTACGAGTTCACCCAACTGCGCGCCCAGACCACCGCCGCCGAGCGCCGCGCCCTGGCCGCCGGCGTGAAGGCGGCCGAGGCCATGGCGCCCACGCATCCGCACCCCGGCATCGAGTCGGCCACCAAGAACGTGCTGGTGGGAACGCCGGTGGCGATGATGGACCGGATCCGCGACGTGGTCCACCGGGCCATGGACCAGCACAACAGCTGACCGGGCCGGCACCCGCCCGGCCTCCCGTCACGGAGAGGCCGGGCGCGCCCCGCACGAAGGCCGCCATGACCGGGCGCGGCCCGAAGGAGCGCGCCATGACCGGGCGCGGCCCGGAGCAGGGCGGTCATGATCGGGCGCGGTCCAGTCGGGGCGATGCCGGCGGCTGATCCCGATCGCGCCGTGGTCGCCGGTAGGGACGGGTGCTCTCGCGGATCTTCAGCTCGGGCGCCAGCATGGTGACCTGCGGCTGCGGCTCGCCGCGGATCAGGCCCGCCAGGCGCCGGACGGCCGTGCGCGCCAGGTTCTCCACCGGAAGCACCAGCGAGGTCACCGGGGCGGCCATCCGCTCGGCCACATCGTCGGAGCTGATGGCGATGACGGAGATGTCCCGCGGGACCCGGCGGCCCGTGCCGGTGAGCCGGTCCACCACCAGCGGCAGCGCCCACTCGTTGTAGACGATCAGCGCGCTCATGCCCGGCAGCCTGCCGAACATGGCGTCGAGCGCCGTGACCACCCCGCCGGACGAGGGCTCGCACGGCTGCCACGCGGCCTTCGCCCCCGCGCGGGCCAGCGCCTCCAGCGCGCCGTCTCGGGCGTGCGCCGCGTAGGCCCCGCCGCGCGCGTAGGCCTCCGGCGGTTGCCCGAGGAACCCGACCTCGGTGTGCCCGAGATCGAGCAGGCGCTGCGCGCACAGCCGTCCCGACAGGACGAAGTCGAAGTCCACCTGGCACAACCCGGCAGGGTCGTCGGGCGTGCCGACCAGGACGGCGGGACACTCCAGCGTCCTGAGCAGTTCCACCCGCGGGTCACGCCGCTGGACCTCCATCAGCATCACGCCGTCCACGAGCGCGCCGGCGACCGCGTCCTTGATCGCCTTCTCGCCGTCGTCGTCGGTCAGCATGAGCAGCTTCAGCCCGGCGTCCTGCGCGGCCGACAGAGCGGCCCAGACGTAGGGCATCTGCACCTGGTTGTGCGGCCCGTGCACCATCGGCAGCGCCATGGCGATCACCCCGGACCTGCGCGTCCTGATGGACCGCGCGCCCGCGTGCGGCCGGAACCGCAACTCCTCGATGGCGCGCTCGACCCGCTTGACCGTTTCGGCGGAGATGGAACGGTTGCCGCTGAGCACATAGGACACGGTGCTGCGCGAGACCCCCGCGTGCCTCGCCACATCGGCGATCGTCACGGCCATTGCCCGGCTCCCTGGCACCGTCGAACTGATTCGATTCCGGCAACGTAACACCAGGTCGGGCCGCCCACAAGACCTACTTCGAGCCCGGGCCCCGGCCGGCGGCCCGTCCCCGCCCGCTCACGATCCGCGAGGCGTACGCGATGACCGGACGCGCATGGCAGGGTGGTCGAATCGTTCCACCGGCGAGGTCTTCCCAAGCGGTGGGAGGAAAGGAGCGAAATGGGCATGATCTCCGACAGCAGGGAGCACGGCGGGCAGACGTCCGGCGGCGGCGAGTGCGGCCCCGAGGCGTCCGGCGGCGTCAAGCGTGGTCCGCACGCGCCCGAGGACGCGTCGTCGGCCCGGACCCCGGAGGAGACGCGGGCGTTCTTCGCCTCCCGCGCGGCCGGCTGGGAGGAGAAGTTCCCCGACGACGATCCGGCCTTCGCGGCGGCGGTCGGCGCGATGGGGCTGGCCGAGGGCGACGTCGTGCTCGACGCCGGGTGCGGCACCGCCCGGGCGTTCCCCCCGCTGCGGGCGGCCGTCGGGCCCGCGGGACGGGTGATCGGCGTCGACCTGACCCCCGAGATGATCCGATCGGCCCGCGACCGGGGCCGCCACGCCCACGGCCGGCTGCTGATCGCCGATGTGGGGCGCCTCCCTCTGCCGGACGCCGCCGTGAACGCGGTCCTCGCGGCCGGGTTGCTCTCGCACCTGCCCGACCCGGCGGCGGTGCTCGGCGAGCTCGCGCGCGTCACCGTCGCCGGCGGGCGTCTGGCGTTGTTCCACCCGGTCGGCCGCGCGGTCCTGGCGGCGCGGCGCGGCCGCGTCCCCGCGCCCGACGACATCCGCGCCGAGCACAACCTGCGGCCCCTGCTGCGCGGCACCGGCTGGACCCTGACGACCTGCGAGGACACCGGCGAACGCTACCTGGCCATCGCCCTGCGCGCCCCCCACTGAGCACGCGATCGCCGGGTCAGAAGCCGACGTCGCGGCCCATCAGGTCGCCCGCTTCCTCACGGCGGACGAGCAGTCGCGCGCCGTCCGGGCCGACGGCCACGACCGGGGGGCGGCCGGTGAGGTTGTAGGTCGAGGCCATGGAGTGGTGGTAGGCGCCGGTCGCCGCGACGGCGATCACGTCTCCGGGGTGGACGTCGGCCGGGAGCGGCACGTCGTCGGCGATCGTGTCCCCGGTCTCGCAGTGGTGACCGACCACGGTCATCGTGCGCATCCCGCCCTGATGACTGCGGCCGACCACGCGGACCTCGTACCGCGACCCGTACAGCGCATGGCGCGGGTTGTCGCTCATCCCGCCGTCGACCGCGACGTAGGTGTGGTTCAGCGCCTTCTTCACCGAGATGACCCGGTACAGGGTGAGACCGGCGGGGCCGCTGATCGCCCGTCCCGGCTCGACGACCAGCCGCGGCGCGCGCAGCCCGAGGCCCGCGCAGCGCTCCTCGACCGCGGCGGTGAGCCGCCCGGCGTAGTCGACCAGGTCCAGCCCGCGCTCGCTCTGAAGGTAGGCGATGCCGTGACCGCCGCCGAGGTCGAGTTCGGCGAGCATGACACCGTGGGTCTCCCGGATTCGCGCCATCTGCTCCACCATCACCCGCGCCGCGGCCTCGTACGGCGCGGCGTCGGTGATCTGCGAGCCGAGGTGGCAGTGCAGGCCGGCGAGCTCCAGCGACGGCTGGGCGAGCACCCGGGCCACGGCCTCGCCCGCGGCGCCGGTGGCGATGGACAGCCCGAACTGCTGGTCCTCGCGCCCGGTGCGGACGGCGGCGTGGGCGCCGGCCGCGATGTCGGGGACGACCCTCACGAGCACTTTCTGCCGCCGGCCGAACGGGACCAGCGCGGCGAGCCGGTTGATCTCGCCGATGTTGTCGACCACGATGCGGCCGACTCCCCCGGTCACCGCCGCCTGGAGCTCACGCGGGGTCTTGGCGTTGCCGTGGAAGATGATCCGCTCGGCCGGGAAGCCGACCGAGAGGGCGACGGCCAGTTCGCCACCGCTGCACACGTCCAGGCTGAGCCCTTCCGAGCGGACCCAGTCGGCCATCGCGCGGCACAGGAACGCCTTGGCCGCGTAGGCGATCTCGGCCTTGGGCAGCGCGGCGCGGTAGGCGCGGCAGCGCAGCCGGACGTCGGTCTCGTCCAGCAGGTAGGCGGGGGTGCCGAACCGCTGGGCGAGGCGTACCAGGGGGATTCCGGCCAGCGTGGCCTCGCCGCCGGGTCCGAACCAGGCCGCCGAGGGCCACGGGCCCCTGCCGATCTCGGCCACGGGCGGCATGGTGGTCATCGCGATCATGGGTACCTCGCTCCTAACCGGATCTTCGTCGAGTTGCAGGTGCTGGGCCAGCAGGCACATCACGCCACCCGCAGGCGGTGAACGTCGTGGCCCGTCGCGGGGCTCCGCGGGGGCAGGGTCCCGGCGGGGTCCAGGACGATGCCGGTGACGCCGAGGTCGGCGACCATGTGGCGCAGCGCGGGAGCGCTGAGGCGGATCCAGCGCTGGCCGGGGCCGAGCACCCGTGCCAGCGCGAGCGGCGAGGAGAACGCGACCGCCGTCCTGTCGCCCGTGGCCGTGCGGAACAGCCGCAGCGAGACCGTTGCCGTCCCCTCGCGTACCGGCACCACTAACAACGGGTCGGCCATGATGATCCTCCTAGCATCGAAACCGGCGATCGGGGTCAAACCCCTCAAAAGCCAAGCTAGACGGCGATGACCGACCGATGACTTCGCCTTGACGGAGCCCTGACGGCCAGGCCCGAGGAACAGACGCCTTCTTGACGAGCAGCCCGGCAGTGACGGGATTCACGCCGCGGCCGTGAGTGGGCCGGGGCCGCGCGCGATGGGCGGCCACCCGGTGGGCGTCGGCGCTCGCCGCGCGTCCGCGCCCGGCGAGGGCCCCGGACGTGAAGCTTTCACGACGGCGCGAGCCCGGACGCACGGTCGTCCCGGCAAGTGCGCGCAGGACGTTGACCGGGTGATCACCCTGACATACGGTGCGCCAGAAATGTTCGAGGATATGGCGAAATGTTTCGGGCCATGATCGCCATGGCCGGGCCGATGGGAGCCTCGATGACACATCTCAGGTCCGTGTTGCTCGCCTTATGGCGTAATGTCCGCCGGACCGGCAGGCGGCCCGGCGACCGGTCGACGCCGTATCCGATGTCGAGCATTCCGTCCCCGTCCACGTTCGCGAAGGTGGCCGCCGCCGCGGCCGCCGCGGTCGCGGTCGCGGTGGCCTCCCCCGCTCTCGGGGCGTTCGGCGCACGGGGCGGCGATCACGCTACCAAGGTGACACCGAAGATGAACGGGCACTGGGTCAACACGTGGGTGTCGATGCCGCAGCTCACCGAGCCGTCCAACATGCCGCCCGCCCCCTTCACCCAGGACGGCCTCGTGCTCGCCGACAGCACGCTGCGGCAGACCGTCCACACCTCCATCGGCGGGCGGCAGGTGCGGCTGCGCTTCTCCAACGCCTTCGGCGGCGCGGCGCTGCCGATCACGCGGGTCTCGGTGGCGCTCCCCGCCGGCGGCCAGGCCGGCGTCAGCTCTATCAAGCCCGGCACCTCCCAGCCGGTGACCTTCAACGGCCGGCCGTCCGTCGTCATCCCCGTCGGCTCGCTCGCCGTCTCCGACCCGCTGAACTTCGAGCTGGCCCCGCGGTCCGACCTCACCGTGACGATCTACCTGGCGGAGGGGCAGAAGTCCACCGCCATCACCTCCCATCCCGGCTCCCGCACCACCTCGTACATGATCAACGGCGACCACGTGGACGCCGAGGACCTGCCGGGCGCCGCCTCCACCGCGCACTGGTACTTCCTCAGCGGGCTCGAGGTGTGGTCCAAGCCCGGCACCGCGGCGGTCGTCGTCGTCGGCGACTCGCTCACCGACGGCCGGGGATCCACCACCAACGGGAACGACCGCTGGCCGGACCGGCTGCTCGAACGCCTGCACGCCTCTCCGGCCACCTCCGGCGTCGCCGTCCTGAACCAGGCGGCCGGCGGCAACCGTGTGCTCAACGACGGTCTCGGCCCGAACGCCCTCTCGCGCCTCGACCGCGACGTCTTCTCGCAGAGCGGGGTGAAGTGGCAGCTCGTCTTCGAGGGCGTCAACGACATCGGCACCGCCGAAGCGAGCCAGGCCGCCCAGCGGCAGGTCACGGCCGACCTCATCGACGCCTTCTGCCAGATGGTCATCAGGGCGCACGCGCTGGGCATCCGGGTGTACGGCGCGACGCTCACGCCGTTCGGGGGCAACCAGGCCTACGACGATCCGCAGGGGTACCGGGAGGCGTCCCGGCAGGCGGTCAACCAGTGGATCCGCACCAGCCGCCGCTTCGACGCCGTGATCGACTTCGACCGCGCGGCCCGCGACCCCGCCAACCCGCGGCAGCTCCTGCCCGCCTACGACGTGGGCGACCACCTGCACCTCAACCCCACCGGCTACCAGGCCCTGGCCGACGCCGTCCCCGCCCATCTGTTCAAGGACGCTCCCCTTCCCTGGGGCTTCGGCTTCGAATGACGCCCACGGGCCTATCTCCACCAGGGCCCGCGCTGACGGGCCCTGGTGCGGCGTACGGGCCGGCTCACTCGGGCCGGGCGACGCCGAGGACGTGGTTGACGTGGAAGAACTGGAACCGGTCCAGCCCATCGATGGCGAACCCCACCGCGGTCATGGCGGCCAGGACGTCCCTGGCCGGGTGGCAGCCACCGGCGACGCGCGACCAGACCGGGGCGGTGACCAGCCGCTCGGCCAGCCTGAGGGTCGCGTGCTCCGAGCGCTGGTGCTCGTAGAAGTGGAGCCGGCCCCCGGGCCGCAGCACCCGCCGCACCTCGGCGAGCGCCGCCCTGGCCGCGCTCGCCATGCCCAAGCTCGCGCTCGGCATGTCCGGCTTCGAGACCGGCGTCGCGGTCATGCCGCTGGTGAAGGGCGACCTCGCCGGGCGCGTCCGGGGGACCAAGCGCCTGCTCACCGTCGCGGCCGCCATCATGAGCGTCTTCCTGATCCTCAGCAGCTTCGCCACGACCGTGCTGATCCCCGAGCGGGAGTTCGAGAGCGGCGGCAAGGCGAGCGGCCGTGCCCTGGCCTACCTGGCCCACGGGTTCCTCGGCGACTGGTTCGGCTCGCTCTACGACGTCAGCACGATCGCCATCCTGTGGTTCGCGGGCGCCTCGGCGCTGGCGGGGCTGCTCAACCTGGTGCCGCGTTACCTCCCCCGGTACGGCATGGCGCCCGACTGGACCCGCGCGACGCGCCCCCTGGTGCTGGTGTTCACGGCGATCGCGTTCGCCATCACCATCATCTTCGACGCCGACGTGGACGCGCAGGGCGGCGCGTACGCCACGGGCGTGCTGGTGCTGTTCATGTCGGCCAACGTCGCGGTCGCCCTGGCCGCCCGCCGGCACGGGCAGCGCGGGCTGATGTACGGGTTCGTCGCGATCGGCGTGGTGCTGGCGTACACGCTGGTCGCCAACGTCATCGAACGGCCCGACGGCGTGAAGATCGCCTCGTTCTTCATCGTGGCGATCATCGTCACCTCGCTGGTCTCCCGGGCCACCCGCTCGACCGAGCTGCGGGTCAGCGAGGTCCGTCTGGACGCGCAGGCCGACCGGTTCGTGCGGGACGCCTGCGGCGAGATCCATCTGATCGCCAACGAGCCGCATCGGCGCGACCAGGACGAGTACCACGACAAGCTGCGCGAGACCTGGCTGAACCACCGGCTGCACAGCAGGGACCCGATCATCTTCGTCGAGGTGACCGTGCCGGACGCCTCGGAGTTCGAGACCGAGTTGCGCGTCACCGGCGAGGAGAGGTACGGGCACCGCATCCTGCGGGTGGAGAGCTCGACCGTCCCGAACGCCCTGGCCGCGCTCATGCTGTACCTGCGCGACCGTACCGGCCGGGTGCCGCACGTCTACTTCCACTGGGCCGAGGGCAACCCGATCACGGCGATGCTGCGTTATCTGGTGTTCGGCGGGGGCGACGTGCCGCCGCTCACCCGCGAGGTGCTGCGCCAGGCCGAGCCGGCGCTGGAGCGCCGCCCGCACGTCCACGTCGGCTGAGCGCGGGCGCGTGACCGTGCTGGTCGGGCGGACGGCCGGCGCGGAACGGGCCGATCAAGGGCGCTCGTCGGGATCGCGTCAATAATCCAGACGGACGCGTATGGAAGGCGTCAAGAGTCGTATTACCCCCCAAATCTCGCGATTTGCTGACTCTGTGGCCGTCCGTCTGGGCGGCCTCGAGCATGCCGATCCGGATTTCAAGGAGTGGGGATGGCCGACGTCATCTTCGTCGCCCTGACGATCGCGATCTTCGCGATCCTCGGGCTCGTCGTCAAGGCGGTGGAGCGCTTGTGAGCGCCGTCAACGCAGCCGGGCTGGTGGTCACCGCGGCATTGGTGATCTTCATGGTCGCGGCCCTGCTCTTCCCGGAGCGCTTCTGATGTCATCGACCTTCGCGGGCGTCCTGTTCATCGGATCCCTCATACTCGCCCTGGTGCTGACGCACCGCCCCCTGGGCGACTACATGTACCGCGTCTTCACCGGCACCCGGCACCTGGCCGTCGAGCGGGTGGTCTACCGGCTCATCGGCGTGCGCCCCGACGCCGAGCAGCGCTGGAGCGTCTACGCGCGCGCCGTGCTGGCCTTCTCGGCCGTGTCCATCCTGTTCCTGTACGCCTTCCAGCGCCTGCAGGACAAGCTGCTGCTCAACCTGGGCCTTCCCGCGGTGCCCGACCACATCGCCTGGAACACGGCGGTCAGCTTCGTCACCAACACCAACTGGCAGGCGTACTCGGGCGAGTCCACCATGGGCCACCTGGTGCAGATGGCCGGCCTCGCGGTGCAGAACTTCGTCTCGGCGGCGGTCGGCATCGCGGTGGCGATCGCCCTGGTGCGCGGCTTCGCCCGCAGGCGCACCGAGAACCTCGGCAACTTCTGGGTCGACCTCGTGCGCGGCACGGTGCGCATCCTCCTGCCGATCGCGTTCATCGGCGCGCTCGTGCTGGTGGCCGGCGGCCTGATCCAGAACTTCTCCGGCGTGCACGAGGTCGCCACGCTGGCCGGCGGCACCCAGAAGATCACCGGCGGGCCGGTGGCCACCCAGGAGATCATCAAGGAGCTCGGCAACAACGGCGGCGGCTTCTACAACGCCAACTCCGCCCACCCCTTCGAGAACGCCACGAGCTGGACGAACTGGATCGAGATCTTCGCGATCCTCGTGCTGCCCTTCGCGCTGCCGCGCACCTTCGGACGGATGGTCGGCGACACCCGGCAGGGGTACGCGATCGTCGCGGTCATGGGCGTGCTGGCGTTCACGAGCGTCGCCGTGCTCACCGGCCTGGAGATCGCGCACCACGGCACCGTCCCCCAGGCGGTGGGCGCCGCGATGGAGGGCAAGGAGGTCAGGTTCGGCGTGCCGGACTCCGGCGCCTTCGCGGCGGCCACGACGCTGACCTCGACCGGCGCGGTGAACTCCTTCCACGACTCCTTCACCGCCCTCGGCGGCATGATCACCATGGTCAACATGATGCTGGGCGAGGTCGCGCCCGGCGGCGTCGGCGCAGGCTTGTACGGGATGCTCGTGCTCGCCGTGATCACGGTGTTCGTGGCCGGCCTGATGGTCGGCCGCACTCCGGAGTACCTGGGCAAGAAGATCGGCGCCCGCGAGGTCAAGCTGGCCTCGATGTACTTCCTGACCACGCCGGTGCTGGTGCTCGTCGGCACCGCCCTGGCGATGGGTTCGCCGGCCGAGCGGGCGAGCATGCTCAACGCGGGTCCCCACGGCCTGTCGGAAGTGCTCTACGCGTTCACCAGCGCCTCCAGCAACAACGGCTCGGCGTTCGCCGGCATCACGGTGAACACCCCCTGGTACGACACCGTCCTCGGGTTGTGCATGGCGTTCGGCCGGTTCCTGCCGATCATCTTCGTCATCGCGCTGGCCGGGTCGCTGGCCCGGCAGGCGCCGGTGCCGGCGTCGGCCGGCACGCTGCCCACCCACCGGCCGCAGTTCGTCGGCATGGTCGTCGGCGTGACGGTCATCCTCGTCGCGCTCACCTTCCTCCCCGCCCTGGCGCTCGGGCCTCTCGCAGAAGGAATCAGCTAATGGCCACACCTGGGATCTACGCCCCGGGCCGTGCCCCCGCACCGCCCGGACCCGCTCCCGAACCCCGCGACGAAAAGGTCGGCGGCGGGCTGCTCGACCCCAAGCAGCTCCTCACCTCACTGCCCGAGGCGCTGCGCAAGCTGAATCCGGTGACGTTGTGGCGTAACCCGGTGATGTTCATCGTGGAGGCCGGGGCGGTGTTCACCACCGTGCTGGCGGTGACCGGC
>NZ_JBEXGS010000010.1:0-300313 GCF_040607455.1 Sphaerisporangium sp. NPDC005289
CGGCTCGTCGGATCGCCCTTGAGCATGGCGTCGAGGATGGCGTCGCTGATCTGGTCGGCGATCTTGTCCGGGTGACCCTCGGTGACCGACTCGGAAGTGAACAGGCGGCGGGACAACTCAGTGGCTCCTCATGCAGCGGCTGCTGACGTCGTTGGCTTGGGCGTGAGACGGCCGAAGCGCTCCGCCGAGTGTAGCCCTACCTGAAGCGGCGCCGCTCTACCGTCCTGGCATGTGGGCGTGGCCGACGCCGTTCACAGGTCGGGCAGCGGATCCTTCGGGAGGTCTCCCGGGGAGAACGCCTCGGCGTCCGCCGCCGCGACGACCGCGACGTATTCATCGTCGACCTCGAAAACCGTACCACCCAACTCGATCGTGGGACCGGCAGCGAATCGCACGGGGCCGAGGCGCGTCTGGCGCGGGTAGGTCGCCCACACCGCGGCGGGCTCGTACCTGCTGAACACCTTGGTGGCCAGCACGGTGATCGAACGGCCCGTCACCACGACCATGTAGTTGGCCACGCCGCCCGAGCGCACCAAAGTGACGGGGAAGACATAGTGAATGTCCTCGCCCGGCGGCAGCAGAGCGCGACAGCGTCCCCTGATGGCGGCGGTCACCGGCATGTCAAGACCTCCCGGTCCGGCATCCATCTGGAGTATCCGCCGGGAATCGCCCGCCATCAAGCGCCTTCGTCCCGGTTTGCGGTCAAGGTCAGAGATCTGTGGCTCCGAAGCGCCCGCATCGCCGCCGCGGCGAAGCCCGCGATCAGCTCAGTCGGGGGACGACCAGGTCCCAGACGACGTCCGCCAGGACCTCCTTGGGAGCGCGAGGCACCTCGACGGGCTCGCCATCGGCCACCAGGACGACCGCCGCGTTGTCGGGGGTGCCGAAGGCCAGCCCCTCCCCCACCTGGTTGACGACCAGCAGGTCGCAGCCCTTGCGGGCGAGCTTGGCGCGGCCGTTGGCCAGCACGTCGTCGGTCTCCGCGGCGAAGCCGGCGATCACCTCGGGAGCGGGCTCGCCGCCCTGCCTGCGCCGCTCGCACAGCTCGGCCAGGATGTCGGGGTTCTCGGTCAGCCGGATCGGCTCGGGCCCCGCGGAGGTCTTCTTGATCTTGGATCCGCTGCGCTCGGCGGGACGGAAGTCGGCCACGGCCGCCGCCATGACCACCACGTCGGCGCGGGCGGCCGCCTCGAACACCGCCGCGCGCAGTTCCAGAGCGGACTCGACGCGCAGGACGGTGACCCCCGCCGGGTCGGGCAGGGCCACGTTCGCCGCGACCAGCGTCACCTCGGCCCCGCGCGCCACCGCCGTGCGGGCCAGGGCGTACCCCTGCAGGCCGGAGGAGCGGTTGCCGATGTAGCGGACCGGGTCGATGGCCTCGCGGGTGCCGCCGGCGGAGATCACCACGCGGCGGCCGGCGAGGTCGCGCTCGCGCCCCGCCAGAACGAGCCGGCAGGCCTCGAAGATCTGCTCGGGGTCGGGAAGACGGCCGGGCCCGGTGTCGGCGCCGGTCAGCCGGCCCACCGCCGGCTCGATGACCAGCGAGCCGCGCTCACGCAGCGTCGTGACATTGGCCCGGGTGGCGGGGTGCTCCCACATCTCGGTGTGCATGGCGGGGGCGAAGACCACCGGACATCGCGCGGTGAGCAGCGTGTTGGTGAGCAGGTCGCCGGCCAGGCCATGGGCCGCCCTGGCCAGGATGTCGGCGGTCGCCGGGGCGACCACCACCAGATCGGCGCCCTGGCCGATGCGGACGTGCGGCACCTCGTGGACCGACTCCCACACCTCACTGGTGACGGGGTTGCCGGACAGGGCCGCCCACGTGGGCTCGCCGACGAAGCGCAGCGCGTCGCGCGTGGGGACGACCCGGACGTCGTGCCCCGACTCGGTGAACAGCCGCAGCAGCTCGCACGCCTTGTACGCGGCGATGCCCGCGCCGACGCCGAGAACGACTCTCGGCCTGGCGCGGTCGTGGCTGGCCATCGTGGTCTCCGGGGCGGAGTGCTGTCGGGCTCGGGGTCGCCTCGGGAAGGTCTCAGCCCTCGATGGGCTCGGAGCTCAGCAGCCCCTCGGAGATCTCGCGCAGCGCGATGGACAGCGGCTTCTCCTGGGCGTGGGTCTCCACCAGGGGGCCGACGTACTCCAGCAGGCCCTCGCCGAGCTGGGAGTAGTAGGCGTTGATCTGGCGCGCCCGCTTCGCGCCCATGATGACCAGGCTGTACTTGCTGTCGACGACCTCAAGCAGCTGGTCGATCGGCGGGTTGGTGATGCCTTCGGCAACCGGGGCAGTGCCTGCCACGTCGTCGGCCTCTCAGTCGGAATTGGACTCGTATTCGAGTCTGCGGTCTTGGCCTCGGAGGATACCAGGCGGGAACGGCGGGGCCGACTCGCTCAGGCCGGGCCGATCGTCACTTCAGCAAGGCTACCAGCCGGCCGCACACATCCTTGACCGCCGTGTTGACCAGCGACAGGTCGAACTCCTTCTCGGCGGCCAGCTCGACGCGGCCCGCCGCCAGGCGGCGCTCGATGACGTCCTCGGGCTCGGTGCCGCGGCCGCGCAGGCGGCTCTCCAGCTCTTCCCAGCTCGGCGGGGCCAGGAAGACCAGCAGCGCCTCCGGCATCGACTCGCGCACCTGCCGCGCGCCCTGGAGGTCGATCTCCAGCAGCGTCGGCACGCCCTCGGCGAGCTTGCGCTCGACGGGCGCGCGGGGCGTCCCGTACCGGTTGCCGGCGAACTCCGCCCATTCGAGCAGCTCGCCGCCGGCCACCATGCGGTCGAACTCGGCGCCGTCGACGAAGTAGTACTCGACGCCGTGGGTCTCACCGGGCCGGGGAGACCTGGTGGTCACCGAGACCGACAGCCACACCTCGGGGTGGGACCGCCGAAGCTCGGCGACGACCGTGGACTTGCCGACGCCCGACGGGCCGGACAGGACCGTGAGGCGCTTGCCCGTCGGTCCGGAGGAGACCATCGTCGCCTCCGGACTCCCGGATGGAGGCATGGAGTCACCG
The DNA here is from genome assembly GCF_040607455.1 of Sphaerisporangium sp. NPDC005289. NCBI lineage: Bacteria > Bacillati > Actinomycetota > Actinomycetes > Streptosporangiales > Streptosporangiaceae > Sphaerisporangium > Sphaerisporangium sp. NPDC005289. The sequence continues at coordinate 3,013 of NZ_JBEXGS010000010.1, forward strand.
TCACGTGTCCCGTACCCCCCGAAAACGGGAGCCTTGTGGGCTCCGCCCTCTTCGGGCCAGGACGTACCGGTCACTACCACACCCCCGTAAATCATGTTCCGCGAACCGAGATCAGCTCTCGGCACCGCCGAACTCACGCTCCAGAGCGGCGCGCTGGTTGGCGCCGAGGCCCCGTACACGACGGGACTCGGCGATACCGAGCCGCTCCATGAGCTGCTTGGCGCGGACCTTGCCCACGCCGGGGAGCGACTCCAAAAGTGCCGACACCTTCATCTTGCCGATGACGTCGTCGGTCTGACCATCCTTCAGCACCTCAGCCAGAGAAACCGCGCCGTGCTTCAGCCGGTTCTTGACCTCGGCACGCTCCTTGCGGGCCTTGGCAGCCTTCTCCAGGGCTGCGGCGCGCTGCTCGGGGGTCAGGGGAGGAAGAGCCACGCCGGGTCACCTCGAATTTCTGTCGATGTACTCGGACGGGAGGGGAAACTAGCTGGTCTTGGGCTCGCAAGCAACGTCAAGACCAGTTTCTCCCCACAAGAAATTCATTTCATCACCCAGCGTGTTCGCATCATTGCTGTGCGTCGACAAAACCGGCCTGTACTGGCCCCTCGCGGGCTAGTCCTCCCACGCGGCGGGAAACCCCGCGGGCTAGTCCATTCGGCACCACAAAGATCATCCTTTCCGCCATCCCCCGCACCCCTCCCCCGCACCCCGAACCCACCGAGCGACGCCAGAAGATCGGCCGCAAAGACTCGCTCGGGGCGCGGCGGTGTCCTGAGGAGGAGAAAGCGAGTGCGAGGAACGAGCGCTCGTGAACGACGACGAAGGACGCCGCCTCAAAGGCACTCCGAGCCCGCCGAGCGGAGCGAGGCCAAGCAAACACAGCCCGCCGCCTCAAAGGCGCCCCGAGCCTGCCGAGCGAGCACAGCTCAACCTGAGAGGACGCGCCGGAGGGCCGCGGCGATGCCGGCGGCGGCGGCGCCGGGGTCGGGCGAGCCGGTGATGGGCCGTCCGATCACCAGCAGGTCGGCCCCGTCGGCGATGGCCTGCTCGGGGGTGGCTACCCTCGCCTGGTCCTGGGTGTCGGAACCGGCGGGCCGCACGCCCGGGGTGATGAGCGTGATGCCGGGTCCGACCTCCGCGCGGACGGCGGCCACCTCGCGCGGGGAGCACACGAGGGCCTGGGCGCCCGCTCCGACGGCCTCTACGGCCAGACGGCGCACGGCGTCGCTCGCCGGGCCCCTGACCCCCAGGCGCACCAGATCGGCCTCTGACAGCGATGTCAGGGCCGTCACGGCGGCGATGACGGTGTTGGGGAGGGCGTCGACGGCGGCGCGGATCATGGTGCCGCCTCCGGCCGCGTGGACGGTGAGGATGTGCGGCTTGAGGCGCGTGACGGCCTTGGCCGCTCCGGCGACGGTGTTCGGGATGTCGTGGAGCTTCAGGTCCAGGAAGATCTGGACGCCGGAGGCGCCGCGCACGGAGGCGATCACGTCGGGTCCGTAGCGCAGGTAGAGTTCGAGGCCGACCTTCACGGTGCTCACGTGCGGCGTCACCAGGGCCGCCCAGCGGGCCGCCGTCTCCAGATCAGGTGCGTCCAGGGCGACGGCGATGGGTGCGGACGTCAAAGTGAGCTCTCCTCCAGGTCGATACGGTGCCGGGGCCCTGCCCCGGGCGGTCGGTGCGCGAGGCCGACGGCGTCGGCGAGGCGCTCGAAGCCGCGCTCCTTGAGCAGGTCTTCCAGCTCCCGCAGAATCCGCAGGCAAGCGTAGGGGTCGTGGAACAGTGCGGTGCCCACCGAGACGACGCAGGCGCCGGCCAGGATGAGCTCCAGGGCGTCCCTGCCGGTCATGACGCCGCCCATGCCGACGATGGGCACGCCGGGCAGTGCGGCGTGCACCTGCCACAGGCAGCGCACGGCCAGCGGCCGGATGGCAGGCCCCGAGAGCCCTCCGGTGCCGGCGGCGAGCGAGGGGCGCATGGTGTCGACGTCGATGCTCATGCCGAGCGGGGTGTTGATCATGGCGAGGGCGTCGGCGCCGCCGTCCACGCAGGCGCGGGCGACGGCGACGATGTCGGCCACGTCCGGGGCGAGCTTGGCCACGACGGGGACGTCGTAGCGCATGGTGGCGCGCACCGAGGCGAGCACCTCGGCGGAGGCGGCGGGGTCGCGGGCGAAGACCCGGCCGAGGTCCTCGACGTTGGGGCACGACAGGTTGACCTCGACGGCGGCCACGCCGGGCGCGTCGGCGAGCCTGCGCGCGAGCGCGGTGTACTCGGCGATGCTGCCGCCGGCGATGGACACCACGGCCCTGGCCCCGCGCTCGACCAGCCGGGGAAGCTCGCGTTCGAGGAAGACCTCCACGCCGGGCCCCTGGAGCCCCACGGCGTTCAGCATGCCGGAGGGCGTCTCCGCCATGCGGGGGGTGGGCCGCCCGGCCCTGGGCGCCATGGTGATCGAGCGGGTGACCACCGCGCCGAGGCGGGCGAGGTCGAAGAACTGGGAGAGCTCGGCGCCGGAGGCGGCGCACCCGGCGGCCGTGGTGATCGGGTTGGCCAGTTCGACGTGCGCCAGGTACGTCCGCATGTCAACTGACATTTCGGGTGTTGGCACCTCCCTCCTGGGCTCGTCCCCCGGGGGCTCCGAGGGCGTCGAACGGGATCGTGCCGATGTCCTCGAACCGCACGCGCTCGCCGCGGAAGACCGGGCCCTCGACGCACGACCGCACCATGCGGGTCACCCCGTCCTCCCCGATGACCGGGATCACGCACGTCATGCAGACGCCGTACCCGCAGGCCATCGCCTCCTCCACGCTGACCTGCACGGGAATGTCGAACTCGACCGCGACGGCGGTCACCCCGCGCAGCATGGCCATCGGCCCGCTGGCGTACACCACGTCGGCCCGCGCGTCGGCGATCACCGAGGGCAGCGCGTCGGTGACCCTGCCGCGCAGCCCCAGGGAGCCGTCTTCGGTGGTGAGCGTCGTGGTCTCCCCCATGCGCCGGGCACGCAGCGCGCCGAACACCCGGTCGGCCGAGGCGGCGCCGAGCACGAAGTCGACCCGGCAGCCGCGCTGCTGCAGGGTGTCGGCCAGCGCGAACAGCGATGCCGAGCCGTACTCTCCGCCGACCAGAACGCACGCGCACGGGTCGCGCGGCACGGGGAAGGGCCGGCCGAGCGGCCCGACCAGGTCCAGGGTGTCCCTGGCCTTGCGCTCGGCCAGCCACGCGGTGCCCCGCCCGCGCACGGCGAACACCAGCTCGACGGTGCCGCCGTAGTCGGGCTTGACGTCGTGCACGGAGAAGGCCCGGCGCGTCGGCATGGAGGTGTGCGGGCCGCCGACGGCCACGGAGACGAAGTGCCCGGGACGGAAGCGCTCGGCGATGCCCGGCGCGACGACGGTCAGGGCGTGGTAGGCGTCCACGCGGCGCGTCGTCAGCACCGTGCCGGTCACCTGCACCGGAGTAACGGCCGTCTCCTCCACCTCCCGCCGGGCGTCAGCCCCTCAGCCGCTGGGCGTGCTCCTGGAGCGACCGTACGCCCACCGACCCGGCGGCGATCGCCTGGATGCCCTGGACGGCCGCGCCGAGCCCCTGCACAGTGGTGACGCACGGGATGCCCCGCAGGACGGCCGCCGTGCGGATGTCGTAGCCGTCCAGGCGCGGCCCCGACTGCCCGGGGCTGCCGAAGGGGGTGTTCACGATGAGGTCCACCTCGCCGTCCAGGATGCGGGTCACGATGGTGGGCTCACCGTCCGTGCCGATGCCGTCGCTCTGCTTTCGCACGATCTTGGCATGGACGCCGTTGCGGCGCAGCACCTCGGCGGTGCCCTCTGTGGCCAGGATCTCGAACCCCAGGTCGGCCAGGGCCTTCACCGGGAAGATCATCGCCCGCTTGTCGCGGTTGGCGACCGAGACGAACGCCCGCCCCTTGGTCGGCAGCGACCCGTAGGAGGCCGACTGCGACTTGGCGTAGGCGGTGCCGAACACCTCGTCGATGCCCATGACCTCGCCCGTGGAGCGCATCTCGGGCCCGAGGATGATGTCGACGCCGTGGAAGCGGTTGAAGGGCAGCACGGCCTCCTTGACCGCGATGGGGGCGTCCAGCGGGAGCGTCCCGCCGTCGCCTTCGGCGGGCAGCATGCCCTGGCCGCGCAGCGCGGCGATGGTCTCGCCCATCATCACCCGCGCGGCGGCCTTGGCCAGCGGCACGGCGGTCGCCTTGGACACGAACGGCACCGTGCGGCTCGCCCGCGGGTTGGCCTCAAGGACGTACAGGATGTTGGCCGACATGGCGTACTGGACGTTCAGCAGCCCGCGCACGCCGACGCCGCGCGCGATGGCCTCGGTGGCGGCGCGGATGCGCTTGATGTCGAACCCGCCCAGGGTGATCGGCGGCAGCGCGCACGCCGAGTCGCCGGAGTGGATGCCGGCCTCCTCGATGTGCTCCATGACGCCGCCCAGGTAGAGCTCCTCGCCGTCGAACAGGGCGTCCACGTCGATCTCGATGGCCTCGTCGAGGAACTTGTCGACCAGCACCGGGTGGTCGCTGGCGGCGCCGGCCCGCTCCATGTACGCGCTCAGGGTGGCCTCGTCGTAGACGATGGCCATGCCCGCGCCGCCCAGGACGTAGGACGGGCGCACCAGGACGGGGTAGCCGATCTCGCCGGCGATGGCCCGCGCCTCCTCGACGGTGACCGCGGTGCCGTGCTTGGGCGCGGGCAGGCCCGCCTCGGCCAGCACCCGCCCGAACGCCCCGCGCTCCTCGGCCAGGTGGATGGACTCGGGGCTGGTGCCGACGACCGGCACCCCGGCGTCCTTGAGAGCCTGCGCCAGCCCGAGCGGGGTCTGCCCGCCGAGCTGGACGATCACCCCGGCGACCGGGCCGGCCTGCTGCTCGGCGTGCACGACCTCAAGGACGTCCTCCAGCGTGAGCGGCTCGAAGTACAGCCGGTCGGAGGTGTCGTAGTCGGTCGAGACGGTCTCGGGGTTGCAGTTGACCATCACGGTCTCGTACCCCGCCTTCGACAGCTCGAACGAGGCGTGGACGCAGGCGTAGTCGAACTCGATGCCCTGGCCGATGCGGTTGGGGCCGCTGCCCAGGATGATGACCTTGGGCCGGTCGCCGCCGGGGACCTCGTTCTCCTCGTCGTAGGTCGAGTAGAGGTAGGGGGTCTTGGCGGCGAACTCGGCGGCGCAGGTGTCGACGGTGTTGTACACCGGCCGCACGCCGAGGCCGTGGCGCAGCGCGCGCACCTCGGGCTCGGCCATGCCGCGGATCTCGGCGATCTGCGCGTCGCTGAAGCCGTGCCGCTTGGCGCGGGTGAGGGCGGCGGCGGTCGGCTCGCCGCGGCCGAGCTCGCGGGCCTCCTCGTCGATGAGATAGAGCTGGTCAAGGAACCACGGGTCGACGCTGGTGGCCTCGTACAGCTCCGCAAGGGTCGCCCCGGCCCTGATCGCCTGCTGCATGGTGCGCAGCCGCCCGTCGTGCGGCTTGCGGCAGGCGGCGAGCAGTTCGTCCTTGTCTCCGGGGTCGCCCATCCAGGAGAAGGACGAATTCTTCTTCTCCAGCGACCTGAGGGCCTTCTGGAGCGCCTCGGGGAAGGACCGGCCGATGGCCATGGCCTCGCCGACCGACTTCATGTGGGTGGTGAGGGTCTGGTCGGCCCCGGCGAACTTCTCGAAGGCGAAGCGCGGCACCTTGACCACGACGTAGTCCAGGGAGGGCTCGAAGGAGGCCGGCGTCTCGCGGGTGATGTCGTTCGGAATCTGGTCCAGGGTGTAGCCGACGGCGAGCTTGGCGGCGATCTTGGCGATCGGGAAGCCGGTCGCCTTGGAGGCCAGGGCGCTGGACCGCGACACGCGCGGGTTCATCTCGATGACGATCATGCGCCCGGTGCGCGGGTCCACGGCGAACTGGATGTTGCAGCCGCCGGTGTCGACGCCGACCTCGCGGATCACCGCGATGGCGACGTCGCGCATGTTCTGGTACTCGCGGTCGGTGAGGGTCATGGCCGGGGCCACCGTGACGCTGTCGCCGGTGTGCACGCCCATCGGGTCGATGTTCTCGATGGAGCACACGATGACGACGTTGTCGGCCCGGTCGCGCATGACCTCCAGCTCGTACTCCTTCCAGCCGAGGATGGACTCCTCGAGGAGCACCTCGGTGGTCGGCGAGGCGTCCAGGCCGGCGCCGGCGATGCGGCGCAGGTCGGCCTCGTCGTAGGCGAACCCCGAGCCGGCGCCGCCCATGGTGAAGCTCGGCCGCACCACGACGGGGTAGCCGAGCCCGGCCGCGGCGTCCAGGCACTCCTGCAGGGTGTGGCAGATCGCCGAGCGCGCCGACTCGGCGTTCAGGCCGTGCTCGGCGGCGACCCTGGCGACGATCTGCTTGAACAGCTCGCGGTTCTCCCCGGCCTGGATGGCGTCGATGTCGGCGCCGATGAGCTCGACGTCGTAGCGTTCGAGCACCCCGGCCTCGTGCAGCGCGACGGCCGTGTTGAGCGCGGTCTGCCCGCCCAGGGTGGGCAGCAGCGCGTCGGGGCGCTCCTTGGCGATGATCTGCTCGACGATCTCGGGGGTGATCGGCTCGACGTAGGTGGCGTCGGCGAACTCGGGGTCGGTCATGATCGTCGCGGGGTTGCTGTTGACGAGGATCACCCGGTAGCCCTCGGCCCGCAGCACCCGGCACGCCTGGGTGCCCGAGTAGTCGAACTCGCAGGCCTGCCCGATCACGATGGGGCCGGAGCCGATCACCATGATCGACGAGATGTCGGTGCGCTTAGACACGCGTGCCACCCTCCTTGGTGCCCGGGCGCGCCATCAGGGCGCAGAACTCGTCGAACAGGCCGGCGGCGTCGTGCGGGCCCGCCGCGGCCTCGGGGTGGTACTGGACGCTGAAGGCCGGGTAGTCGAGCAGGCGCAGCCCTTCCACACAGCCGTCGTTGAGGTTCACATGGCTGACCTCGGCGCGGCCGTAGGGGGTCTCGAACGGCCCGTCGAGGGGCGCCTGGACGGCGAAGCCGTGGTTGTGCGCCGAGATGTCCACCTTGCCGGTGCGGCGGTCCTGGACGGGCTGGTTGACGCCCCGATGCCCGTACCGCAGCTTGTAGGTGCCAAGGCCCAGGGCGCGGCCGAGGATCTGGTTGCCGAAGCAGATACCGAACACCGGCCGGCCGGCCTCCATGACGCCGGTGAGCGCCTCGACGGCGTAGCCGGCCGTCTCGGGGTCGCCCGGCCCGTTGGACAGGAAGACGCCGTCGGGGTCCAGGGCGAGGATGTCGGCGGCCGTGGCGCTCGCCGGGAGCACGTGGACCTCGCACCCGCGCTCGGCCATGCGGTGGGGCGTCATCGCCTTGATGCCGAGGTCGACCGCGGCCACCGTGAACCGCTTGGCGCCGTGGGCGGGCACGACGTACGGCTCGGCGGTGGAGACCTCCTTGGCCAGGTCGGCGCCCACCATCGAGGGGCTGCCCTTGACCCGCTCGACCAGCTCCTCCACGGGCGCCGAGGGCGCGGTGAACACCCCGGCGCGCATGGCGCCGCGCTCGCGCAGGTGGCGGGTGAGCGCGCGCGTGCCCGGCATGGCGATGCCGACGACGCCCTGCCGGCGCAGCTCTTCGTCCAGCGAGCGCTTGGAGCGCCAGTTGGAGGCGACGCGCGCCGGCTCGCGCACGACGTACCCGGCGACCCAGACGCGGGAGGACTCCGGGTCCTCGTCGTTGACGCCGGTGTTGCCGATGTGCGGGGCGGTCATCGCCACGATCTGCCGGTGGTAGGAGGGGTCGGTGAGGGTCTCCTGGTAGCCGGTCATGCCGGTGGAGAACACCATCTCGCCGAATGTCTCCCCCTCGGCGCCGTACGGCGTGCCGTGGAAGACCCGGCCGTCCTCCAGCACGAGGACGGCCGTGCCGGTGGTCGCGAGCGTCACGTGAGCTTCCCTTCGAGAACGGTGGGGCGGCCGCGCAGGAACGTGGCGACCACCCGCCCCGGCAGGGTCATGCCCTGGTAGGGGGTGTTGCGGCTCTTGGAGGCGAACCCGCCCGGGTCCACGGCCCAGCGGACCGACGGGTCGAACAGGGTGAGGTTGGCGGGCGTGCCGGGCCTCAGCGGGCCGCCCTGGCCGTCCAGCCGCCCGATGCGGGCGGGCCGCGCGGACATGCGGTCGGCGACGCCCGCCCAGTCGAGCAGGCCGGTCTCGACCATGGCCTCCTGGACCACCGACAGGGCGGTCTCCAGGCCGATCATGCCCATGGCCGCGGCCGGCCACTCGGTCTCCTTGTCCTCGACCGGGTGGGGGGCGTGGTCGGTGGCCACGCAGTCGATGGTGCCGTCGGCGAGCGCCTCGCGCAGCGCCTCCACGTCGGCCCTGGTGCGCAGCGGCGGGTTGACCTTGTAGATCGGGTTGTAGGCGCCGTTGGGCGAGTCCTCGGCGCAGGCGTCGGTGAGCAGCAGGTGGTGCGGGGTGACCTCGGCGGTGACGTCCCAGCCCTTGGACTTCGCCCAGCGGATGATCTCCACAGACCCGGCCGTCGAGACGTGGCAGATGTGCAGCCGGGAGCCGACGTGCGCGGCCAGCAGGCAGTCGCGGGCGATGATGGCCTCCTCGGCGACCGCCGGCCAGCCGGTCAGGCCGAGGCGCCCCGAGATCGCGCCCTCGTTCATCTGCGCGGCCTCGGTGAGGCGCGGCTCCTGGGCGTGCTGGGCCACCACCCCGTCGAATGCCTTGACGTACTCGAGGGCCCGGCGCATCAGGACGGCGTCGGAGACGCACACCCCGTCGTCGGAGAAGACCCGCACCCGGGCCGCGCTGTCGGCCATCGCGCCGAGCTCGGCGAGCTGCTTGCCGGCCAGGCCCGAGGTGACCGCGCCGACCGGCTGGACGTCGCAGTGCCCGGCCTCCTGGCCGAGCCGGTAGACCTGCTCGACCACGCCGGCGGTGTCGGCGACCGGGGAGGTGTTGGCCATCGCGTGGACCGCGGTGTACCCGCCGAGCGCCGCGGCGGCGGTGCCGGACTCGACGGTCTCGGCGTCCTCGCGGCCCGGCTCGCGAAGGTGGGTGTGCAGGTCGACCAGGCCGGGCAGCGCGATCAGCCCGCCGGCGTCGAGATGCCCCGCGCCGGGGGCGTCCACCTCGCCGGGAGCACCGACGGCGGCGATGTAGCCGTCTTTGAGCAGGATGTCCTTCGGCTCGCCTCCGAGGACGCGGGCCCCCTTGAGAAGGTAGGTCACTGGTTTCCCCCGATCGCGGGCTCCGAGCCGGACAGAAGCAGGTACAGGACGGCCATGCGCACGGTCACGCCGTTGGTGACCTGCTCGACGATGGTGGAGCGCGCGGAGTCGGCGACCTCGGCGGCGATCTCCATGCCGCGGTTCATCGGCCCGGGGTGCATGACGATCGCGCCGTCGGGCATGCGGCCGAGGCGCTCGGGGTCCAGGCCGTACCGGCGGCTGTACTCGCGGGCCGAGGGGAAGTAGGAGGCGTTCATCCGCTCGTGCTGGACGCGCAGCATCATGACCGCGTCGGACTTGGGCAGCACCGCGTCGAAGTCGTAGGAGACCTCGCACGGCCACTCGCCCATCGCCACCGGCAGCAGCGTCGGCGGCGCGACCAGCGTCACCTCGGCGCCCAGGGTGTGCAGCAGGTGGACGTTGGAGCGGGCGACCCGGCTGTGCAGCACGTCGCCGACGATGGTGACCCGGCGCCCGACCAGGTCGCCGAGGCGCCTGCGCATCGTGAATGCGTCCAGCAGGGCCTGCGTCGGGTGCTCGTGCGTGCCGTCGCCGGCGTTGACCACGCTGCCGTCGACCCAGTTGGCCAGGCGGTGCGGGGCGCCCGAGGCGCCGTGGCGCACGACCACGGCGTCCGCGCCCATCGCCTGCAGGGTGAGCGCGGTGTCCTTCAGGCTCTCGCCCTTGGACACGCTGGACCCCTTCGCCGAGAAGTTGATCACGTCGGCGGACAGACGCTTGGCGGCGGCCTCGAAGGAGATGCGGGTGCGGGTGGAGTCCTCGAAGAAGAGGTTCACCACCGTGCGGCCGCGCAGGGTCGGCAGCTTCTTGATCGAGCGGCCGGAGATCTGCGCGAGCTGCTCGGCGGTGTCGAGGATCAGCAGGGCGTCGTCGCGCGACAGGTCGGCGGTGGACAGCAGGTGGCGCATCATCGCCGGCCTCCTCTCGGGCAAGGGCGCGAGACGGGGACAGGGGTGGGGCGGCGCCTCATCGCTGGCCCCCTCTCAGCAGGACCGCGTCGCGCTGGTCGATCTCGGCCAGGCACACCCGGACGGTCTCGGCGCGGGAGGTGGGGAGGTTCTTGCCGACGTGGTCGGCGCGGATGGGCAGCTCGCGGTGGCCGCGGTCGACCAGCACCGCGAGGCGCACCGCCGTCGGGCGGCCGAGGTCGTTGAGCGCGTCCAGCGCGGCCCGCACGGTGCGGCCGGAGAACAGCACGTCGTCGACCAGGACCACGATGCGGCCGTCGACGCCCTCCTTGGGCAGGTCGGTGCGGCCGAGGGCGCGCGTGGGGCGCAGGCGCAGGTCGTCGCGGTACATGGTCACGTCGAGCGAGCCCGCCGCGACCGGGCGTCCCTCGACCTGCTCGATGCGGTCGGCGAGCCGGCGCGCCAGGAGGGTGCCCCTGGTCGGGATGCCGAGCAGCAGGAGATCGTCGGGGCCTTTGGCGCGCTCGAGGATCTCGTGGGCGATGCGGGTGAGGGCCCGGTTGATGTCGGGGGCCTCCAGGACGGCGCGCTCGCCGTCGACCGGACGGCCACCGCCGGGCGCCGGATCGCCGTCGACGCGGGGATCGTCGTCGCGCGCCTGATTTCGGGCGGCGTTCATGAGGGTCACCACCTTTCCCGCCTCACAGGACGGGTCTTAAAGGACTTGGCGTGCCCCACGTTAGCAGCCCCCCGCCGGACGCTCGGAACGGGTGGCCACCTTCACGAGCTGGGCGGATACCCTCGAGGCCGGACGGCGCGGCCTTCCCGCCGCCCGGCCGGCCGGGCCGGCGATCCCTGCGTCCGGCCGACCGGACGCATGCCCCGGGTGGGCGGATGCGGCGGGGGTGGCGCTTGGGGCCGAGCGGAGGAGGGCCGAACCGGACAGGATTCGGCATCTTTTTTCCAATCAGCTTGACCAATCACGTCCACACCTTTACCGTCACTGTGCGTAACCACACCTCGCGACGTTCTCGGGTAAACCACGACGTGTCGGTCACCGATGGTGCCTCCCCGGGTGCCACCCGATCGCCGTTGCATTCGTCGCAAGGCGCACAATAAGTGAGAACGTTCATAGAAAGCCGGGGGGCCAAACGATGCCGTCTGACTACGCCAAGTCGCTGGGCGCGAGGCTGCGCGCCATCCGCACCCAGCAGGGGCTATCACTGCATGGAGTCGAAGAGAAGTCTCGAGGCAGGTGGAAGGCCGTCGTCGTGGGCTCCTACGAGCGGGGTGACCGCGCCGTCACGGTGCAGAAGCTCGCCGAATTGGCCGACTTCTACGGCGTCCCGGTCTCCGAGTTGCTCCCGGGCGGTTCCGCGCCGAGCCCGCTCGGCCCCACGCCGAAGCTTGTGATCGATCTTGAGCGGCTGGCGCAGTTGCCCAAGGAGAAGGCCGGGGCGCTCGCCCGCTACGCGGCCACCATCCAGAGCCAGCGCGGCGACTACAACGGCAAGGTGCTGTCCATCCGCCAGGAGGACCTGCGCTCCCTCGCGGTCATCTACGACAAGTCCCCCACCGAGCTCACCGAGGAGCTCATCACGTGGGGCGTGCTGGACGCCGAGGCACGCCGCGCGGTCGAGTCCTTCTGACCCTGCGGCCGAGGCCGCCACGCGGCGGCACCTCGCGGCCGCCGTGCGCCGAAGAGCCCGCGAGAGAGCATTCCGCTCCTCGCGGGCTCTTCGCGTCTCCACGGACCCTTCACCCTGCACAGGGGTCCTTCACTCGGCACGGACCCTTCGCGCTGCAAAGGCCCTTCGCGCTGGACGGGCCCTTGGCCCTGGACGGCCCCTTCGCCCTGCGGGCCCTTCGCGCCGGCGGGCCGTCGGGGACGCCGTCCTGACGGGGCGCGATGTGGGGTCTCCCACATTCGCCGCCGCTTAATTGTCATCCCGCATGCCAAATTGTTAGCGTCGTGGCGTGCGACTGACGAAGTTCACCGATCTCGCCCTGCGGGTCACCATGCGCCTGGCGGTGGTGGAGCCGGGGGCCACCCTCACCACCGCGCAGGTGGCCGAGGCGATGTCGATCCCTTACACCCACACCGCCAAGGCCATCTCGCGCCTGCGGCATCTCGGGGTCGTGGACGCGCGGCGAGGTCGCGGCGGCGGCCTGGAACTGACCGCGTTCGGGCGGTCCGCGTCGCTGGGATGGCTGGTCCGCGAGCTGGAGGGCGAAGAGGAGGTCGTGGCGTGCGAGGGTGACTTCCCTTGCCCGCTACGGGCCGCCTGCCGGCTGCGCGGCGCCCTCCGCGACGCGCAGCGCGCGTTCTACGCCTCTCTCGACGCGCTGACCATAGGCGACCTGGTGACCTCGCCGACCGGGCCGGTCCTGCTGTCGCTCACCTGAAGCCGGCCGCCCGCACGGCGGCCGTCACGGCCGCGGTTAAATACGAAGATTATATACCAATTAACTCTCCAGGAGGATTCGTGCTCTCCCTTGAATCGGCCGCGCACGTCCGTGCCACCCTGCCCGCGATCGGCGCCGCCATCGGCGACATCGCGGCGCGCTTCTACGACACGATGTTCGCCGACAACCCCGAGCTGCTGCGCGACCTTTTCAACCGGGGCAACCAGGCGAACGGCGAGCAGCGCGCCGCCCTGGCCGGGGCGCTGGCCGGCTACGCCGCCTCGCTGGTCGGCTCCGGCGCCGCCCCGGACGCCATGCTCGCCCGCATCGCCAACAAGCACGCGTCACTGGGCGTCACCGCCGACCAGTACGTCCTGGTGCACAAGTACCTCTTCGCCGCCATCGGCGACATCCTCGGCGAGGCGATCACGCCCGAGGTCGCGGCGGCCTGGGACGAGGTGTACTGGCTCATGGCCGGAACCCTCATCGCCCTGGAGGCGGTCCTCTACCGCGAGTCGGGCGAGGGGTGGCTGGAGGCGACGGTGATCGACCGGCGCCGCGAGACCCCGGAGGTCGTGTCCTTCACGCTGCGGCCGAAGGTCGCCAGGTCGTTCCGGCCGGGGCAGTACATCAGCGTCGCCGTCCCCCTTTCCGACGGGGCCCGGCAGATCCGGCAGTACAGCCTCTCGCGCGCGCCGGAGCGGGGCGACTGGCGCATCACCGTCAAGCGGGCGCGCGGCGACGGCGCCCCGGACGGCGAGGTCTCCGCCCTGCTCCACTCCGGCGTGCGCGCCGGAGACGTCCTGTCGGTCTCGGCGCCGTTCGGCGACCTCACCCTGCCGCACGGCGACGGCCCGCTGCTGCTGGCCTCGGCCGGAATCGGGATCACGCCCATGCTCTCCATGCTCGACCACCTCGCGGCCACAGGGTCGCACCGCCGGGTCCTGGTGGCGCACGCCGACCGCACCCCGGCCCACCATGCCCACCGCGCGGAGCTGCTGGACCTGGTCGCCGCCCTGCCCGGCGCCACTCTGCACCGCTGGTACGAGCAGGAGTGCGGCTGTGCCCGGGACGACCGCGCCGGCCATGCCGGTTATGCCGACCAGGCCGACCAGCCGGCCACCGCCCCCACAGGACGCACGACCGCCCAGGGCACCGCCGCGCGTGCGGGAGGCGCCGCCGGGTCCGCGGCGGCGCCGGCGATGATCGGCCGGGTGGATCTCACCGGCGTCGACCTGCCGGAGGGCGTGGTCGCCTGCCTGTGCGGGCCGATGCCGTTCATGCGGGAAGCGCGCTCGCAGTTGCTCGCGCGCGGAGTGCCGGCCTCCGACATCCACTACGAGGTCTTCGGGCCCGATCTGTGGCTGCCCCGCCCCTGAGTCAGGCGCGCAGCGAGCGGCGCACGGACGCCGGGGACGACTCCCCGCACCACGCGGCCAGGGCGGCGCGCAGCCCCACCGCCCGGGCGCCGGGGTGCACCTTGTCGGCGGCCCACGCGATGTACCCGTCCGGCCGCACCAGCATCGCCGGACGCCTCCGCTCCTCGGGGGCGACGCGGTCCACCCGCCCGCCGGGCCGGACGGCCACGGACGCCGGGTCGTCCGGCGAGACGACCAGGACGAACCGCCCTCCCCGCAACGCCTCGTACAGCCTCCCGGGCTCACCTGCCAGCGGGATGTCCGGCGCCCGCCGCCCGGCCGGCCGCGGGACGCCCTCCGGGGGCGGGTAGGCGACGGCCAGGCCGGAGATGGCCATGGCCAGCCGGTCGTTGACCGGCCGCACGCCGCGAAGGACGGCCGGCAGGACCGCCCGGATCGCCCGGGTACGGAGGTTGGAGCCCAGTGCCAGGCTCAGCAGGGCGCCGCTGAACCGCAGGACCGCCCGCCCGACCGGGCGGCGCTCGGCGTCGTAGCCGTCGAGCAGCGTGGGCGAGGCCCATCCCTGCACCTCGGCCGCGAGCCGCCACGCCAGGTTCGCCGCGTCCTGAAGGCCGGTGTTCATGCCCTGCCCGCCCGCCGGGGAGTGCACGTGCGCGGCGTCGCCCGCCAGCAGCACCCGGCCCACGCGGTAGCTCGGCACCTGCCGCTCGTCGCTGTGGAAGCGCGACAGCCAGCGCGCGTCGCCCATGCCGAAATCGCGGCCCGTGGCGCGGCGGACGACCTCCGCCACCTCCGCAAGCGTCACCGGCGCGTCGCCCGGAGGCCGCCGCCGGTCCCAGGCGATGACCCGGTACCACCCGTCCCCGTAGGAGGCGATGAAGGAGAAGCCCTCCTCGGTGGCGTGCAGCGCCAGCGGCCACGGCGGCGGCTCGGCCAGGCGGACGTCCGCCAGCATCACCGACCGGACGGCCGACCGTCCGGGGAAGGGCAGGCCGACCGCCTGCCGGACCGTGCTGCGCACACCGTCGGCGCCGACGGCGAAGCGGGCCCGCCACGTGCGCGCGGCGCCGTCGGCGCGCGTGTCGACCAGCACGCCTTGATCGTCCTGGCGCACCCCGACGACCTCGGCCCCCCGTACTATCTCGGCGCCGAGGCCGACGGCGCGGTCCTCCAGCACGTTCTCGGTGTTGTACTGCGGGGTGGACAACGCGAACGGGAACCGCGAGGGCAGGCGGGACAGATCGAGACCAGGATCGCCGAACAGCCGCATTGTGCGGATCACCACGCCGCCGGCGATGAGCTCGTCGGCGACGCCGCGGGCGTCGAGCTGTTCGAGGGAGCGGGCGTGCAGGACGAACGCCCGGGAGAGGTTCGAGCCGTGGGCCCCGCGTTCGAGGACCGTGCAGCCGACGCCTCTCGCGCACAGGTCACCGGCCAGCAGCAGCCCGGTCGGCCCCGCGCCCACGACCACGACATCAGTGTCGAAAGGGCACCATCAGCGCCTCCAGGCGAATACGTGGGGGGCGTTCGTGGCTCACCGCCCGGCCGGACGGCCACACGGGGGACCACTTTCGACTGTACCCACCCCGCACAGGCGCCCACCCACGCCCGTACCCGCCAGGAGCCGCCCGGCTCTCACCGGATCCGGGACGCGGCCGTCCGGCGGCGTGGGGCACCCGGTCTCTCGCCGGGCACGGGGGCGGTCAGCCTGCCAAGGGGGCCTTCACGGGGAGGGCGGACTGGCCGGGGAGGCCCAGGATGTCTTCGACGACGCCGACGAAGGTGTCGGCCTCGGTGATCAGTTCGTCGGCGTCGCGCGCCGACACCACGCGGACCATGCCGGCCTCGGCGGCCGCCCGCTTGCGGGCGCTCTCGGCGAAGTACGCCGCCCAGCGGGCGAGCCTGGGCTCGGCCTCGGGCAGCAGCTCCCACGCGCTGCGCAGCCGGCGCCTGCGGCCGTCCATCGGCCGGGGCAGCGCCGCGAGGATCGCGGCCGCCGCGCGCAGCGCCGCGAGATGGGCCGAGACGTAACGCTCGGCGGGGGTGCGGGCCGCCGCGGCGTCCGCAAGGCAGGAATGCGCGTCGGTGAGGTGCGCGCGCACCGTCTGTGAAACCCGGGGACCTTCTCCGGACTCTCGAGTCATGCCACCCTCCTCGGGGTCATGGCTCCGGCGGTGACCGCCGGTGATAACACGGTCGCAGACACCACCGACAATTCCGGTGGTCCGCTGGTCATGGTCACGGACGCTCGCTTCCTCGCTCCCTCGCCGTGGCACGCCGGACGTGCCGCGGGTGCCGCGCTTCCTGTGCCAGCCCTCCGCTCGTGATCGCCCGACGTTCCGGTGCTCGGACGGCCCCCCACCGGCCTGGTGTGCCGGCGGCCGTCCGCCCGGCCGCGGCGCCTCCCCTGGGTGCCGCCGCCGATGTGGTGATGTCGGCGCCCCATGGACGTGGCGCCCGCTCGGGCCGGACGAGGAGCTTCCCCTCTCCCCGTCCGGCCGTTTCGGTTCGCGTGGAGGGGCCGCCGCGGACGGCACCTCCAGCCGGATGGTGGGGGTGGGCCGCGAGTCCCACCCCCACTGTGTCGAACATAAATTCGATGACGCGCTATGTCAAGCATCTCACGAACACAAGTTCGATCATGTGGTCAACCAGCGGTTCGAACACAAGGCCGGAGCCGGACCGCGCTCCGGCCGTGCCCCCGGTCCGGCGGCCCCCACAACGCGGGCCCTGTGGTGATCGCGGAAACGGCCCCTCCTTCAGCCGGAACCCGAGTCCGACATGGTCGCGGCCCGGTCGAGGCGGTCGCGGACCTCGCGCAGCACCGGGACCAGCTCCGGCGGATCCAGCACCTCGAATTCGAACCCCTTCACCGCCACGTGCACCGCCAGCTCGCGCAGCGAGTTCGATCCCGCCGTGAACAGGCAGGTGCGCGCGTCCACGGCCTCCAGCCGTCCAGCGCCGGGCGACGTGCGCGGCGCCACCGCCTCCAGCGGGGCGTGGAAGAGGACGCGGGCCTGGTAGGTGTACGGCGCCGCGGTGATGGCGTGCCGGACGTAGGCGGCCGCGTCCTCCTCGGGCGGCGTGCGCGGCATGAATCGCGCCCCCGGCGGCCCGAGCGGCTCCTCGATCCGGTCGACCCGGAAGGTACGCCAGTCCCCCTTGGCCACGTCCCACGCGACCAGGTACCACCGGCGCGGGGTGTGCACCAGCCGGTGCGGCTCGACCTCGCGCGCGGTGACGCCCTCGCGCCCCCGGTAGCGCAGCCGCACCCCGCGCCGGTCGCGGCACGCGGCGGCGATCGCGGTCAGCAGGTCGGCGCCGACCTCCGGACCGGCCGCCCCGGGCAGCGCCACGGTCGCCGCGCGGAACGCCTCCACCCGGTGCCGCAGCCGGGAGGGGAGGAGCTGCTGGAGCTTGACCAGCGCCCGCACCGCGGCCTCCTCCAGGCCGGCGACGCTGCCCGTCGCGGCCGTACGCAGGCTGATCGCCACCGCCACGGCCTCCTCGTCGTCGAGCAGCAGCGGCGGCAACGCGGCCCCCACGCCGAGCCGGTACCCGCCGGCCACCCCCGGGGTGGCGTCCACCGGATAGCCCAGCTCACGCAGCCGTTCGACGTCCCGCCGCACGGTACGCAGGCCGACCTCCAGCCGGCCCGCGAGTTCGGCGCCGGTCCAGTCCGTACGTGCCTGCAGGAGCGACAGCAGGCGCAGCAGCCGCGCGGAGGTTTCCAACATGGGCACCATTGTGGCCACCATTGGTGCCTGAACCTGACACCAATGGCCAATACCGTGACAGGCATGACGAACGAGATCCAGCCTTACCGCGTCCAGATCCCGCAGGCCGACCTCGACGACCTGCACGAACGGTTGCGCCGTACCCGCTGGGCGCCCGAACTGCCCGGAACCGGATGGGAGCGCGGCGTGCCGACCCGCTACCTGCGGCAGCTCGCCACCTACTGGGCCGACGGCTTCGACTGGCGCGCCCAGGAGGCGGCGCTCAACGCGTACCCGCAGTTCACCACCACCGTGGACGGCGCGCAGGTGCACTTCCTGCACGTACGCTCCCCCGAGCCCGACGCCACCCCGCTCCTGCTGCTGCACGGCTGGCCCGGCTCGGTCGTCGAGTTCCTCGACCTCATCGGCCCGCTCACCGACCCCGCGGCCCACGGCGGCCAGGCCGCCGACGCCTTCCACCTGGTGATCCCGTCGCTGCCGGGGTACGGCTTCTCCGGCACGCTGCCCGGCACCGGCTGGACGGACGGCCGCACCGCCGCGGCGCTGGCGGAGCTGATGTCCAGGCTCGGCTACGACCGGTACGGCGTGCAGGGCGGCGACGTCAGTGCGTTCATCGCCCCGCTGGTGGGACGTGCCGCGCCGGACAGCGTCATCGGCGTGCACGTCAACGGCCTGCTCACGTTCCCCGGCGGCGATCCGGCGATCATGGGTTCGCTGACCGAGGCCGAACGTGCGCGGCTGGCCGGGATGAAGGACTGGCAGGCGAAGCTGGGCGCGTACATGCAGGTCCAGGGCACCCGCCCGCAGACGGTCGCGGCCGCGCTACACGACTCCCCCGCCGGTCAGCTCGCCTGGATCGTGGAGAAGTTCAAGGACTGGACGGACCCGGCCGCCGAGCTCCCCGAGGACGCGGTGGACCGGGACCGGATCCTCACCGACGTGAGCATCTATTGGTTCACCGGCACCGCGGGCTCGGCGGCGCACACCTACTACGAGCGGTTCAACGACCTCACCATGTGGGCGCCGAAGGAGCGCGGGACGGTGCCGACCGCGGTCGCGGTGTTCCCCACGGACTTCTCGGTCCGCCCGCTGGCCGACCAGGCGCACAACGTGGTGCGCTGGTCGCAGTTCGAGCGGGGCGGCCACTTCGCGGCCCTGGAGACCCCCGACCTGGTGATCGCCGACCTTCGGGCGTTCTTCCGGAGCCTGGGCTGACCGGACGGCATTCAGCGCTGGAAGCGGCCCCTGACGTGGACGGGGACGCCGGCGCCGAGCAGGCCGGGGAGGATCTGGGCGACGTGCATCGGCAGGCGCACGCACCCGTGGGAGGCCGGGTAGAGCGGGACCGACAGCGCGCCGTGCAGGGCGATGCCGCCGTTGAAGAAGATCGGGTTGTAGAGCTGCCCAAGGTAGGACGTGTGCCACCCGGACGCGCGCCAGGTGGTCTTGAAGTCTCCCGTGGGGGTGCGGGCGCTGCCGCAGAACCGCTGCGTCTTGCCCTGCCAGGTGGCCGTCTCGCAGTAGGGGATGCCGCTGCCGGAGGAGACGTGGGTGATCAGCCGCACCTGGCCGCCGCGGTACAGGACGGCGACCTGCCGGGTGAGGTCGATCTCCACGCGGTCGGGCTTGCCGTTCGGGATCAGCACGCGGGGCGCCCGGGGGCTTTCCAGCGCCCGCCAGGTGCGGGCGGTGATCGTGCTGGTGGGCTTGATGCCCTGGACCTTCTGGAAGGCCCACACCGCGGACTGGGTGGTGCCGCCGTACCTGGCGTCGATCTTGCCGGGGACGTAGCCGAGCTCGCTCAGGCGGTTCTGCAGTTCCTTGACCGCGGCGCCCTTGGCGCCGAGCCTCAGCGTGCGGTGGGGCGCCGCGAAGGCCCTGACCGCGCCGGCGGCACCCGCGCGGACCACGCCGGTGACGCCCGGCACCGCGCCCGTGACCGCGCCGGGGGCACCCGCCTGCGTCGTCGTGGCGGTGAGCGCCGTGAGCGCCGCGCGCGGGGGTGTCGCGCCGGCGGCCGCCCACGCGCCCGGCATCCCGCCGCCCGAGACCAGCACGGCGCCCGCGGTCAGCACCGCCGCGACCGTGAGCCGCCTCCCAGCCGTCATGTCAGGACTCCCCTCCGTCAGCACCACGTCCGGTTCACGGGACCCTAGCGCATCGATCATGCCCGACCCCGTACGGTCACAGAGATGTAATCGATCGCCGACGCCGGTCAACCTGTTTAGAGTGTCCGCGTGCCCGAAAAGTTGCATCCGAGCGTCACCAAGGTGACCGACGCCCTCCGCGAGGCCGGCGCCACCGGCGAGGTCGTCGTCCTGACCGATCCGGCGCCGACGGCCGCCGCGGCCGCCGCCCAGCTGGGGTGCGAGGTCGGGGCCATCGCCAACAGCCTGGTCTTCGACGCCGACGGCGAGCCGCTGCTGGTGCTCACCAGCGGCGCCCACCGGGTGGACACCGCCCTGATCGCCGGCCTGGTCGGCGCGGCGAAGGTGAGGCGCGCCACGCCCGACTTCGTGAAGGCCGCCACCGGCCAGGCGATCGGCGGGGTCGCCCCTGTGGGCCACCCCGCGCCGATCCGCACGCTGGTCGACACCTGGCTCGCCAAGCACGAGGTCGTGTGGGCCGCGGCCGGCCACGTGCACACGGTCTTCCCCACGACCTACGACGAGCTGCTGCGCATGACCGGAGGCGCGCCGACCGAGGTCGAGTGACCTCGGCGCGGCCGATCGCCGTGCTGCTAATGTGCGAGAAGTGATCGAACTGCGACACGCCGGTCCGCAGGAGTTCGCCGCCTCGCTGGACACCGTGATCGACATCTACACGGTGGCGATGCGCCCGCCGGGCGACCAGCTCTCGGGCCGGCAGAGCATCATGCGCAACCACGCGACCTACCCCGACTTCACCTGCCTGCTGGCCGAGACCACCGACGGCCGCGTCGTCGGCTTCGGGTACGGCTTCCACGGCTCGCCCGGGCAGTGGTGGCACGACGTGGTGCGCCGCGCCCTGGAGGAGCGCGAGGGGCCGGCGCGGGCCGCGGCGTGGTTCGAGAACGCGCTGGAGATCGCCGAGATCCACGTGCGCCCCGAGTACCAGGGCAAGGGCGTCGGCCGCCGGCTGGTCCACGGCCTGTGCGCGGGCCGCGGCGAGCGCACCGCGGTGATGTCCACCCACGACCAGCCCACGGCCGCGCGGCATCTCTACCGGCGGCTGGGCTTCATCGACCTGATCGGCATGTACGTCTTCCCGGGCGGCTACGAGCGGTACGCCATCGTCGGCAGCACGCTGCCGCTGCGCCCGATCACCTGACCCCGTCGCCCGGGCCAGGCCAGGCCAGGCCAGGCCAGGCCAGGCCAGGCCAGGCCAGGTCAGGTCAGGTCAGGGACGGCAGACGCAGGGTGAAGCACGCGCCGCCGCAGGCGGTCTCGCGGACCTCGAGACCTCCCCGGTGGGCCACGGCGATCTCGCGCGCGATGGCCAGGCCGAGTCCTGCGCCTCCCTGGTCCCGGCCGCGGGCGCTGTCGGTGCGCCTGAACTGCTCGAAGATCCGTTCCCTGTCCGCCTTCGCGACACCCTTGCCGTCGTCGATGACCACCAGTTCGGCGTGAGCTCCGTCGTGGTGGACCTCGACCCGTACGCCGTGGGTCGCGTGCCGCTGGGCGTTGTCCAGCAGACCGTTGATGACGCGGACGATCTGGAGGGGGGCGACCCTGACGATGACGCCGGGCGTCAGCCGCGACCGGACCGGAAGGCGATCGGACCGGCGCTGGAGGACGCGGCGGACCAGGTCGGACAGGTCGACGTCTTCGTGTTGCTCGGTCCTGCCCGACCGCACGCTCGCCAGGGCCAGCAGATCGTCCACGATCGACTCCAGGCGGTCGACGCTTCTGAGCGCCCGTGTGGCCAGCTCGTGGAGGTCGGTCTGCTCAGGATGCATGAGAGCCTCCTCGAGTTCCACCCTCAGGCCGGCCACCGGCGTCCGGAGCTCGTGTGAGGCGTCGGCGACGAACTGGCATCGCCATGCCTGGGCGGCCTGCCAGGCCGCCGTGGCGCTGAGCGGCGAGGGGTCATCAGAGAACAGGACACCGTTCCTGGCCTGATCGGCCACGCGCCTCCGGTGAAATCCGAACCGGTCAAGAACCATCTCACGCTTCTCCTCTCTCAAGCTCTCCGACATCGGCCGGGCCGTGCGCTTCGCCTGCGGTCCGCGTCAGCGGAGGGGGTCGAGGTCGGCCAGCGCGGCGGGCTGCTTGCCGGTGGTGATCTGCTCGGCCAGCAGCCTGCCCGTGATCGGGCCGTGGGCCAGGCCCCACATGCCGTGGCCTCCCGCCACGTAGACGGTGGGAGCCGCCGTCGCGCCGATGAGCGGCCGTCCGTCCGGGGTGACGGGGCGGGGCCCCACCCAGGCGTCGGTGCGCTCCTCCCAGTGCACACCCCGCAGGAGCGGCCTGGCGGAGGCGATGATGGCCTCCAGCCGGGCGGGCACCGGCGGGGCGTCCGGGTCGCGGAACTCCATGGTGCCCGCCACCCGAAGCCCGTCGCGGTACGGGGTGCACGCCACCCGCTCCCCGGGCAGGTAGATGGGGCCGGGGACAGGATGGTCGACCGGCACGGTGAAGGAGTACCCGCGGCCGGCCCGCACCGGGACGCGCACACCCCACTGCCGGGCCAGACGGGGCAGCCAGGCGCCGGTGGCCAGCACCACGGCGTCGGCGGACAGCACGGTGCCCGTGGCCGAGCGGACGGTCGTCTTCCGGGCGTCGGTGCGCACCTCGTCGACCTCGGCGGCGTACATGGTCGCGCCGCGTCGCACGACGGCCTCCCCCAGGGCCTGCACGAACGCGCCCGGGTCGAGGTAGCGCTGGCCGTCGATTCGCACCCCCGCCGTCAGCGCCCCGCCGGCGAGGGGGACGTGCTCGGCCAGCCGGCCGCCGTCCAGCACGGTGTGCTCGACCCGCTGCCCCGCCGCCTCCAGCCTGCGCAGCTCGCGCAGCAGGCTCTCGGCCTGACGCGGCGTGCGGAACGCCGCGGTGATCGGCGCCGCGATGACCGGGGCGGACACGCCGTTGGCGGCGAGCACCTCGTAGGCCTCGACGCATTCGTCGTTGAGCGGCAGGCCGGCGCGCGCGGCGCGGGTCCACGACCGCCAGTGGCTGTTGGCCGCGAAGCGGGCCAGGAAGCTCCACAGGCCCGGATCGAGGCTCGCGGGCACGTGCAGCGGCGCGGACGGGTTCAGCAGCGAGCGCAGGCCGTAGCGCAGGACGGCGGGTTCGTTGAGCGGGATGGCCAGGCCCGGCGCGATCCAGCCGGCGTTGCCCCAGGACGCGCCGGCCGCCACGCCGCCGCGGTCGATCACGTCGACCTGGACGCCGCGCTCCTGCAGGAACCACGCGGTCGACAGACCCACGATGCCCGCGCCCACCACGATCACCGATCGCGTTCCGTTGCCCCCCATGCCGACCTCCAACTCGCGCGAATGCCGATGTCACAGCCAGGATGGCCCGGGCGGCGGCCCGCGGCGTTGTGGGCGGACGACAATCGCGGCGCCGCCGTTGTGGACCCGGCACAACGCCGGCCCTCGGAACGGCGGCGGGCCCCGCGCAGATCAGCGGCGGGGCTCTTCCTCCACGGCGGCCAGCATGATGGTCATCGCCAGGCGCTGGTGGGCGTCGTAGAGGTCCAGCGGGCTGATCTCGCCCATCTTGCGCAGCCGGTTGCGGACGGTGTTGGGATGCACCGCGAGTCGCTCGGCGGCCAGGGTGAGGTCGCCCTGGCTTTCCAGCCAGGCCCGCAGCGTGGCGACGAAGCGCGTGCCGTGACGGGTGTCGTGCCGCAGCAGCGTGCTCACCGGCCCGCGGGCCGGGGCCCGGCCGGTCCGCGCGGCCGCGCGCAGCCGCCGCAGCAGGATGTCGTCCCAGGACTCGTCGTAGGCGGGCGGGACGGCGTCCGGCTCGGCGCTCTCGTGCAGAGCCAGGCACTCGTCGGCTTCCTGGCGGCCCGCGGGCAGGTCCGCCGCCTCGGCGGGCGCGCCGATCCCGGCTCTGACGCGCACCTGGGCGGGCAGATCGCGGTGCAGGGCCGTGATCCACTGCCGGGCCGCCTCGGTCCGCTCCGCCGGCAGGATCGTGTAAAGGGTGTCGCCGAGCAGCGCGCTACGCCCCGGCCGGGACCAGCCGAAACCGGTCGTGGCCCGTTCGAGGGCCAGCAGCAGCGCGGCGTGGCGGTCGTCGGGGGTGTACGCGCGGACCGCGATGACGCGAATCGCCTGCGGG
Source organism: Sphaerisporangium sp. NPDC005289 (assembly GCF_040607455.1). Classification (NCBI taxonomy): domain Bacteria; kingdom Bacillati; phylum Actinomycetota; class Actinomycetes; order Streptosporangiales; family Streptosporangiaceae; genus Sphaerisporangium; species Sphaerisporangium sp. NPDC005289. Next base: position 26,964 of record NZ_JBEXGS010000010.1, read on the forward strand.
GCCAGGCCCAGCCGGCTGATCAGCGTCGCGGCGTCGGCGCTGCCCTCCAGCAGTCGGATGACCAGGTCGGACTCCACCTGACGCTCCAGGTCGGCGCTGGCCCGCGAGCGCAGCAGGTGCAGGGCGACGGTGCGCGCGCCGTCGGCCAGCGCCCGGCGGTGGGCGCCGGTCAGCGGGGCGGCGCAGCCGACCCACACCGAACCGAGCAACTCGCGGCCGGCCCGCACCGCCACCGCCATCCGCCCGGTCAGGCCGTAACGGTCATCGGCGGGGACGAACACCGGCTCGTCGGTCGCCGTCAGGCGGGCGAACACTTCCTGCCGCTCGAACAGCTCGCGCAGCCGTTCCGGGACCCGCCGTCCGAGGATGGTCTCCAGCCGGGCCGGATCACCCGCCTGCTGGGAGCGGGAGTAGGCCAGCACCTGCGAGTGCCGGTCCTCGATGGTCACCGCGCCGCCGATGACGTCGGCCAGGTTGTCGGCCAGGGCGAACAGGTCGGTAGGGCCGCGTCCCGAGGCCGTCTCGCGGCTCTCCAGCACCAACCCGTACACCATGCCGGCCAGCTGGCTCCAGGAGACGGCGGGGTCGGCCAGCAACACGGCCACGCCATGCCGGTCGGCGACGGCGGCGGCCTCCCGCTCGACGTCCGCACCGCTCCCGCCGCCGCCGCTCTCGCGGCCGGTGCCGTTGCGGGCGGGGCGCACCAGGACCGCCGTGGCCTCGGCCGCGGCCGCCCACCGCACCGCCTCGGCGAGCGAGGAGGTTCCGACGGCCAGAAGCACGTCGCCGGTGACGTGGTGGTCGGTGGCGTCCGGTATCGCCACGCTGCGCAGCCACGTCGAGCGCGCCTCGGGATTTCCGTACAGCCGCACGCCGTACCCGCCGAGCACGTTCACCAGACGGTCCAATGTGATCACGGTCAGCTCCGGGTGGTCGGAAAGGGGGCGGAGGGCCCGCCCCCTTTCGTGGTGTCAGGCGGCCTCGTGCCGTCGCTGGCAGTCGATGCAGGTGCGTGCCAGCGGCCGTACCTTGAGCCGTTCGAACGGGATGGGCGTCTGGCAGTGGGCGCAGCGGCCGTAGGCGCCGGCCGCGAGTCTGTCGCAGGCCTGGGACAGCTCGGCGACGGTGCGCTCGGCGGCGATGATCGACACGGCCAGTTCCTGCCAGGTGCCGTCGGCGCCGCTGCCGTCCTCCTCCTGGGCCCGCAGGCCGCGCAGGTGCCGGCTGCGCTGCTCAAGCTGTTCCCGCAGCTCCTGGCGCAGCGACTGGAGCTGCACGCTGCTGAGATGTGATGCCGTGCGACCGTCGGTCATGATCATGTGATCCTTTCCGTGATGGGTCGGGAAGATGTTGGGAAGGAGGCCTCGCGCGGGCCACCTCTGCCTCGCGGCGCGTCCCCCGGCCGGGGGCGTCGCCCGTCGACACCGAGAACGAGCCGTCGCAGTCGCGGCGCGGTGGGCCGCGACAGCGGCGGACGGCGTGAGGCCGGCCGCCAGGGCCGGTCGCCGGCACGGCCGCGTCAGGCCGAGGACCGTGACGTGCTGCGGGGCGCCGTGCCGTCCGGGAGCCGTGAGGTGGCGCCTCGGCCGGCGCGGCGGCGGCCCTTGGTGCGCCGCCGCGGACCGCGACGCCCCGGGCGCGCGGCGGCGGGCAGGCGGCCTGGCGAGCCCGCCGTCATGTCGGCGACGCTCTCCAGCGCGTACCTGGCCTGCCCCACGCTGGTGGTGCGGCTGAGCCGGAGGGGTTCAGTGCGCGATGGCACGCCCGGGCCGGCGCCAGGGGAAAGCCTGGATGCGGGCGCGGAGATGCGCCGGGTGCTCGTCGCGGGACTTCGCGGCGCGCGTGGCCGCGGAGCCCGACGGGAAGGCGCCGGCTAGGTCAGCGGCGGGCTGCGCGATCCCGTGGTGAGGTGCGCCAGTCGCTGAGGCTCGGGCAGCGTGTCCGTCTCCGGGCCCGGCGATGGCAGCAGCGCCAGATGGGCGAGTTCGCCGTGGCGTTCGCCGCGCGTGGGCGGCCACAGGGACCGCACGTGGTGCTCGCGGGCGCCGCCCGCCTGCGGCGGAAGGCCGGACAGGTCGGCGTCCCACGCACCGGGCTTCCACTGCGGGCCGGAGGCCGGGCTCTGCGCGACCGCCGGGCCGCCGCGGCCCGCCGTCCACGCGGCGCCGGCCAGCACCAGGGACAACAGAACCAGGCCCATCACGCCGGCGAACGCGATGGACCCTCGTGGAGTTCTCCACGGTCCCGTCATAGGGCCGACCATAGCCCACCCCCTCGGAAAAGGCATTTCCCGACATAGAAGGTATTTCCCGGCGTCATCGGTGGTCGGCGCACCGGCGACGGCGTGGGGTACGGTGGCGGCCAGTACCCCCCGCACCCCCCGTGTCCGGCCAGGAGGAGATGTGCGCAGCAGACTGCCCGCCATCCTGCTCCTGCTGTCGGCCTTCCTGCTGGGCCCCGCGCCCGCCGGCGTCCATCCGCCGGCCACGGCGCCACCCGCCGCCGGCGCGGCCTCCATCACTGTGGCCCCACCCGCCGGTACCGCGTCCATCACCACGGCGCCACCCGCCGGTACGGCGTCCACCACCGTCGCATCTGTCACCGCCGCGGACATCGCCGAGGCGGCGACCGCGGGGTGGGACAGCCCTGCGGTGCGGGCCGGACAGGACGCGGCCCCGCCCCGACTGCATCCGACCCGCCAGATGCCCGCGCCGCCGCTGTGGCTCGCCATGCCGCCGTCCAGCGGGCAGCGGGACCCTGACGGGCGGCGCATCACCACGATCACCGGGCACCCCGGCGCGGCGCCGCAGCCGGCCGGGCGCCGTGCTCCGGCACGGGCGCCCCCCTCCATGACGCGCTGACGTCCGTTCCTTTTCTTTCAGCCCGTGGAGGCTCTCATGTCACGCGCGCCCTTCTGGCGCGCGGTGGCGACGTTCCTTCTGATCGCCACCGCCCTGCTACTCTCCGTCACAATACCGCCACGCCTGGGCCTGGACCTGCGCGGCGGCACGCAACTCGTCTTCGAGGCCCAGGACTCGCCCACGACCCGGGCCGACGCCGAGGCCACCGATCACGCCCTGGACGTGCTGCGCCGGCGCGCCGACGCGCTCGGCGTGGTCGACCCGACCCTGCTGCGCTCCGGCGAACGGCGCATCATCGTCGAACTTCCCGGCGTGCTCGACCCCCGCCAGGCCGCCGACGTCATCGGCAGGACCGCCCAACTCGGCTTCCACCCGGTGCGGGGAGAGGCCGACGACGCCGGCGCCTCTGGGCAGGTTCTGGCCGACGAGGCCGGGCAGCGCCTGCGGCTCGGCCCCGTCATGATCTCCGGCGACGGGGTGACAGACGCCGCCGCGCGCAGCGACCCGCAGCAAGGGCCGGGCTGGTTCGTCACGGTCGACTTCCGCGACGCCGCCGCCTGGCGGCGGCTGACCGGCGAGGCCGCCTGTCACAGCGCGGGCGACGCCCAGCGGCGTGTCGCCATCGTCTTGGACAACAAGATCATCTCCTCGCCCCAGGTCGATGCGCGCGTGCCCTGCCAAGCCGGCATCGCTGGCGGTTCCACGCAGATCACCGGCTCCTTCACCCATCGTCAGGCGGACGATCTGGCCGTGTTGATCAAGGGGGGCGCCCTGCCCGTCCCGCTCACGCTGATCGAGCAGCGCACCGTCGGCCCCACGCTGGGCGCGCAGGCCATCGAGGCCGGCGCCAAGGCGGGGATCGCCGGTGTCCTGCTCACCGCGCTCTTCATCGCCCTCACCTACCGGCTGTCAGGACTGATGGCCGCCGTCGCGCTCGCGGCATACGGGCTCATCTCCTACGCCGCCCTGCTCGCCCTCGGAGCGACCCTCACGCTGCCGGGTCTGGCCGGTTTCGTCCTGGCCATCGGGATGGCGGTCGACGCCAACGTACTGGTGTTCGAACGCGCGCGGGAAGAGTACGGCCGCGCGCCGCGCCGCGGCCCGCGCGCCGCCCTGGACCGCGGGTTCGCCAACGCGTGGAGCGCCATCTCCGATTCCGCCGTCACCACGCTCCTGGCCGCCGGGCTGTTGTTCTGGCTGGCCTCCGGTCCGGTCCGGGGGTTCGGCGTGACGCTGGCCATCGGCGTCCTGGCCTCGCTCGCCTCGGCCATGCTCATCACCCGTGTGCTGACCCATCTCCTCATCGGCAGGGCCGGCACGCGGCTGTCGGCGTCGTCCGGACTGGCGGCGCGAGGCCGGGTCAGAACCTGGATCACCCGGCGTGACCCACGCCTCATGGCCGCGGGCCGGCGATGGCTGGTCGTGGCCGCCGCCACGGTCGCCGCGGCCACCGCCGGGCTCGTCCTGCACGGGCTGAACTACGGCGTCGAGTTCACCGGCGGCCGGATGATCGAGTTCGCGGCCGCGCAACCGGTGAACATCGAAGCGGCGCGGCGGGCGGTGGCCGAGGCCGGCCATGCGGCGGCGAACGTGCAGGTCTCCGGGACCGTCGTGTCCGTGCGGGCCGGGCAGATCACCGCCGAGGAGGTCACCGCCGTCGAACGGGCGCTCGACGGCGCGCTCGGCGAGATGACCAAGCAACGCGACGAGCTGATCGGCCCAAGTCTGGGCGACGAGCTGCGCCGCAACGCGCTCATCGCACTCGCCGTGGCGTTGGCCGCGCAACTGCTGTACCTGGCCGTCAGGTTCCGCTGGACGTTCGGCGCGGCCGCGGTGCTGGCCCTCGTCGTGGACGCCTGCGCGGTGCTGGGCCTGTTCGCCTGGTTGGGCAAGCCCATCGACGGGGTCTTCCTGGCCGCCATGCTGACCATCATCGGATATTCCATCAACGACAAGGTGGTGGTCTTCGACCGCGTACGCGAACTGTGGCGGACCCGGCGGCAGGAACGCTTCGCCGACGTCGTCAACACGGCGATCCTGCAGACCGTGCCACGTACCGTCAACACCGGTCTCGGCGCCCTGTTCATCCTCACCGCGCTGACCGTCTTCGGCGACGGCACCCTGCGCGACTTCGCCATCGCGCTCATCGTCGGCATCCTGGCCGGGACCGCGTCCTCCGCGCTCGTGGCCGGGCCCCTCGCGATCGAGCTCGAACGCTTCAGCAGGCGACCGCCGCCCGAGCCGGCCACACCGCGCCGGCGCCGTCGGCGGGGCACGGGCGCGGTCCTGTAGCCGGTGATCACCGTCCGGGGCCGCTCGCCGGCCGTGCCGGCCGGGTCCTCACCTCAGAAGGCGAACACCCGGCGCGGGACACTAGCCGGCCGGGACGGGCTCCGGTGCGGGCGTCAGGGCCTGGTAGACCTCGCGGGTCGCGCTCGACCGGTTGAAGGTGATGAAGTGGATGCCGGGCGCGCCCTCGTCGAGCAGGGTCTGGCACAGCTCGGCGGCGTGCTCGATGCCGAGACGCCGCACCGCGGCCGGGTCGTCGGCGACCGCCTCGAACCGCCGGGCCACATCGGCCGGGAAGGGCGCCCCCGACAGCTTCTCGGACCGCGCGATGGTGCTGATCTGCGTGACCGGCATGATGCCCGGGATGATCGGCGTGTCGCACCCGGCGGCGGCCACCCGGTCACGCAGGCGCAGGTAGTCGCCGGCGCTGAAGAACATCTGCGTGATGGCGTAGTCGGCGCCGGCCCGGCACTTGCGGACGAAGTAATCGACGTCGGACTCGACCGACGGCGACCTCGGGTGCCGGTACGGGAAGGCGGCCACGCCGACGCAGAAGTCGCCCGACTGGCGGATGAGGCGGACGAGATCCTCGGCGTAGGCGACGCCCTCGGGGTGCTTGATCCACTCGGCCAGCGGGTCACGGCCGGGCGGGTCGCCCCGCACGGCGAGGATGTTGCGCACCCCCGCCCCGGCGAACCTGCCGACCAGGTGGCGCAGCTCGCGCACCGAGTGGTCGACGGCGGTGAAGTGGGCGACGGGCGTGAGCGTCGTCTCGTGGGCGAGCCGCTCGACGATCTCGACCGTGCGGTCGCGGGTGGAGCCGCCGGCGCCGTAGGTGACCGAGACGAACGTCGGGCGCAGCCGCTCGAGCTCGCGGATCGCGCGCCACAGCTGCCGCTCCCCCTCGTCGTTCTTCGGGGGCATGAACTCGAAGGAGAACGAGCGCCGCCCGGAGGCGAGCAGTTCCCGTACCGTCGGGACGCGGTCAGGACGGACGGATGGACGACCCAGAGCCATGGTGCCAAGGCTACAGGTCCGGACCGCCGCGCACCGATCGCCAACGTGCGCTGCCAAAGACGACCGCCGAAAGCGAGGCGGCCGACTGGCGCTCCACAGGCCGCTCGGCCGGCGGACATCACCGACACCGCTGGCCCCAGGGACATCACACGGACCGAGGGACCCAACGACATCGCACAGACGCTCGGCCGTCGGGCGTCGCACGGGGCGGCGAGCGACGGGCATCGCACAGAGCGTGCGGCGCGTGCCACAGCCCCACACCGATCATCGCTCGCGTGTCGGGTTCCCTTCCGGTGCCGCGGACCGGTGTCGGCAGCTCAGCGGAGTACCCCGGGCGTGCCACCGCCGGTCCATGGCGTGGGTCACACAAGGGGAGGCGAAGCGGCGGCCCGTTGTACGGCCGTTAATCTCAAAGCATGACCACTTCCTTCGCCCTGTCGGACGCGTTCCGTTCCGAGGTGGACCAGCGCCTGCGGGCGTTCGTCGACCGGCAGCGCCCCCTGGTCAGCGGCCCGGAGCTGAGCCCGCTTCTCGTGGCCGCCGAGGACTTCCTCGCCGGCGGCAAGCGGCTGCGCCCGGCCTTCTGCTACTGGGGCTGGCGCGGCGCGGGCGGAGGCGAGGACGCCGCCATCTTCACCGCCGCCGCCTCGCTGGAGCTCCTGCAGGCCAGCGCGCTCATCCACGACGACGTGATGGACGCCAGCGACATGCGCCGGGGCCGTCCGTCGGCGCACCGGCGGTTCCAGTCGCTGCACGAGGACTCGGAGTGGCAGGGGTCGGCGGAGCAGTTCGGCGAGGGCGCCGCGGTCCTGCTGGGAAGCCTGTTGCTGGTGTGGTCGGGCGAGATGTGGCGGACGAGCGGGCTGCCGGCCGAGGCGCTGGCCGCCGCCGAGCCGGTGCACGACCTGATGCGCACCGAGCTGATGTGCGGGCAGTACCTGGACCTGCTGGAGCAGGCGCACGGCCGCAGCACCTTCGAAAGCGCGCTGCGGGTCGCGCTGCACAAGAGCGGCAAGTACTCCGTCGAGCAGCCGCTGCGCCTCGGGCTGCTGATGGCCGCGCGGGCGCCCGAGCCGTGGATCGACCGGCTGTGCGTCGACTACGGGCAGAAGGTCGGCATCGCCTTCCAGCTCCGCGACGACGTGCTCGGCGTGTTCGGCGACCCCGCCGAGACCGGCAAGCCCGCCGGCGACGACCTTCGGGAGGGCAAGCGCACGATGCTGATCGCGCGCACGCTGTCGGAGGCGACGCCCGAGCAGGCCGCCGACGTGCGCCTGCTTCTCGGCGACCCCAAGCTGGAGCAGGACGGCGTCGAGCGGCTGCGCGCGATCATCGAGGACACCGGCGCCCTGGCGGCGAGCGAAGAGATGATCAAGCGCTATCTGGACGACGCGCTGACGTCCCTGGGGCGCGCGCCGATCACCGGCGAGGCGCGCGAGGCCCTGCACGAGCTCGCCGTGGCCGCGACGACCCGCCGCAGCTGACGACGGCCCCGCCAGGGGTCAGCCGGGCGTGAGGCGGCGGGCGAACTCGGCGGCGGCGGCTCCGGGGTCCTCCGCCTCGGTGATGGCGCGCACCACCACGACCCGGGTGACCCCGTACGACATGACCTCGTCCAGCGTGCCGAGGTCGATGCCGCCGATGCCGAACCACGGCCGATCGGCCGCCAGGGCCGCGGCGTGCTTCAGCAGCCCGGGGCCCGGAGCGAAACGGCCCGGCTTGGTGGGCGTCGGCCAGATCGGCCCGCAGCAGAAGTAGTCGACGCCCTCCTCGACCGCCGCGGCGGAGGCCTCGGCGTCGCTGTGGGTCGAGCGGCCGATCAGGACGTCCGGGCCGAGGATGTCGCGCGCGACCGCCACGGGCAGGTCGTCCTGGCCGAGGTGCAGCACGTCGGGGCGCGCGGCGTAGGCGATGTCGGCCCGGTCGTTGACGGCCAGCAACGCCCCGTGCCTGTCGCAGGCCGCGCGGAACACCTCCAGCAGCGCGAGCTCCTCGCGGGCCTCCAGACCCTTCTCGCGCAGTTGGACGATGTCCACGCCCGAGGCGAGGACGGCGTCCAGGAACTGGTCGAGATCGCCTTGGCGGCGGCGCCCGTCGGTGCAGAGGTAGAGCCTGGCGTCAGAAAGCGAGCGCCTGGGCACGCCTTTTCACCTCGGTGTGCCGACCGGCGACGATCGCGTCGATGGGGGCTCCCGGCAGGGAGTCGTCGGCGGTGAACAGCCACCGCAGGGCCTCGACGTCGTCGTAGCCGGAGTCGGACAGCACGGTGAGGGTGCCCGGCAGGCCCTTCACCACGTCGTCGCCGGCGATGAACTTCGCGGGGACCTCGGGCTCTGGGCCGCCGCGGCGGACGCCGATGAGCTTCTTGTCCTTCAGAAGCTGCTTGGCGCGCCCGGTGCTGAGCCCGAGCCGCCTGCCCACTTCCGTGAGGGGAAGCCACTCCCCCACCATTTGATCAGTCTCGCGGTCGATCTGTGCAACAGAAAGCGTCACGGAACCACAACTACCACGTCGCGCCTCTTCTCAAACACCCCGCAGGGGGTCACAAGCAGTCGCGCAAGGGTATCGAGGGGTCGATCGCCCGATCAACGTCGACTCTTTGCCCGCCCTCGACGATGCGGCGGCCCTGGACCAGGTCACGGGGACGGTCGACGGTGAGGATGGCGGCCAGCCGGTCGTCCGCGGTGAACCAGCACGCCGCCCACTTGCGGTCGGTCTCGGGGTCGCCGCGCAGCACCAGCCGGCCCCCGTCATGGTGGCCGGCGTACTGCACCATGCGGCCGAACTGCTCGGACCAGAAATAGGGCACCGGATCGTACACGGCGGACTGGCCGAGCAGGGTGGCCACCGCGGTCTCGGGGGCGTTCAGGGCGGTGTCCCAGTGCTCGACGCGCATGCGCCGCCCGAAGCGCCGCGACCACCAGTTGGCGCAGTCTCCGGCCGCGACGACACCCTCCATGGAGGTGCGCAGGTGCTCGTCGACCAGGACGCCGTTGTCGATCTCGACGTCCGAGCCGGCCAGCCAGGCGACGTTCGGGCGCACGCCGACGCCGGTGACCACGACGTCGGCCGGGATCCACGAGCCGTCCATCATGGTCAGCCCGCCGGGGTCGATCGAACCGACCATCGTGCCGAGTCGCAGGTCGATGCCCGCCTCGGCGTACCAGGAGGCGGTGCGGGCGCCGACCTCGGGCCCGAGGGCCACGGCCAGCGGTGACTCGGCGGCCTCGACGACGGTCACCTCGCAGCCGGCGCGGCGGGCCGCGGTGGCGACCTCGGCGCCGATCCACCCGGCGCCGACGATCGCGACGCGGCACTCGGGCACGAGCGCGGCGCGCAGGGCCAGGGAGTCGTCGATGGTGCGCAGCACGTGCTGGGTGCCCTCGCCGCGCAGCCGGACGGGGGTGGCGCCGGTGGCGATGACCAGGCCGTCGTACTCCAGTTCGCCCTCGGTGGTCTCCAGGGCGCCCTCGCGAAGCCCCTTGGCGGAGACGTTGGTGCGCAGATCGACGTCCAGCGCGCCGAGATCGGAGTCGACGACCGTCGAGTCCAGCTCGCCCAGCAGCACGGCCTTGGACAGCGGAGGCCGGTCGTACGGCCGATGGGCCTCCTCGCCGATCAGAGTGACGCGCCCTCGGTATCCGCGCGCCCGTAGCGCCTCGACACTGCGCACGCCGGCCAGTCCGGCCCCCACCACCACGACATGATTCACAACCTGACCCTAAGCGGCCAGGACGGTAACTCGCCAACGGCGATTTGGTAACAAATTGGCTCACTGTCCCATACGGGCAGTGATGAGACCACTCAAGCGGGTGGCGATGCCGTACCAGGGCGGAAACAGACCGCCTCTCCCGCTGTCCCCGGCCGCGCAGGGACGGGATTAGGCTGGGTCCACCACGCGCGGGAGTCCGGCGAAACCGGGCTGAGAGGAGGGCTGAGGGCCCTCGACCGCCACGAACCTGATCCGGGTCATGCCGGCGAAGGGAGCGGACTCAGATGCAGGTGTCGAACGCGCCCCCGGCCGACGCCGCGCGGCACGCCGACATGGTCGTCGTGGGCGGCGGCATCATCGGGCTCTCGATCGCCTGGCGCGCCGCCCGGCACGGGCGTTCCGTCGTCGTCGTCGACCCCGCGCCCGGCTCGGGCGCCTCGCACGCGGCGGCGGGGATGCTCGCCCCGGTCAGCGAGGTCGCCTACACCGAGGAGCCCCTGCTGCGGCTCGGCCTGGCCTCGCTGGCCCGCTGGCCGGCGTTCGCCGCCGAGCTGTCGGCGGAGTCGGGGGTGGACGTCGACCACCGCGGCGAGGGCACGCTCGACGTGGCCTTCGGCGCGGACGACCTGGCGGCGTTGTCCGAGGTGGCCGGCTTCCTGGAGAAGCTGTCGCTGCCCGTCCAGCGGCTCACCGGGCGGGAGTGCCGCCGTGCCGAGCCGATGCTCGCCCCCTCCGTCCGGGGCGGCATCCTGGTCGCCGGCGACGCCTGGGTGGATCCCCGCCGCGTCACGGCCGCGCTGCTCGCCGCGCTGGCGCGCCGCGGCGTGCCGGTGGTCGCCGACCGCGTGACGGGGCTGCTCTCCGCGGACGGGCCCGTGCGGGGGGTGCGGTGCGCGAGCGGCGCGGCGATCGGCGCCGGGCTGGTCGTCCTGGCGGCGGGGGCGTGGTCGGGCTCCCTTCCGGGCCTGCCCCCCGAGGTGCTCCCTCCGGTGCGCCCGGTCAAGGGGCAGATCATGCGGCTGCGCGGCGCTCCGGGGTTCCTCGGCCGGTGCGTGCGCGGCGTCGTGCACGGTTCGCGTGCCTACCTCGTGCCGCGCGGCGACGGCGAGATCGTGCTCGGCGCCACGCAGGAGGAGATGGGGTTCGACACCCGGGTGACCGCCGGGGCGCTGTGGGAGCTGCTGCGCGACGCCCGCGAGCTGGTGCCCGGGATCACCGAGCTGGAGGTGGTCGACCTGGCGGCGGGGCTGCGCCCGGGAACGCCGGACAACCTGCCGGTGATCGGCCCGAGCGGCGTGGACGGGCTGGTGCTGGCCACCGGCCACCACCGGGGCGGCGTCCTGCTGTGCCCGCTCACCGCCGAGCTGGTGGCCGGCGACCCCGACCCGGGGCTCGTCCCTCTCGCGGCGCTCTGCTCCCCTCTGCGCTTCACCGAGGCCCACCGATGAACGAAGGAGGAACGGGGCGCGCGCCCTGGCGGCGGCCAGGGCCCTCCCGCGCCCCGGAACGGCGATGAATGTGATGATCAACGGTGTGTCCTGCGACCTGCCCGCCGGGGCGACCGTCGCCCGGGCGGTCCAGGAGCTGACCTCGTCGGGCGCGGGCGTCGCGGTGGCGGTGAACGACGAGGTGGTGCGGCGCGGCGCGTGGCAGTCCACCACGCTCAGCGAGCACGACCGCGTCGAGGTGCTGACGGCGGTGCAAGGTGGCTGACCACGGCGCCGGCCCCGCGGCGGGACACGACATCGGCCGGAGCGGCGCCATCAGGGCGCCCGGGGACGACCTCGACCCCACCGGGGCGCACCCGGCGCCGGGGCACGACCTCGACGAGGCGGGAGACGCGCTGGTCATCGCCGGGGAGAAGTTCACCTCCCGGCTGATCATGGGGACGGGGGGCGCGCCCTCGCTGGACGTCCTGGACCAGGCGCTGGCCGCCTCCGCCACCGAGATCACCACGGTCGCCATGCGGCGCCTGGACCCGGCGGCCCGGGGGTCGGTGCTGGACGTGCTGCGCGGCCGGGGCGTCAAGGTGCTGCCCAACACGGCGGGCTGCTTCACCGCGGGCGAGGCCGTGCTGACCGCGCGCCTGGCGCGCGAGGCGCTCGGCACCGACTGGGTGAAGCTGGAGGTCATCAACGACGAGCGCACGCTGCTCCCCGATCCCATCGAGACCTTCGACGCCGCCGAGCGGCTGGTCGCCGACGGGTTCGTCGTCCTGCCCTACATCGGGGACGACCCGGCGCTCGCGCGGCGGCTGGAGCAGGCGGGGTGCGCGGCGGTGATGCCCCTGGGCTCCCCGATCGGCTCGGGTCTCGGCATCCGCAACCCGCACAACATCGAGCTGATCGTCGAGGCGGCGGCCGTCCCGGTGATCCTGGACGCCGGCATCGGCACGGCGAGCGACGCGGCCCTGGCGATGGAGCTAGGATGCGACGCGGTCCTGCTCGCCAGCGCCGTCACCCGCGCCCAGCGGCCCGGCCTGATGGCGTCGGCGATGCGCGAGGCCGTTCTGGCAGGTCGCATGGCGCGCCTCGCCGGCCGGATCCCCCGGCGGCGGTACGCTGAGGCCTCCTCGCCGGCGATCGAGCCGCGTGCCAGGTGACAACGATGACCCCTTGGGGACGGGAGAACATGTCGGCATCGGTTTGGGATGTGCTTGCCCTCCCCCCGGCAAACCGCCCGTAAACTCACTCCCGTGGACACGACGGTTGCGGACCCCCTTCTAGGGCGGCTGCTGGACGGGCGGTACCGGGTCGAATCCCGCATCGCCCGGGGCGGCATGGCCGCTGTCTACCTGGCCCTGGACGTCCGGCTCGACCGCACGGTCGCCCTGAAGGTCATGCACCCCTCGCTCGCCGAGGACCCCGACTTCGTCCGCCGCTTCATCGGCGAGGCCAAGTCCGTCGCCAGCCTGTCGCACCCGAACGTCGTGCACGTCTTCGACCAGGGCACCGACGCCGGCAACGTCTACCTGTCGATGGAGTACGTCCCCGGGCGCACCCTGCGCGACGTGCTCCGCCGGCGGGGGCGCCTTCCCGCCCGCGAGGCCCTGGAGATCCTCATCCCGGTGCTGGCCGCCCTCGGCGCGGCCCACCAGGCCGGCATGGTGCACCGGGACGTCAAGCCCGAGAACGTCCTGCTGACCGACGACGGCCGGGTCAAGGTCGTCGACTTCGGGCTGGCCCGCGCGATCGAGGCGGGCAACCAGACCAAGACCGGTGTGATGATCGGCACCATCGCGTACATGTCGCCCGAGCAGGTGACCGCGGGGGTGGCCGACGCGCGCAGCGACGTGTACGCCGCGGGGGTGCTGCTGTTCGAGCTGCTGACCGGGCAGCAGCCCTATCAGGGCGAGAGCCCCATGTCGGTGGCCTACCGCCACGTCCACGACCGGGTCCCCGCGCCCTCGGCGGTCGTCCCGGGCACGCCGCAGGCGCTGGACGCGCTGGTGCTCTCGGCGACCGACCGCGACCCCGCGCGCCGTCCGGCCGACGCCACGGCCATGCTGGTCGCCGCCGTCGAGGCCCACCGCACGCTGCCGCGCGACCCCGGGCCGCACGTCCCGCCCGCCGGCGCGACGTCCCCCTCGATGCTCCGCGAGACCGGGGTGACGCCGCGCGAGGCCGTCCCGCCGGCCCATCCCACGCTCATCCACTCCCAGACCGAGATGCTGGCCGCCCCGCCGGTCGCGCCGGGCCCGCCCGGCGGACGCCGCGGCGTCCGGCCGGTCTGGCTCATCGCGGCGCTGGCGGTCGTCATGATCGGCGCGGTCGCCGGCACCGGCTGGTGGTTCTCCGAGGGCCGGTACACCAAGGTCCCCGACCTGCTCGGCCTCAACGTCACCCTCGCCAAGGAGAAGGCCGAGAGGCAGGGCTTCGCGGTCAAGATCGGCCCGGCCGAGCACGACGACAAGCTCGCCGAGGACAAGGTGCTGCGCACCGATCCCGAGCCGGGCAAGGACGTCCTCAACGACGCGGTCATCACGCTCATCCCCTCCTCCGGCCCGGTCAAGATCGCCGTGCCGAACGTGCTGAACCTCTCCCAGGGCGACGCGCAGGCGAAGATCTCCGAGGCGGGGCTGGCCCCCGGCCCGGTCAGCCGGGTGCCCAGTGACACCGTCCAGCGCGGCCTGGTGATGCGCACCAGCCCGCAGGTCGGCACGAAGGTCCGCGAGGGCAGCCGCGTGCAGCTCGTCCTGAGCGCCGGGCTGCTGATGCCGGACGTCAGCGACATGCAGTGCGACCAGGCCGACGCGTTCCTGCGGCAGAAGGGCTTCGTCCCGACGGTCGTGCAGCAGACCGACAACGCCCAGCCCAACACCATCATCGCGCAGGTCCCGACCGCGCGGTCGGAGGTCACCGCCGGGCAGAACGTGCAGCTCACCTGCTCCAAGGGGCCCGACACCGGCTTCCACTGGCCGTGGGAGAGGCCCGACAACCCCCAGCCCGGCCAGGCGCTCGTCGCCATCCCCGACGTCCGGTTCAAGAAGGTCGCCGACGCCACGAACGAGCTGCGCGCGGCCGGGTTCAAGGTCCGGGTGCGCCGCATCGCCGGCACCGGCGCCGTCGTGGCCGAGAACCCCCTCGGCCAGGCCCCGGCGGGCACCCGCATCACCATCTGGCACTGACCCGCCCGGGCGCGCCGACGTCCGTCCGTCGCGCCCGGGGAGCGGTCAGACCCGCGCGCCGTCGCCGGGGGCGGGGATGCCGTAGAGGCGCAGGCGGCCCAGGCCGCCGTCGGGGTGGATGTCGAGGCGGACGTGCGTCACCGGCCGCTCGCCGGCCAGGCGGAAGCGGTGGCGGGTGTCCGGCTGGAGCCGGGTGCGGGGCAGCAGCTCGAACCACCCGGCGTCCGGCCCGGGCTCCGCGCCGCCGGGCACGTGGGCGGCGGTGAGCGACGCCGCGCCGGGCGCGTTGTAGACCAGGTTCGCGGTGTCCAGCTCGGCGACCCGGACGACGCCGGGGACGGCCAGCCGCACGACGAGCCAGTCGTTGCCGCCGTCGCGGCGGCGGGCGGTCTCCCACCCTTCGGCCTGGTGGCGGGGGGACCCAGGGGCGATGACGTTCAGCGGGGAGGAGTAGAACGCGTCGGAGCAGGCGGTGACCAGCGCGCCGTTCTCCAGAGCGGCCAGGTCCAGGGGCATCGCGTCGTGCAGGGCGAGATCGGCGGCCACCTCGCCGTGGACGCGGAGCCGGGCGACGCCGCCGTCGGGGAAGATGTTCAGCCGCACGTGGGTGAACCGGTTCCCGGCGGTCACGGGGAAGGTGTGCTCGCTGTCGCCGGTCAGCGGGCTCCGCGGCACGATCTCGGTCCAGGACGCCTCGCGCAGCTCGTCCGCCGAGGGATACCCGGCGGCCTCGCACGCCTCGACGGAGGCGAAGGGCGGGTAGTTGCCGGTGAACCAGGCGGTGTCGACGACCACGGCCCGCACGACGCCGGGCATGCCGAGGCGGACGACGGCCCAGTCGTGTCCCGGCTCACGCCGGCGGCGGGTCTCCCAGCCGTCGTACACCTGACCGCGAGGGCCGAACGTCCCGGCCTGGAAGGCGGGCCGGCCGGGCCTGACCAGCGCCTGGCGCTCGGCGAAGGACTCGTCGCTGGCCGCCACCACCGACCCGCCGTAGGAGCGCAGGGCGAGGTCGGGCATCCGGCGCGGGTCCGGGGCGGTCGCCGGGACGGTCACGGGGACCCGTTCTGGGGCGGGGGGACGGCCCGCCGCGGCGGCGGATGCCGAAGCGGGGTGGTGCGGAGTGGTCACAGCAGGGCTCCGAAGGGAGGTTCGGCGTCGGTGACGGGACGGCCGCGCAGCCAGGTGGCCTGGACGACGCCGGTCAGCGTGCGGCCGTGGTAGGGCGTGAGGGGATTTCGGTGGCGCAGCGCGCCCGCCTGGACGGTGAACTCGGCGGTGTCGTCGAAGGCGACCAGGTCGGCGTCCGCCCCCACGGCCAGCCGGCCCTTGGTGGGCAGCCCCGCGAGCGCGGCCGGTCCGCGCGACATCCACCCGGTCACCCGGTCCAGGCCGTGCCCGCGCGCCCGGGCCTCGGTCCACACGGCGGGCAGTCCGACCTGGAGGGAGGAGACCCCGCCCCAGGCGGCGGCGAAGTCGGGGACCTTCAGGTCGGCGGTGGAGGGCGAGTGGTCCGACACCACGCAGCTCAGCACGCCCGCGGCCAGCCCTTCCCACAGCCGGTCACGGTTGCCGGCGTCCCTGATCGGCGGGCAGCACTTGAACTCCGGGCCGCGCACCTGCTCGGCGGTGATGGTGAGGTAGTGGGGGCAGGTCTCGGCGCTGACCGGCACCCCTTCGCGCCGCGCGGCCTCCAGCGGTTCCAGGCAGGAGGCCGAGGACACGTGCAGGATGTGCGCCCGCGCGCCGGTCTCGCGGGCGGCGGCGATGACCCGCTCGACGGCCCGCCGCTCGGCCTCCCCCGGACGCGAGTCCAGGAACTGGGCGTACGTCGGCCCGGCCGGGTCGGTGAGCAGCGCCGGATCCTCTGCGTGCACCACGACGAGCCCGCCGAACGCGGCCACCGCGCGCATGGCCGCGCGCAGCCCGTCCGCGTCGAGCGGCGGGAACTCCTCCACGCCCGAGGGCGACAGGAAGCACTTGAAGCCGCGCACGCCGGCCTCGTGCAGGGGACGCAGCTCGCCCGCGTTGCCGGGGATCGCGCCGCCCCAGAAGGCCACGTCGACGGCGCACTGGCCGGCGGCCGCCGCCCGCTTGGCCGCCAGGGCGGGGACGTCGACGGTCGGCGGCAGGGAGTTGAGCGGCATGTCGACGATCGTGGTGACGCCGCCGGCCGCCGCCGCCCTGGTGGCCGTGGCGAAGCCCTCCCAGTGGGTGCGTCCCGGCTCGTTGACGTGCACGTGGCTGTCCACCAGCCCCGGCAGCAGGCACACCTCGCCCAGGTCCACCGTCTCGGCGGCCGCCGCCTCGGCCTCATACGGGAGCAGGGCGGCGATCACCCCGTCCCGGACGGCCACGGTCAGCGGGCGCTCGCCGTCGGGGAGCACCGCCCGCCGCGACCGCACGATCAGGTCGAACATGTACGGGCCGGCGCCCCGCGGGTCAGTCGGCGGCATGGGCGGGGGCCTGGGAGAGCCGTTCCGCGGCGAGCCCGGCGGCGAGCCGTTCCAGCAGCGGGCCGGCCTCGGCCATGCAGCGGCGCACGTCGGCCTCGATGTCGGTGAGGGCGTACGCCGCCTGGATGCCGGCGGCGCGCAGTTCGTCGTCGGTGAGCGTCCGGCGGCCGCACACGGCGACGACCGGCACCCCGGCGCGTCCCGCCGCCTCGGCGACCCCGGCGGGCGCCTTGCCGCGCAGCGTCTGGCGGTCCAGCGACCCCTCGCCGGTGATGACCAGGCGCGCGCCGTCGAGCCGGCCGGCGAAGCCGAGCAGGTCGAGCAGCAGGCGGATGCCGGGCCGGATCTCCGCGCCGAGGAAGGCCATGGCGGCGAACCCCACCCCTCCGGCCGCCCCGGCGCCCGGGTCGTCGCGCACCCGCACGCCCAGCTCGCGCTCGGCCACGTCGGCCCAGTGGGCCAGGCCCTCCTCCAGCCGGGGCAGCTCGCCGGGGCCCGCGCCCTTCTGCGGCCCGTACACGGCGGCGGCGCCGTCCGGGCCGAGCAGCGGGTTGTCCACGTCGCTGGCCACGACGAACGCGGTGCCGGGCGGGCGGGCGAAGCCGTCCAGGTCGAGGGCGCGCAGGTCGGCCAGCGCGCCGCCTCCCGGGGGCAGCTCCCGGCCGCGCGCGTCGAGCAGGCGCACCCCGAGGGCGCGCATCATGCCGGAGCCGCCGTCGGTGCAGGCGCTGCCGCCGAGGCCGAGCACGATCTGGCGAGGGTCGTGGCGCAGCGCGGCGGCCACCAGGTCACCGGTGCCGTAGCTGGTCGCGGTGAGCGGGGCGAGCCGCCCGCCGGTGAGCCGGTGCAGCCCGGACGCCTCGGCCAGCTCGACCACCGCGACGTCGTCCTTCACGCCGTAGGCGGCGGTCACCGGCTCGCCGGTCGGCCCGGAGGCGACGGTCTCCACGCGCCGGAACCCGCAGGCGACGGCGGCCTCGACCGTGCCGTCCCCGCCGTCGGCGACCGGCATGGTCACCACCTCGACCTCCGGGCGCGCGGCGCGCAGCCCCGCGGCCACGCGCGCGGCGACCTCGACGGCGCCGAGCGACCCTTTGAACTTGTCCGGCGCGACCAGCACGTGTCCCGGCATCACCCGACGACCTCCCGCTCCCTCTAGTCCCGGCCTCACCCGGCGCGCTCGCGCCCGGGCGGAGCCTCCGCCGCGCGGAGACGCCCGGCGCACGCCCGGCCTCACCACAGAATCTTCCATGCCCCCCGCCGTCGCCTCGCCGCCGGGCCCCCGCGACGCGCCGGGGGCATGCGACAGGTCGATCACCGGCGAACGCGGGCGGAGGCGGTCACCGGTGCACCTCCCCTGCCACGGTGACGCCGCGGTCGGCGGCCAGGCGCAGGAGGCGGCGGTGGGCGTCGGCGCCGGCGCGGCCGGCGGCGTCGTGCGGAACGGTGCGCAGCTCGCCGTCCGCGACCACGGTGCGCCCGCCGACCAGCACGCGCGCCACCGGCGGCGGCGGCCCGAACACCAGCGCGCACACCGGGTCGTCGATGGCGGCGGCGAACCCGCCGACCCGCCACAGCACGATGTCGGCCAGCTTGCCGGGTTCCAGGGTGCCGATCTCGTCCTCGCGGCCCAGGCAGCGGGCGCCGCCGAGCGTGCCGAGTTCCAGGGCCTGCCGGGCGGTGAGCGCGGCCGGGCCGTAGCGGGCGCGCTGGAACAGCAGGGCCTGCCGCACCTCCCCGGCGAGCGTGGTCAGCTCGCTGGAGGCGGCGCCGTCCACGCCGAGCCCGACGACCGCCCCGGCGCGCAGCATCTCCGACACCCGGGCGATGCCCGCGCCGAGGCGCCCGTTGGAGCTCGGGCAGTGGGCGGTGCCGGTGCCGGTGGCGGCGAAGCGCTCGATGTCGCGGTCGTGCAGGTGGACGGCGTGGGCCACCCAGACGTCGGGACCGAGCCAGCCGAGCTTGTCCATGTAGTCGACGGGCGTGCAGCCCATCTGGGCCAGGCAGTGCTCCTCCTCGTCGAGGGTCTCGCACAGGTGGGTGTGCAGCCGCACGCCCTTGTCGCGGGCGAGCGCCGCGGCCTCGGTCATCAGCTCCGCGCTCACCGAGAACGGCGAGCAGGGGGCGACGGCGACGCGCAGCATCGACCCCGGCGACGGGTCGTGGTAGGCGTCAACGGCCTCCGCCGTGGCGGCGAGGATCTCCGGGAGGCTCTCCACCACCTCGTCCGGGGGGAGGCCGCCCTGGGAGACGCCGCGGTCCATCGACCCGCGGCAGGGGTGGAAGCGCAGGCCGAGGTCCCGGGCGGCCTCGATCTCGGCGGCGAGCAGGTCGCCGCGGCCCTTCGGGAAGATGTAGTGGTGGTCGGTCGTGGTCGTGCAGCCGGACAGGGCGAGCCAGCCGAGCCCGGCGGTGGCCGCGCCCCTGACCACCTCGGCGTCCATGGCGGCCCACAGCCGGTAGAGCGCGGTCAGCCACTCGAACAGCGTGGCGTCCTGGGCCACGCCCTGGGAGGCCCACTGGTACAGGTGGTGGTGGGTGTTGACCAGCCCGGGGGTGGCCAGGCATCCGGCGCCGTCGACGCGGGCGGCGCCCGGGACGTCGGGGCCCGGGCCGGCGCCGATGGCGGCGATGCGGCCGTCCCGGACGAGGATGTGCCCGTGCGCGATCTCGGGTCCGGCGACGGGGGCGATCGCGACGTTCTCGATCAGCGTGTCCCCTCCGCCTCCGGGCTTGCCGCCGGTCGCGACCGTCTCGTGGCGGCCGGTCGCGTCCGTTCCGCGTCCGCCGGTCATCGGGCCGTCGGTCATCGGGCCGTCGGTCATCGGGCCGCCGCCTTGCGGGCGGCGGCCAGGCGTACCGCGTCGAGGATCTTCTCGTATCCGGTGCACCGGCACAGGTTGCCGGCCAGCGCCTCGCGGATCTCGGCGTCGGTGGGCTCGCCGACGCGCTCGATGAGGTCGTGCGCCTGGACCAGCAGGCCCGGCGTGCAGAAGCCGCACTGCACGGCGCCGCACTCGACGAAGGCCTCCTGCACCGGGTCCAGGCGCTCCCCGCCGGCCAGCCCTTCGACGGTGCGCACCTCGCGCCCCTCGGCCTGCCCGGCGGCCACCAGGCACGCGCACACGGGCAGGCCGTCCAGGTACACCGTGCACGAGCCGCACTCGCCCTGCTCGCAGGCGTTCTTGGCGCCCGGCAGGCCGACCCGCTCCCGCAGCACGTACAGCAGGCTCTCGCCCTCCCACACGCCGTCCACGGCCTCGGGCCTGCCGTTGACGGTGAGGTTCACGCGCATGCCGCCACCTTTCCTCGGTAGTCGTTCCAGGCCCAGGTGAGGGTGCGGCGGGCCATCACCGCGATCGCGTGGCGCCGGTAGGCCGCGGTGCCGCGCACGTCGTCGATGGGCGAGGCCGCCTCGGCCGCCAGCTCGCCGAACCGCGCGAGCAGCGCGCCGTCCAGGGGCGCGGCCCCGGTCCAGTCGAGCTCCCGGCCGGCGAACTCCTCGGCCGCGCGGGCCCGCCGGGGCGTCGGGGCGGCCGAGCCGACGCCGGTGCCGACGCGGCGCTCGTCCGGGTGCAGGGCCAGCGCGAACGAGCACACCGCGATCACCATGGCGTTGCGCGGGCCGACCTTGGAGAAGTACTGCGGCCCGGTGGCCGGGCGGGCGCGGAAGGCGCGGATCAGCTCGTCGGGTTCCAGCGCGCTCCGCTTGACGCCGAGGTAGAACTCCTCGGCCGGGATCAGGCGGGTGCCGCGGGCGGCGGACTCCACCTCGATGACGGCGTCCCCGGCGAGCAGCGGCGGGTGGCTGTCCCCGGCGGGGGACGCGGCGCCCAGATTGCCGCCGACCGAGCCGCGGTTGCGGATCTGCGGCGAGCCGACCGTGCGGGACGCCTGGGCCAGCCCGGGGAGCCGGTCGCCCAGCTCGGCGATGATCCGGGCGTAGGACACCCCGGCGCCGACCCGCAGCAGGCCGTCGGCGGTGACCTCCCACTCGCCGAGCTCGCCGACCGTGGTGAGGTCGAGCAGCGCCACCGGGCGCCGCACGTCGAAGTTGATCTCCACCATCACGTCGGTGCCGCCCTGGATGGGCACGGCGTCCGGGACGGCCGCCTTCGCGGCCAGGGCCTCGGCCCAGGTGGCGGGTCGCAGGAAGTCCAACGGTCGGCTCTCCTAGTCCCAGGCCGCGCCGGCGGGCGGGGCGTCGTCGTGCAGCACGGTTCCCTCGATGAGCCCGTAGGGCCGGTCGGCGGCGAAGTAGACCTCGTTGTCGTTGTCCAGGCCGAACGGCGCGAGATCGACCAGGAAGTGGTGCTTGTTGGGCAGTTCCAGCCGCACCTCGCAGATCTCCAGGCGCTCGCGCAGCACGCGCTCGCCCATGGCGAACAGGGTCTGCTGCAGGGAGAGGCTGTAGGTGCCGGCGAAGGCGTCCAGCAGGCAGCGCCGCGCCTGCCGGTAGGACTCGGCGTAGTCGCGGGACTCCTCCCCGGCCGGGAGCAGGTGCCGCCAGCGGGCGGTCACGGCGGTGGCCAGGACCCGGTCGGTGGCCGGGGGCAGCGTCGTGTACTCGTCCTTCGCGAACCCGTGGAACTCCGAGCCGGTGGAGTTCAGCAGCACCAGGTCACGCAGGCCGGACACCACCGTGGTGGCGCCGTCCCGGTCGTGGTGGACGACGCACGTGCGCACCTCGCCGCCCGAACGCGCGAACGAGTGCGGCCCGCGCCGCTTCCAGGAGTACTCCTCCACCACCACCCGGGCGTGGTGGATCGTGGGCTGCGAGCCGACGAAGTGGCGGGCCAGCAGCAGGGCGAACTCCTCGATCTCCCCGATGCCGTGCTTCTTGGCGAAGGCGTACACGGTGTTCTTCTGGGAGTCGGTCGGCAGCACGGCGGCGTTGTCGCCGCGCCGGTGCACCTCCTCCATCGCCCCCGACAGCGAGACGCCGACGTTGCAGTCCTTGAGGTGGTGCACCTCGCCGTCGCGGGTGACGCGCACGACGCGGGTCTCCGCCTTGCCGTAGCGGTTGGGTCCGAGCACGACGGCCATCGCTAGCTCCCCCGGTAGGTCGAGTAGGCGAACGGGCTCAGCAGCAGCGGCACGTGGTAGTGCGCGTCGGGGTCGCCGATGGCGAAGGTCACCACGACCTCGGGGTAGAAGGCCGCGACGCCGCTCACGGCGAAGTAGGACCCGGTGTCGAAGACCAGGCGGTGCACGCCCCGGCCGGGCTCGCCCTCGGGCAGCCAGTCGGCCAGGCGCCCGTCGCCGTCGGTCACGCCGGTGCCGACGACCCGGTCGCCCTGGAAAAGCGTGACCCGCACGCCCTCCGCGGGCCGGCCCCTGCTGGAGTCGAGCACATGCGTGGACAGGCTCACCTCCCCTCCTCCCCATCGTGCCCGTCGCGGCCGGCGGCTCCGCCGCGGCCCTCCCCGGAAGCCCACCCGCCGCCGTCACGGCCACCGCTGCCGCCGGGGCCGCCGGGATCGGGGCCGCCGTGGTCGGGGTCGGCGGGAGCGGGACCGCTGGGATCGGGGTCGGCGGGGTCACTCGAACTACCGGGATCGTCACCGTCGCCGGGGCCGGTCGCGAGCTTGACGGCCCGCAGCACGGCGATCTCGGCCAGCTCCTCGCGCACAACGGCCCGCTCGGTCTCCTCGTCGTTGCGCACCCTGGCCATGAGCCGGTCGGCCATCTCCTCCGCCGTGAGCCCGGTCGCGCAGACCAGGTACACATGCCCGAACCGCTGCTCGTAGAGCACGTTGCCCGCGGCGAGCTGGGCGAGCACCCTGCGGTCGGCGCCGGCCGTGCCGGACTGCTCGGCCCGCGACCAGGACGCCTCCCGCCCGCCGCCCGCGGCGCGGTCGCCGATGCGGGGATGGGCCGACAACGCCTCCAGCACCTGCGGCCAGCTCAGCCCGCGGACGGCCTCCCGCGCGGCGGCCGCCAGCGCGGCGGCGTCGGCGTAGGGCAGGCCGGCGGCGACGCGGCGCGCGAACGCGGGCGCGGCGCAGCAGCTCAGCAGTTCCCGTTCGGCCTCCGGCGGGCTGAGCGCGTTGAGGGCCGCCAGGCCGTCAGAGCCGGGTGTCACGTTCGGCATGGCAGCCAGTGAACAGCCGCGGGCGGGCGCGGTCCAGCGGCGGGATCTCCCAACTGGGGCAACGCATCGCCATGGTTTTTCGTGTCATGCTCCAACGCCGCCCGCGCGGGCCCGTCACGGCCGCCCGGCGCCTCCCCCGAGCATCCGGGCCGCTCCCATAAGCTGGAGGCATCATGACGGCAACCTCTCTCATCGGCGGCCACGCGCTGGTCGCGGGCGGTCTGGCCACGGGCGGCCTGCGCTACGCGGCCGAGATCGAAGCCGAGATCATCCAGGTGTTCGTGACCAACCCGCGCGGCTGGGCCCTCAACGCCGGCAAGCCCGCCGAGGACGCCGCGCTGCGCGAGTCGGGCGTCCCGGTGTTCCTCCACACGCCCTACCTGGTCAACATGGGGTCCCCGAGCGCCGACACGCTGGAGAAGTCCACCGCCAGCATCCGTCACGCGCTGGGGCGCGCGGTCGAGATCGGCGCGCTCGGCGTGGTCGTGCACACCGGGTCGGCGGTCAGCCAGTCGCGCGACGCCGCGATGCGCCAGCTCCACGAGCACCTGCTGCCGCTGCTGGACGAGATCCCCGAGCACGGGCCCGATCTGCTGCTGGAGCCGATGGCCGGCCAGGGGCAGATGCTCTGCGCCACCGTGCAGGACCTCGCCCCCTACCTGGACGCCCTGGAACACCACCCCCGGGCCAACGTGTGCCTGGACACCTGCCATGCCTTCTCCGCCGGGCACGACCTCGCCGCGCCCGGCGGGGTCGCCGAGATGCTCGACGCGCTGCACGCCGTGGCGCCGGGCCGGCTGAAGCTGGTGCACGCCAACGACTCCAAGGACGCCTGCGGCTCCAAGCGCGACCGCCACGAGAACATCGGCGCCGGTCACATCGGCGCGGGCGCCTTCGCCGAGCTGCTGCGCCACCCGGTCGCCGCCGGGGTCCCGTTCTGCATCGAGACGCCGGGCAAGGCCGACAAACACCGCGAGGACATCCAGCTCCTGAAGAAGCTCCGCGAGCCGGCGACGGCAGCGGCGGCCTCACACTGAACACAGGCCGGCCTACGACGGCCCCGCACTGAACACAGGCCAGCCGACGGCGACCCCGCACTGAACAGGCGAACCGACGGCGATTTTCCGCAGAGCAAGAGGCGAGCCTGCGACGATCTCCCGCTGAGCAACGGGCGAGCCTGGGGCGAATGCGCGCTGAGCAACGGGCGGCCTGCCCGGCGTCGGGGGCACGGCGCCGGGCAGGGTGTTCGCCAACGAGATCCGGCCGCCCCCCTTTGGGCCAGATCACGTGCGTAGGCCTCGCGGCCGATCGGCGAACACCCCGCCCCGCCCGGGCCGACGGGCCCTACCCCCCGGTGAGGGCCCGGCGACCCCGGCGTCCGCCGGCCGGCGCGCGGGCGCGCAGGCACGGCGTTCGCCGGTGGGTTCGCGTGACCAGGGTCCGTCCGGCCCTTAGGGGGCAGGTGTCCCCCCTGGTCACGCACTGTGGCTCTTCGACGGGCACGACATTACGTCGTGTCATCTGGGTCGCGCGGGCCCTTCGGGCGCCGCTCGCTGAGCGGTCAGTAGTCATCGATGTACGGAGCGTGTCCGCGCGACGAGCGGCGTCCCTGGTCCGACGAGCGGCGGGACGGGGGCTCGCGCCCGGGCCCGCTCGCCGCCCGCAGCCGCCGGACGCGCGGTCGGCGGCGCCCACGCCACACCCAGCGCCCACCCAGCGGACCCCCGGGCCCTCCGTGAGGGCCGCCCGCGCAGCCCGCTCCCGTACGGGACGCCGTTCTACGCCACGCCGTGTGGCGTCGTCCCAAGGGGCACGTGCGGCATCCGTCCTACGGGTCGCATGCAGTGCCGCCACCCCAAGGTGCACCGTGTGGCGCCTCCCAGCGGGTCACCGTGTCAGCGCCTCCCAAGGTGCACCGCGTCGCGCCTCCCAGCGGGTCGCCGTGTCAGCGCCTTCCAGGGGGCACCGTGTGGCGCCCCCCCAAGGCCACCCTGTACTGCCCCACCCGCCGCCACCCTGTAGTGCCTTCCAGGCGGCACCTTGTGGTGCCTTCCAGAGGCCGCCGTGTGGCCCGTTCCACAGGGCGGCGCCCTATGGGGCGCCGTCTTGTGGGGCGCGCTCCTGCGGCACGGGGTCATGCGGAGCGGTGTCGCCGGGAGCGCCGTCCTGAGGGGTGGTGGCGGGCTGCGGGCGGGGCAGGCCGCCCGCAGGCGACGGGAGGTCGGCCGGGCGCGGCAGCGGGGCGCGGAACTGCCGCACGAGCTGCTCGCGGACGCGGCGACTGTGGCGGCGGCTCACCGGGAGCGTCGTCTCGCCGACGCGAAGCACGATGCGGCCCTCGTCGAAGCGCATCTCGGTGACGTGCCGCGCCGACACCAGCGTGCTGCGGTGCACGCGGATGAACCCCGAGGACGCCCAGCGGCGCTCCAGGGCCGCCAGGGACATGCGCACCAGATGGGTGCCCTCGGCGGTGTGCAGGCGCACGTAGTCGCCGCTGGCCTCGGCGTAGGCGACGGCGTGCTGCGGCACGAAGCTCGTGCGCCCGCTCAGCTCGACCGGGATGACGTCGCCCTCCGCGGCCTCGGCGGCGCAGGGCCCGTAGGCGGCCTGCTCCAGGCGGCGCACCGCCTCGGCGACCCGGTCGGGACGCAGCGGCTTGAGCAGGTAGTCCACCGCCTCCAGCTCGAACGCCTGCACCGCGCGGTCGTCGTGCGCGGTGACGAAGACCAGCTTGGGCGGGCTGGGGAAGGCGCCGACCAGGCGGGCGAGGTCGAGGCCGTCGAGGCCGGGCATGCGGATGTCGAGGAAGACGCCGTCGAGCCGCTCGCCGGCACCGATCATCGCGACCATGTCCTGCAGCGCGGCGACCCCGTCCGAGGCCGTCAGCACTTGCTCGACGCGATTGTCCTGCCGGAGGAGATAGGCCAGCTCCGACAGCGCGTGCACCTCGTCGTCGACCGCCAAGACACGGAGCATGGAGACCAAACTGCCGTCAGGACCGCCTCGCGGGCAAGCCCTCTATCGACATTGAGTGGCGACCCGAATGCTTTCAGTTATAGTTTGGCCGGATTTTCGGCACCCGCATGCGCACCGTGGTGCCCTCGTCGGGCGCGGTGTCGATCACCAGCCCGTACTCCTGGCCGTAGATCTGGCGCAGCCGCACGTCCACGTTGGCCAGCCCGATGCCGCCCCCGCCGTCCCCGCTCGGCGGCTCGCCCGCCAGCAGGCGCCGCACCCGGCCCGGCTCCATGCCCGCGCCGTCGTCCTCGACGGTGATGTGGACCTCCTCGCCCGCGTCGCGCACCACGATGCTCACCTCGCCCGACCCGCCGCCGCGGCGGATGCCGTGGGTGATGGCGTTCTCCACCAGGGGTTGCAGGCACAGGAACGGCACCGGCACCGGCATGACCTCCGGGACGACGTCCACGACGAAGCGCAGCTTGTCGCCGAAGCGGGCCCGCTCCAGCAGCAGGTAGCGGTCGACGCAGGTCAGCTCGTCGGAGAGCGTGGTGAAGTCTCCGGCGCGGCGCAGGGCGTGCCGGGCGAAGTCGGCGAAGTCCAGCAGCAGCTCGCGCGCCCGGTCGGGCTCGGTGCGGGTGAAGGAGGCGATGGTGGCCAGGGAGTTGCACACGAAGTGCGGGGAGATCTGCGCGCGCAGGGCCCGGGTCTCGGCCTGCATCGCCCGCCGCCGGGTGGCGTCCAGCTCGGCCAGTTCGAGCTGCCCGGAGGCCCACCGGCCGACCTCGGTCACCGCCCGCACCAGGGGTGCGCCGACGTGCGGGTCGTAGGCGGCCAGCGCGCCGATGACCCGCCCGTCCACGGTTAGCGGCACCACGACGGCGCTGCGGATGGCGCAGTCGTCGGCCTCGCAGAACAGCTCGTCCCCTGCGACCAGGTGGGGCCGCCCACCGGCGAGGATGCCGTGGACGTGCCCGATGAGGTCGCGCACGTGCGCCTCGCCGGGCGCCTCCCACGCGCCGTCCCAGGCGAGCACCTGGTCGGTGGAGGTGACGGCGAGGGCGGCCGTGCCGGTCAGGGCGCGCAGGTGGCGCACGGCCCTGCGCGCGGAGTCGCGCGACAGCCCGGCCCGCAGGTAGGGCGCGGCCATCGCGGCGACGTGCAGCGCGGCGAAGGTGGCGTCGCCGGCCGGGCCGCCCTCCCCCGCCCGGCCGCCCGCGCCCGCATCGCCGCGACGGCGACGGCCCAGGCGGTACCCGGCCAGGCCGCTGAGGACGCACAGCAGCGCCCACCCGGTGTGCAGCATGCGGGCAACCGTAATCGGTCACCCGATGTGATCGTGTGGGAACCGGACGGCGGGCCCGCGCCGGCGTCAGAGGCGGGCCGAAGCCCGCACCGGCCCGGCCAGGGCGCGCGACCGGCTGTGCGGCGGCCACGCGAGCACCTCTCCGTACGGCGGCCGGCGGGGTCAGGCGGGGCCGTCGCCGGGTTCCTCCTGGTAGGCGTAGCGCTGTTCGCGCCAGGGGTCGCCCAAGTTGTGGTAGCCGCGTTCCTCCCAGAACCCGCGGCGGTCGGCGACCAGGTACTCCACGGCGCGCACCCACTTGACGCTCTTCCACGCGTACAGGTGGGGCACGACGACGCGCACCGGGAAGCCCCGCTCGGCCGACAGCGGCTTCTCGTCCAGTTCGAGGGCGAACAGGGTGGAGTCGCGCGCGAAGTCCGACAGGCGCAGGTTGGCGCTGTAGCCGTACTCACCCCAGATCATGACATGGGTGACCCCGGGGTCCGGGGGAACGGCCTCCAGCAGGGCGCCGGCCGGCACGCCTCCCCACTCGTTACCCATGATCGAGAACTTGGTGACGCAGTGGAAGTCGGCGATGAGGGTCACGCGCGGCAGGGCGGAGAACTCCGGCCAGGTGAAGCGGATCTCCTCCCCCGACGCCGTGGCTCCGAAGACCGACAGGTTCCAGCTCTCCGGCCGGAACCCGGGAACCCGGCCGTAGTGGAGGACCGGTCGGCCACGGGGGACGTACTGCCCGGGGGGCAGTCGAGTTTCCTCGGTTGGATCCGGCACGCAGCAATCCTGCCATCGCGCTGTCGGCCGCGCGGCATTGGCACCCCGTTAACCCGCCCGGGGTGGCGGCCCTCCCCCGGACGGCGGGACGATCCCATCCACCCACGGACGATCCACCGGCGGCCGTGCCGGCGCAGCGCCCGGCGGTCCCATCCCCCGCGGACGGTTCCCTCCACGGACGGCCCTGCCCTCGGTCGCACAGGACGGCCCTGCCGGCCGTACCTGCGCCGTCGCCGCCCACCGCTGGGGATGGGTTATGCTTGCGGCGATGCGTACCGCGTTGGAGTTTTGGTATGGCGACGGACCCGTGGAATCGGCCGATCGCCGTCAGACGCTGCGCTGACCGCCAGACGTCGACGAAGGCCCCGGGTCCTGATCAGGACCCGGGGCCTTCGTCGTTTTCCGGTATCGAACACCTCGACCGCGACCGCGGTCCGGAGAAAGGGCATCACATGGTCATCGTCATGGCCCCCGGGGCCACTCAGCAGGACGTCGACGCCATCGTCGACCTCGTCGCCACGGCCGGCGGTGATGCGTTCGTCAGCCGTGGCGTCAATCGGACGATCATCGGCCTGGTCGGCGACATCGCCCAGTTCATGAACCTGAACCTGGGCGGGATGAACGGCGTGGCCGACGTCATGCGCGTCTCGACCCCCTACAAGCTCGTGAGCCGGGACAACCATCCCGACCGGTCGACGGTCCGGGTCGGCGGGGTGCCGATCGGGCCGGACACGGTCACGCTGATCGCCGGGCCGTGCGCCGTGGAGACCCCCGACCAGACGCTCGCCGCCGCCCGCATGGCCGAGGCCGCCGGCGCGACCCTGCTGCGCGGCGGCGCGTACAAGCCCCGCACCTCCCCCTACGCCTTCCAGGGGCTCGGCGAGGCAGGGCTGCGCATCCTGGCCGACGTGCGCGCCGAGACCGGACTGCCCATCGTGACCGAGGTGGTGGACGCCCACGACGTCGAACTCGTCGCCTCCTACGCCGACATGCTCCAGGTCGGCACGCGCAACGCGCAGAACTTCGCGCTGCTGCAGGCCGTCGGGTCGGTGGGCCGGCCGGTCATGCTGAAGCGCGGCATGAACGCCACGATCGAGGAATGGCTCATGGCGGCCGAGTACATCGCCCAGCGCGGCAACCTGGACATCGTCCTGTGCGAGCGCGGCATCCGCACGTTCGAGACCGCGACGCGCAACACCCTGGACATCTCGGCCGTGCCGGTGGCCCAGCGGCTGTCGCACCTGCCGGTCATCGTCGACCCCTCGCACTCGGGCGGCCGCCGCGACCTGGTGCTCCCGCTGACCCGCTCGGCGATCGCCGTGGGGGCCGACGGTGTGATCATCGACGTGCACCCGACCCCCGAGCAGGCGCTCTGCGACGGCCCCCAGGCGCTCGTGGACGGCGACCTGGCCGAACTGGCCGCCATCGCGCGCGACTTCCCCCCGCTGATGAACCGCACCCTGGCCACCAAGCTCGCCCCGGTGGTCTAGAACGGCCGGCGCCGGCCGGTCAGACCGCGGCGGGCGCGGCCGGCGCGGCGTCCACTGCGGGCGCGGCATCTGCGGCCGGCGCGGCGTCCAGGGCGTCCGCGGCGTTCGGGCTCCGACGGACGCCCACGGGCGCGCCGTCCAGCTTGTACTCCTGGATGGAGTCGGCGAGCTGGACGGCGAGCTCCTCGGCGTCCAGGCGCTTCTCGATCTGCCGCAGGTCGGCGATCTTGGCGGCGGTCTCGGCGCGGCGCGGGGTCAGCAACGTGCAGCAGTCCTCGTCGGGCAGTTCGGAGATCTGCAGGGTGCCGATGCGCCGCGCCTCCGCCATGATCTCGGTCTTGTCCATGCCGATGAGCGGGCGCAGGATCGGAAGCTCCACGGCGTCGTCCAGCGCCGTGATGTTCTGCAGGGTCTGCGAGGAGACCTGGCCGAGGGAGTCGCCGGTGACCAGCACGTTGCGGCGCAGGCGGTGGGCGACCTCCTCCGCGGTCTTGAGCATCAGGCGGCGCTGCGCCACGACCTGCAGGCGGTCGGCGCCGGATGCCTTGAGCGACTGCTGCGCCTTGCCGAACGGCACCACGAACAGCCGCGCGTTCCCCTGGAACTTGCTCAGCGCCCGCACGAGGGCGTACGCCTTGTAGATCGACTCCGAGGTGGTGAACGGGATGCCGGAGAAGTGCAGGAAGTCGACCTGCAGGCCGCGCCGCAACATGCGGTAGGCGGCCACCGGGGAGTCGATGCCGCCGGACATCAGCACCAGGCCGCGCCCACTGGTGCCCACCGGCAGGCCGCCCTGGCCGGGCAGGCCGTCGGTGAAGACGAACACCTCGTCCCTGTCGACCTCGATGTTCACGGTGAGCTCGGGGTTCTTCAGGCGCACGGGCAGGCCGTACTTGTCGTTGATCTCGCCGCCGACCATGCGGTCGAGCTCGTTGGAGCGCAGCGGGAAGCGCTTGTCGCGGCGGCGGGAGCGCACGGCGAAGGTGGCGCGGCGCTCGACCTCGGGGCGGCCGGCGACCAGTTCGAGCGCGGCGGCGGTGACCGCCTCGGGGTCCTTGGCGACCCGCCAGGCCCGGTGCACCCAGACCAGCCCGATCACGTCGGTGAGACGCTCGGCGATGGCGTCGGCGGTCTCCACGCCGGTTCCCTCGGGCAGCAGGATGGCGATGACGCCGTGGCGCTGCCGCACGTCGACCTTGACGCCGAAGCCCTTCAGCGCCGCCTTGATGTTGGCCTGCAACTGCCGCTCGAACAGCTCGCGGTTCCTGCCTTTGAGGACGACCTCGCCCAGTTTGAGCAGCACGCAGGGCTCACCTAGAGCTGACGGGGGCACGACGGACATGGGGCTGCCTCCGGCGGGGATGGTGGAGTCGGGTGGGGACACGTGCCGGCGGAAGGTCCTCCCGCGCTGCGCACCCCTCAATTTATCCCTTATCTAGGGCCGGCGGTCCCGTCCGCCGCCGGCGGTGGCCGCCATCGGACCCGGCGAGAGGGCCGTCCGACGGAAACGGCCACCGGGATCTCGTCTTTCCGGGCTCAAGAAATTCCATGAAACGGCTGGACCGATTACTGTTCCGAGCAGTGCTCATCATCCGGAAAGATCCGGATTACCCGCCGTAGATCATCTTTATCCTCAAGGACGCCCAGTGTCGCATATTGACCACTTCGCGCAAGGAATATTCACTCCGCTGGCCGCGTACGTGATGTCGGTCATCGGATCATTTCTGAGTCTGCTACTGGCGAGCCGGGCACGCGGGA
The DNA here is from genome assembly GCF_040607455.1 of Sphaerisporangium sp. NPDC005289. Taxonomy (NCBI): domain Bacteria; kingdom Bacillati; phylum Actinomycetota; class Actinomycetes; order Streptosporangiales; family Streptosporangiaceae; genus Sphaerisporangium; species Sphaerisporangium sp. NPDC005289. The sequence continues at coordinate 58,303 of NZ_JBEXGS010000010.1, forward strand.
CGCACGGCGGCGCCCGCCTGCAGTGGCTGTCCGGCGCCGCGCTCGCGCTCGGCGGCACCGGCATCTGGGTGATGCACTTCGTCGCCATGATGGGATTCCGCGTCCCGGGCACGGCGATCACCTACGACGTCCCGCTCACCATCGTGTCCGCCCTGGTGGCCGTCGTCATCGTCGGCGTCGGCCTGGCCGTGGTCTCGTGGTCGGGCGAGCGCCTGCCCGCGCTGCTCGGCGCGGGGCTGCTCACCGGGCTCGGGGTCGCCGCCATGCACTACCTCGGCATGGCCGCCATGAACATGGCCGCCGTCAAGCACTACGCCGCGCTGCCGGTCGCGGCGTCGGTGCTGATCGCGGTGGTGGCCTCGACCGTTGCGCTGTGGTTCAGCCTGCGGGTGGAGGGACTGCTCGCGACCACGGGCGCCGCGCTCATCATGGGCGTCGCGGTCACCGGCATGCACTACACCGGCATGTTCTCGCTCAGCGTCACAGTGGATCGCTCCAACACCGGCCAGGCGCTCGCCGGCGCGACCGCCATGAGCTTCCTGCTGCCGCTCCTCATCGGGATCAGCCTGGTCACCCTGGTCCTGCTGCTGGTGGTGACGCTGGCGCCGTCCCGGGAGGAACTGGAGAGCGAGACCAGGCTGCTCGCCCAGATCGAGGAGCAGCGTGCGCGGGCCGGCGCCCCCGCCCCGGTGGCGGCGCCCCCGTCCCGGCCGCAGCCGCCGGGCGCCGGGTCCCTGTTCCAGCGGCGTGACGGGCGGGAGCCCTGAGACGCGACCCACGCGAAAGGCGGACAAGGAAAACCGCCCCTGGCCGTGACGGCCGGGGCGGTGGACGCACGCGGGCGTGCCGTGCGGCGGGCCGGCGCTGCCGGCGCGGGCCCGCCGGCGCGACCCGGGGCGGATCAGCCGAAGAAGACCTCGGCCTCCTCGTAGCGGGACACCGGCACGGTCTTCAGCTCGGAGGTGGCGGCGTCCAGGCCGACCCGGACGATGTCGGTGCCGCGCAGCGCGACCATCTTGCCGAAGTCGCCCTCGTGGGCGGCGTCGATCGCCTGCAGGCCGAAGCGGGTGGCGAGCACGCGGTCGAAGGCGCTCGGGGTGCCGCCGCGCTGGACGTGGCCGAGCACGGTCGTGCGGGCCTCCTTGCCCGTGCGCTTCTCGATCTCGCGGGCGAGCTGCTCGCCGATGCCGCCGAGGCGGACGTGGCCGAAGGCGTCCAGCTCGCCGGCCTGCAGCGCCATCTGGCCCTCGACCGGGTGCGCGCCCTCGGCGACCACGATGATGGGCGAGTAGCGGATCTTGAAGCGGCTCTCGACGTACTCGCAGACCTTGTCGATGTCGAAGGGCTTCTCGGGGATCAGGATGACGTTGGCGCCGCCCGCCATGCCGGCGTGCAGGGCGATCCATCCGGCGTGCCGCCCCATGACCTCGCAGATCAGCGCGCGGTGGTGGGACTCGGCCGTGGTGTGCAGGCGGTCGATCGCCTCGGTGGCGATGTTGACGGCCGTGTCGAAGCCGAAGGTGTAGTCGGTGGCGTTGAGGTCGTTGTCGATCGTCTTGGGCACGCCGACGACGTTGACCCCGCGGTCGAACAGCTGCTTGGCGACGCCCAGGGTGTCCTCGCCGCCGATGGCGATCAGCGCGTCGACGCCGGTGTCCGCCAGGTTCTGCTTGATGCGGTCGACCCCACCGTCGATCTTGATGGGGTTGGTGCGCGACGAGCCGAGGATCGTGCCGCCGCGCGGGAGGATGCCGCGCACGGTCGAGATCTCCAGCGGCATCGTCTCGCCCTCGAGCGGGCCGCGCCAGCCGTCACGGAAGCCCACGAACTCGTGGCCGTGGACGCCGATGCCCTTGCGGACGACGGCGCGGATGACCGCGTTCAGTCCGGGGCAGTCTCCGCCTCCTGTGAGCACGCCGATACGCATGACGGGTTCCTCCCGATGGGGTACGCATTGAGGTTACGGGTGAGATGCATGGCCGCCGTGGACGCTTCGCGGGCTCCTGTGGCCGCCGACGTACAGATTTTGCCCCAGCCCGCCTAATTGGTCTAGACCAAGCGGTGGGAGGCCAATCTCACCCTACCGGTGCGACTCAGATCGACAGGGCGAGTACGCAGGAAGGGCTGCCGATCTTGTAGACCTCGCCGGTGGGCACGGGGATGCCGTCGCGCAGCTCGAAGGTCGCGACCGCGTCCGACCGCTGGTTGGCGACGTACATGCGCTCGCCCGCCACGGCGAAGTGGCGCGGCCACAGGCCGCCCGACCCGACCTCGGCCACCTGGGTCAGCGCGGCCGGCTCGCCGCCCTCGGGCCCCACCTCGAAGACGCCGATGGTGTCGGGCCCGCGGTTGGCGACGTACAGGTGCCGGCCGTCGGCGGACAGCTCGACGTGGGAGACGTAGTTCGGCCCGGTCACGTGGCTGGCCGGGGTGCGCGCGAGCTCGCGCCAGGAGGCGTCGTAGACCGCGACCGTCCCGTCCAGCTCGCAGCCCACGTACCAGCGGCCCTCGCGGTGGACCATGTGGCGCGGCCCGCTGCCCGGCTTCAGCCGCACCGGGCCCTCCGGGTGCTCGGCGGGCCCGCCGCCGAGCAGGTGGCGCCGCACCTCGTCGGTGCCGAGGTCGGTGACGTGCAGCACGGCCCCGGGACCGAACACCGCCTGGTGGGCGTGCGGCTCGGCCTGGCGGGCCGGGTCGGGGCCGTGGCCCTCGTGGGGGAACAGCTTGGGCGGGCCCTGGAACAGGCCGGAGCTGCCGAGCCGGTAGACCGCCACCGTGCCGTCGCCGTAGTTGGCGACCGCGAGCCAGGTGCCGGTCGGATCCACGGCCAGATGGCAGGGGTAGGACCCGCCGCTCGTGCCGTCGGCGAGCGGCGCGGGACCCTGCGGGTCGGCGGAGTAGGCGGCCACTCCGCCCTCCTCGCACTCCAGCGCCGCGTACAGCACGGGCAGCCGGGGGTGCAGGGCCAGGAACGACGGTCCGGGGGCCTCGGTCTCGGCCAGGGCCCGCAGGGCGCCGTCGGCCTCCCTGCGGACGACGCTCAGGCCGGGGCCCGTCCCCCCGGTGGCCGGTGTGTATCCGCCGATGTAGAGCAGCTCGCGCCCGGATGTCATGTGATCGACGATACCGTCACGCACCCGCTCCGACCTTGATCGGGGTCCCCGTGCCGCCCCGCGTCACCGGGCGCGGAGAGCGGCCGGGAGTGATCGGGTCTGGACGCACGACCCGTCCTTATGTTTGACTCTGTCAACGAATTACTTGATTGGAGCAACGGTATGGAGGAGCTCGTCGGCCGGGTGCGCGGGTTCAACCGTTTCTACACCCGCCTCATCGGCGTCCTGGGCGCCGGAATGCACGACACGCCGTACTCCCTCACCGAGGCGAGGGTGCTCTACGAGCTGGGCAAGAAGGACGCGACAGAGACCGGCGAGCTGCGCAGGATGCTCGACCTGGACGCCGGCTACCTCAGCCGCATGCTCGCCCGGTTCGAGGCCGACGGCCTGGTCACGCGCGAGCGCTCCGCCGCGGACGCCCGGCGGCAGGTCGTCCGGCTCGGTGAGCGGGGCCAGGCGGTCTGGCGGACGCTGGACGACGCATCGGCCACCGGGGTGCGCGCCCTGCTCGAACCTCTCTCGGAGGAGGACCGGCGGCGCCTCATCGCCGCCATGACCACCGTGCGGCAGGTCCTCGCCGACCGGCCCGCCCCGGACCGCTATGTCATCCGCCCGCCCCGGCCCGGGGACCTCGGCTGGATCGTCCACCGCCACGGCGTGCTGTACGCCGAGGAGCACGGCTGGGACGAGACGTTCGAGGCGCTGACCGCCCGCATCGTCGCCGAGTACGTCGAGGACCACGACCCGCGGCGCGAGGCCGTCTGGATCGCCGAGGTGGACGGCGAGCCCGCCGGCTCGGTGTTCTGCGTCAGGAAGGACGACCGCACGGCCCAGCTCCGCCTGCTGCTGGTCGAGCCGTCCGCGCGCGGCATGGGCATCGGCGGCCGGCTGGTCGAGGAATGCCTGGCCTTCGCCAAGCGGACCGGCTACGAGCGCATCGTGCTCATGACCGTCGACGAACTGGCCACCGCCCGCCGCGTCTACCAGCGGGCCGGCTTCACCCTCGACGAGCAGTGCACCAAGCGCGCCTACGGCACCAAGGTCACCGAACAATACTGGTCCCGCTCCCTCTGACCCCGCCCCTCCCGGGCGCCGTACGCCCCGGGTGGGACGAGTGCCGTCTCCGGGGCCGGGGCCCGTCCGTCACTGGGCCGCAGGGCGGACGGGCGCCGGGCCCGGAGAGGGCAAACATCGCGCAAAGGGCCGGCCGTGGCGGCTCGTGCCCCGCCTAGGGTCGGCCGGGCCTTCGGGACCATCATGGCCGCGCCGCGTCACGCGGCCCGCCGGTCCAGGGGTGTTGGACCCCGCCGCCCGGCCATGGGAGCAGCCGATGACCACGACGACCGTTCTAGCGCCGCCCGCCCCGAAGATCAGGAACCGCAAGGCGCTGGTCTTCCTCGACCGCGACGGCCGGGGCTCGGCGAGGGCGGGCGGCGCGGCCGACCGCCGGCTCGTCCACGCCCTCACCGGCGAGGGGTACGCCGTCCAGACCGCCGAGTGCGACGCGGACGACCACACCAGGGTGGGCGCGTTCCTGGACGCCGTCGAGCCGGGGGACCTGCTCCTGGTCCGCTGGTCCACCGAGTCGGGGTGGGGGCCGGGCGAGTTCGGCGCGCTGATGGGGGAGTTCGCGCGCCGCGTCGAGCGTTCCGACGGGGCGGCGCTGCTCCTGATCGTCGACTTCGGCTGGCTGGTCACGGCCGGGCCCGGCCACCCGCACGAGACGGTGACCCGCCTGCACGTCCGGGGCGAGCCGGTCGCCGCGGCCGCCGCGCTCACCACCAGCGCCACCATGCCCGGCGAGCGTCCCGGCGGCGCGGTGTCGCTCACGGCGATCCTGGCCGACGGCATCCTGTCCGGCGAGGCCGACCTGGACCGGGACGGCGCCGTGTCCGTCGGCGACCTGTACCGGTACGCCGACGAGCGCTGCGCCGACCTCGGCGCCGACCGGCGGCCGTACCTGCTCACCTACGGCGAGGGCGAGCTGATCGAGGTCGCCCGCGCCCGGCGGCCCGCCGGGGACCTCGGCCCCGCCTTCGCCGCGACGCTCGCCCGCCTGGCGGCCACCGGCGACACGGTCGCCCCCGCCTCGGCCCGCGAGCTGGTCGGCCGCGTCTACGACGTGCACCTGAGCGAGCCGGCGAGGCTGCTGCTGCGCCGGGCGACCCTCCTCACCGAGGACGAGCCGCTCACGCCCGAGACGGCGGCCCTGCTCATGGAGGACGCCCCCGCCGGCACGCGCGAAGCGCACGCGCTCGGGGAGCTGGCCGCGTGGGGACTGCTGGGCGAGGACACGCCGTTCGCCGATCCGGCGGTGCGTCCCGCCCTCGCCGGCCGGCCCGACGCGCGGGAGCTGGCACGGGTCTCGGCGGGGCTGCGCCGGTGGCGGGCCGCACGGCGCGCCGTCCAGCCTCGTGCCCGGCTGACCGGCGACCGGTGGACCCTGCGGGACCGGCTCGGCCACCGGGTGCACGCCGAGGCGATCGCGGCGTTCGTCCGCCACCCGGAGACGCGGCCGCCGCTGACCATCGGCGTCAAAGGGCCGTGGGGCGCGGGCAAGACGTCGCTGATGCGCATGGTGCAGGACCTGCTCGACCCGGGCGCGGCCGAGGACCGCCCCGCCGCGATCCACCTCGCCACCCCGGCGGAGGACCTCCCTCCCCGCGGACCAGGACGCCGCGGCCGCCCCGGTCACGCACGCGGCCGAGGGTGGGGCGGGCGCGGGTCGAGGGGCGAGGGGGCGGGTGGCTCTGCGGGGCGGGTGACCAATGCGGAGGTGCTCTCGCGTGCCAGGCGGGCCGAGTCCGGGGGCCGGGAGTACGCGGTCCCCGGCGAGCTTCCCCTGCGGCACGCCGACTGGCGGCCGACCGTGTGGTTCAACCCGTGGATGTACCAGAGCGGCGAGCAGGTGTGGGCCGGTCTGGCCCACGAGATCATCAGCCAGATCACCTGCCGGCTCCCGCGCGGCGAGCGTGAGCGCTTCTGGCTGGCGCTCAACCTCGCCCGGGTCGACAGGGAGGAGGTGCGCCGCCGGGCCTACCGGCTGGCCGCGACCCGCCTGCTCCCGGTCGCCCTCGCCTTCCTGGCGACGCTGCTGGTCACCGGCGCCTCGCTCGCCGCGTCGGCCCTGGTGCCCGCGGCCGGCTCACTGCTGCGCGGCACGGCCGCGGCCGTCGGGTCGGGCGGCTCGTTCCTCGTCCTGTTCGCCGCCGGAGTGCGGCTCGCGCGTTTCATGGGCGAGTCGGCCGACACCGCGTTCACCCGGCTCGTCCGCCAGCCCGATCTACTCGGCGGCGGGCCCGGCGCGGGCACGGAGCTGTCGCCCGACCCGGGGTACCGGGCCAGGACCGGGTTCCTGCACCTGGTGCAGACCGACATGCGGCGGGTGCTCGGCATGGTCGCCACCGAGGAGCGCCCGCTGCTGGTGTTCGTGGACGACCTGGACCGCTGCTCGCCGGGGACGGTGGCCCAGGTGATCGAGGCGGTCAACCTGTTCCTCGCCGGGGAGTTCCCCAACTGCGTGTTCGTCCTGGCCATGGAGCCGGAGGTCGTGGCCGCGCATGTCGAGGTGGCCTACCGGGACCTCGCCCGCTCGCTCCCCGCCTCCGCCGAGGAGCGTTCCGGTCTCGGGTGGCGCTTCCTGGAGAAGATCGTGCAGCTTCCGCTGAGCGTCCCCATGCTCGACGACGGCGAACGGCTGCCCGCCTACCTGCGCGCCCTGCTGGAAGTGCCCGCCCCGGCCGCGAGCCCCCCGGACGACCGGCGCTCCGGCCCTCCGCCCGGCCCGGACCACCCGCCGGCGCCTGAACCGGCCGCGAGCCCACCGCTCACCACGCACCCGGCCTCCCGGGACGGCGGAACCGCCCCACGCCCACGGCACACCACGCGCCCGTACCCGAGCCTCGGGGACGGCGCGCCGGTCCCGGGCCCACCGCGCTCCACGCGCTCCGCCCGCGGCCCCCGGGGCGGCGGAAGGGAGGTGCGCCTGTCCGGGAGGGCCGAGCCGGAGGTCAGGGCCGACCCGGGGCTGGTGGACCGCGTCGAGGCGGCGATCAGGGCGATGGGCCCGACGGCCGGCGACCTGGACATCGTCGCGCGTGACGCGCAGGACCAGGTGGGCGCGGCGGACGGCGACGCCATCGGCGGACTGTCGGCCGCGACGCGCCTGGCGGCGGACCGGGTCTACGACGACCTCTACAGCGACGAGAACGCCTACGCCGCGATCGCGCGGGTGCTGCCCGTCCTCACGCTGAGCAACCCCCGGGAGCTCAAGCGGTATGTGAACGTCTTTCGGTTCTACTCCTTCGTGACCTACCGGCGCGCCCTGGCCGGGGCGGCGAAGGCGACCGACGAGGAGGTCGCGAAGCTCGCGGTGCTCGCCATCCGCTGGCCGCATCTGCTGTCCTTGCTCGCCCGCGAACTGGACGGCCCGCCACTCCCCCGCGACCGCCCCGCCACGCCGGACACGCCCGGCCAGGAAGCGCCATTCACTCCGGCATTTCCGGTGATCTCGGAATCATCGCCACCACCGGACGACCCGGGTCGTCCTGGATCCGCGGCAGGGCGGACGGCGCTCGACGTTCTTGAGCGGGCGGCCGGCGCGGACGAGGACGCCTGGGCCCGCGCCCTCGTCGAGGTGGGCCTGGTGCGCGGCGCCAGAGCCGGCGCCGCGCGCTGGGACGCCCTCCGCGCCCTCCTGGGCGCCGGCCCGCCCGTCGCCCACCTCGCCTGGCGGCTGCTGTGAGCCGGGCTTAGTGGTCCCTGCGGCCGCCACGGTGAGCGGGCCCAGTGGTCCCTGCGGCAGCCACCGCGAGCCGGGCCGGGGTGCTCACGGCCGCCGCCGCGAGCCCGGCCGGGGTCAGCGCTGGGCCTGGATCATCCAGTGCTGCTTCTCGAGGCCCTCGGTGATCTGGATGAGGAGGTCCTGGGTGACCGGGTCCGGCTCCTCGGTGGCGGCGATGCGCTCGCGCATCCGGGCGATCATCTCGCCGAGGATGTCGGTGAACGCGGCGACCACCTTGCCGTCCTCGATGTATCCGGCGTCGAACCGCCTGATCTGGGTGTCGCGGGCGACGGTCGCCGCGCGGCCGTCCGGGTTGACGCCCAGGGCGACCGCCCGCTCGGCCGCGCTGTCGGCACCGGTCCGCGCCAGGGCCACGATCTCGTCCAGCTGCAGGTGCAGCGAACGGAAGTTGCGGCCTATCAGGTTCCAGTGCGCCTGCTTGCCCACGAGCGAGAGGTCGAGCAGGTCGATGAGAGCTCCCTGCAGCGCATCGCCCGCGATCTTCTGCTTGTCGCTCGGGAGCGGGCTGGTGATCTGGGCCATGAAGCATCTTCCCCTCAAGAATGATCGACGGCCTTCTACCTGGCTACCTAGAACGCCCTAACCGGTCTCCCGAAGCGCTAAACATTGACAGTGTCATAGTTGCAGTGTCAGCATGGAAGCATGAGTGACACCTGGACGATCGGCGAGCTGGCGGAGCACGCGGCGCACCTGCTGCCGTCCTCGCCGCGGCGGCCCAACGGCCGGGTCAGAGACGTGCCCAACGAGCGGCTCATCCGCTGGTACACCACGATCGGCCTGCTCGACCCGCCGCTCACCCGCCGCGGCCGAGTCGCGCTGTACGGCAGACGTCACCTGCTCCAGCTGGTCGCCGTCAAGCGCCTGCAGGCCGAGGGCCGGTCCATCGCCGACATCCAGGCCGAGCTGGCCGGCGCGACCGACACGGCGCTGGAGCAGATCGTCGACGCGGCCGGGCGGCCGGTTCCCGCCGCGTCCCGGCCCAGCGCGACCGGCGAGCCGGCCGTTGAGCCGACCGGCGATCCGGCCGAGGACTCGACCGGGGACCCCACCGGTGACCCGGCCGGAGACCCGCCGTCCGACTCCCCCCGCGCCCGGCCGCGCTTCTGGGCGGCCCGCCCGGCCGCCGCGGGAACCCGCACGCCCGCGACGGACCCGGCCGCGGCTCCGGCCCACGGGCGCGTCGCCGCCGTCCTCGCGGCGGGAAGCGGAAGGAGCACGCCGGCCACGGAAGGCGAAACCGGCACGCCGGCGACCGCGGGCGTGACGGGGTCGCCGGTGCCGAGCGGCGGGAGTCCGCAGGCGGCGAACGGGGGGCCGCCGGTGGCGCCCGGGGGGCCGGGCATGCCAGGAGGGCAGGCCACGCCGCCGGACTTCCTCGCGGCGCCCTTCGCTCCCGAGCAGGCCCTGCCCCGCCCGGCGGGCCGGTGGCCGGGCGTCGTTCCCGCCGCCGCGCCCGCCGATGACCTGGTGCACGGCGTGCGGCTCGCGCCCGGGGTCACGCTCCTGCTCGAAGGGCGGCCTCCCGCCCCCGGCGACATCGCCGCGCTGCGGGAGGCCGCCGCACCGCTGCTCGCCCTGCTGCACGACCGCGGCCTCCTGCCTTCCGGCGCCCCCGGGCATGCCGCCCCGGCCGCCGGCCTCGACCAGTCTCCGCCCGAAAGGTCGTCATCATGACTGTGCAGATCACATCCTTGAAGCCCGGCGAGTACGCCCCGGCGCCCGACGCGGGGCTCGGGGCCCTGAGCACCGGCAAGGGGAACCTGCCCTTGGAGAGCGTCGAGGTCGAGGCGAACATCACCGCGCTGACCTGCGGCGTGGAGGTCACGCAGGGTTTTCGCAACCCGCATGACGTGCCCCTGGAGGCGACCTACATCTTCCCGCTGCCCGACCGCGCCGCGGTGACGGCCTTCCGCATGGAGGCCGACGACCGGGTGGTGGAGGGGGTGCTCAAGGAGCGCGGCCAGGCCCGCCAGGACTACGACCGCGCCATCGCGCGAGGGCAGCGCGCCGCCATCGCCGAGGAGGAGCGCCCGGACGTCTTCACCATGCGGGTCGGCAACATCGTCCCCGGCGAGCGGGTGACGGTGCGGCTGACGCTCAGCCAGCCTCTCCCGTACGAGGACGGCGCGGCGACCTTCCGCTTCCCGCTGGTCGTGGCGCCCCGCTACATCCCGGGCACGCCGCTTCCCGACCTCGCCGCCGGGGACGGCGTGTCCGCCGACACCGACGCCGTCCCGGACGCCTCGCGGATCACCCCGCCGGTGCTGCTGCCGGGCTTCCCGAACCCGGTGCGGCTGGCACTGACGGCCCGCGTCGACCCCGCCGGGCTCGACCTGACCGAGATGCGCTCCAGCCTGCACGTCGTCTCCCAGGAGGAGGGCGTCGTGCGACTGCTGCCCGGCGAGCGCCTCGACCGTGACTTCGTCCTGCGCCTGTCGTTCGACGCCTCCAGCGCCCTGACCCTCGTCCCCGACGGAGAGACCCGCCGACCGGCGCCCGCCGCCGAGACCGGAGCCGACACCGGAGCCGACACCGGAGCCGACGGCGTCGACGCCGAGATCGACGGGGAGGCCGACGGGGACGGCACGTTCGTGCTGACCGTGCTCCCGCCCGCGCGGACCGACGCCCGTCGCGGGCCGAGAGACGTGGCGCTGCTGCTGGACCGCTCGGGCAGCATGACCGGGTGGAAGATGGTCGCCGCCCGGCGGGCCGCGGCGCGCATCGTCGACACCCTGTCCTCCGCCGACCGGTTCGCCGTCCTGTCCTTCGACAGCGTCGTCGAGCGTCCCCTCGGCGTGGACGCGGGCCTGGTCCCGGCGACCGACCGCAACCGCTACCGGGCCGTCGAGCACCTGGCCCGGCTGGAGGCGCGGGGCGGCACCGAGATGCTGCAGCCGATGGAGGAGGCGCTCGGCCTGCTGGAGGACCCCGGCAGGGAACGGGTGCTCGTCCTGGTCACCGACGGGCAGGTCGGCAACGAGGACCAGATCCTGGAACGCCTCGGCTCGCGGCTGGCGGCCGTGCGCGTGCACACCGTCGGCATCGACCGGGCGGTGAACGCCGGGTTCCTCGGCCGGCTGGCCGGGCTCGGCGCGGGCCGCTGCGAGCTGGTGGAGTCGGAGGACCGTCTCGACGAGGCGATGGAGCACATCCACCGCCGCATCGGGTCGCCGCTGGTCACCGGCCTGTCGCTGAAGGCCGAGGGGCTGGAGGTGGTGGCGGGCAGCGTGACCCATCTGGGTTCGCTGTACTCGGGCGTGCCGCTCACCGTCTACGGGCGGTACCGGGGCGCCTCCCGCGGGGCGCTGACCGTCCACGGCCTGCGCGAGGACGGCGGCCCGTGGGAGCAGCGGCTGGAGGGCCGGCCCGCCGAGGGGGACGCGCCGCGGGCCATCTGGGCGCGGGCCCACCTGCGCCGGCTGGAGGACCGCTACGCGGTCGGCGAGCACGCCCTGGAGCACGACATCGTCGCCGCCTCGCTGCGGCACGGCGTGCTGTGCCGGTTCACCGCGTTCGTGGCCGTGGACACCCGGGTCGTGGCCGAGGGCGGGCCGCGGCACCGGGTGGTGCAGCCGGTGGAGCTGCCCAGCGGCTGGGAGGCGCCCGGCTTCGCCGCGCCCATCGCCGCCGCGCCGATGGCCGCCTCCGCGCCCGCCGTTTTCAGCGTCATGGGCGGGGAGGGCACGCTCATGGCGGGCGGCGGCGCGGCCGGTGCGCCGGTGGGCGACGCGGCGTTCGGAGGAGGGCCGTTCGCCGTCCCGTCGGGCGCGCCGCGCGGCCCGATGTTCGCGCGGCCGTCGAGCCCGAGGATGGCGCCCCCCGCGCCGCCGGTCCCGCACTCGCCGGACATCGTCCGGCCGCAACTGGCCGCCGAGCTGGCACGGCTGCGCGAGCAGGAGGCGCTCGCCGCGCCCGAGCGCAGGCGCTACCTGGCCGACCTGGGCAGCCGCCTGGCCGCGCTGGCGGCCTACGTGGGCGGGGAGAACGAGCTGTCGGCGCTGGCCCGCGACCTGTCGGCCTGCGAGGGCGACCCGGCCGCCGACGTCGACGCCCTGTGGCGCCGCGCCGTCGAACGGCTGACCGCCCTGAGCGGCGACGGCACGTCGGCCGGCACCACCGGGTCCGCCGCGGGCCGGCCCCGCGCCCAGCGCGCGTCCTTCTGGAAGCGCTCCTGACGAAGCGGCCGGCGGCCCGGCGCCGGCCCGGCGGTGACTCGCCGTGGCCGGCGCCGGTCCCGCGCTCACGCGGAGATCGCCGTGGCCGGGCTTGGGGCGGGCCCCCTCCGCGCGGAGGGCGGCCTCAGCCGGGGTCGCCGAGCCGGCGGTAGGCGGGGCGGAGGATGTCCAGCAGAGGGATGTGGCGTACCTTCACGGCGGGCGGCTCCAGGGCGCGCAGCAGCAGCTCCGGCGGCGCGGCGGCCCCGCCGGGACGGGGGCGCAGGCGGCCGAGCGGCACCGATGACGCGTAGAAGTCGCCGGTGCGCTCGGCGAACGGGACGTCGTCCACGTGCAGCGGGTCCTGCGGCTCCTCCTCCTCGTCCGGCGTCCCCCGCAGGGCCTCCAGCAGCGGCTCCTTGGCCCGTCCCCGCCAGGCGAGCACCAAGAACGGGTCCTGGTCGAACGCCTCGCCGAGCAGGTAGAGCACGGCGGACAGGTGCTTGCACGGCGACCCCCAGTCGGGGCACGAGCAGTCCATGTCCAGCTCGGCGGCGCCGGAGGGGAACAGCGGCAGCCCGAGGTCGTCGAACACCCCGACGATCTCGGGAGGCATCTCGCCCGCCAGGAGCTTCGCGCGGTACAGCGCCTGCCCGGCCAGGGCGTCCTGGACGGCGGCCCAGGCGCCCGCGCCGTAGGCGGGGATGCGGATCGAGACGTGGTAGGGGGCCGGCCGCGACCCCTGGACCGCCGCCTCGACCCGCCCGGCCGCCAGGTCGATGGACAGCACCTGGCCCTTCCTCGCGTAGGAGCGCCCGCGGCTGAGCCGTCCGGCGTCGCAGACGCGTTCGAGAATGTCAATGAACCTGCGCGACCACCACTGCTCGCCGATCGAGCCGCGCCTGCTGCGCGCCTGGATGCCGCCCTCCACCTTGATCGGCGCGGCGGCCTCGAACCAGCCGTCCTTGCCCAGGGGCATCTCAGCTCACCGCCTTCGGGCCGGACCTCGGGGACACCGGCATCTCAGCTCACCGCCTCCGGGCTCAGGCGGAACAGCTCGCGCAGTTGCTCGGTGGACAGGTCGGTGATCCAGTCTTCGCCGGCGCCGACGACGGTCTCGGCGAGGGCCTTCTTGCGCTCGATCATCTCGTCGATGCGCTCTTCGAGGGTGCCCACGCAGATGAACTTCCTGACCTGGACGTTCCTGGTCTGGCCGATGCGGAACGCCCGGTCGGTGGCCTGGTCCTCAACGGCGGGGTTCCACCAGCGGTCCACGTGGATCACGTGGTTGGCCGCGGTGAGGTTCAACCCGGTGCCCGCCGCCTTGAGCGACAGCAGGAAGACCATGGGCTCCTCGTCGTTCTGGAAGCGCTCGACCAGCTCGTCGCGTCTCTTCTTGGGCAGCCCGCCGTGCAACCACAGCACGGGCCGGTCGAGATGGGAGGCGAGGTAGGGCTGCAGCAGCGACCCGAACTCGGCGTACTGGGTGAAGACAAGCGCCTTGTCCCCCTCCTCGACGATCTCCTCGGCCAGTTCCTCCAGCCGCGCGAGCTTGCCCGAGCGCCCGGCGAGCCGGGAGCCGTCCTTGAGCAGGTGGGCGGGGTGGTTGCACACCTGCTTGAGGCGGGTCATGGTCGCCAGGACGTTGCCGCGCCGCTCGATCCCCTCGCTGTCGTCGATGCGGGCGAGCATGTCGTTGACGACGGCCTGGTAGAGGCTGGCCTGCTCGGGCGTGAGCGTGCACCACACCTTCATCTCAAGCTTCTCCGGCAGGTCGGAGATGATCGTCTTGTCGGTCTTGAGGCGCCGCAGCACGAACGGGCCTGTGGCGCGCTTGAGCGCGCGCGCGGCGTCCTGGTCTCCGCGGGCCTCGATGGGCTCCTGGTAGCGGTCGCGGAACCGCTTGGCCGGGCCGAGCAGGCCGGGGTTGCAGAACTCCATGATCGACCACAGCTCGGCCAGGTGGTTCTCCACCGGGGTGCCGGTCAGCGCCAGCCGGGTGCGCGCCGGGATGGAGCGCACGGCCTGGGCCTGCCGGGCGGCGCTGTTCTTGATCGCCTGGGCCTCGTCGCAGACCACCCTGCCCCAGGTGAACCCGGCCAGGACCGGCGCGTCGCGCAGCGCCGTGCCGTAGGTGGTGAGGACCAGGTCGGCCTCGCGCACCGTCTCGGCCAGCTCCTCGTCGCGCTTGCGGGTGCCGCCGTGGTGGACGTACACGCGCAGCGAGGGCGCGAACCGCTCGGCCTCCTTGTGCCAGTTGCTCACCAGCGACATCGGGCACACCAGCAACGTCGGCGCCACCGCCCCGCCGGAGGTGCGCTCCTCCAGCAACAACGACAGGGTTTGGGCGGTCTTGCCCAATCCCATGTCGTCGGCCAGGATGCCGCCGAGGCCCAGGCCGGACAGGAAGCTCAGCCATGACAGGCCGCGTTCCTGGTAGGGGCGCAGGCTGCCGTTGAAGGTCTGAGGGGTGGCCAGGGCCGACAGCCGCCGCTCGGCCTCGCCGGACAGCAGGTCCCCGAGCGGGCCGTCGGCGTCCACGCCGATCAGGGGCAGCTCCTCCTCGCCGCCGCCGACGACCTCCTGGATCACCTCGGCGACGGTCATCTGCCCCGACCTGCGCCGCTCCAGCACCGACAGGGCGGCCTTGAGCTGGCGGTCGTCCAGCTCGACCCACTGACCGCGCACGCGGACGAGCGGGACCTTCAGCCGGGCCAGCTCCTCCAGCTCCTCCTCGCTGATCGTGTGATCGCCGACGGCGAGATCGACCTTGAAGTCGACCAGCTCGCCGAGGCCGAACCCCTGGCCGGCCGCCGCCCGCGACGGCGTCGCCGTGCGGGAACGGGTGGTCAGCCGCAGGCCCAGCCCCTTGCGCCCGGCCCACGCGGGGAGGCTGACGCCGTACCCGGCGGCCTGGAGCAGCGGCGCGGACCGGCGCAGGAAGCCGAACGCCCACGCCGTGTCCACCACCATGCCGGACGGCCGGGGGTCGCGCAGGGCCATGTGCAGTTCGGGGCACAGCCGCACGGCCCGGCCGAGCCCGGCGAGCAGGACTTCGTCGGGGCGTCTGGGCAGCCCGGGGACGCGCTCGCCCCGCCACAGCATGCCCGCCGGCACGTACAGGCTCGGGTCGTCGACCGACTGGAGCGCGAACTCCAGTTCCCAGGCGTCCTGGTCCCCGCCACCGTGGCCCTCCTCGCCCCCCTGCCCCGGCCCGTCGCCCCGCTCGGAGCCGTTCTCCCGCCGGAAGCGGTTCGCCTGCTCGGGGCCGTGCCGGCCGCCCTCTTCCGGCGCCGCCAGGTCGCGGCGCGGCTCGATGAGGCGGAAGCAGACGCGGATCGGCCCGTCCAGTTGCCGGGCCGAGGCGTGCCAGTCGGCGAGCGCGCCGGCGAGCGCCTCGGCCTCGCGGCCGCCGGCGCCGGGGACGGCGGCATCGGGGGTGGTGAGGGCCGACAGCCACCGCTCGGGCAGCGCGCCCGCGGGACCTGGGCGGTTGCCGCGCAGCAGCCTGTCCGGCAGCGACAGCCGGACGGCGCCGTCCGCCAGGGCCGCGAGGGCGTCGCGCAGGACCTCGGCCGCGGGGTGTTCGCCGCCGGCCGCGCGGACCACCGGCGGCATGGCGGCGGCCAGCTCGCGGAAGGCGGCGGCGTCCGCGCCGGTCAGGACGGGCAGCCAGCGGGCGGCGTAGCCGCCGCCCTCGGCGAGCAGCTGAGGCAGCACCCTGCCGCGCCGAACGAGCGCCCGGGCGTGCTCGGCCACGACGGCGAGGTAGCGCAGTGATCCTCCCGCCCCCCACTCGGGGCCGCCGGAAGCGGGCGCGCCTGCGTCGTGAGCGCCCGAAGCGGGCGGGGCGGCGTCGTGCGCGCCGGACAGCGTGCCGAGCAGGCGGAGCGCCGCGGCCGGCGGCAGGAACAGGGCGGGAACCTGCCAGGACGAGATCTTGGGGGCGCGCGCGGTGGTCGGCAGGCCGGACTCGGGAGAGGGCAGCGGCGCCCGGGCCGTCCCGGGGAGTGACAGGGTCATCGCCCCGCCGGTGGCGGCGTTCGCGGCCGCGCGCCCGTCGGTCTCGCTCGCCCACCGGCCCGGCGCGGCCCCGGTCACCCGGGGGACGCCGTCCCCGGCGGCCGTGGCGGGCAGGGGGGTGGTGACGACCAGGCCGAGCGCGGCGGCGAGGGTCGCGGAGGGCGTGGCGCAGGGGTGCGGCCGCCCGGCGCCGGGCCGTCCGCGCGCGGGAGCGGGCCGCTCGGCGGGCGGGGAGGACGCGGGCCCTCCCCGCGCGCTGACCTCCTGCCCGGCGGGCGGGGAGGACGCGGAGGTGTCCTCCGCCCATAGCGCCAGGCCACGACCGGTCCATGCCCCGTGGACCACGAGCACGCGTCCACCCCCCTGTCCGCCTGCGCCGCCCGGCTCCCCTGCCATCGGCCGCCGCCGGAGCGCCGTTACGCGCCGGCGGGCCGTTCCCGCGCTCCGCACGGTACCGGCCCCGGCCCCCACTCGGCGCCCGGGCGCGACCGACATCCGGTCTGATGGGTCATAGGGTATATGCGTGAGTTTTAAGCCTGATGAGAGCGATGTTGTGATCCTGGACGGCGGTCTCGCCACACACCTGGAGGCCCTCGGCTGCGACCTGCGCGACGAGCTGTGGTCGGCCAGGCTCCTGCTGGAGGACCCCTCGGTCATCCGCCGGGCGCACCTCGACTACTTCGCCGCCGGCGCCGACGTGGCCACGACGGCGAGCTATCAGGCGAGCTTCCCCGCGTTCGTCCGGCGCGGCAGGGTCTGGGACGAGGCCCGCGCGCTCATCCAGCTCTCCGTCGAGCTCGCGATCGAGGCCCGCGACGAGGCGGGCGGCGGCATGATCGCGGCCAGCGTCGGCCCGTACGGCGCCTACCTGGCCAACGGCGCCGAGTACACCGGCGACTACGACCTGGACGAGGACGCCCTGGTCGAATGGCACCGTCCCCGCTGGGAGGTGCTGGCCGAGAGCGGCGCCGACCTGCTGGCCTGCGAGACCATCCCGTCCTACGCCGAGGCGCGCGCCATCGCCCGCCTGCTCCGCGAGACCCCGAACGTCAACGCCTGGGTGAGCTTCTCGTGCCCGGACGGCGACCACGTCGGCGACGGCACGAAGCTGGCCGACTGCGCCGCGCTGTTCGCCGGCGACCCCCAGGTGGTGGCCGTCGGGGTCAACTGCACCTCGCCGGGCGACGTCAAGAGCCTGATGGGCCACATCAGCGGCTCGCCGATCGTGGTGTACCCCAACTCCGGCGAGGGATGGGACGCGGAGAACCGCCGCTGGACGGGGATCGCCGACCCCCTGGAGTTCGGGGCCGCCGCCCGCGAGTGGCGCGCCGCGGGCGCGGCCTTCATCGGCGGCTGCTGCCGCACGACCCCCGAGCACATCCGCCGAATCAAGGCCGAACTCGGCTGACCGGCCCGCGGGACGGGCATCCGGCGGGCGGGAAAGGGCTGGTCATCGCGTTCTCCGCCGGACCCGGGCGGCGCGGAAGAAGATAGTGGCCCGCCGGTAACACTGTGGTCATCCGCGAGCATCACGGCGGCAACATTGTCACGGTTCACTCCTGACAGGCACCGATGCACGGCTGTCAACAGGAGGCGCGATGACGTCCCCGCCGCATCCGCCCGACCAGCGGGCCGGAGGGCAAGGGGCTCCGCCGGGGGCCGGGCTGAGCCTTGACGCCGCCGCGATGACCACCCGCGAGATCAACCGGTCGCTGCAGGCCCTCCCGTGCGGACGGGCCGTCGTGGCCAACCCCGGCGGGCGGCACAACCTGGCGGTGGGCCTGGACGCCCCGGTCCACGTCGAGATCGACGGGCCCGCGGGCTTCTACGCCGGCGGGCTCGGCAAGCAGGCGCGCGTCACCGTCAACGGCTCCGTCGGCGGCGGCGCCGGCGAGAACCTCATGTCGGGCGACGTTCACGTGCGCGGCTCGGCCGGGCGCAGCACGGCGGCCTCCGCGCGCGGCGGGGTCGTGGTGGTGGACGGCTCCTGCGCCTCGCACGCGGGCATCTCCCTCAAGGGCGGCACGCTGGCGATCGGCGGCGACGCGGGCGCCTACTGCGGGCACCTCGCCCAGTCCGGGGTGATCCTGGTCGGCGGGAACGCCGGCCCGTGCCTCGGGGACTCGCTGTTCGAGGCGGTCGTCTACGTCAACGGGAAGATCGCCGGGCTCGGCGACGGAGCGGTCATCGAAGAGCTCGACGAGCACGACGCGACGTTCGTGAAGGTCCTCGCGGAGGGATGCGGGTTCGACCATGTCGCGCCCTCCCAGGTGACCAAGGTCGTCTCGGCCCGCCGCATGTACCAGATGCACGCCCGTCACGACGACCACGGGGCCTACTAGCCGCCCGTCCCCCGCTGATGGACGCGGGGGATCTCCACCCATCGACCTACGCCGAGGACAGGATGAGCCACACCTTCTCCCCCGAGGTGATCGCGCAGATCCAGGAACGCGCCAGGCTCGGCGGCGGCGCGGTGCGCGGCTGGGGCGCCAGGCGCGCCGTGCCGAGCTTCGACGACCTGCTGCTGCTGCCGGCCGGCCTGTCCTCCGGCCTGCCCGAGGGGCACCGGGAACGCTGCGACACCCGCACCATCCTCGGCACCCGGCATGCCGAGGAACCCGTCGTCCTGGACATCCCCATCACGATCGCCGGGATGTCGTTCGGCGCCCTGTCGTCCGCGGCCAAGGAGGCGCTCGGGCGGGCGGCCGGCATGACCGGGACCTCGGCGACGACCGGCGAGGGCGGCATGGCCCCGGTCGAGCGCGGCGCCGCCAAGACGCTGGTCTACCAGTGCCTCCCCTCGCGGTACGGCTTCGACCCCGACCACCTGCGCTCTGCCGACGCCGTCGAGATCGTCCTCGGCCAGGGCGCCGTGCCGGGCGGCGGCGGGGTGCTCCTCGGCCAGAAGGTCACCACCCCCGTGGCCTTCATGCGCGACCTGCCCGAGGGCGTGGACCAGCGCTCGGCGAGCCGCCACCCCGACTGGTACGGGCCCGAGGGCCTGCGCGTGAAGATCGAGGAGCTGCGCGAGGTCACCTCCTGGCGCATCCCGGTGTACGTCAAGATCGGCGCGGCGCGGGTGGCCTCGGACGTCCGGCTCGCGGTCGAGGCGGGCGCGGACGTGATCGTGGTGGACGGCATGCAGGGCGGCACGGGGGCCGCCGCGGACGTGTTCATCGAGCACACCGGCGTCCCGACGCTGGCGGCGACGCGCATGGCGGCCGACACGCTGCGCGCGATGGAGATGGAGGGCCGGGTCCAGCTCGTCGTCTCCGGGGGCGTGCGCAGCGGCGCCGACGTGGCCAAGGCGCTGGCCCTCGGCGCGGACGCCGTGTCGATCGGGGTGGCCGCGCTCATCGCGCTCGGCTGCAACTCCCCCTCCGACGACACCGGAGCCGACGTCAGCCTCGGCTACCGCGCCCTCGGCACCGTGCCCGGCTCGTGCACGGCCTGCCACACCGGCGGCTGCCCGGTGGGCATCGCCACCCAGGACGACATGCTCGCCGACCGGCTCGACCCCGACTTCGGGGCCGAGCGGGTGGCGAACTTCCTGCGCGCGCTGGCCACGGAGGCCACGATGCTCGCCCGCGCCTGCGGCAAGTCGTCGGTCCACCAGCTCGGCACCGACGACCTGGTCGCCCTCACGGTGGAGGCGGCGGCCATGGCCCGCGTCCCCCTGGCCGGCACCTCGTGGATCCCCGGCGCCCCGGCCACCTGACCGCGCCGCCCGGCTATCGGCGCGGGCCGTAGGTGGAGGAGCAGTAGACGCCGTTCACGCCGTAGTACAGGGGGACGGGAGTGGCGCCGGTATGCGCGGCGGTGAAGCCGAGCCGCACCGATGCGCCGGGCGCGATGACCTTGTTCCAGGCCAGGTTGCGGGCGGTGAAGAAGGAGTCGGTGCGGCTCCACACCGCCGAGTGGCCCGAGGTGAGGCGCGGAGCGGGCTCCTGCCACCTGATGGACAACGTCCAGCCGTCGATCGGGGCCGTGCCGGTGTTCTTGAGCGTGATCCAGGCGTTCTGGCCCGTTCGCCACGCCACGAACTCGTAGGTCACGTGGCACGCGAGGCTCGGCGGCGTCGGGGTCGGGGTGGGCGTCGGCGTGGGGAAGTCGTTGCGGGCGAGGGCCACGAGCGGGTCGGAGGGCGCGCTCTGGTTGCCCGCCGCGTCCCTGGCGATCACGATGTAGGTGTAGGACGTCCCGGTGACCACGTCCTGGTCGTCGAAGATCGTGGCCGTGGACGACCCGACCTGGACGTACCCGGTGGCCGACTGCCGGTAGACGTCGTAGCCGACCACCCCGACGTCGTCGGTGGAGGGCTGCCAGCAGAACAACACGCCCTTGTAGTCGGTGGAGCAGCGGTCGTACAGGCCGGTCGGCTTCGACGGCGGCGTGGTGTCGGCGGCGGACACGGCGCCCGAGCCGGACGCCGGGCTCGCCGGGGCGGCGGCGTACGCGCCGGAGGTGACGGTCAGGGCGAGGGCGAGCGACGCGGCGGCCAGGGCCGCCCACGAACGCGGTGTGCGGAGTCTCATCCGGTTCCTCCATCGGTCCACGACGGCGACATCCTCTCCCGACGAGCATCGGACGTCCTGCGCGCCCCGGAAAGGAGTGATCCCCGCCCTCCATCGGATGCACTGGTGGTCCATGAACGTTTCATCCGGCACGCGGCTCACCCCCGCCCGGGCCGGGGGCTCAGCCGGTGGAGCGGGCGAGGGGGCCGGTCACCGGGTCGCCGCCGGTGCCGCCGGGGCGTGGCCGTCCGGGGATGAAGTAGGTGATCGCGGCGCCCAGCAAGGACACCCCGCGGGCGATCAGCAGGGCGACCTGGAGGCCACGAAGGGAGGGCAGACGACATGCTCGCCGACCGGCTCGACCCCGACTTCGGGGCCGAGCGGGTGGCGAACTTCCTGCGCGCGCCGGCCACGGAGGCCACGATGCCGGCCCGCGCCTGCGGCAAGTCGTCGGTCCACCAGCTCGGCACCGACGACCTGGTCGCCCTCACGGTGGAGGCCGCGGCCATGGCCCGCGTCCCCCTGGCCGGCACGTCCTGGATCCCCGGCGCCCCGGCGACCTGACCCAACGGGCGTCCGTGCGCGGTGACCGGGAGGCCCGAGGACGGCGCGGTTCGCGGGCCTCGGGCCTCGGCCCTCCTCTCCGGCGGCGCCCGGCTATCCGCGCGGGATCAAGGTGGCCGAGCAGCCGACGCCGTTGATGGCGAAGGTGCTGGGCTCGGGGGTGGCGCCGACGTGCGCAGCGGTGAAGCCGGTCTGCACAGATCCACCGGCCGGGATGACCTTGTTCCACGCCTGGTTCCGAGCGTTGAACGTGGCGCCGCTCTGGCTCCACACCGCCGAGTGCCCCGAGGTGAGGCGCGGGGCGGGCTGCGACCACACGATGGACAGCGTCCAGCCGTCGATCGGGGCCTTCCCGGTGTTCTTGACCGTGATCCAGGCGTTCTGGCCCGTCCGCCACGCGACGAACTCGTAGGTCACGTGGCACGCGAGGCTCGGCGGCGTCGGGGTGTGGCTCGGGCTGGCCGACGGCGAGGGGAGCCCGCCGCGGGCGAGGGCCACGAACGGGTCGGAGGGCGCACTCTGGTTGCCCGCCGCGTCCCTGGCGATCACGATGTAGGTGTAGGTCCTCCCGATGACCACGTCGTCATCTCCGAAGGCCGGAAACGAGGACGTCCCGACCTGGACGTACCCGGTGTCCCCCTGCCGGTAGACGTCGTAGGCGACGACCCCGACGTCGTCGGTGGACGCCGTCCAGCAGAAGAGCACGTACAAGGTGTCGGAGGAGCAGGGCTCGTGAAGACCGGTCGGCTTCGACGGCGGCGTGGTGTCGGCGGCGGACACGGCGCCCGAGCCGGACGCCGGGCTCGCCGGGGCGGCGGCGTACGCCCCGGAGACGGCGGTCAGAGCGAGGGCGAGCGACGCGACGGCCGAAGCCGCCCACCTACCCCATGAACATGGTGCGCGGAGTCCCATCCGATCCCTCCAGCGATGCACGACGGCGACGATCTCTCCTCGCGAGCATCGAACGCCTTCCGCGACCAGGGAAGAGATCGTCGCTCCCCGCCCTTGGATGCGCTGGTGGTCCATGAACGTTTCATCCGGCACGCGGCTCACCGCCGCCCGGGCCGGGGGCTCAGCCGGTGGAGCGGGCGAGGGAGCCGGTCACCGGGTCGCCGCCGGGGCGGCCGGGGCGTGGCCGTCCGGGGATGAAGTAGGTGATCGCGGCGCCCAGGAGGGACACCCCGCAGGCGATCAGCAGGGCGACCTGGAGGCCGCGCAGGGAGGGCAGCGTGTACGGGCCGGCCGCCGCCAGGGTCATGTGGGCCAGCACGACGCTGGTCACCGCGCTGGAGGCCGAAGTGCCGATCGAGCGCATCAGCGCGTTCAGCCCGTTGGCGGCGGCGGTCTCCGACGCCGGCACCGAGCCCATGATCAGCGCCGGCATCGCGGCGTAGGCCAGGCCGACCCCGGCCGCGATCACCGACCCGCCGATCACGACCTCCCACGCCGAGCGCATCAGGCCCAGCGTGGCCGCGTACCCGGCGGCGATCACCAGTGTGCCGGCCATCAGGGCGACCTTCGGCCCCCACCGCCGCGACACCCGCGCGGACACCGGCGAGAGGAGCATCATCACCAGGCCGCCGGGCGCCAGGCAGAGCCCCGCCTCGACCAGCGACAGCCCGAGCCCGTACCCGGTCGCGGGCGGGCTTTGCAGCAGCGTGGGCAGCACCAGCGACATCGCGAACAGCGCGAAGCCGACGACCACCGAGGCCAGGTTGGTCAGCAGGACGGGGCGGCGCGCGGTGGTGCGCAGGTCCACCAGCGGCGCGCGCAGGCGCAGCTCCATCAGGCCCCAGGCGAGCAGGACGGCCACGGCGGCGGCGAACAGCCCGAGGGTCGGGGCGCTCGTCCATCCCCAGTCGCCGCCCTTGGTGATGGCCAGCAGCAGGCAGACCAGGCCCACCGTCAGGCCGATGGCGCCCGGGACGTCGAACGTGCCGGCGGCACGTAGCGGCGACTCCGGGACGATCAGCGCGACCAGCAGCAGGTTGACCGCCCCGGCCGCGGCGGCCATCCAGAACAGCGCGTGCCAGTCGGCGTGCTGGGCGATGAAGGCGGCGAGCGGCAGGCCGATGGCGCCGCCCACGCCGAGGGTGGCGCTCATCAGCGCCATCGCCGAGGGGAGCCGCTCGGGCGGCAGCTCGTCCCGCATGATGCTGATGCCGAGCGGGATCACCCCGATGGCGCACCCCTGGAGCACCCGCCCGGCGACCACCGGGATGAGCCCCTCCGACAGCGCGCAGACGACGGATCCGATGATCATCAGCAGCAGGCTGGCGAGCATGACGCGCCGCTTGCCGTACAGGTCGCCGAGCCTGCCGCTGACCGGGTTGCAGACCGCGGCGGC
This sequence comes from Sphaerisporangium sp. NPDC005289, assembly GCF_040607455.1. Taxonomy (NCBI): domain Bacteria; kingdom Bacillati; phylum Actinomycetota; class Actinomycetes; order Streptosporangiales; family Streptosporangiaceae; genus Sphaerisporangium; species Sphaerisporangium sp. NPDC005289. The sequence goes on from NZ_JBEXGS010000010.1 coordinate 81,822, forward strand.
GAGCAGCGTGGCGGTGATGATCCAGGAGGCGTTGGCCGCGGAGGTGTGCACGAGGCGCGGCAGGTCGGGGATGAGCGGCACGACGATGGTCTGCATCAGCGACACGACGATGCCGCAGAACGCCAGCACCGCCACCACCACGCCCGGCGCCCGCACCCGGGAGCCGGGCTCCGCTCCGTCCTCCTTCTTTGGAGGGCCGCTCTCCGAAGCCGAACCGCTCATGAACCGTCCCCGATCATTGATCACTAAAAGTGTGCACAAGCACGATACATACCCGTTGATCACGATCTTTTCCCGCCTCGTCCCTCGCCCGCGCACCCCCGCGATCAGCGGAGGATGCGGCGCGAACCCGCCGTTTCCCCAGCGCCGCCGCACCCCCGCGTCCCCCGGGCGGCGGGCCGCCGGAGCTCGCGCGTGTGATAGACGTACGACACCTGGCGCACGCCGTGCCGGCACGTTCCGCTGAACGCCGGCCATTGGAGGAGCGCGGATGTCCACGGGAGCGCCGGGGGCCGCCCGCCCGCCGCAGGACCACCGACCACCGCACCAGACCGCCGGCACGCCGTGAGGCGTGCGGCGCGGATCACACCAAGGAGGAACATCGTGCTGTCATGGGGTATCGCCGCCACCGGCGGAATCGCGCGCACCGTCGGGAAGGTGATCGCCGCCGAACCCGGCATGCGCGTCGCCGCCGTCGGGTCGCGCGACCTCGGCCGGGCGTCCGCGCTCGCCGCCGAACTGGGCGCGCCGCGCGCGTACGGCTCGCACGCCGAGTTGGTGCTCGACCCGGACGTCGACGTCGTGTACGTGGCGACGCCGCACTCGCACCACCTGCCGGTGGCCGAACTGGCCATCGCCGCGGGCAAGGCCGTGCTGTGCGAGAAGCCGCTGGCGCTGAACGCCGCCGAGGCCGAGCGCATGGTCAAGCTCGCCCGCGACGCCGGGGTCTTCCTGATGGAGGCCATGTGGATGCGGTTCAACCCGCTGGTCCAGCGGCTGCACCGCATGATCGGCGAGGGCGCGCTGGGCACGCCGCGCTCGGTGGCCGCGTCGTTCGGGTTCCCGCTGCCCTACGACCCGTCGCACCGGCTGTGGGATCCGGCGCTCGGCGGCGGGGCCCTGCTCGACCTCGGCATCTACCCGATGGGGCTGGCGCAGCTGCTGCTGGGCGAGCCCGACGCCATGGACGTCACCGGTTCGCTGTCGGCCGACGGGGTCGACGCGGAGGCGGGGCTGCTGCTGTCGTGGAACGGCGGGGCGCGGGCGCTGCTGGACACCTCGCTGCTCAGCCCGCTGTCCAACGCGGCCACGGTGACCGGCACCCTGATGCGCGCCGAGCTGGAGGCGCCGTTCTACGCCACCCGGCGCATGCTGCTGCACGGCCCCTCCCGCGAGCCCGAGGAGCACCTCATCGCCGAGTCCGACAACGGCTACGCCGGCGAGATCAGGGAGGTCCGCGACGCGCTCGCCGAGGGCCGCACCGAGAGCGCGATCATGCCGCTGGACGACTCCCTCGCCATGGCCCGCCTGCTGGACCGGGCGCGCGAGCACGTCGCCCGGTCCGCCGCGCCGCCGTCCGACATGGCCGCCGAGGTTCGTTGATCAGCCGGTTGACGAGGCCGAGACTGATCATGTGAGGTCCTGTGTCCGCGCCGAGGTCCGTGTCGACGGTGTCGTCCAAGGGGTGGGATTCCGCCCCTTCGTCCACCGGCTCGCCACCGATCTCGGCCTGCGCGGAATGGTCGGCAACGACGAGCGCGGCGTGTTCATCGAGGTGGAGGGCGCCTCGGGCGCCGTCGCCGCGTTCGTGCGCGCGGTGCGCGAGCGGCCGCCGCCGCTGGCGGTGGTCGACCGGGTCACCTCGCGCGAGATCCCGGTCACCGGCGAGCCGGGGTTCGACATCGTCGCGAGCACCGGCGCCGGACGGGGCCGCGCCCTGATCTCGCCCGATGTCGCCACCTGCGACGACTGTCTGCGCGAGCTGGCGGACCCGGCCGACCGCCGGTTCGGCTACCCGTTCGTCAACTGCACCGCCTGCGGCCCGCGGTTCACGATCGTGCTGTCCTCGCCCTACGACCGCGCGGGCACCACGATGGCGTCCTTCCCGATGTGCGAGGCGTGCGCCGCGGAGTACCACGACCCGGCGAGCCGGCGCTTCCACGCCCAGCCGGTGTGCTGCCCGGCGTGCGGGCCCCGCCTGCGGCTGGTGGACGCCGCGTCCTGCAAGATCCCGGGCGACCCCTTCGCCCGGGCCGCGACCCTGCTGCGGCGCGGGCTGGTGCTGGCCGTCAAGGGCATCGGCGGGTACCACCTGGCGGTGCGGGCCGGCGACGGGCGGGCGGTGGCCGGGCTGCGCGCCCGCAAGCGCCGCGAGGACCGGCCGTTCGCGCTCATGGCGGCCGACCTGGACGCGGCGCGGCGGCTGTGCGACGTCGGCCCGGAGGAGGAACGGCTGCTGACCGGCCGGCAGCGGCCCATCGTGCTGCTCGGCCGCCGCCCGGACGCGGCGATCGCCCCCGCCGTCGCCCCGGGCGCCCGCTCGCTCGGCGTGATGCTCCCCTACTCCCCGCTGCACCACCTGCTGCTGCGCCGCTTCCCCGAGCCGATCGTGCTGACCAGCGGCAACCTGTCCGACGAGCCGATCGCCTACACCGACGAGGCGGCGTTCGAGCGCCTGCGCGGCATCGCCGACGCCTTCCTGACTCACGACCGGCCCATCCACACGCGCACGGACGACTCGGTCGTGCGGGTGTTCCGCGGCCGGGAGCTGCCGCTCCGCCGGTCGCGCGGCCACGTCCCCTCCCCGCTGCCGCTCGCCCGGGGGCCTCGCCGGCCGGTGCTCGGGTGCGGCGCCGAACTGAAGCACACCTTCTGCCTGGCCGAGGGCGGCCGGGCGTTCGTGTCGCACCACATCGGCGACCTGGAGAACTACGAGACCCTGCGGTCGTTCGTCGAGGGCGTGCGCCATTTCGAGCGGCTGTTCGGCATCCGTCCCGCGGTGGTGGCGCACGACCTGCACCCGGAGTACCTGTCCACCAAGTACGCGCTGGACCGCGAGGACGCCGAGCGGATGGGCGTGCAGCACCATCACGCGCACATCGCCTCGTGCCTGGCCGACAACGGCGCGCAGGGGCCGGTGATCGGGGTGGCCTTCGACGGCCTGGGGTACGGCGCGGACGGCACGCTGTGGGGTGGGGAGTTCCTGGTCGCCGGCCTGGCCGGGTTCCGGCGGGCCGGCCATCTGGCGGCGGTGCCGCTGCCCGGGGGCGCCGCGGCGGTCCGGCAGCCCTGGCGGATGGCCGCGGCCTACCTCGGCGGCGGCGCGCCGCGGTCGCTCGGCGTCCGGGCGCGCAACGCGGTCCTGTGGGACGCCGTGGTGACCATGGCGGGGCACGGGGTGAACGCACCACTGACCTCGAGCGCGGGGCGGCTGTTCGACGCGGTGTCGGCGATCGTCACCGGCCGCGACGCGGTGACCTACGAGGGGCAGGCCGCCGTCGAGCTGGAACAGCTCGCCGACCCCCGCGAACGCGGCGCCTACCCCTGCCGCCTGCTCACCGCCCCCGCACCGGAACCGTCCGGCGGCTTCGCGGCGGAGGGACGCGACCTGGTCGAGGCGGCGCTGGAGGACGTGCTGGCCGGGGTGGCGGCCCCGGTGGTCTCCGCGCGGTTCCACAACGGCGTCGCCCGGCTGATCCTCTCCGGCTGCCTGCGGGTGCGCGAGGACACCGGGCTGACGGCGGTGGCGCTGTCCGGCGGCGTGTTCCAGAACATGCTGCTGCTGGAGCGGGCGTGCGCCCTGCTGGAGGACCACGGGTTCACGGTGCTGACGCACCGCCGGGTGCCGCCCAACGACGGGGGGATCAGCCTCGGCCAGGTCGCGGTGGCCTCCGCCCGGCAGCGGCGCTCCGGCGAGACGTGACCCCCGCCGGGCGCCCCGGAAGCCGCGGTGAGCGGCCGGCGGGCGTGGCGGGTCCTCAGGGGGCCGGGGTGGAGCCGGACTTCCTGGCGGCGCGGGCCATCTCGACCTTGGCGCTGGCGGCGTACTTGTCGACGTACTCCTGGCCCGACAGCTCCATGAGCGCGTACATGATCTCGTCGGTGACGGCGCGCAGGACCAGGCGGTCCTCCTCCATGCCGTAGTAGCGGGAGAAGTCCAGCGGCTTGCCGTACCGCACGCCCGGGCGGATGCCCAGCTTGGGGAACGGCCGGCCGGTGGGCATCATCTCGAAGGTGTTGACCATCGCCCAGGGGATCACCGGCACGCGCGACTCCAGCGCCAGGCGGGCCACGCCGGTCTTGCCCTTGTAGAGGCGGCCGTCCGGCGAGCGGGTGCCCTCGGGGTAGATGCCGAGGATGTGGCCCTCGCGCAGGACGCGCAGCCCCGTGCGCAGCGCGGCCTCGCTGGCCTTGCCGCCGGAGCGGTCGATGGGCACCGTGCCGACGCCGGTGAAGAACGCCCGGCTCATCAGCCCCTTCACGCCGCGCCCGGTGAAGTACTCGGCCTTGCCGAGCGAGATGACCTTGCGGGGCAGCGGGAGGGCGCCGAAGAAGTGGTCGGCGAAGGACAGGTGGTTGCCCGCGAGGATGACCGGACCCTCTTTGGGGACGTGGTCGGTGCCCTCCGACCAGGGGCGGAACACCAGATGAAGGAACGGAGCGAGAATGGCCTTCACCACCCAGTAGAACACTCGGGCACTCCTTCTCCGGCTCACGCGGTCGCGACACGCCCGTCTCACAGGCGTGGCGTCATCTTCGCATGCCCACGGCACACCACCTACACCTCGCCGTGCGCCGTCCGCGACACCCTGGCCCGCGGATCTCGCGGGCGGGCCCTGAACATGCGACGATCAGGCGAGCCGCACCAGGAGGGAACCATCATGCCGCTCATGCCCGGTTCCGAGCCGTACGAGCACGAGGGTGGCGAGGTCGGGGTGCTGCTCTGCCACGGCTTCACCGGGACGCCGCAGTCGCTTCGCCCATGGGCGAAGCACCTGGCGGCGGCCGGCCTGACCGTCTCGCTGCCCCGCCTTCCCGGGCACGGGACGACCTGGCAGGAGATGAACCGCACGCGGTGGGAAGACTGGTACGCCGAGCTGGAGCGGGCCTTCGAGAACCTCAGGGGCCGCTGCGCCGAGGTGTTCGTCATGGGGCTGTCCATGGGCGGGTGCATGGCGCTGCGGCTGGCGGAGGTCCACGGCCGGGCCGTGCGGGGCGTGGTGGTGGTCAACCCCTCCATCGTCAACGACGTGCCCCTGCTGAAGCTGGCCCCGGTGCTGAAGTTCGTGGTGTCCTCGGTCGCCGGGGTGGCCAACGACATCAAGCGCGAGGGGGTGACCGAGCTGGGCTACACCCGCACGCCGGTCAGGGCGGCGGCCACGCTGCCCAAGCTGTGGTCGCTGGTGCAGTCGGAGCTCGGCCGCGTCACCCAGCCGGTGCTGGTCTACCACAGCCCTGAGGACCACGTGGTGAAGCCGGCCAGTGTCGAGCTGTTGCGCAAAGTGCTCGGCGCGAACCTGACCGTGCGCGAATGCGCCGACAGTTACCACGTCGCCACACTGGACAACGATGCGCCTCTGATATTCGAGGGGAGCCTGGACTTCATCAGGGCCCACGCGTCGGTACCCTTGCAGAGAGACTGATCCGGCCCCCTGCCCCGGCCCGCGTCAGGCGGCGAGACGTGGCGGCGGCCCGGAGCGATGCGATCCAGGAGCCACCCACCGAGCAACGGTCAGCAGCACGAGCAATCCAGCGAGCGCGCCCATGAGCATTGGAACGAATCGAAGTGACCGGTGACGCCACAGAGCGATGAGGACGAGGTCTGGCGTCAGATCGTCGCCTCCTTCAACGAGACCGCCGAACCGACCTCGGGCGCGCAGCCGTGGCCGGATCGTGAGAACGTCCCCGTCGACGACGCCCCCCAGGCGGTGAAGGCCGAGGTCCCCGCGGAGGTTCGTGAGGACGAGCGGGACGACGCCGTCGCCGAGGACGACGGTGACCATTACGTTCCCCCGCCCCCTCCCCCGCTGCCGAAGATGGACTCCGGCACCAAGATCGCCTGGCTGGCGCTCTTCGGCGGCCCGGCCTATCTCCTGCTGGCCGCGCTCCTGTCGTGGCCGATGGAGGGGTGGATCATCTTCGCCGCCATCTCGGCGTTCATCGGCGGCTTCGTCGCGCTGATCGTCCGCATGGGCGACGGCTCACCGCCCGACTCCGGCTGGGACGACGGCGCGGTCATCTGAGCGGCCCCTGCCAGGTGGTGCCGCGCGGCGCCGGTCACCGCGCCGTGGGAGCACCGGTGGTGCGGGCCGGCGCGGCGGCGTCGCTCTTGGCCTCCGCAGGCTGGAAGCGCTCGATCACGTCGGTGTAGCGGTCGGCCGCGTCCACGACGTGCCCGACGGCCATGGTGAGGTCGCCGACGTGGGTGACCGCCTGCAGGCGCATCGTGCGCGGCCGGGCGGACTCCTCGCCGCGGACGACCCGCCAGCCGGACCCGCCGCGCAGCAGATAGGCCTCGCCCGGGTGCGCAGGGTCGAACCCCGACACCCAGAAGTGGCCCTTGCCGTCGCCGGTGACGCCGTAGAGCTCGGCGTAGCGGTCGGGCGCCTCGGCCCGCCGCCAGCGCTTGCCGTTCCACTCGAGGATCAGCGGGGAGATCTTGCCGCCGTCGTGGTAGACCCCGCCCACGGCGACGGCCTTCTTCGGCCCTTGCATGGAGACGTCGCGCAGGTAACCGCCGGCGATCGAGGGCGTGGGGACGGTCTTCCACGCGCCGTCCGACAGCCGCATGACCAGCGGCTGTGACCCGCCGTCGCCGACCGCCCAGCCGTCGCCCTTGCGGGTCAGCGCGACCCCGTACAGCATGCCCTTGCTCTTGCCCTTGACGGTGGTCCAGCCCTTGGCCGTGGAGGTGGCGATCAGCGGCTGGCCGCCGCGTCCGCCCACGGCGACCATGCGGCCCGGGACGGCGTCCACCCCGCCGAGCCAGTCGCCCGTGCCGAGCTGCGGCACGCTCACGCGGTCGAACACCGAGCCGTCGCCGCGCACCACGTAGGGAAGGCCGTCGTGGCCCTCGCCGACCGCCCAGATCTCGCGCGGCGTGGCCGCGGCCACCGACCTCAGGTGACCGGCGCTGGAGGCGTCGTTGCGGATGCCCACCTCGGTCCAGGCGGCGCCGTCCCAGTGGGTGATGACGCCGCGGTTCTGCCAGGCCTCCCAGACGTCCTCCTGGCCGACGGCCCAAATGTCGGTCCTGGACAGCCCTGCCACGTCGGACAGCGAGCCGTCGCTCTGGAGCCGCGCGGTGGCCGACTCCTGGAACATGCCGACCGGCCCGCGCTCGGCGGCACGCGGGCGGGGCGGTTCGGCGTGCGCGTGGGCCGCGGGCATGGTGCGGACGAGCGCACCGGTCAGCACTCCGGTCAGCAGCACGCACAACGGCAACGCACGCCTCGGCAGGCGGCGGGACATGACCAAATCGTACGTCTCCCGCCATCCCACGCGCGGAAGCTACCCGAGTGTTGACCAAACGGTCACCTGAACACAGTCCGCCCGTCGACGCGATCACACCGCCAGGCCCCCGCCGCACTCGCCCCCGAGCCACGGCGGCGCGGTCATCCCCGGCGTTCGCCACCGGGCCGGGGTGGCGCGCGGTCATCCCGCCAGGCGTTCGCCGCCGGGCGGGGCCGCGAGGAGCTCGGCCAGGACGGGCAGGTGGTCGGTGGCCGCCCGCAGATCGGCGGCGGCGGCGTCCACGCCCCCGCACGAGCGCACGGCGACGCCGGGCGCGGCCAGCACGGCGTCCAGGCGCTTGCCCGGCCGCCGGGCGGTGAAGGTCAGCCCATCGCCCCGGGGCGCCAAGGGGTAGCAGTCGGCCAGCGTGCGGGTCAGGTAGTCCCAGGTGGGCCCCCCGGGCTGCTCGTTGACGTCGCCGGCGAGCACCAGCGGCGCGCCGAAGCGGCGGGAGACGTCCTGGGCCAGGCCCATGATCTCCACCGCGTGGCACAGCCGGGCGGCGGCGCGCAGGTCCAGGTGGACCGAGGCGACGGTGAGCGCCACGCCGTCGCGCTCGACCACCGCGATGGCGACCCCGCGCCGTTCGAGCCCGGCGAACGGCCGCAGCAGGTGGCTCTCGGCGTGGACGGCCCGCGTGCCGGGGCCGGCCATCACGGCCACGCCGCCCCAGCGCCGCCCGGTGACGATGCGCAGGCCGGCGGCGCGGGCCAGCCACGCCCGCCTGCGGCGCCATCGCAGCAGGCGGGGGGCCTCCTGGAGGCACAGGACGTCGGGCGCCATGGCCCTGACGACCCGCGCCAGAGCGGCGTTGTCGTCGTACATGGAGCGCACGTTGTAGGTGCCGACGCGGATCACCATGGAGCGCGGACGCCTCCGGAACGGGTCTGACGGACCGGGCGGGCGGGGATGGCACCCGGCCGCGCGGAGGCGGCCGGGTGGCGTGGTCAGGGGTGGCGGGCGAGGTCGGCGGCGCCGACCAGGCCGGCGGAGGGCCCGAGCTCGGCGGGGCGGATGTCGGCGTGCGGGCGGTGCTCGCGCCCGGTGAGCGCGCGCCGGAACGCCGCGCGGGCGTGGTCGATCCACAGGTCGGCGGCGCGGGAGACGCCGCCGCCCAGAATGAACCGGCCCGGGTCGAGGACGGCGGCGAGGTCGGCCATGCCCTGGCCGAGCCACTCGGCCATCGTCGAGAACGCCGTGAGCGCCGCATCGTCGCCGTCCCTGGCGGCCTGGGTGATGTGCGTGCCCTCGATGCCGTCCACCGACCCGCCGGCCAGCTCGAGCAGCCGCCGGGCGCGCCCGGGCTCGGCCTCGGCGAGCAGCCGGGCCTCGTGCACCAGGGCGTTGCCGCTGGCGTACTGCTCCCAGCAGCCGAGGTTGCCGCAGCCGCACAACCGCCCTTCGGGGACGACCTGCATGTGGCCCATCTCGGCGCCCATGCCCCACCGGCCGCGGTACAGGGCGCCGCCGAAGACCAGACCGCCGCCGATGCCGGTGCCGACGGTCACGCACACCACGTGGCTCTCGCCGCGCCCGGCCCCGAAGCGGTATTCGCCCCAGGCCATCGCGTTGGCGTCGTTCTCCACCACGACGGGGAGACTCACCCGCTCAGCGACGGCCTTCTGCAAGGGCTCCTCGCGCCAGGCGAGATTAGGGGCGAACCGGACGATCGACCTGGTCTCGTCGACGAACCCCGCCGCTCCCAGCCCCACGGCCTCGACGTCGTGGCGGCCGGCGAGCTCGAGGACGGCCTCGGCGATCGTCTCGGCCACCTTGTCGGGGTCGTCGGCGGGGGTGGGTCGCAGGAGGTTCTCCACGATGTGGCCGTCCTCGTCCACGACCCCGGCGGCGATCTTCGTGCCACCGACGTCAACGCCGATCGTCAGCGCCATTTCTCATCCCTTCACCTCAGCCCAGGTCGATGTGCTGAACCCGGGTGTCCGTGTCGCCGGCGCCCCTCGGCGAGGCCGGTCGCGACACGGCGTCCACCGCCTGGCGGAACGCGGCGAGAAGCTCCCCGCCCGCGGTGATCAGGTGGTCGGTGACGTCGCCGCCGGCCTCGCGGCGGGCGGCCTTGAGCCGGCAGACGGGGCAGGCACGGCAGATGTACTCATCGTCATCGTGCCCCGACACCGCCTCGGCCCACACATCACCGGACGCGCGGCCGGAGCCGCCGCCGAGGGCCTGCCCGAGGCCGTGGCCGAGCCCGGCCACCGAGCCCTTGACCAGCCCCTTGCCGACCTCGCGGCCGACCCGCTGCTGCAGCGCGTCGAAGAGCTTGCGCGCCTCCTCGGCCACCGAGCCCAGCGGGTCGGCGGTCTGGCCGCGCGCGTCGCGGGAGTCGCGCGGCCGGTCGCCCTCACGCCGCCGGAACCACTCGTCGCGCACGGCGTCGCGCCGCTCGTCCTCGCGCTCTCGCTCACGCTGCTGGAACCACTCCTCCCGCGGCACGGCGCGCGGGCCGGCGTCCTCGCCTCCGGCGGGACGCGGCCGGTCCTCTCCGCCGGGCGCGGCGGGACGCGCCTTCCGGGCGTCGCTGTCGTTCACTTCGATGCCGTCGGCCGGCGTGCCGGCGTCGCGGTCGTTCATCTCGGTCATCAGGCCCCTCCTGCCTCGAACCGTACCCGGAGGCGCCCGTCGAGGAGCACGGCGTCGCTCACGGATCTGCGGGCGAGTGCGGCGGGGAGGGCCAGGACCCTGCGGTAGGAGCCCGCGGTGATGATCAGCTCGTCGCCCTTGCGGGCCAGGCCGACCTCCGACCGGTCGGCGAGGGGCAGCGCGAGGGTGAGCTCGTGGAGATCGTCTTTGGCGCGGACGGTCAGCGGCGGCTCGCCGGAGGGCGGCGCGAACGGGTCGGTGCCGGCGTACAGCCCTTCGGCCAGGCCCGCGAGCGCCTCGGCGCCGACCGGCTCGGCGGGCAGGTAGGGGACGGTGTGGACCGGCAGCGGCGCGAACGACTCCCCGACGGCCGCCAGATGGCGGGCCTGCGCCGCCACCCAGCCGCTGCGCCAGGCGTCGCCGCCGTCCTCGGGGAACACCCGGTTGGCCACGACGCCGTCGACGCGGTAGCCGTACAGGCTGAGGGAGGTGAAGGTGCGCCGCGCCTCGGCGACGACGACCGCCTCGGGGGTCAGCACCAGGCGGACCGAGGCGCCGCCGCCGCTCAGCAGCTCGCGCACCTCCATGAGCCCGGCGTGCAGCCGCTCGCCGGCGCTGACGACGGCGTCCTCGGGCAGGCTGAGCCGGGCGACGTGCCGGACGAGAGGGGCGAGGGCGCGCAGCAGCCGGCGGCCGGCGGGGAGCAGGCGGTGGACATGCCAGTCGAGGGCCTCGGGAAGGGCCAGCAGCCTCAGGGTCTCGGCGGTGGGGGCGCAGTCGACGACCACCACGTCCCACCGGCCGGTGCGCACCTGGTCGCACAGCTCGAGCAGGGCGATGACCTCCTCGGCGCCGGGCAGCACCGTGAGCTCCTCGGAGGTGACCCCGTCCAGGCCGAGCTCGGCGAGCAGGCCCCGCGCGTACTCGCGCAGCTCGCCCCAGTGGCGCTCCAGCGCCCGCTGGGTGTCGACCTGCTGCAGGTACAGGCCGGGCTCGACCTCCGACGGCTCGCCGGAGCCGGGCACGCCGAGGGCGTCGGCCAGGGAGTGGGCGGTGTCGGTGGAGACAACGAGCGTCTTGAGCCCCCGGCGGGCGGCGAGCGTGGCGGTGGCCGCGGCGACGGTGGTCTTGCCCACTCCTCCCTTGCCGGTGAAGAGCAGGATGCGCGGCGCCTCGGCGCTCATCGGCCCTCGACGCGCTTCTTCAGACCCTTCAGAGCGGTGTCGACGATGACCTTCTCGGCCTTGCGCTTGACCATGCCGATCATGGGCACCTTGAGGTCCACGGCCAGCTCGTAGGTCACCTCGGTGGCCTCGCCCGCACCGGCCAGGCGGTAGCTGCCGGTCAGCCCGGACAGCATCTTGCCGGACTCGACCATCTCCCAGTCGACGGCCTGGTCGCCGTGCCAGCGGTAGCCGAGGGTGTACTCGTCGGTGATCACCCCCGCGTCGAGGGCGAACCGGACGGTGTCGGGGCGGCCGTCCTCGCCCACGGACAGGACCTCGGCGGACCTCACCTGACCGGCCCACTCGGGGTAGGCGGCGAAGTCGGCGATGACGGCCGTGATCGCCGCCGGGGCGGCGCCGATCGTGATGCTGGACGTGGTGCGATCAGCCATGGGCTTACCGTACTCGTTCGCCGTTCCCCAGCGAACGCCCGAGGGTGTGATCTTCGCGGCGGCCGGGAACGCTCCCGCCCGGCGGCGCCCGGAAGCGGGACGGCGCCCCTTTCGAGGGGGCCGTCGCGCCGGTCACAGGTCGAGGGCGAAGGGGTGCCCCCGGCCGCGGAAGTGGCCGACGTTCACGCACTCGGTGCGGCCGATGCGGGTGCGCGCGGCCAGCGGCTGGTGCACGTGCCCGAACAGGGCGTACCGGGGCTGGGTCGCCCTGATCGCCTCCAGCGTGGCCTCGCTCCCCCGCTCGAAGCGCCGCGCCACCACGTCGTACAGCAGGTCGGGCACCGCGGGCGGGATGTGGCAGCACAGCACGTCGACCGCGCCGACCGCCTCGACCTTGCGGGCGAACTCCTCGTCGTCGACCTCGTTCGGGGTGCGGTAGCGCGTGCGCAGGCCTCCGCCGACGAACCCGAAGGTGAGCCCGCCGATCTCGGCGGTCTGGCCGTCGAGCACGTGGTGGCCTTCCCTGAGGTGCTCGCCCCACAGACGGGGCACGTCGACGTTGCCGTAGGTGAGGTAGGCGGGCGTCGGCATGGCGGCGAAGATGCGGGCGTACTGGGCGCGAACCGCCCGCTCGATGTGCTCGCGCGGCTCGCCTCCGAGCGCCTCCCACAGGCGGGCCGACATGCCGCGCGCCTCGTCGAAGCGGCCGGCCGTGCGCAGCGCGATGAACTCGGTGGCGCGCTCGTGGCCGAACAGCTCGGCGAAGATCCCCTGGGAGTGGTCGGCGTAGTCGACGAACAGCAGCAGGTCGCCGAGGCAGACCAGCGCGTCGGCGCCGTCGGCGGCGCGGGCGAGGGCGTCGATGCGCCCGTGGACGTCGCTGACGACATGGACCCGCATGACGCACATAGTAAACGGGGCGCCCCCGGGCCGGCCGCCGCGTGGGGGCCGCCGCATGGGAGGCGGGCGCGGGCGACACGCCGGACGCGCCGTGCGGGCACCGGGTCCGGGGCCGCGGCCCTGATAGCGTGGTCGGGCCCTTCGGAACGCCGTCTACCGCACCGTCGGCCCGACGCGATAGCGTCCAGGGCGACCACCGGGAAACACCGCCTCCCGGCATGCGTTCGAAGGAGTGACCGTGCGCGAGTACAGCGTTCCCGTGCTGGTGGACGTCCCGCTGTCGGACAACTGCGCCGACATCGTCTTCGAGCGGGGCGAGCAGGAGCCGGGCACGGTGGTGATCAACCGTAAGTCCGGCGAGTCCTGGACGCCCGTCACCGCCGCCGAGCTGCGCGACCAGGTCGCGGGCGTGGCCAGGGGGCTCATCGACGCCGGCGTCGAGCCGGGCGACCGGGTGGCGCTGATGTCGCGCACCCGCTACGAGTGGACGGTCGTCGACTACGCCATCTGGGCCGCGGGCGGGGTCAGCGTGCCCATCTACGAGACCTCCTCCCCCGAGCAGGTGCGCTGGATCCTCACCGACAGCGGCGCCAAGGCCGTCATCGTCGAGTCCGAGGCCCACGAGCGCACGGTCCGCGAGGCGCTTTCCGGCATCGCCGGGGAGCCGTCGGTGTGGTGCCTGGACAACGGCGCGCTCGCCGAGCTGACCGCGGGCGGCGCGGACGTCTCCGAGGAGACGCTCAAGGAGCGCCGGCTGGCGCGGGGTGGCCTCGACCTGGCCACCCTCATCTACACCTCCGGCACGACCGGGCAGCCGAAGGGCTGCCGCCTCACCCACGACAACCTGCTGTTCACCGCGCGCAACGTGGCCAGGGGCCCGCTGGAGGCGCTGTTCGAGCTCGACGGCCGGGCCGCGCTGCTGTTCCTGCCGCTGGCCCACAGCCTGGCCCGCATCATCGAGATCGTCCTGATCGAGACGGCCACCGTCCTCGCCCACACCCCCAACATGAAGAACGTCGCGCCCGACCTGCAGGAGTTCAAGCCCACCTTCCTGCTGGGCGTGCCGCGGGTGTTCGAGAAGGTCTACAACGCCGCCGAGCAGAAGGCCTCCTCCAGCGGCGCGCTCACCGGCAAGATCTTCCACCGCGCGGTGCAGGTCGCGGTGGCGTGGAGCCGCGCCGAGAGCGCCGGCGGGGCGGGCGCGGGCCTGCGGCTGCAGCGGGCGGTGTTCGACCGGCTCGTGTACGCCAAGCTGCGCGCGGCCACCGGCGGCCGGCTCAGCGCCGCGGTGTGCGGCGGCTCGGCCCTGGGCGAGCGGCTCAGCCACTTCTTCAGGGGCGCCGGCATCGAGATCTTCGAGGGCTACGGGCTCACCGAGACCTCGGCCCCCTCGGCGGTCAACATCCCCGGGGCCAACAAGATCGGCACGGTCGGCAAGCCATTCCCCGGCGTGACGATCGCCGTGGCCGACGACGGCGAGGTGCTGGTCAAGGGCCGCCACGTCTTCGACGGCTACTGGAACAACCCCGAGGCGACCGCCGAGGCCATCGACGAGGACGGCTGGTTCCACACCGGCGACGTCGGCTCGCTGGACGCCGACGGCTACCTGCGCATCACCGGCAGGAAGAAGGAGATCATCGTCACCGCCGGCGGCAAGAACGTCGCCCCGGCCCCCATGGAAGACCGCATCCGCGCCCACCCGCTGGTCAGCCAGGCCATGGTGATCGGCGACGACCGGCCGTTCGTGGCGGCGCTGGTGACGCTGGACCCCGAGGCCCTCGGGCCGTGGAAGCAGGCCAACGGCAAGGCGGGCGTCTCCGACGCCGAGCTGTGCGCCGACCCTGACGTCCTGGCCGCCGTGCAGAAGGCCGTGGACGAGGCGAACATCCTGGTCTCCAAGCCCGAGCAGGTGAAGAAGTTCGCCATCCTCCCCACCGACCTCACCGAGGAGAGCGGTCATCTGACCCCGTCGCTCAAGGTCAAGCGCAACGTGGTCGCGCGCGACTTCGCCAAGGACATCGAGGCCATCTACGGCTGAGCCGGGCACTCGTCGCCGCGTTCGGGCCACTTTGCCCTACCGGCGGTTGTTCTCGCTGATGAGGGCCGCTCTATACGATGGTTTGGCCCGGCACTGGACGCGAACTTAAGGGTGGACATGGTTGAGAGCGTCGGCACCGCCAAGCGCGCAAGGACCACCCGCGCGACGGCGGGCGGCCCAGAAGTGGACCTGCGGCAACTGCTGGCGGGCCTGACCGCCGTCCGCGACGGCGACTTCGGGACGCGGCTGCCCGAGGAGGGCGACGGCCTCTACAAAGAGATCGCCACCGTCTTCAACGGCATGGTCGACCAGCTCTCGCTGTTCACCAGCGAGGTCACCCGCGTCGCCCGCGAGGTCGGCACCGAGGGCCAGCTCGGCGGCCAGGCGGCCGTGCCGGGCGTGTACGGCACCTGGAAAGACCTGACCGACTCGGTGAACGCCATGGCGGGCAACCTCACCGACCAGGTGCGCAGCATCGCCCAGGTCACCACCGCGGTCGCCAAGGGCGACCTCTCGCAGAAGATCACCGTCTCGGCGCGCGGCGAGATCCTCGAGCTGAAGAACACCATCAACACGATGGTCGACCAGCTGTCCTCCTTCGCCGACGAGGTCACCCGCGTGGCCCGCGAGGTCGGCACCGACGGCCGTCTCGGCGGCCAGGCGCAGGTCACCGAGGTCGCCGGCACCTGGCGCGACCTGACCGACTCGGTGAACTCCATGGCGGGCAACCTCACCGACCAGGTGCGCAACATCTCGCAGGTGGCGACGGCGGTGGCGCGCGGCGACCTGTCGCAGAAGATCACCGTCTCGGCGCGCGGCGAGATCCTCGAACTGAAGAACACGCTGAACACCATGGTCGACCAGCTGTCCTCCTTCGCCGACGAGGTCACCCGCGTGGCCCGCGAGGTCGGCACCGAGGGGCGCCTGGGCGGCCAGGCGGACGTCAAGGGCGTCTCGGGCACCTGGAAGGCGCTCACCGAGTCGGTGAACGTCATGGCCGACAATCTCACCGCCCAGGTGCGCAGCATCGCCGAGGTCACCACGGCGGTCGCCAAGGGCGACCTGTCGCAGAAGATCCGCGTCGACGCGCGCGGCGAGATCCTGGAGCTCAAGGAGACCATCAACACGATGGTCGACCAGCTCTCGGCGTTCGCCGACGAGGTGACCCGCGTGGCCCGCGAGGTCGGCACCGAGGGCAACCTGGGCGGCCAGGCGACCGTGCGCGGCGTGTCGGGCACCTGGAAGGACCTCACCGACAACGTCAACGTGATGGGGTCCAACCTCACCAGCCAGGTGCGCTCGATCGCGCAGGTCGCGACGGCGGTGGCCAGGGGCGACCTGTCGCAGAAGATCACCGTCGAGGCCAAGGGCGAGGTGGCCGCGCTCGCCCAGACGATCAACACGATGGTCGAGACGCTGAGCGCGTTCGCCGACGAGGTCACCCGCGTGGCCCGCGAGGTCGGCACCGAGGGCCAGCTCGGCGGCCAAGCCCGGGTGCCGAACGTCGCCGGCACCTGGAAGGACCTCACCGACAACGTCAACTCCATGGCCAACAACCTGACCAGCCAGGTGCGCAACATCGCCCAGGTCACCACGGCCGTGGCCCAGGGCGACCTGACCAAGAAGATCGACGTCGACGCCCGCGGTGAGATCCTCGAGCTCAAGACCACCATCAACACGATGGTCGACCAGCTGTCCTCCTTCGCCGCCGAGGTCACCCGCGTGGCCCGCGAGGTGGGCAGCGAGGGCCGCCTGGGCGGCCAGGCCGAGGTCGAAGGCGTCTCGGGCACCTGGAAGCGCCTGACCGAGAACGTCAACGAGCTGGCCGGCAACCTCACCCGTCAGGTTCGGGCCATCGCCGAGGTGACCAGCGCGGTGACCTCGGGCGACCTCACCCGCTCGATCACCGTCGACGCCTCCGGCGAGGTCGCCGAGCTCAAGGACAACATCAACTCCATGGTGAAGTCCCTGCGCGAGACCACCAGGGCCAACCAGGAGCAAGACTGGCTGAAGACCAACCTCGCCCGCATCTCCGGCCTGATGCAGGGCCACCGCGACCTGTCGGTGGTCGCCGAGCTGGTCATGAACGAGCTGGCGCCGCTGGTCAGCGCGCAGCACGGCACGTTCCTGCTGGCCGAGGAGACCCCCCGCGGCACCGAGCTGCGACTGGTCGGCGGCTACGGCCACCGGGAGGACTCCCGCCGCTACGCCCTGGGCGACTCCCTGGTCGGGCAGGCGGCGCTGGCCAAGCGCACCATCCTCGTCGAGGACGTCCCGCACGGCTACCTCAAGATCGCCTCAAGCCTGGGCGAGGCGGGGCCGGTGAACCTCATGGTGCTGCCCATCGTCTTCGAGGACCAGGTGCTCGGCGTCATCGAGCTGGCCAGCCTCAACCGCTTCACCCAGATCCACCGCGACTTCCTCGAACTGCTCGTCGAGACCATCGGCGTCAACGTCAACACGATCGTGGCCAACGCCCGCACCGACGCCCTGCTCACCGAGTCGCAGCGGCTGGCCACCGAACTGCAGGTCGGCCAGGAGGAGCTCCAGCGCTCCAACGCCGAGCTGGAGGAGAAGGCCGAGCTGCTCGCCCGGCAGAACCGCGACATCGAGACCAAGAACATCGAGATCGAGCAGGCCAGCCAGGAGCTGGAGGACCGCGCCCAGCAGCTCGCGCTCGCCTCCAAGTACAAGAGCGAGTTCCTGGCCAACATGAGCCACGAACTGCGCACCCCGCTCAACTCACTGCTCATCCTGGCCCAGCTGCTGGCCCAGAACCCCGCGCGCAACCTCACCGCCAAGCAGGTGGAGTACGCCAACGTCATCCACTCGGCCGGCACCGACCTGCTCCAGCTCATCAACGACATCCTCGACCTGTCCAAGATCGAGGCCGGCAAGATGGACCTCACGCTGGAGCCGTTCCACATCCGCCAGCTTCTGGACTACGTCGAGGCCACCTTCCGGCCGCTGACCACCGAGAAGGGGCTGCGGTTCGACGTGCAGGTCGCCCCGGACGTGCCCACTCAGCTGCTGATGGACGAGCAGCGCCTGCGCCAGGTGCTGCGCAACCTGCTGTCCAACGCGGTGAAGTTCACCGAGCGGGGCACCGTCGCGCTGCGCGTCGAGCGCACCACGATGGACCTGCCGAGCGGCGCCGGCCAGGAGGTCCTGGCCTTCCACGTGTCCGACACCGGCATCGGCATCGCCGAGGAGAACCTCTCCCAGATCTTCGACGCCTTCCAGCAGGCCGACGGCACCACCAGCCGCAAGTACGGCGGCACCGGCCTCGGCCTGTCCATCAGCCGCGAGATCGCCACGCTGTTCCACGGCGAGATCCGCGCGGACAGCACGCTCGGCGAGGGCAGCACGTTCAGCCTCTACCTGCCGATGAACGGCTTCTCCGACGAGGAGCCGACGGTCCCCGGCACGGGCCGCCCGGCCCCCCGGCAGGCCGAGCCGGTGGAGCCGGCGGAGCCGGTCGAGTTGCCGGCCCCCTCGCCCCCGCAGGGCGCGGACCTCGACGGCCGTCGCCTGCTGGTCGTCGAGGCGCGGCCGAACGGGCTGCTGTCGCTGCTGGCGCAGAGCGTCGTGGCCGACCTGTCGCAGACCCACGGCCCGGTGCGGGTCACCACGGCGAGCAACCCCGACACCGCCATGGCCGCGCTCACGCGCGACGGCTACCACTGCATCGTGCTCGACCTCGGCATGCCGCAGGACGCCGCGGCGGAGTTCCTGCGCCGGCTGGACGACGACCCGGCGCTGCGGTCGCTGCCGGTGCTCGCCCACCACACCCGCAAGCTCACCCGGCCGCAGGAGAACCTCCTGCAGGGCCGCTCGCGCACCCAGCCGCTCGAGCGCCTGCCCAGCCTGGACGAGCTGCGCGAGCGCATCACGCTGCACCTGTCGGCCGAGGGCCCTGGGGACGTGCTGCCGCTGGTGCAGGCCAGCCCCGAGGAGACGCCCCAGGACGTCGAGAAGGTCGACAGCGGCCTGCTCGGCCGCAAGGTGCTGGTGATCGACGACGACGTGCGCAACGTCTTCGCGCTCACCAACATCCTGGAGCTGCACGGCATGCAGGTGCTCTACGCCGAGAACGGCCGCAAGGGCATCGACGTGCTGATGCGCAACGACGACGTCGACCTGGTGCTGATGGACATCATGATGCCCGAGATGGACGGCTACGCCGCCACGGCCGCGATCCGCGAGATGCCGCGCTTCGCCAACCTGCCGATCATCGCGGTCACCGCCAAGGCCATGCACGGCGACCGCGAGAAGACCCTCTCGTCGGGCGCCAGCGACTACGTCACCAAGCCGGTGGACTCCGAGGAGCTCATCGACCGCATGCAGCGCTGGCTCGAACTCTGACCCCGCCCCTCAGACGAAGACCTCAACCCGGCAGCGGGCCCCATCGCCGCGACATGGCGTTCAGGCGCCGCTGGTGAGGTGGTTGGCGGCCCAGGAGGCGATGCCGGCGCGGGAGCGGGCGCCGAGTTTGTTCATGATCCGGTCGACGTGCCCCTCGGCGGTCCGCTGGGAGATGACCAGCCGCGCCGCGATCTCCCTGTTCGAGCGGCCCTCGGCGACGAGCGCGGCGACCTGCCGCTCGCGGGGCGTCAGCCGCAGCAGCGAGTCGCCCGGGGCGGACGGGGCCGGGACGCCGGCAAGGGGGCCGGCCGGCACGCCGGGGCGGGCCGCGCCGCTGGACGGCCGGCGCGTCTCGCCGAGGGCGTAGGCCACGGCGGCGTCGAAGGGGACCTCCGCGGCCCTGCGGCGCGCGGCCTCCACGGTGTCCTTGCCCAGCGTCCGCTCGGCCCGCTCCCGGCAGTGGACGCTCCACCCGCGCAGGGTGCCCCAGCCGAACAGCGGCGCCCCGATCGGCTCCCACATCCGCTCGCTCATGGCGAGCATGAGCGAGGCGGCCTCTGCGTCGCCGTTCGCCATGGCGATCCAGGCCAGGAACTCCACGCAGAACGGGATGCCGAGCCGGTCGGTGATGCGCCGCTTGACGCGCAGCGACTCCCGCGCGTACCTCTCGGCCGACCGCAGGTCGCCGCGGCTCCACCAGGTGACGGCGAGGTTCCACAGGGCCCATGACCGCGTCCAGCACTCTCCGTGGGCCTCGCACAGCGCCACGCAGTCCTTGCACAGCGCCATGGCGCGCTCCACGTCCCCGAGCAGGCCGACGACCATGCCGAGCTGGCAGGACACGACGGTGGTCACGGACGTGAGCTCCCCTGTGGCTCGGTGGTGGTCCAGCGCCCGCTCCAGGTACACCGCCGCCTCCTCCAGCCGGTCCTGGATCCACATCGCCGTGCCGATCCACTGGGTGGCGTGGGCGAGCGCGGTGTCGTCCCCGAGGCGCCGCGCGAGGTCGGCGCACTCGGTGAGCGCCCCGAGCGCGCGCTGGACGTCGCCCTGCCCGGTGGCCACCCAGCCGTCCACCCACAGCGCCTTGGCGCGCTCGCCGCTGGGCGCGGTGTCCAGGGCCAGCGCCCGGTCCAGCCAGTGGCGGCCGTCCCGGACGGCGGAGCCGATCCAGTACCACCAGAGCGCGCCGGCCATCCGCAGCCCGGTGCGGGCCTCGCCGGGTTCGGTGAGGCAGAACTCCAGCGCCGTCCACACGTCGGGCTCGTCGGCCCGCGTGCGGTCCAGCCAGGCGGGCTGGCGCGGCCCGAACCAGTCGGCCTCGGCCCGCTCGGCCAGGCGCAGGTAGTGGTCGCGGTGCCGGCGGCGCACGGCGGTCTCCTCGCCGCTCTCGGCCAGCCGTTCCTTCCCGTAGTCGCGGATCGTCTCCAGCATGGAGTACCGGACGTGGGCGCCATGGCCGGTGCGGCAGACCACGGACTTGCCGACCAGGCTCGCGATGCCCGACAGCACCTGCTCGCGCGTGAGGCCCGCGCCGGCGCACACATCCTGGACGGCTTCCTGGCCGGCCTGGCCGGCGAACACCGAGAGCCTCGCCCACAGGGTCTGCTCCAGGCCGGTGCACAGGTCGAAGCTCCACCCGATCGCCGCGCGCAGCGTCTGGTGGCGCGGCTGGTCGTCGCGGTACCCGGTGGCCAGCAGGCGGTAGCGGTCCTCCAGCCGGGTCAGCATCTGGTCCACCGACAGCACCGGCAGCCGCACCGCCGCCAGCTCGATGGCCAGCGGCAGCCCGTCCAGCCGGCGGCACAGCGTGGCCACGGCGTTCTCGTTGCCCTTGTCCACGACGAACCCCGACACCGCGGCCGACGCGCGGTCCTCGAACAGCGCCAGCGCCTCGTACCCGGTGCCGGCGTCCTCGGCCCCGGCGGCCGGCTCCTGCGTGCCGGGCAGGGTGAGCGGCAGGACGCGCCAGACGTGCTCCCCGGGCAGCCCGATCGGTTCGCGGCTGGTGGCCAGCACCCGCAGCCCGGGCGCCGCCCGCAGCAGCGCGGCCACCAGGTCGGCACAGGCCTCGCGCACGTGTTCGCAGTTGTCCAGGACCAGCAGCAGGCGGCGGCCGGCCAGGTGGTCGGCCAGGGCCCGCACCGGGTCGCGGGTGGAGACGGTGTCGGGCGCCTCGACCGCCGCGGCCACCGCGCTCGCGACCAGCGAGGCGGTGTGCACCTTGGCCAGTTCGGCGAGGCGGACACCGTCGGGGAAGGTCCGCTGGAGCCGGCGGGCGACGTGGAGCGCCAGCCGGGTCTTGCCGACCCCGCCGACGCCCGTGAGCGTGACCAGCCGCCACCGGCACAGGCATTTCCCGATGTCCGCGGTCGCCTGCCGGCGGCCGACGAAGCTGGTGATCTCGCGGGGCAGGGTCCCCGCCTTCCGCTTTACCGCATGCACTGGCACCACGCCCGCCGGGCCCGAGGGGCTCCTGAGATGGTTCATGGCCATCGGTCGCGCGCATGACGTCATCACGCGCCCACTGTCGTATTATCCCATATGTCAGGTTCGCGCGGTCGGGGAGCCCGAGCCGTCCAGCAGCTCTGCGAAGCGCTCGGCGACCAGATCCCAGCGCCACTCGCGCTCGATCCACTCCCGGCCCCGCTCCCCCATGCGCCGGGCGCGCTCCGGGTCGCGCAGCAGCCCCGTCAGGGCCGCCGCCACCTCGGCCGGGTCGCGGCCGTCGACCACCAGCCCGGTCTCCCCGGGCAGGACCGCGTCGGGCGCACCCCCTGAGGCCCCGGCGACGATCGGCAGCCCGGTCGCGGAAGCCTCCAGGTACACGATGCCCAGACCCTCCACGTCCATGCCGCCAAGGCGCGTGCGGCACGGCATCGCGAACACGTCCCCGGCGTCGTAGTAGGCCGGCAGGCTGCTCCAGGGCACCGACCCGGTGACCACCACCGACCCCGCCAGCCCCCGCTCGCCGATCGCCCGCTCGATCGCCGGACGGGACGGCCCCCCGCCCACCAGCAGCAGGACGGCGTCCGGCACCTCGCGCAGCACCGACGGCCAGCAGCGGACCAGCGTGTCCTGCCCCTTGCGCGGCACCAGGCGCGACACGCACACGACCACCGGCCGCTCGCCGATGCCCAGCGACGCCCGCACCCCCGCGCCGCCGGACCCGGGACGGAACACACCGGTGTCCACGCCGGGCGTCAGCCGCACGAGCCGGCCGGAGGGCACCACGCGCACCAGCCGCTCGCGGGTGTACTCGCCCAGGTAGGTGACCACGTCCGCGCGGGCGCCGATGCGCGCGAGCAGGCCGCGCGCCACCGGGACGCCCGCCCAGGCGGCCTCGTGCCCGTGGGTCAGCATGACCACCCGCCGGGCCCCCGCCGCGCGCAGTGCGGGCGCGAGCAGACCGAGCGGGGCCGCCGCGCCGAACACGACGGTGTCGCACCCCTCCGACCGCACCAGAGCGGCCGCCCGCCGCGCCACCTCAGGGACCGGCAGCATCAGCGACCCAGCGTGCCGCACCACGCGGTACGGCTGCCGCGCGTCGAACTCCTCCCACCCGCGCCAGCGCGAGGCGTACACCACCACCGACCCCGGCGGCCGCCGGAGGGCGAGCGCGTGCACGAACGCCTGGATGCCGCCGGGCCGCGGCGGGAAGTCGTTGGTGACGAACAGCGTCCTGGCGTGCCCGGGGCCGTGCCCGTCGGGGATCACGGCTCGGGCAGGCGGTTCAGGCGGGCCCAGGAGCGCGCCAGAGCCAGACGCTGCGGAGCGGTGGGGTGGGAGGCGTACATCAGGTAGTCGAAGCCGCTCGGCGTCAGATCGGAGATGTTGGTCAGCGCCAGCCGCTTCTGCATCGCGGCGAACGTGGCGGCGTCACGGGTCAGATCCAGCGCGTGGACGTCGGCCCTGGCCTCGATCCGCCGGCTGACGAGGTTCTCGGCCGGCCCCGACAGCACGGTCGCCAGGCTCATCAGCCCCAGAAGCACGCCGACCGCCCTCGGGTCGGCCACCGAGGCGACGCCCGTGCGGCGCCTGAGCGCGGGCAGGGACACCACCAGGTACAGCAGGCAGGCGCCCGCGGCGGCGCCGAGCGCGCCGACCATCGTCCCGTACAGGACGTCCCCGCGCTTGGCGTGCCCCAGCTCGTGCGCGACGACCAGCCTCACCTCACCGGCCGGGGCGCGCAGCAGCGTGTCGTAGACGACGATGCGGCGGGTGGCGCCGAAGCCGGAGACGTAGGCGTTGAGCGCCGTGGTCCGGCGGGAGGCGTCGGCGACCAGCACGTCCTGGACGGGGACGCCGTCGCGGCGGGCCATGGCGACCAGATCGTCGCGCAGCCGCCCGGCGGGCAGCGGCGTGAAGTCGTTGAACAACGGCTCGACGACCAGGGGGTAGACGAACGACGCCGCGACGGTGAGCAGGAACGCCCCGGCCGCGGCGGGCGCCCACCAGCGGCGGGGGGCGCGGCGGGCCAGCCAGACCACCGCGAGCACCATGATCGCGATGATCACGGTCTGGACGGCGAAGCTCTTGAGCCGGTCGGCCGACCACGCGGGCCACTGCTGGGTGGACAGGCCGTAGGCGCGCAGCCGCGTCTCGTACCACATGCCGAGCGGCCACTTGATCGCCAGGCTCACCGCCGAGAGCGCGACGACGCCGAGCAGGGCGCGCGCCCACCACGGGCCCGGGAGCCGTCCCACCAGCCAGGCGCCCACGGGCGTCAGGACCAGCACGCCCGCGACGGCGAGCGTCACGGCCAGCGACAGGTACACCGGCACGTTCACGGCCGCGTCGAAGGCGTCGGCGCGCGCGATCTGCGCCGCGGTGAAGTCGCGCGCGGGATCGGGCGCCACGGCGGGCGCGGAGCCCGGCAGCGGGCGCCACGGCGTGCTCACCGCCACCACGGCGGCCAGCGCCACCCCCAGGCCCACCAGCGCGCCCCCCGCCGCCCGCACCCCGCTCACCGCTCGCTCCGAGCCGGCGCCTGGACCGTCGGGTGGGCCCGTGCGGGCGTGCGCATCCGCGCCGGCGTCGCCCGCCGGGCCGGCCACGCGGCCGGTCTCGTCACTTCGCTCCATGCTCTCCCCTGCGCCGCGCCGCCACCGTGGTCATGCGAGCTGGTCTCGGACGTACTCGCGCCAGGCGGCGGTGAATCGCTCCAGGCTCATGCGGAGCGTGCGGGACAGCGCCGCCCGCACGTCCCCGTGCCTGGACTCACGGTAGAGGCTCACCAGAGCGCGTTCGCCGAAGCGCCCCGCGACATACCGGCAGGCGAGCCAGGCCTCCTCGTACGCCTGGGCCTGCCGCGCGGAGCCGGCGGCGAACGCCTCCGGCCCGGGCAGCCGTTCGGGCGTCCGTCCGGCGCGCACCTCGTCGGCCAGTTCGGCCGCGGCCCGGCGCGCCGGGATGCCGGCGTCGAGATAGCCGACGTAGTCCGCGAACCCCTCGACCAGCCATTTGGGCGTGCTCCCGTCGAGCGCCGCCCCGGTGGCGATGTGCGTGATCTCGTGGGCGAGGACGACGTCGCGGCCGGCGGCGGTCAGGCGGGCGAACGACCGCGGCTCCACGATCACCCGGTCGGCGCCCGCCACCGCGGCCAGGCCGTTCACCTGCGCTGGGGCGGCCAGCACGGCCGCCTGCTCGGTCGTGGCGGGAACGGCGATCAGCGGACGCACCGGGCCCACGACGCGGGCGACCAGCCGGCTCGCCCGGTCGGCCCGGCGCGCCAGGTCGGCGAACGCGGCTCCGGAGGCCGCGGCGGCGGCTTCGCCTCCGGGGACGGGCCTGGTCGCGGAGGTTTTCGCAGCCTGCGGGGCCGTGGTTCCAGAAGCCGTGAGGGCTCCAGCGGCGGTGAGGGCACCGGGGGCCGCGACCACGAGGGAGAGGTCGCCGCGGAAGGTCCGCGCGCCGGACCATATCTCCGGATGCTCGCCGATCAGCGTCCGCGCCCGCCGTCCGAGATCGTCCTCGA
The DNA here is from genome assembly GCF_040607455.1 of Sphaerisporangium sp. NPDC005289. Taxonomy (NCBI): domain Bacteria; kingdom Bacillati; phylum Actinomycetota; class Actinomycetes; order Streptosporangiales; family Streptosporangiaceae; genus Sphaerisporangium; species Sphaerisporangium sp. NPDC005289. The sequence continues at coordinate 106,830 of NZ_JBEXGS010000010.1, forward strand.
CGGCGGAGGGCCCCGTCAGCACGGTCAGCAACCCCGCCAGGACGGCCCAGAGCCACACGACGCGCATGCGGGAAATCTACTCGCTCGTCCTTCCCGGCCACATCGGCGTCCCAGAGGCGGACCCCCGTCAGCGTCCCGACGGAGGACCCGTATCGACTTCCCGGCGGCACATCGGCCTGGCGGGGCACGGACGCGCGAAGGCCCCGTCCGGTCGTGTCGCGCCTCGCCGATGGGGCGCGGCGCGGACGCGCGAAGGCCCCGTCCGCTCCGAGGGGGGAGGAGCGGACGGGGCCTTCACGACCGGCGCGAGGGGCATGTGCACCACCTGGAAAGGTCTTCGAGGAGCGGGGGCACCTCTCGGAGACGCTCTCCCGGAGGAATCCTCGCGCCGATCGGCCTCCGGAACGGCAGGCAGATCGGCCTCCGGAACCGCCGGTCGGCTTCCAGCACCGCCGGTCAGGGTCCGGAATCGCCGGTCGACATCCCGGGACGGCCCGGAAACCGGACCGGCCCGTCGTGGGAACCGGGAGCGGATCGGCACGGGCGACCGGCGCACCCGACCCAGCGGAGCCCTGGATGGGCGGGGGTGGTTCCGCGGGTCAAGCGGGGGTCCAGCGCCGACCTGGAGCGGCAGGCGGAATCCGACCTGGTCATCCGATTGCTGGATGGCAGCGCCGACGCCGCGACGGTCCCGCCGGTCAGGCGCCGGGGCGGACGGCGCCGACGAAGGACGCCTTCCGGTAGCCCGACAGCTTGTCGATGCGCACCCGCGCGCCGGTGTGCGGCGAGTGGATCATCTTGCCGTGCCCGACGTACATGCCGACGTGGCCGAGTCCGTAGAAGAACATCAGGTCACCCTGCTTGAGGTTCTTCCAGGACACCTTCTTCCGCACCGTGCGGAACTGGCTGGCGGCGATGCGGGGCAGCTTCACACCGGCCTTGCGCCAGGCGTACAGCATCAGGCCGGAGCAGTCGAAGGCCCCCGGGCCGCTGGCGCCCCAGCGGTAGGGGTCGCCGATCTGCTTCTTCGCCACCGCGACGGCCGTGTGCGCCTTGAGCTGCTGCCGGGCGGCCCTGCTCACTTTGGCCTTGCTCTTGGATGTGCGGGAGGTGCCGGATGTGCTCGCCTCGCTCACCGCGGCCGTGCCGGTGGGCTCGGAGGCCCCGGTGATGCTCGGTGTCTCGATCAGCCCGGCCGGGCCGTAGACGGACGGCTCTGAGGGTCCCTGAGCCGGTGCCGCCGTGGCGGCGTCAGCCGCCGTCGCCTGCGTCGCCACGGCTCCCACGGAGGCCGTCATGGTGAGCACCACACCGCCGAGAGAGAAGCGGGCAATGCGCGACAGACGAGGGTTCTGGGTGGTGCTGGACAGGATCGCTCCTTGATTCTTCCACTCACGCCTACCGGGTTAGCTGACGGATTCGGGCATGGAAGTAGCCCTACGACGCCAAGGCGTCGATTCACCCCCTGATCCCGCGTTCAGGATCAATTGGGTCCCCGGTTCCGTGCTCCTTGCCGCACGGATTCGGCAGGTCACCGCCCCTTTGGGGTCCTGGCTCGCGCCTTACTGGGGCGACGGCGACCGCTGGATTGTCATGCGTGGAGCCGGTCGGAAGACCGGCTCCGTTCGCGACGGCATGGCGTGCTCGCCGCGGGCCAGAAGTTACACAGAACCCCAAATCGAGGCAAAGCCGTGACCAAGTCACATAGATCAAATAGGGGGCTTCTTAATCAGGAAACCCCTGCACAACAAGCGCATCCGTTACCCGTATGTGATTCCCCTCACATATCCCGAAACGGCACCTGACGCGAGTCACACAAGTCACATCAGTCACACCCGTTCAGGGATCTTGGAGAGGGAACGGTCCACCTAGCCCCGCCCGGCGGACCGGGATGCGCACCCCCGCGTGTCACGCTCCGCACTCGAGACCCGTTACCCACGACGTCCGTTCCGCAACGATCATTCAGCAACAGTGCTTCCGCAATGAGAATTACGCAATATCCGTTGTGCAACGTCCATTGCTCATGTCAAAGTGGGCGCATGGCCGATGAAGACGTACGCACGATCACCGACTCACGGGTGCTGGCCGCCCTGTCGCATCCCACGAGGCGGCGCCTCATGGACGCGCTGAAGGTCTACGGTCCCTGCACCGCCAGCATGCTGGCCGAGCACACCGGGCAGGCCGTCGCCAACGCCAGCCACCACCTGCGCGTCCTGGCCGGCAGCGAGCTCATCGAGGAGGCCCCCGAGCTCGCCCGCGACCGGCGCGAGCGCTGGTGGCGGCTGTCCTCGGCCGAGCTGCGCTGGAGCGAGTCCGACTTCGGCGGCGACCCCGCGACCGCCGCCATCGCCAGCGCGGCGGCGTCCCTCAACCTCGAACACCACGTCAGCATGGTCCGCGCCTGGTACGCCGCGAGCGAGGACGAGCGGGCGGCCTGGCAGGACGCCCCCTTCTCCACCGACAAGTGGCTGCGGCTCACCCCCGACGAGCTGCACGAGTTCGAGGCGCAGTTCCTGGAGCTCCTCAACCGGTGGGCCACCCGGGAGATCCCCGACGACGGGCGGCCCCGCGAGCCGGTGTTCGTGTTCGCCTTCGGCGTCCCGGGCCGGCCGTGAACGGCCTCACCGCGGCGGCCGCGCCCGCCGCGTCTCGATCCCGGGGCCGCTGGGGGCTGCTGCGCGACCGCGACTTCCGGCTGCTGTGGGTCGGCGAGACCACCAGCGGCTTCGGCAGCTCTCTCACCTCGGTTGCCCTGCCTCTGGTCGCGATCACCGCGCTCCACGCGACCACACTGGAGGTCGCTCTGCTCACCGCCGCGGCGTGGGTGCCGTGGGTGATCATCGGCCTGCCCGCCGGAGCCTGGGTCGACCGCCTGCCTCGCAGGCCCGTGATGCTGATCTGCGACGCCGTGTCGTTCCTGCTGTTCCTCAGCATCCCGGTGGCCGCGTGGCAAGGCGTGCTGACCGTCGGCCATCTGCTGGCCGTCGCGCTGCTCACGGGCACCGCCAAGGTGTTCTTCCAGACCTCCTACCAGGTGTACCTCCCCTCGATCGTCGTCCCCGCCGACCTGCCCGAGGGCAACGCCAAGCTCCAGGGCGGCGAGTCGGCCGTCGAAGTGGTGGGCCCGGGAGCCGCCGGTCTGGTCGCCCAGGTGTTCGGCGCGGTCACCGCGCTGCTCGCCGACGCGGCGAGCTTCGTGGTCTCGGCGCTGTGCCTGCTCGGCATCAGGGCCCGCGAGGCCCCGGTGTCGCGCGAGCGGCGGGCCACGACGCTTCGACGCGAGATCGGCGAGGGCCTGCGCTTCGTCGCCCGCGACCCCTACCTGCGGGTGCTCACGGTGTTCGGGGCGGCCAGCAACCTCGGGCTCATGGGATACCAGGCCATCCTGGTCGTCTTCCTGGTGCGCGACGTCGGCGTCGGCCCCGGCGCGGTCGGCGGGCTGATGGCGGTCATGAGCGTCGGCGGCCTGGCGGGTGCCGCGAGCGCCACCTGGGTGTCCAGGCGGCTCGGCAGCGCCCGCGCCATGATCGTGTTCGAGGCGCTCGGCGCGCCGTTCGGCCTGCTCATTCCGCTGGCCCACCGGGGCCCGTGGCTGGCGGTCGCGGTGGCCGGCGGGTTCGTCCTGGTCACGGGCGTGGTGGCGGGCAACATCATCAAGGCGGGCTTCCGCCAGACCTACGTCCCCCGGCACCTGCTCGGCCGGGTCTCCGTGAGCATGCAGTTCGTCAACTACGGCACCATCCCGCTCGGCGCCCTCCTCGGCGGGGCGCTCGGCGGCGCCATCGGCACCCGTCCGTCGATGTGGGTCGTCACGGCCGGGCTCGCCCTGACCGGCCTGATCCTCCTCACCGGCCCCCTCAGGCACCGCCGCGACCTCCCCGCCTCCCCCGACCACCCCTGACCCACGACCCCACCCACCACCAGACCAGGCCGCACACCGAGCCGGACCCGTTCAAGCGTGCCTATCCCGGCGCCGGGTCGGCGGGGACGAGGAACGGCCGATCCGGCGCCGTGTGCGGCGGGCGACCCGGTGGACCCTCGACTCACAGCCCCGGCCGTTCGCCAGGCCACCGGCGGGCGGGCGTCCTTGCCATATCGGCAAGAGGGTGTGCTCATTCGCGCTGCGAGCGCCTAGCCTGCCGGCCATGATGTCGCACTCACAGCACCATGATCACCTTGACCATGAAGATCAACGTGACCGCCATGACCACGATGGCGAGGGCCACGCGCACCATGACGAGGCCGGCCTGGCGGACCTGCTCGACCTGGACGCGGTGGTGCTCGGCGCCTACCTGGAGAAGGTGACCGAGTGGGCCGGGCGGCACGCCCCCGACGCGCCCCGGACCATCGTCGACGTGGGCGCCGGGACGGGCACCGGCGGGCTGGCCTTCGCACGCCGCTTCGCGACCGCCGAGGTCGTCGCCGTCGACAGGTCCCCCTTGATGCTCGGACGACTCCAGGCCACGGCGCGCGAGCGCGGGCTGGCCCACCGGCTGCGCGTCGTACAGGCCGACCTGGACGTCGCCTGGCCCTCGGTCGGCGGAGTGGACCTCGCGTGGGCGTCCTCGTCCTTGCACGAGGTCGCCGACCCGCACCGCGTGCTCACCGACCTGCACACCGCGCTGAACCCCGGCGGCCTGCTGGTGGTCGTCGAGATGGACGGTCCGCCGCGCTTCCTCCCCGACGACATCGGGTTCGGCCGGCCGGGCCTGGAGTCGCGCTGCCACGAGGCGATGGCGCAGGCGGGCTGGAACGCGCACCCGCACTGGCGTCCGTACCTGGAGCGAGCCGGTTTCGAGATCGCCGCCGAGCACCGATTCAGCATCGAGGCGACTCCGGCGCCGCCGGAGACCGGACGCTACGCGCATGCCTACCTGAGCCATATCCGCCGCGGCCTCGACGGCCGGCTGCCCGCCGACGACCTCGACGCCCTGGACCGCCTGCTCGCGCAGGACGACCCCGGGGCCCTCCTGCACCGCGGCGACCTGACCGTCCGGGGCACCCGCACCGCCTGGGCGGCCCGCCGCCCCTGACCGGCTCCCCGCGCCGGCCACAGACCGCGCTCCGGCTCGTAGAACGCGCTGACTGCAGAACGGGCTGAGCCGCAGACGCGCTGAGCCGTAGAACGGGCTGGGCCGTAGAACGCGAACGCCCCCGGGCCGGAAGTCCCGGCCGGGGGCGTGGCGTGGTCCGTGCGGTGCGTCAGGGGCGGACGGCGCCGATGATCCCCCGATAGCTGGAAAGGGGGACGACCTTGACGACGTCTCCGGTGCGGGGCGCGTGCACCATCTTGCCGCCGCCCGCGTACATGCCGACGTGACCGAGGCCCGCGGCGAACAGCAGGTCGCCCGGCTGCAGGGCGTTCAGGGAGACCCGGCGGGAGGCGCCCCAGGAGTACTGCTGGGCGGCGGTGCGCGGCAGGCTGACCCCGGCCGCCCGCCAGGACGCCTGGGTGAGGCCCGAGCAGTCCCAGGCGCCCGGCCCGGTGCCGCCGTAGCGGTAGGGCTTGCCGACCTGCGCGAAGGCGAACTGCAGCGCCGCGCGGGCGTTGCCGGAGGCGGCCCCGGTGTACTTGATGCCTGGGCTGTTCGGATTGCCGGGGTTGTAGGCGTTCAGCTTGCGCAGGAGCCGCTCCTGCTCACCGACCAGCTTCTCGACGTCCTTCTTCTGCCGGCGCAGGTCGTCCAGCAGCTTGACGGCCTTGTCGTAGGCGCCCTTGGCCTTGTCGCGCTGCCCCTTGAGCGACCGGGTGGCCTGCTCGTACGCGCTGATCGTGCGTGACTGGCCCGCCGACATCTGGTCGATGGAGGCCAGCCCGGCCAGCAGCGCCTCGGGGTCGGGCTGGGTGATCAGGTTGGACCAGGACAGGACGTCACCGGACTGGTAGGTGCTGATCGCGACCGACACCAGGCCGACGCGCAGGTCATCGACGCGGCCGAGCTCGCCCTTCAGGCGGCCGTTGAGGGAGTTGTACTCCTTCCTGGCCTTCTTCCACTGCTCGCCGGCCAGGTTGTAGCGGTCCACCACCTTGTCGGCCTGGTCGTTGAGCTTGGCCAGCCGCGCCTTCGTCTGGGCGATCGTCGGCTTCGGCTTGGCCTCCGCTCCGCCCGTCTGGGTCGCCATGACGGCGACGATCAGACCGGCGGCCAAAGGTATCCGCCCTATCGCCCGGATCCCACGCACGACCACTGGGACGCCAGCTCCCTCTGCGAGACAAGTGAGACAACCTGGGCGGTGATCCTACAGAAAAGGCATGGATACCTGCACCTCTTCGCCAGTAAATGGTTTGAGAACAGTCAAGCGATGGGAAATCGCGTCGCCACGACGATCGCGGGCGCCGGGCGCCACAGGACCACGGCCCGTCCGCGGCGGGCGGACGGGCGTCGTCACGGATGGCGTCGCCAGGAACGGGCGTCGTCAGGAACGGCCGAGGCGGCGCAGCAGCAGCGTGGAGGGCACGGGACGGGCGCCCATGCGCCGCACCGAGTCGGCGACCTCGCGGTCGGAGGACACCACCGCGACGGCCCGGCCGGGCGGCTCGGCGCGCACGAGCTGCCGGATGAGGTCGTCGGCGATCTCCCCCGGCGCGCTGAACAGCACCCGCACGCCGCGCGGCGCCGACACCTGGACCGGGCCGTTCAGCTCGGCGCCGTCGAACACGCAGGTGACCTCGACCCTGGTCTGCACGGCCAGCCCGCCGAGGCCGGTGAGCAGCCGCGACCGCTGGTCCAGCAGGGTGAGCGCCGGGTAGCCGGTCTTGGTGACGTTGTAGCCGTCCACGACGAGGTGCAAATGCGGGATGGCCAGCAGCTGGTCCAGCAGCACCGGGTCGTCGTCGGCCAGGGCGCGGGCCGGCACGGCGCGCACCGAGGGCGTGCCGGGGGTCACGGCGCTCACCGAGTCGGCCGGCTTGCTGATCGCCACGGGCAGCGCGAGCTCGCTGCGCAGGCCGGCGGCCGCGTCCTGCAAGGTGTCCAGCAGGACGCGGATGCGGGCGTCCTCGATGCTGCGGCCCTCGCGCGCGGCGCGGCGGCTGGCCTCGAGGGCTCGCTCGGCGTCGGACAGGCGTTCGCGGAGTTTGCGAAGCTCGCTTTCGGCCGCGCTGGTCGCGGAGGACACCGCCGTGCGGACCTCCTGCTCGAGCGCCCGCAGCTCGGCGGCCCGCTCCTCGGCCAGTCTGCCCCGTTCGCGGGCGTCGTGCAGCTTGCGCCGCAGGTCGGCCACCTCGGCGCGGGACGCCTTGAGCTGGTCGCGCAGCCGCTCGGCCTCCTCCTTGGCGGCGGCCTTCTGCGCGGCGAGCTGCTCGCGCAGGCGCACGACGGTCTGCTCCTGGGCGCTGCCCTCGGCGACGGCCGCCGCCTGCTCCAGATCGGAGCGGGCGGTCTCCACCAGGTCGGGCCAGCCGGGAGGGCGCGTCAGGTAGGCCGCAGCGGCGACGAGCACCGGCTCGGCCGCCGGCGGCACCGTGCCCTCCTCCAGGCTGGCCACCAGCTCGGGCCACGCCTCCTTGAGGCTCTCGGCGACGGTCTCGCGGAACTCCTTGTCGGTCTCGAGTTGCGCGGCGATCGGCGCGCTGCCCAGGCGGGCGCGCTTGCGCGGATCGAACCTCGCGATGCCCTTCAACGGCGCGGGGATCATCGCGGGCTGCATCGTGCCGAGCACCTGGGCGGCGAGCTCGACGACGTGTAAGCGGACCTGCTCGGGCAGCGGGCGAGACAGGCCTTCTCCGGCTGAACTCATCCGTCGTCCCCTAGCTGACTGGCCATTCAAATTTCGTCTATCCGACAAGGGTACGGCTGGCACGTTCGTGGTCAGCGCCGTTCCCACCCGGTTCCTGGCTCACGGCCGCCCCACAAGTGCCGTGTCAGACCCCCTTGCGCCGGACCGCCGACCGGCGAACGGCGCGTTGACGGAGTGTCGCCGCAGGTGCGCGCGGCGGTGAAGGCCGCCCGCCGCGGGGCGGCGAACCCACGGGCCGGTGCGATCGGGCATGGCCGGTGCGGAACTGTCGGACCGCGATCGTATGGTCATGGGCGTGGAGATCGGTGTTCAAGGAACTCTGGACGATCTGGGCACGCCCCTCGACCAGGTGACCTTCGTCGTGTTCGACCTGGAGACGACGGGTGGTTCGTCCGCCGAGCACGCCATCACCGAGATCGGCGCGGTCAAGGTGCGCGGTGGCGAGGTGCTCGGCGAGTTCGCCACGCTCGTCGACCCCGGCCGTCCCATCCCGCCGTTCATCGCCGTGCTCACCGGCATCACCGACGTGATGGTCATGGCCGCGCCGCGCATCGAGCAGGTCCTGCCCGCGTTCCTGGAGTTCACGCGCGGCGCCACGCTGGTCGCGCACAACGCCCCCTTCGACGTCGGCTTCATCAAGGCCAACTGCCAGGCCCACGGCTACCCTCCCCCGGCCAACCCGGTGGTCGACACCGCAGACCTGGCCCGGCGCGTCCTGACGCGCGACGAGGTGCCCAACTGCAAGCTCTCCACGCTGGCCCGGGTCTTCCGCAGCGGCACCGAGCCGTGTCACCGCGCCCTGGCCGACGCCAAGGCGACCGTCGACGTCCTGCACGCGCTCATCGAACGCGTCGGGGCCTACGGCGTGCAGACCCTCGAAGAGCTCAAGGGCTTCGTCCGGGCCCCCACCCCCGAGCAGAAGCGCAAGCGTCACCTGGCCGCGAGCATCCCGAGCGCCCCCGGCGTCTACGTCTTCGAGGACGAACGCGGCGAGGCCCTGTACGTCGGCAAGAGCGGCGACCTGCGCCAGCGGGTCAAGTCCTACTTCACCGCCAGCGAGACCCGGCCGCGCATCCGCGAGATGATCGGCATCGCCGAGCGGGTGCGGCCGATCGTCTGCGCCACCGGCCTGGAGGCCGAGGTGCGCGAGCTGCGGCTGATCGGGGCGACCAAGCCCCGCTACAACCGCCGGTCGCGGTTCCCCGAGAAGGTCGTCTGGCTCAAACTGACCGACGAGCCGTTCCCCCGCCTGTCCGTCGTCCGCGAGGTCAAGGCCGACCAGGGCACCTATCTCGGCCCCTTCACCTCCGCGCGCGGCGCCGAGGACGCCAAGTCGGCGCTGCACGAGGCCGTGCCGCTGCGGCAGTGCACCGAGCGCATCTCCACGCGCACCAGCCGTCCCGCGTGCGTGCTGGCCGAGATGGGCCGCTGCGGGGCGCCGTGCGAGGGTCGCCAGGGGGTCGACGAGTACCGGCGCCACGCCGACGAGGCCCGCGCCGCCATGGAACACGACCCGGGCCCGGTGTTCTCGGCGCTGGAGGCCCGCATGCAGCGACTGGCCGCCGAGCAGCGCTATGAGGAGGCCGCGGTCGACCGCGACCGGCTGGCCGTCTACGTGCGCACGGCGGCGCGCATGCAGCGGCTGCGGTCGCTGACCGGCATACCCGAGCTGATCGCCGCCAGCCCCGCGTTCGACGGCGGCTGGGACATCCACGTCGTGCGGTACGGCCGCCTGACCGCGGCGGGCGTGATGCCCAAGGGCGCCCACCCGACTCCGTACGTCGACGCTCTGGTCGCCACCGCCGAGACCGTCACGCCCGGGCCTGGCCCGCTCCCGGCCGCCATCGCCGAAGAGACCGAGTGCATCCTGCGCTGGCTGGAGTCCCCCGGTGTCCGGCTGGTCCGCGTCGACGGCGGCTGGAGCCTGCCGGCCCGCGGCGCCGCCCGTCTGAAGTCCCGCATCGACCGCGCCTACGACGGCCTGCGCGCCTACGAGAACCTCCACCCCCGCCACCCCCGCGAAGGCCGCCCCCTCCGCTGACGAACGGCCACCGAGCCAGCCGACCGAGCAGACTCGGATTCCGTGAGGGGGCCCTCAAACGGTTCGCTGCGGAGCCGGGGGCGTTCACCGGCATCCGCGATTCGTCCGTGTCTACAACTCGATCAGACGTTCCTTCAACCGCGTGCTGACACGCAGAATGTCCTCACGATCCGACGTGATCACCACTGCGCCGCGATCCTCCCCGAGGATCGCGACGTGCACATCGGTCACGTCCGCGTGCCCCGAATCGCGGGTTCTCAGACCGATACGCTTCGCGGCCTCGCTGTCCAGCGGAACCTTGGTGCACTGCTCTGGCTTCAGTCCGAGCAGGGCCGCCAGACGGGCCTGACGTCCGTGGCCGCCTCTCCATACTTGCGCCAGGACCGCATCGGGCAGAACCAAGCGAGCCTGCCCGCGTCGCACCTGCAGCAGGAGCGCCGTCATGCGCTCGTCCGCTCTTTCCAGAGCGATCAGGGCCCCGGAATCCAGGACATACTCCGGAGAAGGATTCATGCGGCGTCGTCCGCCGCTACGGAAGCGCTACCAAGCTTGGCCTGACGCGCCTTGGCCAGCGCCTCATCCGCCCACGCCTTCGCGTCCTCCCCTGGCTCTCCTGTCTCAGCCACCATGCTGGCGATCAGCAGGTCGAGTGGATCGAAATCCCTGAGGCTCTCAGCGGCTCGCGTCATGTAGGCGGACACGGAATCGAAGTGGCCCTCGTGCACCTGCTCCCTGATGTAGGCGACCAGCTCTTCGGGAACGGTAACGGTGATCTTCATGGTGGCCATACTCGGCATCATATCGGCCACCATACCGATTACCCTTGATCGGCGTTCACGCTTCGCAATCAAACGATCACAAATGCCGTTGCGTCCACCCGGGTGCGGGGAGCCGTCCATGAGCCTGGTCAGCATCGGTGAGTTCGCGCGTCTGTCGCCTCTGTCGGCCAAGGCGCTGCGCCTGTACGACGAACTCGGGCTGCTGGTGCCGGCCCGCGTCGACCCGCATACCGGCTACCGCTGGTACGCGGCGGCGCGACTGGACCAGGCCCGCCTGGTGTCGGCACTGCGCCGCGTCGGCGTGCCGCTGGCCCGGATCAAGGACATCGTGTCCCTGGAACCGCGGGCTAGACTGCCGTGTCGTGCAGGAGACGCGCCTCGACACCGCTCGAATTCGGGCGGCTCGCCGGCTGATCGACCCGATGTTCCTCGACACTCCGCTGTATCCCTGCGACGCGCTGGAGCCCGGCCTGGGCTGCGCGGTGAGCATCAAGCTCGAAACGGCGAACCCGGTACGCAGCTTCAAGGCCCGCGGCACCGAGGTGATCGCGAGCCTGCTCGCCGGCGGTGGCTCGCGAGCCGTGGTGTGCGCCAGCGCGGGCAACCTCGGCCAGGCCCTCGCGTGGTCCGGTCGCGGGCGGGGGGTCGACGTCACCGTCGTGGCCTCCCGCTTCGCGCCCGCGGCCAAGCTCGACCGCATCCGCGCGCTGGGCGCCACGCTGGAGCTGGTGGACGGCGACTTCGACATGGCCCGCGAACGGGCCGCGGACCTCGCGCGGTACGAGGGCATCCGGCTGGTCGAGGACAGCCTGGACATCGAGACCTGTGAGGGCGCGGCGACCATCGGCCTGGAACTGGTGGACCCGGTGCCGTCGTTCGACGCCGTCCTGATCGCTCTTGGCGGCGGGGCACTGGCCACCGGCGTGGGTCATGTGGTCAAGGCCCTGGCGCCCGAGGTCGAGGTGATCTGCGTCCAGCCGCTGGGCGCGCCGGCGATGACCCGCTCCTTCCGCGAGCGGCGCGTCGTCACCACCGACTCAACCGACACCATCGCCGACGGCGTCGCCGGCCGTCGTCCCATCCCGGCCGTCCTGGACGATCTCCTCCTGGTCGCCGACGACGCCGTCCTGGTCCAGGAGGTGTCGATCATGGCCGGGATGCGGATGCTCCTCGACCACGCCGGTCTGGTCGTCGAACCGTCGGCCGCGCTCGGCATCGCGGCGGTCCTCGAAGACCGTGACCGCTTCGCCGGACGGCACGTCGTCACCATCGTGTGCGGCGGCAACGTCGACCTGGACGCCTATCACCGCTGGGTGGGGGTGGCGCCCGGCCACGGGTCCTGACGACCGCGCCGGCTCCGGCGCACCGGCCCGCCTCCTACGCGGCCCAGGGGGACCGCAGACGGATCTCGCGGCCCGGCCAGCGGGTCACCGGCGCACCTCCCACAGGGCTCAGGGTGCCCGCAGACCGATCTCGCGGCCCGGCCAGCGGGAGCGGAGCCAGCGGTCGTGGCTGGCGATCACTATGGTGCCGGGCCCCGTGCCCATGGCCTCCTCGAGTTCGTCGGACAGGCGGGGCGAGAGGTGGTTGGTCGGCTCGTCCAGCAGCAGCAGTTCGGGCGGGTCCGCCACGAGCAGCGCGAGCGCGAGGCGGCGGCGCTGGCCGACCGACAGTTCTCCGACCCGCTTGCCGCGCTCTCGCGGGCCGAGCAGGCCAAGGGAGCGCAGCGGCACCGACTCGGCGCGCTCGGCGCCGAGCGCCGACTCGTAGGTTTCCAGAGCGGTGCGGTCCGGTCTGTCGAACACGGTGTCCTGGGCCAGCAAGCCGACGCTGAGCCCGGGCCGCCGCCGCACCGCGCCGGAGGCGTCCAGCCGCCCGGCCAGCACCGCCAGAAGCGTCGACTTTCCCGCTCCGTTGGGCCCGGTGACCAGCAGACGATCGGTCGCCGAGACATCGAGGCGGCCGAGCGTGAGCCGTCCCGGTACGCCGATCCCCCGCATCGACACCAGAAGCCCATCGGCGAGCGCGGCCCCGCCTATGGCCGAGTGGGCGGAGCCGTCGGAGTGTGCGGAGTCGGCCGGGTCGCCGGAGGTGGCGGTGGCGGCGAGGGCGGGGGGATGGAACCGTAGCGGCGTCGGGGGCGGGGGTACCTGGGCGCGTCCCAGGTCGGCGAGCCTGCGGGCGGCGGCGCGTACGCGGCTGGAAATCTGGTTCTGCACCCGGCCGCTCCGGCGGCCGTAGCCCATCTTGTCCTTGTCGCGCAGCAGACGGTTCGGCGCGACCTGGTGCGCGGCGACGGCGACCGAGCGGCGCAGCTCGGCGAGCTCCTCCTGCTCCTCGGCGAAGCGCCGCCGCCAGCGCTCGCGCTCGGCACGCTTCTCGGCCTGGTAGGCGGTGTAGTTGCCGCCGTACCGGACAGGCCCGTCCACCGCGGGATCGAGATCGATCACGTCCGTGCAGACGGCGTCGAGGAACGCCCGGTCGTGGCTCGCCACCACGACGGCGCCGGGCAGGCCGCGCAGCCGTTCCTCCAGGAAGGTCGCGGCGTCGTCGTCGAGATGGTTGGTGGGCTCGTCCAGCAGCAGGGCCGCCGGACGCCGGACCAACAGGGCGGCCAGCGCCAGCCTGGCCCGCCTGCCCCCGGACAGGGAGCCGAGCGTGCGGTCGTGCGGCACGCCGTCGAGTCCGAGGCCCGCCAGGACGATCTCGGCGCGCCGGTCGGCGTCCCACACCTCGTCCTGCTGCGCGCGTTCGAGCCGCTCACCGTAGGCGGCGAGAAGCCCGGCCGCGGCCGGGGAGTCCGGCGGGGCGTCGGCGAGGGCCTGCGCGAGCCTGTCCAGCTCGGCCAGGCTCGCGCGCGCCTCGCGCAGGGCGTCGTCCAGCACGCCGGCGATCGTGGCGGCGGCGTCGAACGGCATCTCCTGGTGCAGGAAGCCCAGGTCGGGTGGCCGGACGACGCTGCCGGCGTCCGGCTCGTCGGCTCCGGCCAGCAGCCGCAGCAGCGTGGACTTGCCGACGCCGTTCTCGCCGATCAGGCCGATACGGTGCCCGGGCGCCGCGGTGAGGCTGACCCCGTCGAGCACCCGCCTCGTCCCAAGGATGCGCACGAGATCGTGCGCGAGCAGAGCTGTCTCAGACATTCGGTATCACCAGGGGAAGAGTCGCGGAGAGGCGTCAGGCGGGCTCAGGAGCGGCGGTCTCCTGGAGGCGGGCGTCGGCGAGCCGGAGCCAGCGGTCGACCTTGATCTCGGCGAGGAAGCGTTCGTCGTGGCTGACGACCACGAAGGCGCCCTCGTAGGCGTTCAGCGCGCTCTCCAGCTGGCCGACGCTGACCAGGTCGAGGTTGTTGGTCGGCTCGTCCAGCAGCAGCAACTGGGGCGCGGGCTCGGCGTACAGGACGCAGGCCAGGGTGGCGCGCAGCCGCTCGCCGCCGGACAGCACGCCGACCGGCAGGTGGACGCGGGAACCGCGGAACAGGAAGCGGGCGAGCAGGTTCATCCGCTGCGCCTCCGGCATCTCGGGCGCGGACGCGGCGAGGTTCTCCGCCACGGTGCGGCCGAGGTCCAGCAGGTCCAGCCGCTGGGACAGGTAGGCCACGCGGCCGTCGGCCCGCCTGACCAGCCCGCCCTCCGGCTCCAAGTCGCCGTTGAGCAGGCGCAGCAGGGTGGACTTGCCGGCGCCGTTGGAGCCGGTCAGGGCGATGCGCTCGGGCCCACGGATGGTCAGGTCGAGGCCGTCGCCCGCGAACAGGGGCCGCTCGCCGTAGCGCACCTGCATCCGCTCGCCGAGGAAGACCGTGCGCCCGGCGGGGACGTTGGTGCCGGGCAGCTCCAGCGTGATCTTCTGCTCGTCGCGCAGGGCCCGGCTCGCCTCGTCCAGCTTGGACTTGGCGTCGCCGACCCGCGCGGCGTGCGTCTCATTGGACCTGCCCGCCGACTCCTGGGCGCGCCGCTTCAGACCGCCGGCGATGATCTTCGGCAGGCCGGCGTTGCCCAGGTTGCGCGCGGCGTTGCTCGCCCGGCGATCCGCCCGCTCACGCGCCTGCTGCATCTCGCGCTTCTCGCGCTTGACCTCCTGCTCGGCGTTGCGGATGTTCTTCTCGGCGACCTCACGGGCGGCGCGGACGGCCTCCTCGTACTCGGTGAAGTTCCCGCCGTAGGAGCGCAGCTCTCCCCCGTCGAGCTCGGCGATGCGGTCCATGCGGTCGAGCAGCGCCCGGTCGTGGCTGACCAGCAGCAGGCAGCCGTTCCAGTCTTCGAGCACCGCGTAGAGCTTGCGGCGCGCGTCGAGGTCGAGGTTGTTGGTGGGCTCGTCGAGCAGCAGGACGTCGGGGCGTCTGAGGAGCTGCGCCGCCAGGCCGAGCGAGACGACCTGGCCACCGCTGAGGGTGTGCAGGGGGCGGGTGAGGGCGAGGTCGCCGAGGCCGAGCCGGTCGAGCTGGGCCCGGGTGCGTTCCTCGATGTCCCAGTCGTCGCCGATCGTGGTGAAGTGCTCCTCACGGGCGTCACCGGCCTCGATGGCGTCCAGCGCCTCGATCACCGGGGCGACGCCGAGGACCTCGGCCACCGTCGGGTCGCCGAGCAGGGGCAGCGTCTGCGGGAGGTAGCCGAGCACTCCCCCGGCGGACACGCCGCCCGCGGTGGGCCGGAGCTCGCCGGCGATCAGCTTGAGGAGCGTGCTCTTGCCTGCGCCGTTCGGCGCGACGAGGCCGGTGCGGCCGCCGCCCACGGTGAAGGACAGATCGTCGAAGACCGGGGTGTCGTCCGGCCAGGAGAAGGAGAGGTTGGAGCAGATGATGAACGCGTCGGACATGGATGAGACCTTGGAGTGTGCCGCTGGCGCGCGCCTCGGCCGCTCAGCGGGGACGGGTATGGGAACGACGAGAAACGGCCACCGCGGCCGCGCTCCCGCGCGCCGTCAGCCGGCCGTCGACCTCCGGAATCACCCGGAGATGTCGTCGTCACCTGCCACGTCTGGTCTCCCTAAGCCGACATATCGTGCCAGGCACTATAGCAGCCTCCCCCTGCCATCCCGCTCAGCCGGTTCCACCCCCGCCGGCCCATGTTCTGTGCTCTCCGGCCCACCATGCCGCGAGCGCGGGTGGGCCGGAGTGAGGTCGTCGGTCTCAGACGGGGAATGTGCCGGTTTTGATGCCGGAGAGGAAGGCCGACCACTCAGCGGGCATGAGGGTGAGCATCGCCCCCGACCCGATCTTGCTGTCGCGCACCGCGACCATCCCAGCGGACCAGGCCGAGGCCACTTCCACGCAGTTGTCACCTTCAGGACCGCTGTAACTGCTCTTACGCCACCGCAGGTCCGCGAGATCAGAGGTCATCACGCTGCACCACTTCCTCGATGAGCCGGAGAGATTGCCGGCACGACAGGGCCTCAGCTCGGATCATGTCGAACCCGCGGGCCAACCGGACGAGTGTTGCCCGGTCGTCCACGGTACGCCCATAGGGCTGCGCGCCCACATAGGCAGCGTAGGCCGATCCGTCCCGTTCGGCGATGATGAAACCGCCCGCTACACCCCAGTGCACATCCGTCGCGCTAGAGACGATCTGGATGGTGAGCTGGGGTGGGCGGACCAGTTCCAGCAGGAATCGCAGTTGCTCCTTCATGACGGCCACGCCTCCCACCTGGCGGCGGATCACGGCCTCATCCATGATCACATTGATCACGGGCGGCCGCTTGCGCTCCAGGATCATCCGGCGGCGCATGCGCCCCGCGACGCGCTCGTCCACCTCCTCCTCGGTGATGCCGGGCGACACGCCGATGATGCGTCGGGCGTACGCCTCGGTCTGCAGCAGGCCGGGGATGATCGTGGGCTCCCAGCAACACAGGTCGGTGGCGTCCTGCTCCTCGTCCAGCCACGGCCGGAAGTGCTCGGGCGCCTGCGGCCAGGTGGTCGCGGTGTAGAGCCTCGCCATGGTGCCGTCGAGCCCGAGGACCCGGTCGCACAGTTCGGCGAACTGCTGGGACGGCCGGCGCTTGGTCTGCTCCACGAGGTTGACCATGGAGTCGGAGAAGCCGATGCGCTCGGCGAGTTGCCGCTGGCTGAGGTTCGCCCGGCGGCGATGGCGGCGCAACTCGAAGGCGAAGAGGGCGCGGGGGGACTCGTGGGGATCGACATCTTTCCCGGGGAACATTTATCACCTACCTGACTAAAATCGGGCCCATCGGCAACCAACTCTCCTGCTGACAGAACAGTGGGCACGAGGTC
Source organism: Sphaerisporangium sp. NPDC005289 (assembly GCF_040607455.1). NCBI lineage: Bacteria > Bacillati > Actinomycetota > Actinomycetes > Streptosporangiales > Streptosporangiaceae > Sphaerisporangium > Sphaerisporangium sp. NPDC005289. Next base: position 123,613 of record NZ_JBEXGS010000010.1, read on the forward strand.
GGCCGATTCCGTCGTCGATCGTAGCTTCGGGTCGTCATTCTGATGAGGCGAATCGTCAAGAGGGACGAGATTCGACCGGCGAATGGAAAAGGCGCGTAGATGACGACAGGAAGCCTTCTCGGGGCCATCGATCTGATCGGTTCTCCCGAATCGGTCTCCCTCGCACGTGCGTACGTGCGCGAGAAGCTCGGCCGCGAGCACCCCGCGCTCCACGACGTCACACTCCTGGTATCCGAAGTCGTCACGAACGCCGTCGTCCATTCCAATTCCGGGAACGGCGGCACGGTGACGCTCGTGCTCGCCGACTGCCACGAGTTCATCCATGTCGACGTGGTGGACGCAGGAGGTGGTGACGCTCCCCGCGTGCGCTGTGACCTGTACGGCGAGAGCGGGCGCGGCCTGCTGCTGGTCCAGGAGATCTCACACCGCTGGGACGTTCTCCAGCACCCCGCGGGCCGGACCGTCTGGTTCCAGGTGAAGTACACGCGCGAGAAGTGAAACGTGGCGAGAAACGCCCGGACGATCACTCATTCCCTGTGCGGCCACGAGGGTTCCGTGCGCCGGCGGCAATGAATCCCCATGAGCGGAGACGGCGGCTCGGCGAACGCCTTAAAAAATTTGGATCCGGTCTCCCCTCGGCCGCACCGCCGTCCCGGCACGCCCGGAAATCACCTTATGCATATATGAATCCAGTGGGGATGAACGAATAAGTGATCTCGGCTTACCCTCTCCCTCGAGTCCGTCGGCCGCCGATTCGCCGAGCCGGTTCACCTGGCGGAATGATCCCGTCCTGGGGGCACCCCACTCCTTGCCCTGATCTCGCCCGATCGATCATCGGAGGATCCGGCCGCACGAGATGATCGATCAGCGGATCGGCCGCACCTCGAGATCGGCGTCCTGGTCGCCGGGCATACGCTCCTGTCTCGCGCCGGCCCGGCGGTCCCGCGTCCTGCTTCGGGGAGGAAAGACGTTGTTCTACGAGATCCGCCGCTATCAGACTCGGCCCGGCATGCGGGACGAGTGGGTGGAGTACATGGAGGGGACGGTGATCCCCTACATGACCGAACGTGGCATGTCGGTGATCGCCTCCCTCGTCGACGAGGAGGACCCGGACGGCTACGTCACGCTGCGCCGCTTCGCGAGCGAAGCAGAGCACGAGCGGATCTACGCCGCCACCTACCAGACCGACCGCTGGAAGAACGAGATCTATCCGATGGTCGAGAAGTTCCTTGATCTCGAAGCCGTCACCGTCACCAGAGCCTCGCCCACCCACCACGGCCTCCTGCTCTGACAGAGCCGGATGCGGGGGAAGGCGCACGCGGCGCTAGAGTCGGGCCAAGCCGTACTCGAAGGGGAGAGCTCGTATGATCACCGCGATCGTGCACATCAAGGCTGAGGTCGACCGGATTCCCGAAGTCGCGCAGACGATCGCCGAGCTTGACCGGGTCAGCGAGGTGTACTCGATCACCGGTGACTACGACCTGGTGGCGATGGTGCGCGTCTCCGCCTACGAGGAGATCGCCGAGGTGATCCCGGGGCGGATCAACAAGGTGCCCGGCGTCCTCGCCACCGAGACCCACCTGGCGTTCCGCACCTACTCCAAGCACGACCTCGACTCCGCCTTCTCCATCGGCTTCGCCGAAGCCGACTGAGCATCCTCCGGCAGCCGGGATGCAAGAACTCCGGCCGGGATAGGCCGGGTGGAGTGCCGGGCACCGGTTCTTGGTGGTCATTGTCCAGTGCTGAGGGCTCGGGCTACGGTGAGGCTGTCTTCGTAGATGTGGAAGCGGGTCACCAAGCCGTCCTGGACCGTGAGGTGGAGGGCGAACGGCGAGGTGTACGCGGCGCCGCCGTCCCGCACGGTCTGCCTGATCTCGCCGAGCACCACGGCGTGCGCACCATCGACCAGGATCCACCGTACGGACGTGCCGTTCAGTTCGGGCACATGGTGGGCTTCCAGGGACCGGAAATGGTCGGCCACGTCGGCCCGGCCGGACCGGGGCCGAATCCACGGCACCGCCGGGTGCCCCTCGGCCGGCCAGGCGAGGCCCCAGTCGACCGGCTCGGCGAACAGCTCCGAGGTGCGGTCGTGATCGCCTTCGGCCATCCGGCGCAGCAGTTCCGCCACGACATCACGGGTGTCATCGCTCATGCCCCGAGCCTCTCGCCTCAGGGCGAGGCCCGTCGATTACCCACCAGGTAAGGCGGAGCCCGCACGAGGCATCATCGGCCCGTCCGCAGGACGAGAACGGCCGGCCCCGAGGCGGGGACGGCCCGGTGCGTGGGGCCAGGCATGGCCGGCGCGGCGCGAAAGGCCGGCCCCAGAGGTGAGGCCGGCCCGTGCGTATGCCGGTCTGCCGCATACGCGGAATCTGGTGCGTGCGCGGGTCAGGAACGTTGCTTGTACGAGCGGCTGGTCTCGACCCAGCGGGTGAGCGTTTCGGCGGCGCGGCCGGAGTCGACGGCCTCGGCGGCCCGGGCGTAGGCCCTGGTCATCGCCGCCACCAGGGCGTCGCCGGGCGGCCCGGGGTCGGGCGCGGTGGCGCCGGCGTCCAGGCTGACCAGGGCGGCGGCGGCGTTCAGCAGCACCGCGTCGCGCACCGGGCCGCCCTTGCCGCCGACCAGGTCGTTGACGGCCCGGGCGTTGAACTCGACGTCCCCGCCGCGCAGCGCGTCGGCCTCGGAGCGCGGCACGCCGATGTCCAGCGGGTCGAAGGCGGTCTCGACGGCCGTGCCGTCACGCACGACCCACACGGTCGAGGTGGTGGCCGTGGAGAGCTCGTCGAGGCCGTCGTCGCCGCGGAACACCAGGGCCGACACGCCGCGCTCGGCGAAGACGCCGGCGACGACGGGCAGCATGCGCGCGTCGTAGACGCCGATGGCCTGCGCCGACGGGCGGGCCGGGTTGGTGAGCGGGCCGAGGAAGTTGAAGAAGGTCGGGATGCCGATCTCTTTGCGGACGGGGCCGGCGAACCGCAGGGCCGGGTGGTAGACCGGCGCGAAGCAGAACGCGATGCCCGCCTCGACGGCCGTGCGCGCGGTGGACTCCGGGGACAGGTCGAGGACGATGCCGAGGTGTTCGAGCACGTCGGCGGCGCCCACCGAGGAGGACGCCGAGCGGTTGCCGTGCTTGACGACCCGGGCCCCGGCCGCGGCGGCGACGATCGCGGCCATGGTGGAGACGTTGACGGTGTGCGCGCGGTCGCCGCCGGTGCCCACGATGTCGACGGTGGGGCCGTCGACCGACAGCGGCGTGGCCCGGTCGAGCATGGTGCGCGCCAGCCCGACGACCTCGGCCACCGTCTCGCCCTTGGCCTTCAGCGCCGTGGCGAAGGCGGCGATCTGGGCGGTCGTGGCGGAGCCGGACATGATCTCGCCCATCGCCCAGGCGGTCTCGTCGGCGGTGAGGTGCTCACGGGCGAGCAGGGCCGTGAGCAGCGCGGGCCACGTGGTGCGCGCGTCCATGGGGTCTCCGGGTCAGTGGGAGGTGATGCGGGAGGCCGAACGGCTCCGCATGAGGCCGGCGACCGCCTCGGCGAGCGCCATGGGGTCGATCGGCTGCGCCACGACGGCGTCGGCGCGGGACCAGTCGGCGAGCCAGCGGTCGTCGCGACGCCCGATGATCACACAGATCGGCGGGCAGTCGTACACCTCGTCCTTGGCCTGGCGGCAGATGCCCATGCCGCCCGCGGGGACGGCCTCGCCGTCGAGGACGGCCACGTCGATCTCTCCGGAATCCAGGTGCTTGACGACCGCCGGCTGCGTGGCGCACTCGACGATCTCCACGAGGGGCACGTCGGCGGCGGGACGCCGTCCGATCGCCAGCCGCACCTTCTCGCGGGTGCTTGCGTCGTCGCTGTAGACGAGAACCCTCATGCTCACGGTCGCGCTCACTATCGATTGGGACGAGGTATGGTCACCACGGATGCTACCTGTCCCCGGCGACGGAAACCCAGACCAGTCACACTTAGCGCCGTTCCCGGCTTATGTCTGGTTTATCGGGGTGAGGTGGCCTTACCGGGGGGTCGTGCGCCGACCCGACCCCTCCAGCCGCAATAATGCTGGGCGTGGCGACAGCATCCGCAATTACGACGACAGCAGCACCGTCCCGCCGGCCGAACCTGGTCCAGGTCGGGACGATCGTCTGGCTGTCCTCTGAGCTCATGTTCTTCGCGGCGCTGTTCGCGATGTACTTCACCATCCGGTCGGTCAGCCTCGGCCAGGGCAAACCCTGGCCCACGCTGCCTGAAGGCGTCCACCTGGACATCCCGTACGCGCTGGTCAACACGATCGTGCTGGTGCTGTCGAGTGTGACGTGCCAGCTCGGCGTGTGGGCCGCTGAGAAGGGTCAGGTCAGGAAGCTCCGGTTCTGGTACATCATCAGCTTCCTCATGGGCGCCTGGTTCGTCGGCGGGCAGCTGTACGAGTACCACAACCTCGTGGAAGAGGGCGTGACCCTGTCCTCCAACGCCTACGGTTCGGTCTTCTACCTGACCACGGGCTTCCACGGCCTGCACGTGACCGGTGGTCTGATCGCGTTCCTGTTCATGCTGGGACGCACGTACGCCGCGAAGCGCTTCACACATGAGCAGGCCACCAGCGCGATCGTCGTGTCCTACTACTGGCACTTCGTTGACGTCGTCTGGATCGGCCTCTTCGCGACCATCTACATCATCAAATGATCGGAACGAGGATATCGGTGAACTCGATCACCGCACGGAGGCGGCATCCGCTCGCGCGATACGCCGTCCTCCTCCTTGCCCTGAGCCTCCTCGGCGGGGTGTACGCCCTGGTGGCGCCCGGAGGAGACCGAGCTGACGCGGCGATCGCCTCCGGCAAGGCGGACGACGTGGCGGCGGGCAAGGATCTGTTCGCGGCACACTGCGCGAGCTGCCACGGCCTGAACGGCGAGGGGTCCTACTCCTCCGGCGGTGCATCGGGCCCGAGCCTCGTCGGCGTCGGCGCCGCGGCCGTGGACTTCCAGGTGTCCAGCGGCCGCATGCCGTTCTCCGACCCCGGCCCCCAGGCGCCGCGCAAGCGCCCGCCGGACTGGGTGAACCAGGACACGATCCGGCAGCTGGCCGCGTACGTGCAGTCGCTGGGCGGCGGTCCGACCAAGCCCTCCCTGGAGGCGACCGACCCGTCCAAGGGCGACCCCGCCAAGGGCGGCGAGCTGTTTCGCGCGAACTGCATCCAGTGCCACAACTTCGTCGGGTCGGGCGGCGGCCTGACCTACGGCAAGTACGCACCTCCGCTGAACCCCGCCACCCCCACCCAGATCTACGAGGCGATGGCCACGGGCCCGCAGGCGATGCCGGTCTTCAACGACAGCACGATCACGCCCGAGGAGAAGCGGGACATGATCGCCTACATCGTCAGCGTCCGCCAGCAGCCCGACCCGGGCGGCAGCGGCCTCGGCCGCATCGGCCCGGTGACCGAGGGCCTGGTCGGCTGGATCGTCGGCATCAGCCTCCTCGCCCTCGCCGCCATCTGGATCACCGCGAAGAAGCGTCAGGCCAACCATGACTGAGATCCCGAACGACATCGAGCAGGCCGAAGATCGCGTCCCGAGGCGCGTCATCGGCACGCCCCCTCCGGGGGGTGAGACGTCGGCGCTCGGCGCGCCGGCCAGCGCCCACGAGGAGATCGTGCACGAGGGGGTGACGTTCCCCGACCCGGCCAAGGCCCGCAAGGCCGAGCGCGTCGTCGCCCTGCTGTTCGTGGTGTCCTTCGTCGCCGCGATCGTGTTCATCGTGTCGTACGTCGTCTTCCAGGTCGGCACCATCGACAAGACCCAGACCTCCAACTTCGCCCTCGGAGCCTCGCTGACCGTCGCCTTGCTGTCGCTGGCGGCCGGCATCGTGGTCTGGGTCCGCGGCATCATGCCGAAGTACAACCTGGTCCAGGAGCGCCACCCGATGGCGACCGGGGCGGAGGTCCGCGAGAACGTCAACGCGACGTTCCTGCAGGGCGCCAACGAGAGCGGCTTCGTCAAGCACAAGCTGCTGCGCCGCACGCTCCTGCTGGCCGCGGCCCCGCTCGGCCTGCTGCCGCTGGTGCTGCTGAAGGACCTCGGCCCCCTGCCGGGCACGACGCTGCGGCACACGGTGTGGAAGAAGGGCCTTCGCCTGATGGTGGAGGGCACCAAGCAGCCGATCCGCGCGGCCGACTTCAACTCCCCCGGCGGCATCCTGTCGGTGGTCCCGGAGGGGCACGAGGAGGATCTGAACGCGCTGGCCAAGGCCACGCTGATCCTCATCAAGTTCCGGCCGGAGGACATCAAATCGGGCACCAAGCTCAATTGGACCCACGACGGCATCGTTGCGTACTCTAAAATCTGCACGCACGTGGGCTGCCCCGCGGCGCTTTACGAGCAGACGACGCACCACATCCTCTGCCCCTGCCACCAGTCCACCTTCGACGCCGCCGACGGAGCGAAGGTCATCTTCGGCCCCGCGGCGCGTCCCCTGCCCCAGCTGCCGATCGGCGTCGACGGCGAGGGCTACCTCATCGCACAGAGCGACTTCAACGTCCCGGTCGGCCCCAGCTTCTGGGAGCGCGGGGACGCCGAAGCCGAAGTCAGGGGGAAGGCATGAGCCTGGACAGCACTCCGAAGGCCATCGCAGGACCCGCGAACTTCATCGACGAGCGCATCGGCGCGGGCAACTTCCTCAAGCGCAACCTGCGCAAGGTCTTCCCGGACCACTGGTCGTTCCTGCTCGGTGAGATCGCCCTGTACTCGTTCGTCATCCTGCTGCTCACCGGTACGTTCCTGACGTTCTGGTTCAGGCCGAGCATGGGCGAGGTCACCTACAACGGCGCCTACGCGCCGCTGGTGGGCGTGCGCATGTCCGAGGCGTACGCCTCCTCGCTGCACATCAGCTTCGACGTGCGCGGCGGCCTTCTCATCCGGCAGATCCACCACTGGGCGGCGCTGCTGTTCGTGGCGGGCATGATGGTGCACATGCTCCGGGTGTTCTTCACCGGCGCCTACCGCAAGCCGCGCGAGCTCAACTGGATCATCGGCGTCCTGCTGCTCACCCTGGCTCTGCTGGAGGGCCTGACCGGCTACTCCCTGCCCGACGACCTGCTCTCCGGCGCCGGTCTGCGGATCACCGAGGGTGTGGCCATCTCCATCCCGCTGGTGGGCACGTACATCACCTACTTCCTGTTCGGCGGGGAGTATCCAGGCCACGACGTGATCTCGCGGTTCTACAGCATCCACATCCTGCTGATCCCGGGCATCCTGCTGGCGCTGATCTCGGCCCACCTGATCCTCATGTGGGTGCAGAAGCACACCCAGATGCCGGGCAAGGGCCGCACCGAGCAGAACGTGGTCGGCGCGCCGTTCTACCCGTCGTTCATGGCCAAGTCGGGCGCGTACTTCCTGTTCACGTTCGGCGTGGTGGCGCTGCTCGGCACCTTCGCCCAGATCAACCCGATCTGGTTGTTCGGGCCGTACACGCCGGCCGACATCTCGGCCGGCTCGCAGCCCGACTTCTACATGGGCTTCCTGGAGGGCTCGCTGCGGCTCATGCCGTCGTGGGAGATCAACTTCCTGGGGTACACCCTGCCGCTGAGCGTGCTCATCCCGGCGCTGGGGCCGATGGGCCTCATCATGACGGGCCTGGCGCTCTACCCGTTCGCGGAGCAGTGGATCACCGGTGACCGCAGCGAGCACCACCTCGCCGACCGTCCCCGCAACAACCCGCACCGCACCTCGATCGGCATCGCGGCCATCACGTTCTACGGCCTGCTGTGGCTGCTGGGCGCCAACGACTGGATCTCGGCGAAGTTCCACATCTCGCTCTACACCACGACCGAGGTCGGCCGCGTGCTGATCTTCGTCGGGCCGGCGATCGCGTACTTCGTCACCTACCGCATGTGCATCGGCCTCCAGCGCCACGACGCGGACGTGCTGTCGCACGGCGTCGAGTCCGGCGTCATCAAGCGCCTGCCGCACGGCGAGTACATCGAGGTGCACGTGCCGCCGGCCGAGGACATCGCGGCGCACGTGCGCGGCAAGAAGGCCATCCCGGCCATCGCCGCCGCGCCCGACCGCGACGGCATCCCGCCGAAGGGCATGCGCGGCCCGATCGGCCGGCTGCGGGCCCGGCTCAGCGAGACCTACTCGGGCGACACCGAGGCGATCTCCCTGGACGGGCACGACGGTCACCACAACGGGCACGACGGCCACGGGGCGCCGCACGCGGCGGTGGGCGCCGGGCCGGCGGACGAGACGACCAAGTCGATCGGCCACTGACGCATCGGCACACCGGCCGCCACGGCGGCCGGCCGCGGAGAGGGCCCGGGCGCACCACGCGCCCGGGCCCTCTCCGTTTCGTCTTCCCTGGAGCCCTTCCGTGCCTGGAGCCCTTCCGTGGCCCGGCGCCTCCGCGCTCCGTGCGCCGTCAGGAGGTGACGCGCCGCTTGGAGGTGTCGGTCTGCCGGGTCAGGTGGTCGCTGACCGGGACGGCCGACAGGGCCTCGGTGGTGAAGCCCGAGCGCAGCCCGCTCCATCGCAGCCACTGGGGCCAGCTCTCCTGCCAGTACCCCCATCCGTTGCCCGGGTCCAGCTGGCGCGGCGTGCCGCTCACGATGATCGGGTCGCCGATGAGGGTGACCTCCTTGAACCACTTGGCATTGGACGGGCTGACGTTGATGCAGCCGTGGCTGACGTTGGAGTTGCCCTGCGAGCCCACCGACCACGGGGCGCCGTGGACGTACTCGCCGGTGTCGGAGATGCGCACGGTGTCGTAGACGGTCAGGCTGTAGTACCCGGCGCTGCCGGGGCCGGCGTCCGGGGAGGTCATGGTCGTGACGTCCTCCCGTGACATGGCCAGGTGGACCCCGTTGGTCGTGTAGTGGTTCCAGCTTCCGCCGTCCCCCGCGCTGAGCGGGATGGTCCTGATGACCTCGCCGTCGCGCTTCACCGTCATCTGGTGGCTGACGGTGTCGGCGTGGCTGATCTGGGCGCGGCCCACCTCGAACTCGCGGACGTAGTCCTGGGTGCCGTACATGCCGGGCGCGCCGCGCACCCCGGCGAGTTGCGCGACGAGCTTGACCTTGGTGTTGGCCGGCCACCATTTCTTGGGCCGGAAGCTCACCGACTTGTCGTCGAACCAGTGCCAGGCGCCCTCCACCGGCTTGGAGCTCTGGACCATCAGGTTGCGCTCGACCGACACCCGGTCGGTGATGCCGTGGGTGAAGGTCAGCATGATCGGCATTCCGACGCCCACGGTGAGGCCGGTGATGTCCTTGTTGGGCAGGATCTTGTCGACCGCGAAGGTCTGTGTGGCCTTCTGCGTGGAGAACTCGCTGGTCACCTGCTTGGTGGCGCCCGAGGGGCCGACGGCGACGACGGTGACCTGGTAGGTCTCGCCGGGGGCCGTGCCGCGCTTGCTGCGCCACTGGGTGCGGTCGGCGCTCAGCACGCCCCCGACCAGGGTGTTGCCGGCCTTGCCGCGCACCGTGACGCTCCTGAGAGCGCCGTTGACGGCTCCGACCATGACGGGCAGTTCAGGAGCCACCAGGGCCGCCCCGTTGCCCGGAGAGACGCTCACAGCCACGTCCTGCCGTGAGCCAGAGGTACCTTGTCCTTTCTCGGTTCCGGGGCCCGCGCAACCACCTGCCAGCAGCAGGGCCAGCGCCCCCGTTCCCATGGCGACCACCCGGATCTCGACGTGTCTCACGTTACGTCTCCCCCGCTCCGATGGATCACTCCTTGTGAGTTATTACCCGGTTACAGCGTGTCGTGTACCCGTGCAGAAGGAGAAAGGCCGCAACGACCAGCAAAAAAGCCGCGCGGGCGACCGACGCTCCCTTGACGGAGAGCTCGGCCGCCCGCGCGGCGGAAGTGGGGTGGACGGGACCGGACGACGGGCGCGCCGCCGTCCGGGGCCGTCTGTCAGTGCGTGAAGTGACCCCGGTAGTACTGGAAGACGAAGCCGATGGTCGCCATGATCACCGCGAAGACGCCGACGATGAACATCCACCAGCCGATGACGAAGCCCACGGTCATCAGGGCGACCGCGAGGCACAGGAACAGCGGCCACCAGCTGGAGGGGCTGAAGAAGCCCAGCTCGCCGGCGCCGTCGCTGATCTCGGCGTCCTTCCTGTCCTCCGGCTGGTCGCCGATGCGGCGCGCCGTGTAGAGCAGGTAGTAGCCGATCATGAGCGCCAGGCCCACCGAGATGGCGAGCGCGGTGGTGCCGGTGGGCTCCTTGGACCAGAACCAGTAGACCAGGTCCACGGCGGCGAAGAAGACGCCGCAGAGGAGGAACAGCCAGCCCTGAACCTTCATCGGGTTCCCTCCAGCTCCTTCTCCGGCGCCAGCCGGTGCGGGTTCTTCAGGTCGAACGCGGGACGCTCGGACCGGATGCGGGGCAGCCGGCTGAAGTTGTGCCGCGGCGGCGGGCAGGAGGTCGCCCACTCAAGGGAGTTGCCGAAGCCCCACGGGTCGTCGACGGTGACCTTCGGCGCGTGCCGCCAGGTCCGCCACACGTTGTAGAGGAACGGCAGCGTCGAGGCGCCGAGGATGAACGCGCCCACCGAGGAGACCACGTTCAGGTCGGTGAACCCGTCGGCCGCCGAGTAGTCGGCGTAGCGGCGGGGGAAGCCCTCGGCGCCGAGCCAGTGCTGCACCAGGAAGGTGGTGTGGAAGCCGATGAACAGCGTCCAGAAGTGCCACTTGCCGAGGGTGTCGTTCAGCATCCTGCCGGTGAACTTCGGCCACCAGAAGTAGAAGCCGGAGAACATCGCGAACACCACGGTGCCGAAGACGACGTAGTGGAAGTGGGCCACGACGAAGTAGGAGTCGCTGACCTGGAAGTCCAGCGGAGGCGAGGCCAGGATGATGCCGGTCAGGCCGCCGAACAGGAACGTCACCAGGAAGCCCACCGCGAACAGCATCGGCGAGGCGAAGGTGATGTGGCCGCGCCACATCGTGCCGATCCAGTTGAAGAACTTCACGCCGGTGGGCACCGCGATGAGGAACGTCATGAACGAGAAGAACGGCAGGAGCACCTGGCCGGTGACGAACATGTGGTGCGCCCACACCGCGGCCGACAGGCCGGCGATGGCGATCGTCGCGCCGATGAGGCTCATGTAACCGAAGATCGGCTTGCGGCTGAAGACCGGCAGGACCTCGGTGATGATGCCGAAGAACGGCAGCGCGATGATGTAGACCTCGGGATGGCCGAAGAACCAGAACAGGTGCTGCCACAGCATGGCGCCACCGGTGGCCGAGTCGAAGATGTGCGCGCCGAGGTGGCGGTCGGCCTCCAGGCCGAGCAGCGCGGCGGCCAGCACCGGGAACGCCAGCAGCACCAGGATGCTGGTGAGCAGGATGTTCCAGGTGAAGATCGGCATGCGGAACATCGTCATGCCGGGGGCGCGCATGCAGATGATCGTGGTGATGAAGTTCACCGCGCCCAGGATGGTGCCGATGCCGGACATCGACAGGCCCATGATCCACAGGTCGCCGCCGAGCCCCGGGGAGGAGACGGCGTCCGACAGGGGCGTGTAGGCCGTCCAGCCGAAGGAGGCGGCGCCGTCGGGGGTGAAGAAGCCCGAGACGGCGATCGTGCTGCCGAACAGGTAGAGCCAGTAGCTCACCATGTTCAGCCGGGGGAACGCCACGTCCGGCGCGCCGATCTGCAGCGGCATCAGCTCGTTGGCGAAGCCCGCGAACAGCGGGGTCGCGAACATCAGCAGCATGATCGTGCCGTGCATGGTGAACAGCTGGTTGAACTGCTCGTTGCTGACGAACTCAAGACCCGGCTGGGCCAGCTCGGCGCGCATGATCAGGGCCATGACGCCGCCGATGAGGAAGAACACGAACGAGGTGATCAGGTAGAGGTGCCCGATCACCTTGTGGTCGGTCGAAGAGAGCCACCGGGCGATGACGGTCCCCTTGCGGGCGCTCCGCGGGGCGACGCCCACTCGGATCGGCTCGTTGATGGCGGTCACTGGGCACTCCCCGCCTGGCTGTTGACGTACTGGTCGTACTCGGCCTGCGGCACGAGTTTCACGGTGAAGAGCATCCGGCTGTGGTCGACGCCGCACAGCTCGGCGCATCGGCCGGCGAAAATGCCGGGCTTGTCGAGGGTGTGGATCTCGAAGACGTTCTTCACGCCCGGGAGCACGTCGCGCTTGAACAGGAACGCGGGCACCCAGAACGAGTGGGCGACGTCCGGCGAGGTCAGCTCGAACTGCACCGACTTGTTCATCGGGAGCACCAGCTCGGGGCGCTTGGCCGGGGTGCCGACGACGCTGACGGTCTTGCCGCCGCTCTCGCTGGTGAAGCGCCAGCTCCACTGGAAGCCCTCGACGTGCACCTTGACGTCGGGGTTCTTCGATACCGCGGTGATGGTGCTCTCGTCACGGGCGGTGAAGTAGAAGAACACCGCGACCATGATGATCGGCACCGTGGTGTAGAGGATCTCGATCGGCAGGTTGTAGCGCACCTGCGGCGGCAGAGCGTCCCCGCTGTTCTTGCGCTTGCGGTGGAACGCGCAGGCCCAGAGGATCAAACCCCAGACGACGACACCGACGGCGAGGGAGGCGATCCAGGCACCGTTCCACAGACTCTGGATGATGCCGGCCTCTTTGGTGACGCCTTGGGGGAAGCCGGCACGATCCCACGTGCCAGGGCCCCCACACGCCGTCAGGGAAACCAGCAGCGCCGCCAGGGCGGCGGCGCCCGGCACCCTTCGGGCCAACGGACGCCGTCTAGTACGGCGGGTCGGACTCACGGATCGCCTACCCCACAGATAAAGCCCAAGAGTCCCCCTCCTGGGCGGTCGTTTCCAGGTTCACGTTGTTCGCGTTCTTGGTTGTCTCACGTCACGCTGGGGGACACATTAGCGCGCACAGGGCCCGCCCCCCTTCTCAGCCCCCGCGAACGGCGGTCCCGGGGCGCGCTCACCCCGTCGCGGTGACCCCGGCCGCGGGTGCGAGCATGAACGCGTGGCGTACTTCGACGCGGCCTCGGCCGAACCCCTGCACCCCGCCGCGCGCGAGGCGCTGATCGCGGCCCTGGACGCCGCCGGCGCCGACCCCGCGCGGCTGTACGGCGCGGCGCGGCAGGCCCGGCTGCTGCTCGAACGCGCCCGCGCCGAGGCCGCCGAGGTGATCGGCGCGCGTCCCGACGAGGTCTCCTTCACCTCCTCAGGAACACAGGCCGTCCATCTCGGGGTGCTCGGGACGCTGCCCGGCCGCCGCCGCACCGGGCGCCGCGTGGTGGCGAGCGCCGTCGAGCACTCCAGCGTGCTGGCCGCCGCGGCGGCCAACGAGCGCGACGGCGGCGCGGTGGAGCTGGTCGGGGTGGGCCTGACCGGCCGGGTGGACCCGGCGGAGTTCGGCGCGGCCGTCGCGGCGGAGGGCACCGCGCTGGCCTGCCTGCAGACCGCCAACCACGAGGTCGGCACCCTGCAGCCGGTCGCGGAGGCCGCCGAGGCGTGCCGGGCGGCGGGCGTCCCGCTGCTGGTGGACGCCGCCCAGACGCTCGGGCGGCTCCCCGTCCCCGAGGGCTGGTCGGTGCTCGCGGCCAGCGCCCACAAGTGGGGCGGCCCCGCCGGGGTCGGGCTGCTGGCCGTGCGCAAGGGCACCCGGTGGCGTTCGCCGCTGCCGGAGGACGAGCGCGAGCGCGGCAGGGTGCCGGGCTTCGAGAACGTCCCGGCGGCCGTGGCCGCGGTGGCCGCGCTGCGCGCCGCCGTCGCCGAGTCCGAGCGGGAGAACGCGCGGCTGTCGGCCCTGGTGGACCGGGTACGCGAGACCGTGCCGCGCGTGGTGCCGGACGTCGAGGTGGTCGGGGAGCCGGCGCTGCGGGCGCCGCATATCGTGACCTTCTCGTGTCTTTACGTCCCTGGCGAGGCGATCCTCACCGAACTGGACAGGGCGGGCTTCTCGGTATCGTCCGGCAGCTCGTGCACGGCGAGTACGCTACGACCATCCCACGTGTTGGAGGCGATGGGGGTGCTCACGCACGGCAACGTCCGGGTGTCGCTGCCCAGAGGCGCCTCCGCCGCGGACGTCGACCGGTTCCTCGCCGTCCTGCCGGACATCGTCCGGCGCGTGCGCGAGAGCGTGGGAGTGAGGTCGTAGAGATGCGCGGCGCGCCGCGGGACCTGGTCTCGAAGGCGGGCCGGCTTCCCGGCGGGACGCGCCGGGGCCGCGACGGCGAAGGTGGATCACTGATGGCAGGCTCGCAGCAGCAGGCGTCCGCCGGGGCGCCCCAGCCCCCGGCCGCGCTCACGATCGACGCCCTGGGACGCAAGTGCCCCATCCCGATCATCATGCTGGCCGAGCAGATCAACTCGGTGCCGCTCAACGCGACGGTGGCCGTGCTCGCCGACGACCCGGCGGCCTTCACCGACGTCCCCGCGTGGTGCCGGCTGAAATCGCACCACCACATGGGCACCTACGAGCTGCCGCAGGGCGGCTGGGCCATCCACGTGCGCCGCAACTACTGACCGCCCCCGGCCACCGCGGCCGGCCCGCGGAGAACGCGGGCGGATCGCGAAGGCCGGAAGGCGCGGGTAGCCGGACGCCGTGGGGAGGTCAGACGGCGCGGCGGGTCAGACGCGGCGGGTCAGACGTAGTGGCACGACAGCCGCGGCTCGACCTCGGCGGCGGCGTCGGCGCCGTAGGCGGCGGTGAAGCGGTCCATGAACGCCTGCTTGCCGAGCTGGTACTCCTGCCCGCCGACGTGCTCGAGGACGTAGGTGGCGGTGAGGTTGCCGATCTGGCCGCAGCGCTCGAGCGACAGGCCCCAGGACAGGCCGGACAGGAAGCCCGAGCGGAAGGCGTCGCCGACGCCGGTGGGGTCGACCTTGCGCAGCTCGGGGGTCGGCGGGACGTGCACGCTCGGCTCGCTCTCGCGGTCGATGCGGGCGCCCTTCGGGCCGAGAGTGGTCACCCGCACCCCGACCCTGGACAGCACCTCTTCGTCCGACCAGCCGGTCTTCTGCTCGACGAGGGCCTTCTCGTAGTCGTTGGTGAAAAGGTAGGCCGCGCCGTCGACCAGGGCCCGGATCTCCTCGCCGTCCATGCGGGCGAGCTGCTGGGAGATGTCGGCGCCGAACGGGATGCCGCGCTGGCGGCACTCGCCGGTGTGGCGCAGCATCGCCTCGGGGTCGTTCGGGCTGATCATCACCAGGTCGAGGCCGCCGACGCGCTCGGCGACCGGGTGCAGCTCGATGTACCGGGCCTCGGCCATCGCCCCGGTGTAGAAGGAGGCGATCTGGTTGTGGTGCTCGTCGGTCGTGCACAGGAAGCGGGCAGTGTGGTGCAGGTCGGAGACGTGCACCGAGCCGCAGTCGACGCCGTGGCGCTCCAGCCACGAGCGGTAGTCGGTGAAGTCGTCGCCGACGGCGCCCACCAGGACCGGCGAGAGGCCCAGGCAGCCCATGCCGAAGCAGATGTTGGCCGCGGTGCCCCCGCGCCGGATCTGCAGGTCGTCGACCAGGAAGGACAGCGACACGCGGTCGAGCTGCTCGGCGATGAGCTGGTCCCCGAAGCTTCCCGGGAAGGTCATCAGATGATCGGTCGCGATGGATCCGGTGACGGCGATGCGCACGGGGTCGCTCTCCTCGTTGTCAGCCTCGATGAGCCCGCCAAGAATACGGCAAGGAACTCGAGCCCGAACCGAGAACCGCCGCGGATGATCTTCTCCGCGCGGAGCCGGACAGGGACCCGGCCGCGCGAGGTCCGGGCGGAGCCCCGTGTGACCTGCGGCGCGGCCCGGCGGCCCCGCCGCACCCCTACGGGTCCACGCCGCGACGCCGCCCCGCCCCGGCGCGTGCGGGACCGGCGGCGTCCGGGCTACCGAACACTGACGGCCAGGTGACACCCAAGGAGGGCGGGCATGCCGAAACCCCGTCTGGCGGGACCGCCGGACGGGGTGGGGGGCCGGCCTGCCTAGTTGAACGAGTCGCCGCAGGCGCAGGAGCCCGTGGCGTTCGGGTTGTCGATCGTGAAGCCCTGCTTCTCGATGGTGTCGACGAAGTCCACCGTGGCACCCATGAGGTAGGGGGCGCTCATGCGGTCGGTGACGACGCTGACCCCGCCGAAGTCGGAGACGACGTCCCCGTCCATCGAGCGGTCATCGAAGAAGAGCTGGTAGCGCAGGCCGGAACAACCGCCGGGCTGCACCGCCACGCGCAACTGAAGGCCCTCTTCGCCCTGCTGCTCGAGCAGGCTGCGCACTTTGGCCGCCGCCGCGTCGGTCAGGACCAAGCCCTGCTGCGTGGTCTCGCTGCTCTCAACCGTCATCTGTTGACTCCCCGTCTGCCAACGCCCCTCGGGGACGGAGGCCTGGTTCTGAGGTCTCACTCAGACGCTACCAACAGCGGGGCACCGCTACACATTCCTGTCTCAGGGGGCGGTCCGCTCCACCCCCCTGCGCGGAGCATCTCCGGCCGTGTGCCATCATTAGTCGTCAACTAGACGATAAGCCCCTTAAGAGGTGTAAGCCGTGACGACCACCGAAACCGGCCTTCCGCTCTTCGTCCTCGGTCAGGGCACCGACCCGCACAGCGAGCGCGGCGTCGACTGCCCCGGCGACCTGCCCGCGGCCTCCGACCCCGAGTTGGTCGCGCGCGCGGTCAGGGCGAAGGCGGCGCTCGGCGAGCGGCTCTTCGTGCTCGGGCACCACTACCAGCGCGACGAGGTCATCCAGTTCGCGGACGTGACCGGCGACTCCTTCAAGCTCGCCCGCGAGGCGGCGGCCCGCCCGTCCGCGGAGTACATCGTCTTCTGCGGCGTCCACTTCATGGCCGAGTCGGCCGACATCCTCACCGGCGACTCCCAGCGCGTGGTGCTGCCCGACCTGGCCGCCGGGTGCTCCATGGCCGACATGGCGACCTTCGACCAGGTAGAGGAGGCGTGGGAGGTCCTTTCCGACCTCGGCATCGCCGAGGTGACCGTGCCGATCACCTACATGAACTCCTCGGCCGACATCAAGGCGTTCTGCGGGCGCAACGGCGGCGCGGTTTGCACCTCATCCAACGCCCGCCGGGCGCTGACCTGGGCCTTCGACGACGGCCCCGAGGGGCCGGAAGGCAAGGGCGCCGGCGAGCGCAAGGTGCTCTTCCTGCCCGACCAGCACCTCGGCCGCAACACGGCCGTCCTGGAGATGGGCATCCCCCTTTCGGAGTGCGTGGTCTACAACCCGCACCGCCCGAACGGCGGACTGACCGACCAGCAGCTCAGGGACGCCAAGATGATTTTGTGGCGCGGGCACTGCTCGGTGCACGGCCGGTTCACCGAGAGCTGCGTGGACGAGGTCCGCGAGCGCATCCCCGGCGTCAACGTGCTGGTCCACCCCGAGTGCCGGCACGAGGTGGTCACCAAGGCCGACCACGTCGGCTCCACCGAGTACATCATCAAGATGCTCGACCAGGCGCCGGCCGGGTCGGCGTGGGCGATCGGCACCGAGCTGAACCTGGTCAAGCGGCTGGCGGCCCAGCACCCCGACAAGACCGTGACCTTCCTGGACCGGACGGTCTGCTACTGCTCGACGATGAACCGCATCGACCTGCCGCACCTGGTGTGGGCGCTGGAGTCGCTGGTCGAGGGCCAGGTCGTCAACCAGATCACCGTGGACCCCGACACCACCCACTGGGCCAAGGTCGCCCTGGACCGCATGCTCGCCCTCCCGTGACGGGTCAGGGACGGCGGCCGGTCGAGGTGTCGGCAGGACGGATCCGAGGAGAGCACGCCCGGAGGAAGCGGCAGGTTATCGGCCGGTCCTTGGCCGGGAGGTGCGGCCGGGCTCAGGTGAGCTCGTAGACGACCCGCACCGTGAGGGTGACCGTGCCCTGCCCGGGGTTGACGCCGGACTTCTCGGTCAGCATCGCGAAGCGGGAGGGCGAGGTGTCGCCCTCTTCCTCCAGCTTCAGCACCCGGCCCAGCCCGCGCCCGGTCAGCTCGGCGTAGTGCCGCGCCTTGTCGTGCGCGTCGCGGACCGCGGCGGCGCGCGCGGCCTTCACCAGCGCCGCCCCCTTGGAGACCTCGAAGGAGATGCCGTTCAGGCGCGCCTCCTCCCCCACCCCCGCGACCGCCTGCACCACCGCGTCCGCCCGGGACAGGTCGCGCACCAGCGCCTCGACGCCCTGGGCGGCCCGGTATCCGACGACCTTGGGGTACTTGTCGTAGTCGGCGGCGAGAGACAGGTCATTGGTGCGCAGGTCCCGCTCGGCCACGCCGGCGCCCAGCAGCGCCTGGTTCAGCTTGAGCGCGGCGGCCTTGGCGGCGGCGAACGCCTCCCCCGCCCGATCTCGGCGCACCTCCACGCCGGCGGTGAGGCGCATCACGTCCGGCGTCGTCTGGACGACGCCGCGTCCGCTGACGGAGAGCTCGGTCGGATCGCCGGCGCGCCCACGATGCGACGGCGACCTCGCGGCGTCGCGGAGGTGGGCATGGGCCGGCGCGGGGGCGGCGGAGACCGTGAGGGCGGGGGCCGGCGTGGGGGCGGGGGTGGCCGTGAGGGCGGGGGCCGGCGTGGGGGCGGGGGTGGCCGTGAGGGCGGGGGCCGGCGCGAGGGTGGGGTTGGCCGCGAGGGCGGGGGCCGCCTGCGCTCCGGTGAAGACGAAGGCGGCGGCCGCCAGGGCCGCGCTGAACGTGGTCATGTGCACATGGCACCACCGGCCGGCCCCGGCTCCGGCGCGCCCTTCCCAGGCGCGGCCGGATCTTGACCAACCTCAGGCGGCCCTGGTGTAGCGCAGGGACAGTTTTGGGTACTCCGCCGCCCCGGCCGTCGCCAGGACGCGGCCGGCCCTGCCCTTCAGGTCGACGACCACGGCCTCGTACCCTCTGCCCTTCTTTCGCCAGGCCGCGATGTGGGCGTCGTCGTACCAGCCGATGACCCGGTCGGTCGGGAAGGCGAAGCGCGCGCGCTCCTCGCCGTCCGCCGTCCACACGCAGATCTGGCCGCGGCCGGCGCAGGAGGTGAGGAAGAGGTTCCCCGACGGCGACATGTCGTCGCCCTCGACGGTGAGCGGGCTCCCGACCCGCAGCAACGTCTGCAGCACGGTGCCGTCGAGGTCGTAGAACCGGATGCGCCGGGTGCCGCCCTTCAGGGCCCAGGTGCCGACGGCCCTGCCGTCGCCCCGCCAGAAGTAGCTCCAGCGGCCGACGTCCTTCTCCTTCACGTGGACGATCCTGGCCTTCCTGCGCGCCACGTCGATGATCGCGTAGCCGCGGCCGCGGCTGGTGCCGCCGACGGCCTCGTTCACCGTGACCAGCACCTTGGTGCCGTCGGGCGACCACTGCGGGTAGGACGGGTACACCGGCGCCTTGGCGATCCTTATCATCGTGCGCCCGGCGCCGGCCCGGTCGACCAGGGAGACGGCGGAGTGGCCGTCCTTGGTGTAGAGGGTGTCGACGCCGAGCGCCCGCCGGCCGTCGCCGCTCACCACGTACTCGAAGTACTTGCTCGTCTTGGTGAAGGAGTTCGCGCCGTCGTCCCTGATGTAGGCGCGCGTGCCGTTGTCCAGGCTGTAGAAGGTCAGCCTGACCGGGTCGCCGTCGCTCTCGTAGATCGTCACCGTGCTGCCCGGCAGTTCGATCGTCCTGGTGGCGGCGGGCGGCGCCGTCGCCGCCGGGCTCGCCCCGCCGGACGTGGCCGGGCCGGAGGAGCGTCCGGCCCGCTCGCCGGGGCGCCCCTGCGTGCCCGCGGTGCCGTCCGCGGAGACCCGCGGCCCCGGGGCGCCGGCCGACGGCTGGGCGATCAGGTATCCGGCGCCGCCCAGGACGAGCGCGCCCGCGACGACGCCCGCCACCACCAGCGGAAGCCGCCCCTTCCCCCCGGAGGACCCTTCGGTGGGCGAGGCGGAGGGCGGGGCCGTCCGGACTTCGGCCGGGCCGGCGGAGGAGGGGTCGGTGAAGGACGGGCCGTTCAAGGACGAGCCGGTTGAGGACCGGCCGGCGGAGGACGGGCCGTTCAAGGAGGAGCCGTTCAAGGACGGGCCGGTCAAGGATGAGCCGGTGGAGAACGGGCCGGTGGAGAAGGGACCGGCAGGGGACGAGCCGGTGAGGGACGGGCCACCCGGCCGGGGCGGCGGTGGCGGGTACGGCCGCCCGCCGGACGCCGTCGCGGGGCCCGGCCAGGAGTGGGAGAGATGGGGCTGGGCGACGGCCGACCCCTCCGCCATGATCACGGCGGCCGGCGCGGGGCCGGCGCCGTCGTGTCCGAGCAGCCGCATGAGCACCTCGCCCGCTGCCGGCCGGGCGGCCGGGTCCTTGGCCAGGCAGGCGGCCACGATGACGCGCAGCCGCTCGTCCAGCGCGCCGAGATCCGGCTCCAGGTTCATGATCCGGTGGAAGACGGCCGGGAGGCTGTCGGCGCCGAAGGGCGGCTCGCCGGTCGCGGCGAACACCATGGTGCCCGCCCAGGCGAACATGTCGGCGGCCGGACCGGCCTGCTCCCCCGCGAGCTGCTCGGGGGTGACGTAGGCGGGCGTGCCGACCAGCGTCGAGGTCAGCGTGGAGCTCCTGTCCAGGGCCCTGGCGATGCCGAAGTCGATCACCCGGGGCCCGTCCGCGCCGAGCAGCACGTTGGAGGGCTTGAAGTCGCGGTGCACGATGCCGGCCTGGTGGATGGCGACCAGCGCCGTGACGGTGCCGATGGCCAGCCGGTGCAGGGCCGCGCCCTGGCGGGGCCCCTCGCGCTCGACCACGGCCATGAGGGTCGGACCGTCGATGTACTCGCTGACGATGAACGGCCGCTGGTCGGCCACCCCGGTCTCGATCACCTGGGCGGTGCAGAAGGTCGCCACGCGGACGGCCGTGGACACCTCCCGGACGAACCTGGCCAGCGCCTCCTCGTTCTGCGCCAGGTCGGAGCGGAGCACCTTCACGGCCACCGGCGCGCCCGCCGGAGTGCGGCCGAGATAGACGACCCCCTGGCCTCCCTCCCCCAGCCGGCCGGTGAGCTCGTAGCCCCCGACCCGCGCGGGATCACCCGGCCGTAACGGCACCGGGTCCGACATGGCGCCCTCCGTCCCCCGCTTATTGGGCTTGTCGCCCCATTGTGGCGCGGACTTGGAGGAATCTAGAACTACCGGCTGCAAGCCGTACTCGTAGCGTGACCCGGCACAAGGAACCGCCCGTCCCGGCGGCTCAGCCGCCGGCGGAACGGCCACCCTCCGCGGGGCGGCCGGCGGCGGCGCGCCGGCGGCGGCGCAGCAGGGTGAGCAGGCTCGGCACGGTGAGGAACCCCTCGGCGATCGCCGAAGCCAGCCCCACCCTGGGCAGGTCGCGAGTGTCGTCGTAGGCCAGGAAGCGCGGCACCCACCGGGGGTGGTACTTGGCGTTGGCCCGGTACAGCGACTCGAGCTGCCACCACCGGGAGAAGAACACCAGCGCGCGCCGCCACAGGCGCAGCACCGGCCCGGCGCCGAGCCGCGCCCCGCCCTCGAACACCGAGCGGAACATGGCGAAGTTGAGCGAGACGTGCTTGACGCCGAACGCCGCGGCCTGGGTGATCAGCCCGGCGACCATGAACTCCATCAGCCCGTTGTCGGCGTGCCGGTCGCGCCGCATCAGGTCCAGCGACAAGCCGTCGTCGCCCCACGGCACGAACGACAGCATGGCGGCGGGCTCGCCGGCCGCGTCCCTCGCCTCCACCAGCACGCACTCGCCGTCCGCCGGGTCGCCGAGCCTGCTCAGGGCCATGGAGAACCCCCGCTCGGTCTCGGTGTCGCGCCAGGCGGCGGCGCGCTCGATGATCTGGCGCGCCTCCTCGGCCGACAGCTCGCTGTGCCGCCGCACGCGCAACGTGAAGCCCGCGCGCCCGACCCGGTTGACCGCCTGCCGCACCCCGCGCATCTCGCGGCCTTCCAGGCCGAACTCGGCGACCTCGATGACGGCCTCGTCCCCGAGCTCCAGCACGCGCAGCCCGGCGCGCGCGTAGGCGTGGGCGGCGGCTTCACTGGGCCCGATGACGGCGGGCGCCCACCCGTAGCGCCGCGCCTCGTCCATCCAGGCCCGGATGGCCGGTCCCCACGCCTCGACGTCGCCGATGGGGTCCCCGCCGGCCAGGCAGACGCCGGCCACCACGCGGTAGGACACCGCCGCCTTGCCGCTGGGCGAGAAGATGGCCGCCCGGTCGCGGCGGGTGGCGAAGTAGCCGAGCGAGTCACGCGAGCCGTAGGCCGACAGCAGCGCCCTGATGCGCGTCTCGCTGTCGGGCGGCAGCTCGGCCCGGGCCCGCTGCGAGCGGAACAGCACGGCGAAGGCGACCAGCACCGCGACGGCGCTCAGCAGGCCGATGACGGAGTTCACCCAGAACGGCGGCCGGCCGGTGCGGTAGAAGTCCAGCGTCACCACCCCGCCGAGCGTCCGTTCCAGCGCCCAGGGCAGGTGGTCCCGGGGCCGCAACGTACCCGGGAACAGCATCACCAGGCCGTACCCGACGCCGAAGGCCACGGCGAGCAGCGAGCCCAGCGTGAGCAGCGCCTTGCGGAACGACGCCCGCCGCATCGGCGCGAAGAACTGGTTGTGCGCCGCCGCCAGGATGCCGAGCACGACGGCCGACACCGACAGGTTGACCTCCGAGGCCACCACCTGGCCCATCAGGGCGTACTCCTCCACCAGGTCGGGCATGAGCGACGCCGACAGCACGACGGCGAGGTTGCCCAGCACCAGCAGGGAGAAGAAGGCGACCAGCACCCAGTAAGCGGCGCGTTTGTGCCGGGCCAGGGCTCCGGCGAGGATGCCGAGGAACACCGCGTAGCCTAGGTTCGGCTCGACGGGGAAGACCGCCATCTCGATCAGGCCGGTGAGCGGCCTCAGCAGGTGGCGTACCGGCGCGATCAGCGCGATCACGGCCGAGTACACCGCGGCGATGGCGATGCACACCGACATCACGCGCGGCACGACCGCGCGCAGCCGCTCCGCCGCGTGGGTCTCTGCGGCCGCCCCAGCGCGGCCATGGTCGGTCACTGCCACCTGTTTCCCCCCGGCGATGGCTGATCTGCCGGGTGGTATACCCCGCGTTTCGCCTGGCTAAGGGGCGGAACGACCGGGGTGATCGTTCTCGTACGTGCCCTTGACGCGGGGCAGGGACGAAGCAGGGGGAACAGGCGGTCGCCGGGCCGGGCCGGCGCGGGATCACAGACCCGGCGCGCCCCAGAGAGGAAACCAGCGGGACAGTTCGGGCTCGACGCGCAGCTCACCGGAGATCGCCCCGCGAACCTGGAGCTCCAGCGCGTTGTCCCTGCGCTCGCCGGCCAGCGGCGCGAACGGGTAGAAGGTGCCCTGCTTGTAGAGGTAGACGACCGCGAGGGCGCGCCGCTGGTCGTCGGTGAAGGTGACCAGCGAGCACAGCAGCGACGGGCCGAAGCCGGCGCCCTCCAGCGAGGAGTTCACCCCGTGCAGGTCGGTGACCAGCGAGCTCAGGTCGTCGGCCGGGCGCCGCACCAGCAGCCAGGTGTAGCCGTAGGAGTCCTGCGAGCGTTCGACCTCGACGTCGCCGAGCAGTTCCCTGATGTCCCGCTGGAGCGTGGCGAACGCCCCGCCCTCGGCGGAGCGGAAGCACACCGAGCCCAGGCCGGTCGGCTCGAAGCCGGTGGCGGCCTGCAGGGTCACCGCCGCGGACGGCAGCGCGAACAGCGCGTCGAGGTTCGGCCGGGCGGGCTTGCTGCGGCCGAGCAGGGCGTCCAGCCAGCCCATCGGGCTCAGGCTCCCCGGCCGAGCTGGGCGGCGATCGTGCTGAGCTGCTCCAGCCTGCGCTCCAGCGGCGGGTGGGTGGCGAACAGGGTGGCCAGGCTCGCGCCCGCGCGACCGGAGATCGCCGGGGTGAAGAAGAAGGCGTTGAACGGCTGCGCCTCGCGCAGGTCGCGCGTCGGGATGCGCGACATCTCGCCGGTGACCTTCACCAGAGCGCTGGCCAGGGCGGAGGGCCGCTGGGTCAGCAGGGCCCCGGCCCGGTCGGCCGACAGCTCGCGGTAGCGCGACAGCGCCCGGGTCAGCAGGAAGCTGATCGCGTACACGACGATCGAGACCAGCATGATGATGAGGCCGATGGGCGGGCCGTTGTTGTTGCCCCGGTCGCGGCCGAGGCCCGAGTAGAGCGCGAAGCGCGTCATGAGACCGGCGACGATGCCCAGGAAGGAGGCGATGGTCATCACCGCGACGTCCCGGTGGGCGACATGGGACATCTCGTGGGCGATGACGCCCTCCAGCTCCAGCGGGTCGAGCCGGCGCAGCAGGCCGGTGGTCACGCACACCACGGAGTTCTTCTGGTTGCGCCCGGTGGCGAAGGCGTTGGGCACATCGGTGTCGGCGATCGCCACCCGCGGCTTGGGTGCGTCCGCCATGACGCACAGCCGGTCGATCAGGCCGTGCAGCTCGGGCGCCTCCTGCCGGGAGACCTCCCGTCCGTGCATCGCGAACAACGCGATCTTGTCGGAGAAGAAGTACTGGACCAGCAGGAGGCCCCCGGCCAGGACGAGGACCACGACCGCCTGGACCCCCAGGGCGATCAGGACGCCCACGAAGACGACGTAGAGCAGGCCCAGCAGGAACATGGTCGTCACCATGCGCACCGTCAGACCCCGGTCGGGGGCGTACCGGGTTTGTGTCATATCTACAAACTATCCCGGGATAAGCCCCGAATCGCCCAGCATGCCCCTCACTTCGTCGATCGAAGCGTCGGCCGGCGGCAAAATGAGCTCGGAGGGCTCCAGGGCGTCGTCGGGAAGCGGTTTGCCGATCTGGCGCACCTTGTCGAGCAGCGCGTGGAGCTTGGTGCGGAACTGCGGCTCGTCGTCGATCTCGATGGCGGCCTCGAGCTCGCTGTCGAGGGAGTTCAGCACGTCGATGTCGCCCTCGGCCACCTCGACCTGGCCCTCGCCCATGATGCGGACGATCACAGGCCCTCCCCCGGCTGGCGGTACTGCTGGGTGGGGTGCGACTGCGACTGCGGCTGCTGCTGCGGCGGCGCCTGCTGCTGACCCGGGTGGCCGGCCTCGATCGCGTCACGCGGCGCGGGGCCCTGGCCCAGCTCGGCCTTCATGCGGGCGAGCTCGAGCTCGACGTCGCTGCCGCCGCCCATGCGGTCGAGCTCGGCCTGGATGTCGTCGTTGCGCTGGCCGCTGAAGTCGTCCAGAGCGCCGCTCGCCAGCAGCTCGTCGATCGCGCCCGCGCGCGCCTGCATCTGGGCGGTCTTGTCCTCGGCGCGCTGGATCGCCAGACCCACGTCGCCCATCTCTTCGGAGATGCCGGAGAACGCCTCGTTGATGCGGGTTTGGGCCTCGGCGGCGGTGTAGGTCGCCTTGATGGTCTCCTTCTTGTGGCGGAAGGAGTCGACCTTGGTCTGCAGGCGCTGGCTGGCGAGGGTGAGCTTCTCCTCTTCGCCCTGCAGGTTGTTGTGCTGCACCTGCAGGTCGGCGATCTGGGTCTGCAGGGCCGAGCGACGGCTCAGCGCCTCACGCGCCAGGTCTTCACGCCCCACGCTCAGCGCCTTGCGGCCCTGGTCCTCATACTTCTTCGCCTGCTGCTGGATCTGGTTGATCTGCAGCTCCACCCGCTTGCGCGAGGTGGCGACATCGGCCACGCCCCGGCGTACCTTCTGCAGAAGCTCAAGCTGCCGCTGATAGGAGTAGTCGAGGGTCTCGCGCGGATCCTCCATCTTGTCCAGGGCCTTGTTGGCCTTGGACTTGAAGATCATGGAAAGTCTCTTCATCACGCTCATGCGCGTTGGCCGTCCCCTTCTTAGGTAGTGCTGTGCCTATGCTCCCGCTCGCTGCGACGCTCGCCGGCCGTATGCTCGCTTCGCTGGCATCCATGCTCCCTCGCGCCGACTCGCAACTCCACAGGCTGCCCGCTCATCGTCAGCCCCCGATTATCGCGGCAAAGTCGCGTAGGTCCACCCTACGCATAACGCACGAGGGCGTCATTAAGTTGCACCCCCGGTAGGCTGACGTCGTGTTCCGACGTCGCACGCAGGCCCCCGTGGATGACAGCCCCACTCCGTCTTCAGAGACGCTGGCGAAAACCGCGGGAAAGGGCCGGCCAACCCCCAAACGCCGCGAGGCCGAAGGCCGCCGCCGCCAGCCGGTGACCGCTCCCAGCAACCGCAAAGAGGCCTACAAGCAGGCGCGCGAGCGCCAGGCCTCAGAGCGGACGCGCGCCCGTGAGGGCATGCTGCGGGGCGACGACCGCTATCTCCCCGCGCGAGACCGCGGGCCCGCGCGCAAGCTCGCCCGCGACTGGGTCGACTCGCGCCGCACGATCAGCCAGTATTTCCTTCCCGTCTCGCTGTTGCTGCTCGTCATCCTGTGGACGGTCC
Source organism: Sphaerisporangium sp. NPDC005289 (assembly GCF_040607455.1). Classification (NCBI taxonomy): domain Bacteria; kingdom Bacillati; phylum Actinomycetota; class Actinomycetes; order Streptosporangiales; family Streptosporangiaceae; genus Sphaerisporangium; species Sphaerisporangium sp. NPDC005289. Next base: position 149,909 of record NZ_JBEXGS010000010.1, read on the forward strand.
CGATGTTCGGCGGCCAGACCGGGATGCTCCTGTACTCCTACGCCATCACCATCCTGTGGCCGGCGATGATCGTCGTGGTCGCGGTGAGCGCGGTGTGGGTGGCGCAGCGGGTGAAGAAGGAGGCCGCGCAGCGCCTGCCGGACGAGAGCCTCAAGGGCGTCGGCTTCTACGCGGCCATGCGGGCGATGCAGATCCGCCGTCTGCGCTTCCCCCCGCCCACCGTCCTCCCCGGCGGCAAACCCGTCCCCCCCAAGAACTAGCTTCCACGCCTCCCCACCACCCGCGCGGCCGATAGGTCGGCCCCTGTCCGGTCGCGCACCGTCAGCGCCCGCGGCGCCGCGTACCCCGGCAGGCGCTCTGCCCCATGACGATCTGCTGTTCGGCGCCGGGGCGGTGGGAAGGTGGTCGGCGAAACCGGCGCCGGTCTACGGCGAGGAACCCCGCGGGGCCCAGCGCAGACGGCCACCTGACACCACAGGCCTCAGCCCCCGTACCGGCCGCCCTGCCTCCAACGCCCCGGCCGTCGCCCTGAGCAGCGCGTACGACGACGTCCAGTCGTTCCGCGGGTCGCGCGTGACTCCCTCGGCGCTCGGGCGGCCGACGTCGCCCCGTCCGGGGACGATCACGGCGGACGCTCCGGCGACGCCCGGCGCGGGCACGGCGAAAGGAATCGACCGGCCGTCCCACCGCCCCGCGGGCCAGTCGGCCGGGCCCCGCCCGGCGCACAGCGCGCGCCAGGTGTCGCGGATCTCGCGCACGCCGAGGTCGCGCAGGCCGGGCAGCACCGCGCCCCCCGCGCTGGAGCCGTCGTGGCGCAGCAGCGACGCCCGCAGGCCGGCCGGAAACCGCAGGCCGGTCTGCGCCTCGGCGACCGCGATGGCCCGCGCCCTGGCCGGAGGACGCAGAGCCGCATAGGTCACCGGCGCGTTCGCCCGCAGCCACCTTTCGACGCGCCGCCACTGGCGGTCCACCGCCGCGCGCACCCGTGGGTCCAGCGGCCGGGCCAGGACCCGGCGTCCTTCAGGCGGGCACGCGCCACCCGCGGGCGTGGCGGGTCCCGCGGTGACCTCCGGCGAGGCGATGACCTCCGGCGAGGCGGTGCCGGCCACCGCGCCGGGTGAGGGGGTGGTCTGCGACGCGAGCTGGGACGGGGCGGTGGCGGCGGCCGGCGCGGGGGTGTCCCGTATGGCACGGGCGCCGAGCAGGGCGGCCGTCACGACCGCGAGGCACAGCACGGCGACCGGCGCCGCCCGCCGTCCCCGCCGCCGGACGACGGTCCGCTCCGGCCCGCGTTCGTCCAGGGGAGCGGGAGGGGCGCCGGCTCGGAGCGCGGGAAGAGTGTCGGGGCGGGGCGTGAGGGGGTGGGGCGCGGTCGGCCGGCGGGTGAGGATGCGCAGGGCGTAGGCCGCCATGGCCAGGGCCGCGCCCGCGGCGGCCACCGCGAGCGCGCGCCGTACAACCCCGCGTGTGATCAACCGCCGCACCCGGGGCAGACTACCCCGAAACAGATCACCGGTACGCGACGGTTAGGGTCAAAAGCATGCAATATCGCCATCTCGGTCGCAGCGGTCTCATGGTCAGCGAGATCAGCTACGGCAACTGGATCACCCATGGCTCGCAGGTAGAGGAGGACGCCGCCAAGGAATGCGTGCGGGCCGCCCTCGACGCGGACATCACCACTTTCGACACCGCCGACGTCTACGCCGCCACCAAGGCGGAGGAGGTCCTCGGCCGCGCGCTGAAGGGCGTGCGCCGCGAGTCGGTCGAGATCTTCACCAAGGTGTACTGGCCGACCGGGCCGGGGCCGAACAACGCGGGGCTGTCGCGCAAGCACATCACCGAGAGCATCCACGGCTCGCTGCGCCGCCTGCAGACCGACTACGTCGACCTGTACCAGGCACACCGCTACGACTACGAGACGCCGCTCGAGGAGACGCTGAAGACCTTCGACGACCTCGTGCGGCAGGGCAAGGTCCTGTACGTCGGCGTCAGCGAGTGGTCCGCCTCCCAGATCGCCGACGCACTGAAGATCGCCGACGAGATGGGCTTCGACCGGCTGATCTCCAACCAGCCGCAGTACTCGATGCTGTGGCGGGTGATCGAGGCCGAGATCGTGCCGCTGTGCGAGAAGGAGGGCGTCGGGCAGATCGTCTGGTCGCCCATCGCGCAGGGCATCCTCACCGGCAAGTACCTGCCCGGCCAGGCCCCGCCCGCCGGGTCGCGGGCGACCGACCCGTCCGGGTCGGGCTTCATCTCGCGGTTCATGGACGACGACGTGCTGTCGCGCGTGCAGGAGCTCAAGCCCATCGCCGCGGACCTGGGGCTCAGCATGGCGCAGCTGGCCGTCGCCTGGGTGCTGCAGAACCCGAACGTCTCCTCGGCCATCATCGGCGCCACCCGCCCCGAGCAGGTGGCCGACAACGTCAAGGCGTCGGGGGTGAAGCTCGACGCCGAGGTGATGTCCAGGATCGACTCCGCGCTGGGCGCGATCGTCGAGCGCGACCCGGCCAAGACCCAGAGCCCGCCGTCCCGGCCTGGGCGCTGACGGCTCGCCTTCGCCGGGCCGGCATGAAGGCGCGGCCGTAAAGGAGTCGTCTCGGGCCCCTTGGTATTTCGGTCACTCTGACAACGTTTGTCACATGGGCATCAGGAAAGCCAAGGGGCCCCGCGCTCACTCCACACGCAGCGACATCCCGGCGTACTCCACTTTGTCGTCTTCCAGCAGCGTGACCTGCTCGACTCCCGCCTCGAGCAAGGTGCGCCAGTTCTCACCGAGCCATGACTCGGCATCGGCCTGACTCGGGAAGATCTCGCGCGGAAGCGGGCCGTCCAAAACCTCACCACCGTTAGCGTTTTCATAACGCCAGCGCCAAGTCATGCCATACGCTCCTTTTCGTGGGGTTTGCCCAATGCCCTCACCAGGCTGTGCAGACCCTATCCCCTGGAGTCTGCCGCAGATCTTGCCGTGCGCGCGGCGGGACAGGCCAGAGGCCGGGCAGAACGGAGCGGACCTGCGCGACCGCGCGACAGCCGAGATTGGAGGCCGGACGATGCCGCCCAACTTCCGACTTCCGGCCCCCGCCGCCGGACCAGGACGCCCGACGGCCCCGGCCGCCGGACCCGGACGCGCGACGGCGCCCGCACGCCCGGCCGCGCCAGCTCGCGCTCCCGTGACGGCGGCCGTCGCGGCTCCCGCCACCTCCGCCGAGGCGACCAGCGCGGCACGGGCATAGTGAAGGTCCTGCTATCCGGCACCGCCGGTCCGTACGGCTGGCCCGAGCCCAACTGCGGGTGCGCGTCGTGCCGCCGCCTGTCCCCCGGCCACCGCCTGCCCACCGCCGTCGTGCTCGACGACGCGGTGCGGCTCGCTCCGCCCGCCGGCCTCCCCCTGGCTCCTCCCGCGGCGATGCCCAAGGGCTACCGGATGACCGTCACGCCGGACGGCTACGCCGTGAGCGGCCCCGACCGCGGGCGTGTGCTGTACGCCGTCTCCGCCGACGACCTGTCCGGCTCCCCCTCTCCCTCCTGGGCGGAGGACGCCTACGACCTGGTGCTCATCGACCTGCTCGACCGGCCCCAGCGCCTCGGCGACCTGCGCAGGCGCGGCCTGGTCACCGCCCGCACGCAGGTCGTGGCCGTCAACCTGGACCACCGGCTCCCCTCGGAGGGCGAGCTGCGCAGGCGGCTCGGCTTCTGGGGCGGCGAGATGGTGGACGACGGCACGATCATCGACACACGCACCCCGGCGACGGCGCGCCCGCCCCTGCCCAGGCGGGCGCTGGTCCTCGGCGGCGCCCGCTCGGGCAAGTCCGGCGAGGCCGAGCTGCGGCTGATCACCGAGCCCGACGTCACCTACGTCGCGACCGGGCCGACCGGCGGGCGCGACGCCGAGTGGCTGGCCCGGGTCCGCGCCCATCGGCTGCGGCGTCCGCCGTACTGGACGACCGTCGAGACCACCGAGCTGGAGGCGTTGCTGCGCTCCGAGACGGGGCCGCTGCTGATCGACGGCGTCGGCACCTGGCTCGCCGCGGTCTTCGACGCGTGCGGGGCGTGGGACGATCCCGCCCACGACCGGCCGAGGGGCCGCAAGCCCGGACGGTTCGGGACGGCCCTGGACGCGGTCGCGGCGCGCTGCGACGAGTTGGTGGCCGCCTGGCGGCAGACCCGGGCGCAGGTGGTCGCGGTCAGCGACGAGGTCGGCCTCAGCGTGGTCCCCGCCACGGCCAGCGGGCGGGTGTTCCGCGACGCCCTCGGCCGGCTGAACCAGCGTCTGGCCGCCGAGTCGGAGGAGGCCGTCTTCGTCGTCGCCGGCCGCGTCGTCCCCCTCCCCCTGTGAGAGCCCTGTGAGACCCCTGTGAGACCGCGCCGGGCGGGCCGCCGATGCCGCCGTCCGCGTCGTCCCTCGTTCCCTGTGAGACCTCTTCGACCGGGCCGCCGATATGCCTCCTGATATGTCCCCTGACACGCCCGCGTCCTCCGCGCCGGAGGAGCCGGTCGCCGCAGGACTGCGCCTGGCCGCCGGCACCTTCACCATCTGGCCGGCCGGGCTGCCCCGCACCGACCGCGTCACCGCCGGATGGGCCATGACGCTGGCGCCGCTGATCGGGCTCGGCCTGGGCCTGGCCGGTGCGGCGGTCATGGCCGCCGCCGGGCTGCTGGTCTCGCCGCTGCTGGCCGCGGCGCTCGGCCTCGGCACCCTCGCCGTGCTCACCCGCGGCCTGCACCTGGACGGGCTGGCCGACCTGGCCGACGGCCTGGGCAGCGGCAAGCCGGCCGGGCAGGCCCTGGACATCATGAAGCGCTCCGACATCGGTCCGTTCGGCGTCGTGACGCTGGTCTTCACGCTGCTCACGCAGGCGGCGGCGGCCTCCGAGGCCGGGCCCACGGCGCTCGCGCTCACCGTCGTCACCGGGCGGCTGGCGGTGACCTGGGCCTGCGTGACCGGGGTGCCGTCCGCTCGTGCCGGCGGCCTCGGCGCCATGGTCGCCGGGACGGTCCGGCAGAGTACGGCGATCATCGCGACGGCGGCGGTCGCGGCAGGGGCCCTCGTGCTCGGCCTGCTCGCGGGCGCCCCGGTCGTCTTCCCGGTGGCGGTCGCGGCCGGTCTCGGCGCGGCCTGGGCGGTGCGCGCCCACGCCGTCCGGCGGCTCGGCGGGATCACCGGCGACGTGCTGGGCGCCCTGGTCGAGGTCGCCACCGCGGCCGCCCTGATCGTCTGCGCCGCCGCCCCCTGAACGCGGCGGGCTCCTCCCCGCCCGGCAGGTCAGGAGGACACGGCCGGACGGGCGGAGACCAGGGCGTTGAGCAGCGCAGCGCCACGTGCGGCGTCGTCCACGGACACGGCCAGCTCGCCTCCGGAGGTGTAGCGCACGACGAGGCACTCGCCGCCGCGGATCATGATGGTGGACGCCCCGGGGAGGCCGCGGATTCCCCAGCCGCCGACTTCGAGCGGATGGCGCACCTCGGCTCTGGCGCTCTGGATCTTGTCGAGCGGGATCGTCCGCGTGGGCCACTGGAAGGGGCCGAACGAGATGACCAGGCCCTGCTCGCTCACCCGGGCGCCGACCGTCGACAGGGCCCAGCCGACCACCGCGACGATCACCAGCGGGACGGCGGTGTCGCGGATGCGGCCGTCCCCGGTGACCAGGCCGAGGACCGCGAGGACGGCGAGACCGGCCAGGGCGGCGAGGCACAGGCCGGACATCCAGCGGTTGGAGGCCGCCGAGACCCACACCGAGCGCCGGTCGGCGCGCAGGCGGAGCCTGGGCAGCCGCGCCGCCCCCTCCTCCGGCGGGTCGCCGGGCCCCGCCGAGGCGAGCAGCCGGCCGATCACCCCGAGCAGGACCGCTCCGGCGAGGACCAGCGGAACCCGGCCGCCGACCGCTCCGGCGTCCCGCCAGGTGGCGCGGCCGAGGTTGGCGCCGAGCGTCGTCCACTGCGTGCCCAGCGCCAGTCCGGCGCCGCCGGCGAGCATCGCGGCGGCCGCCTTCCTGCGCGCCCTGTGCCGCACGGCGTCCCCGCGGAGCACCATGGACGCCGCGAGGCCCGCGAACACCGCCCACAACGCCGTCTGCAGGCCGAGGGCGGCCCAGAAGGACGACGCGCCGTCCGGCGCTCCCGGCGGTCCCCAGTGGGTGGCCAGCGGCTCGGGCAGCCGGGCGCGGAGCACGAGGGGGACCACGACGAGGGCGGCGGTCACCGACGCGGCCCACGCGCCCGCCGTCAGCAGGAACCGCGATCGGTACGTCATGACGACTCCAGCTCCTTGATGATCTCTATGACGTCCGCCGGGCCGTGGCCGTAGCGTTCGGCCTCCTCCAGCAGCTCGCGCGCCATGCGCCGGACGACCTCGCCTCCGTCGGGGGAAGCGAGCACCGAGACGCCCCGGCCGCGGCGGAACTCAAGGACGCCCTCGTCGCGCAGTTGCCGCAGGGCGCGCAGCACCGTGTTGGCGTTGACACCGATGGCGGCGGCGAGCTCGCGCGCCGGAGGCAGCCGCTGACCGGGCACCACCAGGCCCGACGCGACGGCGCGCCTGATCGCTCCGGTGACCTGTTCGTGCAGCGGCCGCGGGTCGTTCAGATCGAGGGTGAGCAGCATAGTGCCATTGACACTAGCATCATTCACATCAAACGCACGATGGTACTAGCGCCATTGGCATCATCGACGCCACAGGCGGCCTCCCATACGTAGGACGAACCCGTGTTTATGCGTACGGGAGAAGCACGGCTAGCATCGGCCTACGTGACGACAGTGCGACTCAACGCCTCTGACTCGGGCCCGGTCGAGACCGGCGCCCTCGTAGTCGGCATCAATACCTCGCCCGACGGCCCCCGCCCCGCGCCCGGCGCGCAAGCCCTGGACGCCGCCATCACCGGCGGGCTCACGCCCACGCTGCAAGCGCTGGGGTTCTCCGGCAAGGCCGGCGAGATCGCCAAGTTCCCCTCCTTCGGCGCCGTGCCCGCACCGGTGATCGTCGCGGTCGGGCTCGGCGAGGCCCCCGCGCAGGAGGGGGCGCACGACCTCGAGACGCTGCGCCGGGCGGCCGGCGCGGCCGCCCGCTCGCTCGCCGGCACGACGGAGGCCGCCTTCGCGCTGCCCGCCGCCACGCCCGAGCAGGCCGAGGCCGTGGCGCTCGGCGCGCTGCTCGGCGCCTACGACTTCGCCCGCTACCGCACGGGCGAGGGCCGGCAGGCGCCGCTCGAGACGGTCACCGTGCTGAGCGACGCCCCCGGCGCCGACGGCGCGGTGGGCCGGGCCGCGACGCTGGCCGAGTCGGTCACGCTGGTCCGCGACCTGGTCAACACCCCGCCGTCCGACCTGTCGCCCGCGCGCTTCGCCGAGATCACCGAGGAGACCGCGGCCAAGGCCGGCCTGTCGGTCGAGGTGCTCGACGAGACGGCCCTGAAGGAGGGCGGCTACGGCGGCATCGTCGGCGTCGGCCAGGGCTCGGTGAACCCTCCCCGCCTGGTGCGCCTGGGTTACTCCCATCCCGACGCCACCACGACCGTCGCCTACGTCGGCAAGGGCATCACCTTCGACTCCGGCGGCCTGTCGCTCAAGCCGTCCGCCTCCATGGCGTGGATGAAGTCCGACATGGGCGGCGCGGGCGCGGTGTTCGGCGCCCTGCTCGCCATCGCCCGGCTCGGCCTGCGGGTCAACGCCGTCGGCTACCTGTGCCTGGCCGAGAACATGCCGAGCGGCAGCGCCCAGCGCCCCTCCGATGTGCTGCACACCTACGCCGGCAAGACCGTCGAGGTCCTCGACACCGACGCCGAGGGCCGCCTGGTGCTGGTGGACGGCATCGCCCGCGCCGCCGAGGACGACCCCGACATCATCGTCGACGTGGCCACCCTCACCGGCGGCCAGATCGTCGCCCTCGGCTGGCGCACCAGCGGCGTCATGGCCTCCGACGACGAACTGCGCGAGGAGGTCGTCGAGGCCGCCACGGCGCAGGGCGAGGGAGCCTGGGGCATGCCGCTGCCCGAGGAGCTGCGCAAGGGCCTGGACTCCCCGATCGCCGACATCGCCAACCTCAACCCCGAGCGCTCTGGCAGCATGCTCGCGGCGGGCATCTTCCTGCGCGAGTTCGTCCCCGAGGGCGTGCGCTGGGCCCACCTCGACATCGCCGGCCCCGCCTTCAACAAGGAGGCCCCCTACGGGTACATCCCCAAGGGCGGCACCGGCGTGATCACTCGTACCCTCGTCGCGCTGGCCGAGCGTCACCAGAGCGGTCACGAGGCATGATGAGCGCGGTGCGCCGGGGAGACCGGCGGCCACGCCGCCGGTCCACACCGGCGCACCGCGCGCGTCACGAATACGCGAGACAAGTGAAAAGATGCTGTTGGGCAGGCCGGGCGCGCCGCGAGAGCGGGCATGACCCGGCCGTGAGGGCCCACCGATCCGACAAGGAGCTTTCCAGTGGCTGATGGCAGCGGCCCCTACGACATCGTTGTCCTGGGCGGCGGCAGCGGCGGGTACGCCTGCGCCCTGCGGGCGGCAGAGCTGGGCAAGAGCGTCGCGCTGATCGAGAAGGACAAGATCGGCGGCACGTGCCTGCACCGGGGTTGCATCCCCACCAAGGCTCTCCTGCACGCGGCGGAGGTCGCCGACGAGACCCGCGAGGCCACGAGCGTCGGCGTCAAGGCCCACTTCGAGGGCGTCGAGATGCCCGGTGTCCACGCCTTCAAGGACAAGATCGTCAACCGCGCCTGGAAGGGCGTGCAGGGCCTGCTCAAGAGCAGGGGCGTCACGATCATCGAGGGCGAGGGCCGGCTGGACGGCGCCAAGCGCGTCGTCGTCGGCGACCAGGTCGTCGAGGGCCACAACATCGTGCTGGCCACCGGGTCGGTCCCGCGGTCGCTCCCCGGCCTCGACATCGACGGCGAGCGCGTCATCACCAGCGACCACGCGCTCAAGCTCGACCGCGTGCCCTCCTCGGTGATCGTGCTCGGCGGCGGCGTCATCGGCGTCGAGTTCGCCTCCGTCTGGAAGTCCTTCGGCGCCGAGGTCACCATCGTGGAGGCCCTGCCCCACCTGCTCCCCCTGGAGGAGGAGTCCAGCTCCAAGCTGCTCGAGCGCGCTTTCCGCCGCCGCGGCATCAAGTACGAGCTGGGCACCCGCTTCGAGAGCGTGAAGACCAGCGACACCGGCGTCGTGGTGACCCTCGAGGGCGGCAAGACCTTCGAGGCCGAGCTGCTGCTGGTGGCCGTCGGCCGCGGGGCCGTCACCTCGGGCATGGGCTTCGAGGAGGCCGGCGTCGCCATCGAGCGCGGCACCGTCGTGGTGGACGAGTTCTGCCAGACCAGCGTGCCCGGCGTCTACGCGGTCGGCGACCTCATCCCCACCCTGCAGCTCGCGCACGCGGGCTTCGCCGAGGGCATCCTCGTCGCCGAGCACATCGCCGGCCTGTCCCCCGTGCCGATCGACTACGCGGGCGTGCCGCGCATCACCTACTCCGACCCCGAGGTCGCCTCGGTCGGCATCACCTCGGCCGTCGCCAAGGAGCGCGGCCACGAGATCACCGAGCTGGTCTACGACCTCGGCGGCAACCCCAAGAGCCAGATCATCGGCACCCAGGGCGCCGTCAAGATCATTTCCGCGAAGGACGGCCCCGTCCTCGGGGTCCACATGGTCGGCAAGCGCATGGGTGAACTCGTCACCGAAGGCCAGCTCATCTACAACTGGGAGGCACTGCCCTCCGAGGTGGCCCAGCTCATCCACGCTCACCCGACCCAGTCCGAGGCCGTCGGCGAGGCGATGCTCGCGCTCGCCGGCAAGCCCCTGCACGTACACAACTAAGCCCTCACAGGAAACGCGAGAGAAGACGACACCATGCCGGTTTCCGTAACCATGCCCCAGCTCGGCGAGAGCGTGACCGAGGGCACCGTCACCCGCTGGTTGAAGAAGGAAGGGGACCAGGTCGAGACCGACGAGCCCTTGCTCGAAGTCTCCACCGACAAGGTCGACACCGAGATCCCCTCCCCGTCCGCGGGCGTGCTCACCAAGATCGTCGTGGCTGAGGACGAGACCGTCGAGGTCGGCGCCGAGCTCGCCATCATCGACCAGGACGGCGCCGGGGCCGGTTCGGCCGCGCCCGCGCAGGCCGAACCCCAGGCGCAGGCCCAGCCCGAGCCGCAGCCCGAACCCGAGCCCGAGCCGGCCAAGGCGCCCGAGCCCGCCCCGGCTCCGCAGCAGGCGCCGGTCTCCTCCATCCCGCAGCCGCCGGCTCCGCAGGCCGCGCCGCCGCGCCCGGCCCCGCAGCAGCAGGCCCCGCAGCAGGCGCCGGCCGCCGCGGCGCCGGCGCCGATCGCGTCCGGCGCCACCGGCGAGAGCCCGTACGTCACGCCGCTGGTGCGCAAGCTCGCCACCGAGCACGGCGTCGACCTGGACGCCCTCACCGGCACCGGCGTCGGCGGCCGCATCCGCAAGCAGGACGTCCTGGAGGCCGCGCGCGTCCAGCGCGAGCAGGCGGCGCAGGCGCAGGCCCAGGCCGCGCAGGCTCCGGCTCCGCAGGCCGCCGCCCCGGTCGCCGCCTCGGCGCCCGAGCCGGTGCAGGCCGACACCACGCTGCGCGGCCGCACCGAGAAGATGTCGCGCATGCGGCAGACCATCGCCAAGCGCACGATGGAGTCGCTGCAGACCTCCGCGCAGCTCACCTCGGTCGTCGAGGTCGACGTCACCAAGATCGCGCGGCTGCGCGACCGCGCCAAGGCCGACTTCCAGCGCCGCGAGGGCGTGAAGCTCAGCTTCATGCCGTTCTTCGCGCTGGCGACGGTCGAGGCGCTCAAGCAGCACCCCAAGCTCAACGCGGTGATCAACAGCGAGACCAACGAGGTCACCTACTTCGACCACGAGCACCTGGCGTTCGCGGTCGACGCCGAGCGCGGGCTCGCCTCCGCGGTGATCAAGGACGCCGGCGACCTCAACATCGCCGGTCTCGCCCGGAAGATCGCCGACCTGGCCGAGCGCACCCGCACCAACAAGGTGAGCCCGGACGAGCTGTCCGGCGGCACGTTCACGCTGACCAACACCGGCAGCCGCGGCGCGCTGTTCGACACGCCGATCATCAACCAGCCGCAGGTCGCCATCCTCGGCACCGGCGCGGTCGTCAAGCGCCCGGTCGTCCTGGACACGCCCGAGGGCGAGGTCATCGCGGTCCGCTCCATGGTGTACCTGGCGCTGACCTACGACCACCGCCTGGTCGACGGCGCCGACGCCGCCCGCTTCCTGACCACGGTCAAGCGCCGCCTGGAAGAGGGCCGGTTCGAGAACCAGCTCGGCCTGGGCTGACCACCACGGGCCCGGCTCCGGCCGGGCCCGGCATGGCCGGGCATCACCGGGCATCGCCGGGGCTGACACGCGGTGATGACGCGGGGGCTGCCGGGGCGACGGGCGGCGGCGGACGTAGGGTGATCGCATGGCAGTCGTGGTCACCGGCTCGTCCGGGCTTCTCGGTTCGGCGCTCGTGCGCGCCCTGCGCGAACAGGGCCGCACGGTCGTCAGGCTCGTCCGCCGCACGCCCGCCGCGCCGGACGAGGCGTTCTGGGATCCGCGCGAGGGCATTCTGGCGCCCTCGGTGCTCGAGGGCGCCGAGGCCGTCGTCCATCTCGCCGGGGCGGGCATCGCCGACCGCCGGTGGACGCCCGAGCACCGGCGCGAGCTGGTCACCAGCCGCGTCGACAGCACCCGCACCCTCGCCGCCACGATGGCGGGGCTGGAGCACCGGCCGCGCGTCTGGCTCAGCGGCTCGGCCATCGGCCTCTACGGGGACACCGGCGAGCACCCGGTCGACGAGTCCTGGCAGCCCCCGCCGGGGTGGCGTCCGCTCGACCCCCGCACCGGCGAGCCGGCCGCGGCCCCGGGCGGCGAGACGCCCCGGTCCGCGCAGGGCGGCCGGGCGCGCGAGCACGGGCGGTGGCTCGCCGAGCTGGTGCTCGCGTGGGAGGCCGAGACCGCCGCCGCCGAGCAGGCCGGCGTCCGCGTCGTCCGGCTGCGCACCGGGCACGTCCTCGCCCCCGAGGGCGGCTTCCTCGGCAAGATGCTGCCGGTGTTCCGGCTCGGCGTCGGCGCGCCCCTGGGCTCCGGCCGGCAGTACGTCTCGTGGATCACCCTTCCCGACTGGGTGGGCGCCGTGCTGCACATCATGGACGAGCCCGAGGTCCGCGGGCCGGTCAACCTCACCGCCCCCACGCCGGTCACCAACGCGGAGTTCACCCGGGCCCTCGGCCGGGCGTTGCACCGCCCCACCATGCCGGTGGCGGTGCCCGGGTTCGCGCTGCGCGCGGCCCTCGGCGACCTGGCCGACGAGGGCGTGCTCATCGGCCAGCGCGCGCTTCCCCGCCGCCTGCTGGAGATGGGGTACCGGTTCCGGCATCCGCGTCTCGACGGGGCCCTGGCCGCCATACTCTAGGGTGCCGGTCCGGTGACAACGGGAGGGTGGCCGCGTCCGGCCCGTGCGCCTTCCAGGCAGGGTCCTCCCCGCCCTTCCCAACAGGCAGCAGGAGAGATCATGAGCAGGCTCGGCCAGTCCCACATCCTCGCCATCGGCGGCGGTTCGTTCGTCTCCTCGCCGCGCCAGGGCGTCATGGAGCCCTCGGGCCTGCTCCGGTACGCGCTCGACCTCACCGGCCAGGACCGCCCGAAGCTCGGGCTGCTCGCCACCGCCACCGGCGACGACGCCGAGTGGCTGCTGAAGATGTACGGCGCGTTCCAGGCGTGGGACGTCGAGGTCAGCCACCTCGCGCTGTTCCCGATGCCGAACGTCGACAACCCCCGCGAGTGGCTCCTGGAACAGGACGCCGTCTACGTCAGCGGCGGCAGCGTCGCCAACCTGGCCGCGCTGTGGCGGCTGCACGGCCTGGACGAGGCGATGGATGAGGCCTGGCGGGCCGGTGTCGTCCTGGCAGGTCAGAGCGCCGGCGCGCTGTGCTGGCACGTGGGCGGCAACACCGATTCCTTCGGTCCGGTCCTGCGCCCGTGGGCCGAGGGCCTCGGCCTGCTGCCCTACTCCTGCGGGGTGCACTACAACTCCGACCCGCAGCGCCGCGCCCTGCTGCACGAGTCGATCGCCTCCGGCGAGCTGCCCGAGGGCTACGCCGCCGACGAGGGGGTGGCGCTGCACTACGTCGGCACCGAGTTCATCCAGGCCGTCACCGTGGACCCCCGGGGCCACGCCTACCGCGTCGAGCGCGACGGCACCGGAGTCAAGGAAGTCCGCATCGACCCGCGCCCGCTGACCGCGTGAGCGCCTGACCTCGCGTTAGGCTTGCACCGTGACTGAGCGCGCCGACCAGACCAAGCAGGCAGGAACCAACGGCGGTGAGCCTCGCAGACTCGCGCTGGTCCGCCTCGGAGTCGACGTGCCCTACGAGCAGGCGTGGGAGCTCCAGCGTGAGGTCCACGCCCGCCGGGCGGCCGGCCTGATCCCCGACACCTGCATGCTGCTGGAGCACGCCCCCGTCTACACCGCCGGCAAGCGCACCCGCCCCGAGGAGCGTCCCACCGACGGCACCCCGGTCATCGACGTCGACCGCGGCGGCAAGATCACCTGGCATGGTCCCGGCCAGCTCGTCGGCTATCCCATCGTCCGGCTCACCGAGGCGCTCGACGTCATCGCCTACGTCCGGCTGCTGGAGGAGGCGCTGATCAAGGTGTGCGCCGACTTCGGCGTGGTCGGCGGCCGGGTCGAGGGGCGCAGCGGCGTCTGGGTCGCCGGCGACCCCTCCAGCGGCCTGCCCGACCGCAAGCTCGGCGCCATCGGCATCCGGGTGGCCAAGGGCGTCACCATGCACGGCTACGCCCTCAACTGTGCCAACGACCCGAGCTGGTTCAACCGCATCATCCCGTGCGGCATCAGCGACGCCGGGGTCACCTCGCTGTCGGCCGAGACCGGGCGGCGCATCACCGTCGACGAGGTGCTGCCGTTCGCCGAGCGGCGCCTGGCCGAGGCCCTGGGCGCCGAAGGAGTCGACGTCCAGGAGGAGGACCTGCTGTCCGGGCGGCTCTGACCGCTCTCCGGAGGGGCCGTGAGCCTGGTCACCCGGTGGCCGGTCCGGCGCGGACGCGGACGTAAGCTGGAGGGCGTGACCGTAGCTCCTGAAGGCCGAAAGCTCCTCCGTCTGGAGGTGCGCAACAGCCAGACCCCCATTGAGCGCAAGCCCCCGTGGATCAAGACCAGGCTCCGCAACGGGCCGACGTTCAACGAGATCAGATCGCTCGTCAAGGACCAAGGTCTGCACACGGTCTGCCAGGAGGCCGGCTGTCCCAACATCTCCGAGTGCTGGGAAGATCGCGAGGCGACCTTCCTCATCGGAGGCGACCAGTGCACGCGGCGCTGTGACTTCTGCCAGATCGACACCGGCAAGCCCGCCGAGTACGACACCGACGAGCCGCGCCGGGTCGCCGAATCGGTCGCGCAGATGGGCCTGCGCTACGCCACCGTCACCGGCGTCGCCCGCGACGACCTGCCCGACGGCGGCGCCTGGCTGTACGCCGAGACCTCGCGGCAGATCCACTCCATGATCCCCGGTTGCGGCGTCGAGTTGCTGGTGCCCGACTTCAACGGCCACCGCGACCAGCTCGAAGAGGTCTTCGGAAGCCGTCCGGAGGTGTTCGCGCACAACATCGAGACGGTGCCGCGCATCTTCAAGCGCATCCGCCCCGCCTTCCGGTACGAGCGTTCGCTCGCGGTCATCACCATGGCCCACGAGGCGGGCCTGGTCACCAAGTCCAACCTCATCCTCGGCATGGGCGAGGAGCGCGAGGAGATCGTCCAGGCGATGCGCGACCTGCACGAGGCCGGCTGCGACCTGCTCACCATCACGCAGTACCTGCGCCCGACGCCGCGCCACCACCCGGTGGACCGCTGGGTCAAGCCCGAGGAGTTCGTCGAGCTGCAGGCCGAAGCCGAGCAGATCGGCTTCGCCGGGGTCATGTCCGGGCCCCTGGTCCGCTCCTCCTACCGCGCCGGCCGGCTCTACCGGCAGGCCGTCGAGGCCCGCCAGACCGCCTGAGGCCCGTTCCGCATCCGTGAAGGGGGCGTCGTGCCGCCATGGCCGGCCCCCTCCCCGGTGGTGCGAGGCGGCGGCCTCCTCACTCGGCGATCCGAAGCATGCCGCCCCCTTCCACAGCCGCCTTGAGCGGCCGGCCTTCGTCGCCCATGAGCGGGCGGCCCTCGTACGCCGTGACCGGCCCCGTGGACGCCGTCCGGGGCGGTCTCTCCCGCTCGCGGGCCGGCGGGTCGCCGGGCGTAGGCGGACGATGACGGGGCGACGCCGATGGTCACGGTCCGACCGGCCATCAGGTCACGTTTTCCTTTCTTGAGCCTTGCGTTTGTATCCTTCAACCATGGCGAAGAAGCCCGCAGACCCAGAGCGCCCGGGGCGCGTCAAGCAGCTCCGCATGGTCGCTCAGATCATCCAGAAGGCCAACCCCAAGGGGATGCCGATCGTCTACGCGTCGGCGCTGGCCACGCTGGTCGTCTTCGTCGTCGTCGGGCTCGTCACCGGGCTGCTGTGGCAGCTGATCATCCTCGGCGTGATGGTCGCGATCACGGTGGGCCTGCTGGTGTTCGGGCAGCTCGCCCAGCGGGCGCAGTATTCGATGCTCGAAGGCCAGCCGGGCGCCGCCGCGGCGATCCTGCAGAGCATGCGCGGCAACTGGCAGGTCACCCCGGCCGTCGCGGTCACCCGCGACCAGGACGTGGTGCACCGGGTCGTGGGCTTCCCCGGCATCGTGCTGGTCTCCGAGGGGCCCGGCTCGCGGGTGCAGCGCATGCTCGTGGCCGAGAAGAAGCGCGTGCAGCGCGTGGCCATCGACGTGCCGGTCTACGACATCCAGTGCGGTGACGGCGAGGGCCAGGTGCCCATCAACAAGCTGCAGCGCCACCTGATGAAGCTCCCCCGCAACCTGAAGAAGGAAGCGGTGTCCGAGGTCAACTACCGCCTGCGGGCGCTGCCGCAGACGCTTCCGGTGCCGAAGGGCCCGATGCCGAAGGGCGCGCGCATGCCCCGCGGCAAGATGCGGTGACCTCCGGCTCCTCTCCGGTGACGCGCCGCGCGCTGGGCGAGGCGCCGAGCGCGCGGGCCAGCCGCCGCTGGTGGGACGCCGCGGCCGACGACTACCAGGCCGAGCACGGCGGTTTCCTGCGCGACGACGGCTTCGTCTGGTGCCCCGAGGGGCTGGACGAGGCCGACGCGCGCCTGCTGGGCGACGTGCGCGGCCGCCGGGTGCTCGAGATCGGCTGCGGCGCCGGGCAGTGCGGCCGGTGGCTCGCCGGCCAGGGCGCCGAGGTGGCCGCGTTCGACGTGTCCCACCGCCAGCTCCAGCACTCCAGGCGCATCGACGAGCAGATCGGCACCCGCCTGCCCGTGGTCCAGGCCGACGCGGGCCGCATTCCCTTCTCCTCCGAGTCCTTCGACGTGGCCTGCTCGGCGTACGGGGCCCTGCCGTTCGTCGCCGACGCCGGCGCGGTGCTGGCCGAGATCCGCCGGGTGCTGCGGCCGGGCGGGCTGCTGGTGTTCTCGGTGAGCCATCCGATCCGCTGGGCGTTTCCGGACGATCCGGGCCCGCGCGGGCTGACCGCCGACCGCTCCTACTTCGACCGATCGCCGTACGTGGAGCAGGACGAGGACGGCGAGCCGTCCTACGTCGAGCACCACCGCACGCTGGGCGACTGGGTGGGCGCGGTGACAGGGGCGGGGCTCACGCTCACGTCCCTGGTGGAACCCGAGTGGCCGGCCGGGCACGAGCGTGTGTGGGGCGGCTGGAGCCCGCTGCGGGGCCGCCTGCTGCCGGGCACCGCGATCTTCTCCTGCACCAGGCGGCCCTGAGAGGGCCGGACCACTCGGCGCGGGCCGCTCAGAGCCGGACGACCACGGTGCGAGCGGCGCGGTCGTGCAGGCCGCGCCCGTCGCGGTCCCAGACGACGGCGGGGACCACCAGGCAGAGCAGCAGCGTGCGCAGGACGACGGCGCCGAACCCCGGCCGGCCGCCGTCGAGCGCGGCGACCCTGATGCCGAACAGCCGCATGCCCAAGGTCATGCCGATGGTGCCCACCAGCAGGACGTACTCGGCGGCGAACACGGCGAAGCCCACCCAGCCGGCGCTGCGCGGGTCGACCCGCAGCAGGCCGCCGGCGATGGCCCACGTGCAGATGAGCCAGTCGACGGTGATCGCGCCGATGCGCCGCCCGAACCCCGAGACCGATCCGCTGCCCTCCCTCGGGAGGCCGAGCCGCTCGCCCGGATGCCCGAGGTCGACGCCGGCGGCGCGGGTGCCGCCGATCCACGTCTGCGTCCAGCGGGGTTGCTTGCTCATGCGGGTAAGATATCGGGAGGCCGCTACGGTGCTTCCGGCGGCATACCCCCCGTCTGCTTAACATCCGTGAAACAAACGAGACATGGGGTGGAAACGGCACAGGCCTACGTTCAAGTCTGAAAGCCCGTGCCCCTGGGAGGTTGGATGTTCAGCTCCGCCGACGACGTCCTGAAGTTCATCAGGGACGAAGGGGTGCAGTTCGTCGATGTCAGGTTCACCGACCTGCCGGGCACGACGCACCACTTCACCTTCCCTGTGGAGAACTTCGGCGCCAGCGTCTTCACCGACGGCCTCATGTTCGACGGCTCGTCGATCCGCGGGTTCCAGGCCATTCACGAGTCGGACATGCTCCTGCTGCCCGATCCGTCGACGGCCGTCCTGGACCCGTTCCGTCAGCACAAGACGCTCAACATCAACTTTTTCGTCCACGACCCGCTGACCGGCGAGGCCTACAGCCGCGACCCGCGCAACGTCGCCCGCAAGGCCGAGGAGTACCTCAAGGGCACCGGCATCGCCGACACGGTCTACTTCGGCCCTGAGGCCGAGTTCTACATCTTCGACGATGTGCGGTTCTCCAGCAGCGCGAGCGAGAGCTACTACCACATCGACTCCATCGAGGGCGCCTGGAACACCGGCAAGGCCCAGGAGGGCGGCAACCTCGGGTACAAGCCGCGCTACAAGGGCGGCTACTTCCCGGTGCCGCCGATGGACCACTTCACCGACCTGCGCTCCGAGATGGTCCGCCGCCTGATCGAGGCGGGCATCGAGACCGAGATGCAGCACCACGAGGTGGGCACCGCCGGCCAGGCCGAGATCGACTTCAGGTTCGGCACGCTGCTCAAGACCGCCGACAACCTGATGCTGTACAAGTACATCATCAAGAGCACCGCGGTGGAGTTCGGCCACACGGTCACCTTCATGCCCAAGCCGATCTTCGGGGACAACGGCTCGGGCATGCACTGCCACCAGTCGCTCTGGAAGGACGGCGAGCCGCTCTTCTACGACGAGGTCGGCTACGCGGGGCTGTCGGACACCGCGCGGTACTACATCGGCGGCCTGCTCAAGCACGCGCCGGCGCTGCTGGCCTTCACGAACCCGACGGTGAACTCCTACCACCGCCTGGTGCCGGGCTACGAGGCTCCGGTCAACCTGGTGTACTCCCAGCGCAACCGCTCGGCGTGCATCCGCATCCCGATCACCGGGTCCAACCCGAAGGCCAAGCGCATCGAGTTCCGCGTCCCGGACCCGTCGTGCAACCCGTACTTCGCCTTCGCCGCGCAGCTCATGGCGGGCCTCGACGGCATCCGCAACAAGATCGAGCCGCCGGCGCCGGTCGACAAGGACCTCTACGAGCTTCCTCCGGAGGAGGCCGGCCAGGTCCCGCAGGTCCCCGGTTCGCTGCAGGAGGTCCTGGCCGCACTGGAGGCCGACCACGAGTTCCTGCTCGAGGGCGGCGTGTTCACGCCCGACCTCATCGAGACGTGGATCGCCTACAAGCGCGAGAACGAGATCGACCCGATCCGTCTGCGCCCGCACCCGCACGAGTTCGAGCTGTACTACGACGTGTGACCGGCGACCGCGCGGCGACGCACGTGTTCGTGGCGCGGTCTCCGGCCGGTGCTGCCGCGAGGTGGTCCCGCAGGTCGTCGAATCGGAAGCCCGTGGCAAGGTCATGCACCTCGCCACGGGCTTTCCGTTTCTCACCTTCGGCCTTTCGCGCGGTCAAGCGGCCGAATCTGCCGGAACCTGGACGGATCCGGTGCGGGATGCCCGCTCGATCGCTTCGACGAGCCGGTGCCGCGAAAGGGCGTGATCGAAGCCGGGGACGGTCTCGGTGCCGTCCCGCACGTCCTTCGCCAGGAACGCGTAGGTCTGTGCCACGTTCTGCGGAAGCGCGGCCAGGGCGCGCGGGACCGGGCCGAAGTAGTGATCAGGAACGGTGATCTCGGCGACCGCGGTGTCGGCGCCTCGGCCGCCTTCCAGCTTCAGATCCGCCACCTGCAGGTTCCCGTTGACTCCGGCCGCGGTGAGGACGAGGTCGCCTTCGGTGCCGTTGATCTCCCACCGCAGGTTGTCGCCGCGCGAGAAGCCGCCGCGGTAGAACAAGGACAGGGCCGCGCCGCTGTCCAGCGTCCCGATGACGGACAGCTGGTCGGCCGTCGTCACCGGGATCGTCGTCCCCTCGTCCACCACCCGCACCTCCTCGCGGCCGACGACGAGGTTGGCCGAGACGCCGGCGAGGTCCCCCAGCGCGTGGTTCACCGCCTCGAGGGCGTGCACTCCCGCCGCGGTCAGGAGCGTCGCTCCGTTGGCCGCGTCGAAGATGTAGGCGTGGGCGCGGTCGGTCTCGGGTCCCCAGGAGACCCCGGACCCGGTCAGCGTCGTGCCGAGCACCCGGCCGACGTAGCCGTCCGCGATGAGGTCGCGGACATGACGGACCACCGGGGAGAATCGGGCCTGCAGTCCGATCACGGTGCGCACGCCCGCGGCCCGGGCGCGCTGGGCCAGATCGGCCGCCTCACGGAGATCCACGCCCAGCGGCCATTCGCTGTAGACCATCTTCCCGGCCTCCAGCGCCGCCGAGACGAGCGCATGGTGGTGGGTGACTTTCACCGCCACCACCACCAGGTCGACACCGGGATCCGCGATCAGGTCCCTGTGGTCGTCGTACGCCGCCGGGACGTCGAACTCCTTCGCGGCGAGCTCGGCGGACTCCTGCCGCGTGGTGCTGATCGCGCGCAGGTCGTAGTAGTCGGAAAGGGCCTTGAGCGCGGGGACGTGGCTGATGGCCGCCCATCCTCGCGAGCTCGCCCCGATGATCCCGACACCGATCTTGTTCATGTGCTTCCCCCTGGTGGAGCCGGCCGCGTGGTGCGGTCCGGGTGATGTGACGCGTGAGCCGCGCACAGGCCAATTCTTGAATGATCGTTACATTTTGAGGGCAGGGAGAACTCAGTCGAGGCAGCCCATGGCCACCTCCACGATGCGCATCAGTGACCCGCGATCGGCGGTGATCGCGCCCATGACCCGCAGGCCGTGGACGGTCGCCAGCAGAAATCCCGCCAGGTCCCTCGCATCCCGAGCGCCGGCGACCTGCCCGCTCGCCTGGGCTTGGCGGATCACCTCGGTCAGCGCGTCCTCCAGTGACGCGGTCGTCGCCCGCACACGCTTGGCGACATCAGGGTCATGGGGCAACCGCTCCGTCGTCGCGCTCACGATGAGACAGGACAACCGTTCGCCGTCGTGGACGATCTCGTCCACCACGCCGACCAGCACCGCACGGATCAGGTCCCGGGCGGGCGCGCCGCTGCCGAGAAGTTCGACCAGCGGGACCGCGTACCGCTCCCGATAACGATCCATGACCGCCAGGTACAGACCCTCCTTGCTGCCGAACGCCGCGTACAACGACCCCCGCCCGACTCCTGTGGCGTCGACCAGGTCCTGCACCGAAGTCCCCTCGTACCCCCTGCGGCGGAAGGCGGACATGGCCGCCTCCAGCGCGGCCTCGGTGTCGAACTCCCTGACTCGAGCCATGGGAGCAGGCTACGACTATCTGGAACGCACGGTCAAGTATCAGTGCCGCCGGTCACAGAAGGGGACGTCATCGGCCTGGCGGAGATGTCGGGGGCTCGGCCGGCGGCGGGTACGCTGCAGACAGCCCTGATCCGAGGCATGGGACGGCGGCGCCGGGGGCGCCCGCGCCCGGTGGGGGTCGAGGGGGTGTTCTCGTCCATGGACCGGGTCCGACTGGCCGAATTCCTGCGCACGCGGCGGGAGGCGCTGCAGCCCGAGGACGTCGGCCTGCCGCGCGGAGCGCGACGCCGCACCGGCGGGCTGCGCCGCGAGGAGGTCGCCGCGCTGTCCGGCATGTCCACCGACTACTACAGCCGCATCGAGCAGCGGCGCGGCCCGATGCCGTCGGAGCAGATGCTCGCCGCGTTGTCCCGTGGCCTGCGCCTGTCCGCCGAGGAGCGCGACCACCTGTTCCGCCTGGCCGGGCACGCCACGCCGCCGCGGGTCCCGCGCGGCGACCAGGTCTCACCCGGCATGGCGCGCATCCTGGACCGGCTGGAGGACACCCCCGCCCAGGTGGTCACCCATCTCGGGGAGACGCTCAGGCAGACCCCGCCCGCGGTCGCGCTGATGGGCGACCAGACCCGCCACACCGGGCTGGCGCGCAGCCTGCACTACCGCTGGTTCACCGACCCCGCCGAGCGGCTGATCCACCCCGAGGACGACCATCCGCTGCATGACCGCCTCTTCGCGGCGGGTCTGCACGATGCCTACACGCGCGACGGCAGGGGGTCGCGGGCGGCCGCGATCGTCGAGGCGCTGCTGGAGGAGAGCCCGGCGTTCGCCGCGGTGTGGCGCGAGCATCCCGTGCTGGGCCCCGCCTGTCCGGCCAAGCGCGTCCGGCACCCGCGGCTCGGCCTGCTGGAGCTGCACTGCCAGACGCTGGCCGACCCCGACCGGTCACAGTTCCTGCAGGTCTTCACCGCCCGGCCCGGCAGCCCGACCGAGGACAGGCTCCGCGAGCTGTCGCCGATCGGCGCCGCGCGCACCTGAGTCGAGCGGCCCCGCCCCGGTCTCTAGCGGCGGCGCCGGGGGTCGTGGCCCTTGCCGTCGCGGATGTCGACCACCGGGCCCGGCGCCGTGGGCTTGCCGATGACGCCCGAGGACAGCCCCGAGGTCAGCCCGGCCACGGCCCGCAGCAGCTCCCGCAGCGCGCTCCCTGTGCTCTTGGGGGTGTGCGACATGGAAGATTCCTCCCGTGAACGAAGGCTCATGAACGTCATATCGTCCGACGTGCTCAATATCACGATATGTCGCGTCCACCGGCCCCGTCCAGCCGCCCTGGTCACCGCCCCGCGCCGCCCTGGTCACCGCCCCGTGCCCCCGATGGTTCCCGGGCGAAGGGGCGGGGAGGGGGCGCTATACCCTCGTGTTGTGTCCGTTCAGCCCGGTGGCGTCCGCGCCGAGGAAGCCTCCCGGGGTTCATGACGTTGACATGGTGACGGGCACACGCGAGCGATGGCTGCCCGGGTGAGGAAAGGGAGTCCATTGTTCGGTCGCAAGCCCCTCGAAGAGCGCATCGCCGAGCGCCGCGCCCAGCTGCCCCCGCTCAAGGAGGGGCAGCACTTCGAGCACGGGCCCGCGAAGTTCGTCTTCGTCTTCCTGATCGTGTTCGTGGTGTTCGCCCACCTGATCGGGCTCGTCGTGCTGATGGCCCTGGACCTGCACTAGCCGGTCAGTACGGCAGCGTGTATCCGGCGAAGCGGCTCGCGACGTACGGCGCCTTGAACTTGGGAAAGGCCACGGTTCTGATGTCCCCGTCGGAGGTGTAGCGGTCCTCGGGGTGGGCGTTGAGCCAGTCGAGCCAGGCCGTGGAGCAGAACCGGGCGCAGTCGCCGACCTTGTCCATGGCCCGGATGCGCGGGATGCCGAGCGGGTCGAAGTCCTTGCTGAACGGCGAGGCGCCGGGGGTGTACCCGGCGAGGAAGACCCCCGAGTAGTTGTACTTCACGCCACCGGCCTCGCCCCGCATGGCCCAGTCTTTGGTGCTGGGCTGGTTGCCGTAGGGCAAGGCGAGCGTGACGGGCACGTCCTTGATCAACGAGGTGATCAGCTTCTGGCCGGCGGCGATCTGGTCGGTGACCTGCTCCTTGGACTTGCCGCGCAGGTTCATGTGGTCGCGCGTGTGGTTGCCGATGTCGAAGCCGTTGTCCCGCAGCCAGCCGAGCGTCTGCGCCTGGGCCTCGGGCCCGAAGGTGCCGAACATGTCCCTGATGACGTAGAAGGTGGCCACCGGCCGGAACCCCGGATGCTTGGCGGCCACGTCCTGCAGGATGGCCACCGCGGTGTCCGCCTTGGGCTTGCCCATGCCGTCCAGCGTGAGCTGCGAGGGCGAGGAGTCGTCGAAGGTCAGCACGACCGGGTGGCGGCCCGCCGGGATGGCGATCTTGCCGGTGGTGTACTCCCTGGCCGTGATCGGGACGTAGCCGTCCTTGGCGAGGCGTTCGAGCTCCGCGCGGAACTGCGCGGGGGTGCGGTCGTCGGTGACGGTCGGCTTGGCCACCACGCGGTGATACATGATCACCGGGATCTGGCCCAGCTCGTTCGCCTTGACCTTGGCCGCGATGGCCACGGCGGCCTTGCGCGCCTCCTGCGCGGCGGCCGGCCCGGCCTGCTTGTGCGGCGCGGCCGGCTGCGCGGCGACCTTGGTGTCGCCGTGGCCGCACGCGGCCAGCGCCAAGACGCCGAGCGACAGCACCCCGATATGACCTGCCCGGAACCGCCCCATGGTCCCCCCAACCAGCGCGCGGAATGAGATATGGCTCTCCTACCCCCCGTCCCGCGCTCTCAACACGTAACGCAGCACGTCGAACACCTACAGTGACGGCATTCGCCGTGCACGACGGCATTCGGGGCGGCATTCGGGGCGGCGTTCGCCGGTGCCGCGCCTACTTTCCGGACGTCTCCCCCGCCCGCACGCGGATGCCGGTGAGCCGGCGCAGGATGTCCCACCAGAACGGGGCGCCGAACAGCAGGGCGAAGAAGGTGATGAGGAATCCCGGCCAGTGCCCTGGGCTGATCAGCCGGTGCAACCAGTCGCCGCCCTTCCAGGACCACTGGGGGCTGCCGCCCTCGGGGATGCGCACCGACACCGGCGCGTGGCTGACCATCTGCACGAACGCGGGGGCCGACAGCACCTCGGTCACGCAGCCGTAGGGGTCGGCGGGGTGCTCGGGGCACTTGTCGCGCAGGGACTCCAGCGACCGGGCTCCCCCGTCGGCCGTGGTCGCGACCTGCGCCCTGATGGCGTTGTCGGTGAGGATGGCCCTGCCGTACTCCAGGGCGTCCATGCTGAACACCAGCGTCAGCACCAGGCCGAGCGCGGCGATCACCCAGCGCACGTAGCGGCGGTAGAGCATGGTGAGCCGCGACATCTCGCCGTCGAACCACTCTTCGACGGCCTTGCGGAAGGCGTCCAGGTCGCCGTGCGCGGTGTCCCAGGCGCTCTTGAGCGGCCGGTACAGCGGGCTGCCGCTCTGCTCCAGCTTGGTCAGCATGGCCGGCACGCCGCCCTCGCCGGTGACGATCTCCATCATCGCCATGGCGAAGCGGCCGGGCGGGATGGAGGCGATGCTGGTCCTGCCGTCCTTGCCGTGGTCGATCTCGCGCAGCCGCTCGTAGAGCAGACCGGTCCAGCTCGTCGCCGAGTTCCGCACCGGCGGGGGCTGGGCGCTGAACGCGGGGCGCTCGTCCCGGCGGAACGGCAGGCTCGCGAACACCTCGGCGATGGTGCTCGGGATGGACTTCCTGCCCTTGTGCCCGTCGAGGGTGTCCCTGAGGTAGGCCCACAGGAACTTGCTGCGGATGCCGAGCAGGCGCACCAGGCCCTCGTTCACGCCGCTGAGCAGGAGGGAGAACATCAGGAACGCCAGGACCAGGCCGATGGCGAGGTCGATGTAGACGGAGTTCACCGGGCATCACCGGCCGGGCCCTGCGGGGCGGCGCGGAAGTCCGAGGGGGGCATGACCGTTCCTCCACGAAGCGGTAGGTCAACGGAACGTCAACAAAGGTACTCATTGAGGTCATGGGGCGCGGGGACCTTCGCCCACGCCGCGCCGGGACGACGCCGCGCCTCGGTCGCGACACGCGGCCGACCGCCGAGGGAGGCGTCGCCGGCGGTAGAGAACGGAACGCGGCGGAAGAGAGCGGAAGAGAGCGGAACGCGGCGGGTCAGGCGCCGCCGTAGAAGACGCGCTCGGTGACCACCCGCGCCCGGCGGGTGGTCCGCAGGTAGTCCTCGACGAAGTCCTCCGAACCGTCGGGCGGATAGCCGAGAGCGCGGGAGATCAGCATGCGCTCGCGCACGTCGACCGGGATGCTGTCGCCGGCCCGGCCGCGCACCAGCATGATGCCGTCGCGGATCTGGGAGGCGAAGCGCCAGGCCTCGGCCAGGACCTCCTCGTCGGTGGAGGCCAGCAGCCCGGCTCCGACGGCCGCGCGCAGGGCCTCCAGCGTGCGGGTGGTGCGCAGCTCGGGGATCTCGCAGGCGTGGCGGAGCTGGATGAGCTGGGCGAGCCACTCGACGTCCGACAGCCCGCCCCTGCCGAGCTTGGTGTGCAGCAGCGGGTCGGCGCCGCGGGGCAGCCGCTCGGCCTCCATGCGGGCCTTCAGCCGGCGGATCTCGCGCATGGCCGCCTCGCCGATGCCGTCGGGCGGGTAGCGAAGCGGTTCGACCAGCTCCATGAACGCCTGGCCCAGGTGCGGGTCTCCGGCCGAGAAGCGGGCGCGCAGCAGCGCCTGGGACTCCCACGGCGAGGACCAGCGCCGGTAGTAGGCGGCGTAGGAGGACAGGGTGCGCACGAGGGGGCCCTGGCGGCCCTCCGGGCGCAGGTCGGGGTCGATCAGCAGCGGCGGGTCGGGCGCGGGACGGGCGAGCAGGCGGCGCAGCTCGTTGGCGACCGCGTGCGCGGCGTCGGCGGCGGCCTTGTCGTCGGCGCCCTCCAGCGGCGAGTGGACGAACATCACGTCGGCGTCGCTGCCGTAGGAGCATTCGTAGCCGCCGAGCCGGCCCATCGCGATCACCGCGAAGCGCGTGGGGAACTCGCCGCGCCGTTCGAGGGTGACCTTGTGGACGGCGGAGTCCAGCGCGGCCTGGATGGTGACGTCGTTGAGCTCGGAGAGGGCCTGGCCGACCTCCTCGATGTCGATGCGGCCGACCAGCCCGGCGACCGCCGTGCGCAGCAGCTCGCGGCGGCGCAGCGCGCGGACCGACACCACGGCGCTCTCGGCGTCCTGGGAGTGGCGCCGCACGGAGGCGGCGGCCTCGCCGGCGATGGCCTGCTTGGGGCGAGGCGTCAGCTCGCCGTCCGAGCCGAGCATGGCGACCGCGTCCGGCGAGTGCAGCAGCAGGCCGGTGGCGTAGCGGCTGGTGCCCAGCAGGCGGGCCAGGCGCTCGGCGACCGCGGTCTCGTCGCGCAGCAGGCGCAGGTACCAGGGGGTGGTGCCGAGCTTGTCGCTGATCTGGCGAAAGCCGAGCAGCCCGGCGTCGGGGTCGGGCGCGTCGGCGAACCAGCCGAGCATGACCGGCAGCAGCGTGCGCTGGATCGCCGCCCGGCGGGAGACGCCGCTGGTGAGGGCGGCGATGTGCCTCAAAGCTCCGTCGGGGTCGGCGTAGCCGAGCGCGGACAGCCGGGCCGAGGCGGCCGCCGCCGACAGGCGGGCCTCCTCTCCGGGCAGCCGGGCGACGGCCTGCAGCAGCGGCCGGTAGAAGAGCTTCTCGTGCAGGCGCCGCGCCTCCCTGGCGTGGCGCTTCCAGCGGGTGGTGAACTCCCCCACCGGGTCGACGACCATGCCGAGGCCGCGGCCGATGCGGCGCAGGTCGGTGACGTTCTCCGGCACGACGTGCGTGCGGCGCAGGCGGTGCAGCTGCAGCAGGTGCTCGATCTGCCGCAGGAAGGTGTAGGCCTCGGCCAGGGCCTTGGCGTCGTCCCTGCCGACGTAGCCGCCCCGCGAGAGCGCGGCCAGGGCGGGCAGGGTGGCGCGGCGGCGCAGCAGCCCGTCGGTGCGGCCGTGCACGAGCTGGAGGAGCTGGACGGCGAACTCGATGTCGCGCAGGCCGCCGGGGCCGAGCTTGATCTGCCGGTCGGCCTCGCCGGCGCGGACGTGGGCCTCGACCCTGCGGCGCATGGCCTGGACGTCCTCGACGAAGTTCTCGCGGGCGGCGGACTGCCAGACCAGCTCGTTGACCGCGGCGACGTACTCGCCGCCGAGTTCGAGATCGCCGGCGACCGGCCGCGCCTTGAGCAGCGCCTGGAACTCCCAGGTCTTGGCCCACCGGCGGTAGTAGGTCAGGTGGCTGGTGAGCGTGCGGACCAGCGGCCCGGCCTTGCCCTCGGGCCGCAGCGCGGCGTCCACCTCCCACAGGGAGCCCTCGGGGGTGCTGGTGGAGCACGCACGCATCATGCCCTGCGCCAGCCGGGTGGCGGTCTGGAGCGCCTTGGTCTCGTCGACGCCGTCGCGGGGCTCGGCGACGAACACGACGTCCACGTCGCTGATGTAGTTCAGCTCGCGGGCGCCGCACTTGCCCATTCCGATCACCGCGAGGCGGACGTCGGCGCTCTCGGGGACCTCGGCCCTGGCGATGGCGAGCCCGGCCTCCAGGGCGCCGGAGGCCAGGTCGGACAGCTCGGAGGTGATCTCCGACAGCGAGGCGGCGCCGGTGATGTCGCGGGCGGCCAGGTGCAGCAGCCTGCCGCGGTAGGCGACGCGCAGGGCGGACATGGCCGACGTGGCCGACGTGGCCTCGGCGCCGCCGTGCGCGGCGCACGGCTCGGGGTCATCCGGGTCGGCGCCGACGGCCGCCAGCAACTCTGAGCGCATCGCGTGCCGGGGCGTGCGCTGGACGGCCTCGTCGCCGGACAGGAGCTTCCAGTGCTCGGGATGGCGCACGACGTGGTCTCCGAGCGCGGCCGACAGCCCGAAGACGCCGAGCAGCCGCGATCGCAGGCCCGGGTCGGCGCGCAACGCGCCGAGGACGCTCGGGTCGCGCTCGGCGAGGCGGTTGAGCGAGATGAGGGCGAGGTCGGGGTCGGCCGCGCCGACCAGGGCCGCGAGCAGGTCAAGATCGCCCACGGCCTCGGGTCCGAGGTCGTCGAGAAGCCGCTCGGCCTGGGCTCCGTCGGCGAAGCCCAGCCGGGCGAGACGCCCTGCTGTCGTTTGCATACGGGACTCGGCGGTCACATGCTCAACGTAGCCGCTTCCTCACCGATTCGTCGTTAGTGGTTTCGCTACGTAATCGCCCGGTCACCGGGATTGGACATGGGTGCCGGGCAGGTCGCCGGGCTCCCGCCCCTTCCGCTCGACGGCGGCGAAGGCTTCGGCGAGGGGGCGCCAGGTCCGCAGCAGCTCCGGCTCGGCGGCGTCCACCTCGGCGCAGAGCCGGGCGGCGTCATGTCCGGCCGCGGCCAGTTCGGCGAGGTTCGGCCCGGTCCACGACCGGAAGATCTCCGGCGACGCCTCGGGGTGGAACTGCACGGCCCAGGCCCGCTCACCGAGGCGGAAGGCCTGGTTGGGGTAGGCGGCGCCTGTGGCCAGCGGGACGGCGCCGGGGGGCAGGAGGGTGACGGCGTCCTGGTGGTACTGCACGGCCCGCGCGGTGAGCGGCAGCCCGGCGAACAGCGGGTCGTCGGCGGCGGCCGGCAGCAGGGACACCTCGCCCAGCCCGACCTCCAGCCCCGCCTCCCCCGGACGGACCTCTCCGCCGCAGGCCAGCGCCATGAGCTGGGCGCCCAGGCAGATGCCGAGGGTGGGCAGCGACGCCTCGACGGCCCGTCTGATCAGCTCGCGGGTGGCCGGCAGCCATGGCGTCCCCTCGTCGTCCCAGGCCGACGGCGCGCCGCCGAGCACGACGAGACCGGTCACTCCCGACCCTGCGTCGAGGGAGGGGATCTCCTCGCCCAGGTACGGCCGTACGACCTCGCAGGCCAGGCCCGCGCCGGCGAGCCACCCGGCGAACAGGCCGAGGCCCGCCTCGGCCTCGTGCTCGACGATCAGGATCCGGTTTGTCATCCCTCAATTATGAGTGTCCGGATCAGCGCCTCCGCCGGTGGAACGCAGGAGGTACGCGGACCCGCGCCCGGCGGATTCGCCTGGCGGGACGAGAGGCGGCGGCGATCCATCTGACATCGCCCGGCGCGCAATGCGTGTAACTAATGGGACTTATGGGATCTAAGCCATATCCAACCGAGAATTCCCTGCGCCGAGCCGTGAAGGATGTATATACGGTGCAGGTCCCGCCTCCGAAAGGCCCGCGACCGGGATGACCGATCAGTCCGACATAAGGCTCATTACCGGACAGATCAATCTCTACCGGGCGGGGTCTTCGGTGGCCTACAGTTACTGACGTCAGGAATTCTTATTTCCGCCGCGAGGAGATCGATGGCGCCTCCCCCCGAAGAGCCGCGCGAGCCCGCCTCCGGCGGCACGACGCCCTCCGCGCCCTCCGAGGGGCAGGCCGACGCCGCCAAGGAGCTCTCGCGCCAGGTCGAGGAGCTCACCCGCCGGCTCGCCGCCCTCACCGAGACCGTGGGGCGCGAGCACGAGCGGGCGGCGCACCGGGAGCAGGTGATCGACCGCCTGCACGCCGAGAACCAGCAACTGCGGCACGGGGCGCTCCAGGAGGCCCTGACCCCGGTCAGGGCGGCCCTGTACCGCCTGCACGACACGGTGGCGCGCGAGGCGGCGCGCTGGCAGGGGCCGCGCGTCCCGTCGGCCGAGCTGGCCGGGCCGCTGTTGTCGGCCATCGCCGAGGAGCTCGCCGAGGTGCTCGGCCGCACGGGCGCCGAGCGCGCGGGCGTCAAGGCGGGCGACGCCTACGACCCGGCCCTCCACCGGCCGGCGGGCACCAGCCCGGTGGCCGCCGGGGAGGACGGGACGGTCGTGGAGGTGCTGGGCGAGGCCTTCACCATGGGCGAGCGGGTGCTGCGCAAGGCGCCGGTGGTGGTGGGGAGGGCCGACGACCGGGCCGCGCAGCCGAAATCGACCGACCCGAAAAAAGCGAAGAAACAGGATAAAGCGGGCAGCGCGGACGACCCGAAGCAACAGCGAGGCAATCGAAAAGACGGCAAGGCCGACAATGCGCGTGACGCGGTGAACGGCGCCGCCGAACGCGCCGGCGGCGGCACGGAGAAGGGGAGCGAGTAGGGGATGGCTGTTCACGGGATCGACCTCGGTACGACGTATTCGTGCATCGCCTATGTCGACGACGTCGGCCGTCCCACGGTGCTGCGCAACCTGGAGGGCGCCGACACCACGCCCTCGGTGGTGTTCTTCGAGTCGCCCGACAACGTCGTGGTCGGGGCGACCGCCAAGGACAGCGCCGTCCTGCACCCCGACCTGGTCGTCAGCCGCATCAAGCGCGACATGGGGCAGGACACCCCGCGCGTGCGGCACGGCAGGCCCTACACCCCGGAGGAGATCTCCGCCTTCGTCCTGCGCAAGCTCGCCGACGACGCCGCCACCGCGACCGGCGAGACGGTGGACGACGTCGTCATCACCGTCCCGGCCTACTTCGGCGCCGCCGAGCGCGACGCCACCAGGAAGGCCGGGCAGATCGCCGGCCTCAACGTCATCGACATCATCTCCGAGCCGATCGCCGCGGCCATCACCTACGGGGTGCTCAACCCCGACCAGGACCGCACGATCCTGGTGTACGACCTCGGCGGCGGCACCTTCGACACCACCGTGATGCGCATCCAGGGCGGGGACATCGAGGTCGTCTGCACCGACGGCGACCACGAGCTGGGCGGCGCCGACTGGGACGACCGCCTGGCCGAGCACCTGGCCGAGCGGTTCCGCGAGGAGCACCCCGACGCGGGCGACCCGCTGCTGGACAAGCACTCCGAGCAGCAGCTCCGCCGCGACGCCGAGGACCTGAAGAAGACCCTGTCCACGCGCGCCCAGCACGTCGTCCGCGTCATGCACGAGGGCCGGGTCAGCACCGTCGAGCTCACCCGCGCGTCCTTCGAGGAGCTCACCCGCGACCTGCTCGACCGCACCATCGAGATCACCCGGCGCACGATGGAGACCGCCACCGGCAAGGGGGTCGCCGCCTACGACCACCTGGTGCTCGTCGGCGGCTCCACCAAGATGCCCGCGGTCACCGAGGCCCTGCAGAAGGAGTTCCAGCTCACCCCCCGCCTGCAGGACCCCGACCTGGCCGTGGCCAAGGGCGCGGCCCTGTTCGCCTTCGAGGAGACCTACCGCCGCCTGATGCGCTCCGGCGAGCCGGCCAAGGCCAAGGAGATCGCCGAGCGGGCGGGCCTGAGCGCCGAGCAGCAGGAGCAGATCGCCGGCCGCACGATCAAGACGGTCGCCTCGCGCGCCTTCGGCATCATCGTCACCGACAAGGAGACCCGGCGCCGCAGCGTCGAGCACCTCGTCCATGCCAACGACGCGCTCCCCGCCGGCGTCACGCAGGACTTCTACACCATCGACAGCGGGCAGACCGGGGTCACCATCGAGGTCATGGAGCAGGCCGGCACCGCCGAGTCCGAGGAGGTCGAGGACAACGGCGTCATCGCCGAGGGTGTGCTGAAGATCCCCGCGGGCAAGCCGGCCGGGTGGCCGATCGAGGTCACCTTCGCCCTGGACGCCTCCGGGCTGCTGCAGGTCACCGCCCGCGAGCGCGAGACCGGCGAGGAGCTCGAACTGCGCATCCAGATCGGCGGCATGTCCGAGGAGGACGTCGCCGAGTCCCGGGCCGCCCTGTCCCGCGTCCAGGTCAGCTAGCCGGGCGGTCGCATGGCGTTCGACGAACAGCGCTACACCCGGGAGGTGCTGGAGCCCGCCCGCGAGGCCGGCGGTCTCCCGCCGGAGGACCTGCGCGTCCGCTACCAGCTCACCGAGGCGATGACGGCCGCCCAGGTCGCCGAGACCGTGCGGCAGGTGCGCCAGTGCTGGCGGCGCGCCCGGGGCATGCTGAAGTACAAGCGGCTGGCCGACCGGCTGGAGGCCGACCACGCGCGGTTCTCGCCCATCTTCACCGCCGCCGCCGAGGGCGACCTGGCTCCGCTGCGCGAGGCGCTGGGCGACTCCGAGCGCAGGGCGGCGCGCCGGCTGTCGGGCGCCGGCGGCCGGCTGGAGGACGCCGCGGGGCGGCTGCGCATGCTCTCCCCCGCGCTGCTCGCCACCATCGCCCGCTCCAGCGGCGTCAGCCAGGAGGAGGCCGTCCGGCTGGCCGCCGAGCGGGACATCGAGGTCCGCGACCCCGACCCGCTGCCCGACGCGGCCCCCTACCCCGGGTTCGCCAAGGTGCGCGAGGCGCTGGACGTGCTCGGCGCACCCCACCTGGGCCGCTTCCTGTTCGGTGACCGGTGCGCCGAGATGCGGGTGCTCGACGGCTTCGCGGTCGCCGGCGGCGGCTCGGTGCCCGAGGCCATCGCCGAGGTGGGGCGCCACTGGGCCGCCCGCACGCGCGGGCCGTGGACCATCGGCGCCGACACGGTGCTGGCCGCCCTGCGCAACTCCCCCGACCCCGCGGCGCTGGTCCTGTACGACATCGTGTCCCGCCTGCGCGAACGGGTCCGCGAGCACCCCTACGACGACACGCTGCTGCGCCACGCGACCACCGAGCTCGACCTCGCCGCCGGCGACGCGCGCCGGCTGATCTTCGCGGTCCGCGGCGAGGGCGGCCTCGGCGGCGGCGCGGCCTCGCGGCTGCGCGAGCTGGTCGACGCGGGAGAGATCCACGCGGCGGCCGACTTCGCCGAGGCGCTGGAGCCCGGCGCGCTCACCGGCGACGCCGCCGAGCTGGCCACCGAGGTGCGGGCCCGGCTCGCGCAGGCCGTGCGGCTCAGAGAGCGGGCGCGCACCGCCCTGGACCCCGACGACGCCTGGCTCGCGGCGCGCGACGCCCTCCAGCGCGTCCCCGACCTGCCCGGCGCCGCCGAACTGCTCGCCCGGCTGGCCCCCCACCCGGCGCGGGCCGTGCGCGCCGCCGTCCAGGGCGAGGGGGTGAGCCTGGTCTGGCAGCCCTCTCCGTCACGGGCCGGCCGCATCGTCTACGACGTCTACCGCGACGGCATCCTGCTGGCGACGGCCGAGCGGCCCTCCGCTCGCGACGAGCAGCCGCCGGTCAACACCCCGGTCGCCTACTGGGTGGTCGCCCGCAGGGACGAGGCCGTCGCCATGCCGGCGCTCGCCGCCACGGTGATCGTCCGTCCCGAACCGGGCGACCTGCGGCTGACCGCGGGCGACGGGGTGGTGTCCGGGCGCTGGACGCGGCCCGCCGAGGCCACCCGGGTGATCGTCACCCGGGACGGGCACCCGGTGCCCGCCGGCGACACCGGGTTCCGCGATAGGGACGTCGCCAACGGCACCAGCTACAGCTACACCGTCCGCGCCGTCTACGCCGACCCCGACGGCGAGGTGGTCACGCCGGGCGTGCGGCGCACGATGACGCCCCTCGGACGGCCGCGGCCGATCACCGACTTCACCCTGCGGCCCGACCCGTCGGCGCCGGGCACCTTCCTGGTCCACTACGAGGAGCCCGCGACCGGCGCCCTGGAGATCGTCGGCCTGGACGCGGCGCCGCCCTGGCCGATGGGCACCACCCTGTCGCTGACCGAGCTGCGCGCGGCGACCCGGGCCGTTCCCTCGGCGCCCACCCGCGACGGCCAGTCGATCCGCCCCGGCGGCGGCCAGGGCGTGCTGCTGGCGGTCACCGTGTCCGGCGAGCTGGCCACCGTCGGCGCGCACATCGAGCACGTCAACCTGGCTCCCCCGGCCCGGCTCACCGCCCAGCGCCGCGGCGTCACCGTGTACGTCGGGTTCGTCTGGCCGCCGGACGTCCCGGAGGTCGAGGTCCGCTGGAACGGCCGCAGCATGATCGTCAACTCGGCGGCCTACCGGGCGCAGGGCGGGGTGCGGCTGGACGTGCCCGAGGGCGAGCCGGTCACCGTCGAGGTCGCGCCCACCTCCATGGTGCGCGGCGAGCGGGTGCGCGGCGCCGCCGTCAGCCTGCACCTGCCCGGCCGCGTCCCGGTCCGCTACGACCTCAGCCAGCAGGGGCCCGCCTGGCGGCGCTCGCTGGTGGTCGAGATCACCGCCGACCGGCCCGTCCGGCTGCGCCGTCTGGCCCTGGTGCTCAAGCCCGGGCACGTCCAGCCCAAGTCCGCCGACGACGGCATCCTGCTGGACGACTGGACCGACCTGGAGGTCCCGGCCCGGCTCACCGTCCCGGCCCCGCGGCAGGCCAAGCCGTACTGGCTGCGCTGCTTCGCCGAGGGCGCCGTCGAGAGCGCTCCGGCGTGGGAGCCCTACGGGGACGCCCCGGCGGCCGGCCGCACCCCCATTCCCGGCGGCGGGCCTGGCCCGTCGTTCGGCGGCGGCCTGGTGTTCGACGACGACCCCGATCCAGGGCCGGCGCACGGCCACGGCGCCGACCGCGGCGGCCCGGGCGGCGAGGTCGCCCTCATCGACCCGCCGGTCCGGCGGATGAAGGTGGGATGACGCCGTGGTGATCACCTGCCCGTTCTGCTTCGCGCGGCTCGATCGCAACCGCATCGCCTTCCGCTGCGCGGGCAGGTCCGGGCGCGGCGGCGGATGCGACGCCGTGCTGGACGAGACCCTCGCCGACTACCTCGGCTCGCCCGCCGCCGCGTCCCTGCCGCCGGTGTTCTCCGTGCGCAGGCCGGGACGGCGGGCCGACTGCCCCAGGTGCACGCGCTCCACCGGGTGGCGGGTGTGCCCCGAATGCCACAACCGGCTGCCCGCCGAGTACTGCGCGAACCCCGGCAAGATCGTCGCGCTGGTCGGGGCCAAGGGGTCGGGCAAGAGCACCTACATCGCCGTGCTGCTGCACGAGCTGACCAACCGGGTCGGGGCCGAGCTGGACTCCTCGCTGGTCGCCTGCGACGACCGCACCATCGCCCGCTACAAGCAGGACTTCGCCCGGCCGCTCTACGGCGAGCAGCGGCTGCTGGCCACCACCCGGCCGGCCGCCACCGAGCCCCGCGACCCGCTGGTGTACCTGCTCACCCGCACCGTCCCCGGCCGCCTGCGCTCCAAGACCATGTCGCTGACGCTCGTCCTGTTCGACACCGCCGGTGAGGACCTGCGCAGCCGCGAGTCCACCGAGACCCATCTCCGCTATCTCAACGCCGCCGACGCCATCGTCTTCCTGGTCGACCCGCTGGAGCTGCCCGGGGCCAAGGCGTCGCTCAGCGGCATCGCCGCGGCCAGGAGCGGCGTCAACGCGGGCGACCCCGACAGCGACCCGATCAACGTCATCAGCCGGGTCACCGAACTGCTGCGCGACCGGGCGGGGTCGGGGCGGCTGAAGGTGCCGGTGGCGGTGGCGCTCAGCAAGATCGACGCGTTGCAGGAGGGCATGGACACCCAGTCGGCCCTGCACCGGGCCCGCACCCCGTCCGGCACCCTCGACCTGGACGACCGCGAGGCCGTCCACGAGCAGATCAGGGCGCTACTGGACGAGTGGCAGGCCGGCATGGTCGACCGCTACCTGCGTCAGCACTTCATCGACTTCGCGCTGTTCGGCCTGTCCGCTCTCGGCGGCGTCCCCGGCGCCGACAGCGTCGGCCCCGGCGGCATCCGCCCCTACCGCGTCGAGGACCCCCTGCTATGGCTCCTCCACCGCTTCGGCATGCTCACCGGAGTCCGCCGATGACCCCCACCCGGTCGTACCGCCGAACCACCCGGGCCGAACCCCGCCCACCAGCGCCACCGACCGCCGCACCACCCCATCGACCCGCCCACCCGAGCCCCCCGATGACCCCGAGCCCGCCGTGCCCCCGCCGGACCGCGCTCGGCGCTCTCCTTCCACCGGCGCCACCGTCCGGGGCGTGGCACGGGGGAGCCGATTGTTCCGCGCCGGCGGTGCCGGTTCGCTCGAGTCCTGCCGCGCCGGGGCGGTGGCCGTGCCCTCCGCCATGCGCGCGCACACGACGGCGCCGCGACGGCGAGGAGGGGTACGGCGAGGCCGGCGCCGCCGTACGGCGGGCGACCCGGCGCCACTTCTCCGACCTGGAGGGGGGCGGGGCCGATGGCGTGGCAGTTGCATTACACCTCCGCTGAGGCGGGGCCCGCCGGGCGGGCGGGGTTCCAGTTCGTCGCCGAGTCGCCGGGGCTGCCCCCCGGCCTCGCGGGCAAGGTGGCCCCCTATCTGTCCTACAGGCCGCCGCCCGGCGCGCCGCTCGCCCCCACTCCGGCCGAGGTCGCCCGGCTGCCCGTGGCCCTCGCCTACGGTCCGGCCGGGCCTCGGTACGTCCTCACCCGCTGCGTCTACCTCGGCCAGGACTACTCGGGCCGGTACGGCAACTATCTCGGCCACGCCGTCGTCGCCGACCCCGAGGAGCTGACGGGCCTGCGCCCGGTGGAGTTCTGGCAGGCCCCCCTGTGGTCGGACGTGCCCGCCTCCGCCGGGACGGCGCTCCCCGCGCTCACCGACCTGCCGCCCGGCGACCACGTCGACCCCGAGTCGCTGGCCTCCTGGCTCGCCTCCGGCGGCGAGGCGGCCTACACGCGGCTCGGCGCCCTGCTGGAGGCCGTCGTCAAGGCGCTCTCCCAGGGCCACGGACGGCTGGTGCTGGTCTGCGCGGACGTCGAGGAGATCGTGCGCTGGATCGGCGTCATCTCCTACTCGCTGCCCTGGCAGGTGGCCGCGCGCCTGCCGTTCTGCACCTACAGCGCCGACCCGGGCGCGGCGCCGCAGGTCATCGTCGGGACCACCCCCGACGTCTGGCTGCCCTCCGACATCGACGCCGCCGTGGTGCGGCTTTCCGAGCCCCCGGCCGCGGCGGGCCCCCCGCTCGGCCGCTTCGCCCGTACGGTCGCCGAATGCTGGCGGCGCATGGACCTGGCCGGCATCGACGCGATCGGCGAGCTGCGGTCCGCCGGCGGCCTGGACGGCGAGGGGTTCGAGCCGGAGACCAGCGCGGCGCTGCTCGCGCTGTGCCGGGGCGACGACAGCGTGACCGCCGAGGAGCAGTCGGCCATCGCGCGCACGCTCTCGCCCGGCCTGCCCGACTGGCTGTGGTCCGACCTCGGGCGCGTGTGCGACCGGATGGAGTACGAACTGGCCGACGCCGCCCGTGCCCTGGCGCCCGCCGAGACCGCCGAGCTGTGCGCCGCGCGCTGCGCCGTCCTGGCCCTGCGCGACCCCACGCTGCCGTCCCCCGCCCCTCCGGCGTGGCCGCGGACGCGCGAGACGCTGCGCGCGGAGGCCGCGCGGGCGCTGGCCGACGTCCGGGACGCCTCCGAGCTCGTCCAGATCGCGGCCACGGCAGAAGCGGTCGGCGCGCCCATCGACCCCGCCGGCCTCGCGCTCGCGGCCCACGCCGTCGTCCGTGCGGGCAGGGGCGACCTCGGCCTCCTGCTCGAACGGGTGCCCCCGGGCATGCGCGAGGCCGTGCTCGCGGGAGTGGTCCGGGGGCTTGAGGAGTCGGCGCCGACGGTGCGCGGGCGGATGCTGAGCGACGAGGTGTGCGACCTGCTGGCCTCGCGCGACCTGTCGTCCGCGCCGCTCACCGGGACGGCGGTGATCCTGTCCCGGGTCAGGCGCGACCGCCTCCCCCGCGTCGAGGCCACCGTCCAGCTGATCACCCTCCACGAGACCGCGACCGGAGCGTCCGGCCCCGCCCCCGTTCCCGCCGCCCCACACGCCCCGGTTCCCGGCGCCCCGCACGGCCCCGTTCCCGGCGCCCCGCACGGCCCTGTTCCCGGCGCCCTGCACGACCCCGGGCCCGGCGCCCCGCACGATCCCGGGCCCGGCGCCCCGCACGATCCCGGGCCCGCGTCCGGTTCGCCCCCTCACGGCGCCGAAGACGCCTGCGGCTCCCCTCTTCCCGGGGCCGGGGACGCCTCCCACGCCCTGGACCCCTATGCTCCGGCCTTTTCCAGCACCGCCCCTTCGCACGGATCGGTGGAGGCGGCGCATTCTCCTGGGGCGGGCGCGAACGGCGATGACGTGCCGGCCGGGGCGCTGGACGCCGCGGTGTTCGCGGTGTGGGAGCAGGCGCCCGGTCGGGCCGAGTGCGAGGCCCTGGTGCGACGGCTCGGCGCCGCCATGGGCCGCTCGCCGCACCTCAGCGACCTGCCGGCCCGCACCTTCCTCGCCGAGGGCGTCGAGGACCCCGCCCTGGTGGGGCTGGCCGGGCTGGTGCGGGACACCGTGCCCGGATATCCGGCCGCGGACGCCGAGGTGGTGCTCCTGGTCGCCGGCCTCCGGGAGGCCGCAGACCCCGCGGGCGCGGCGGCGACGCTGCGGCGGCTGGAGGACCTGCGGCCGGAGTCCGACGACGAACTGCTGCGGGAGGCGCTGGCCTGCGCCGCCCGGATCACGGCCGATCGGGAGCCGCGCTTCCGCGCCGAGGTCATGCGGCGACTGCCCGAGGAGGCGAGGACCGGGCTGGCCCACGCCTGGCTGGAGGAGCGCAGGAGCCGCGACGAGCAGGCCGCCCTGCTGGAGGTCGCGGT
The DNA here is from genome assembly GCF_040607455.1 of Sphaerisporangium sp. NPDC005289. Taxonomy (NCBI): domain Bacteria; kingdom Bacillati; phylum Actinomycetota; class Actinomycetes; order Streptosporangiales; family Streptosporangiaceae; genus Sphaerisporangium; species Sphaerisporangium sp. NPDC005289. Next base: position 188,234 of record NZ_JBEXGS010000010.1, read on the forward strand.
CCGCCTGCACCTGGCCGGCGCCACGGTGCCCGAGCTGGACGCGTGGGCGAGATCGCAGCTCACCGGCTGGTCGCCGTTCGGGTCCGCCGACTCGCGCTTCAAGCACGACCCGGAGCTGGCGGCCGGACTCAAGGAGATGGCGAAGGGCCGGCGCACCCTCCCCTGGCAGCGAGACCCCCGATGACCCCCCACATGAGTCCCTCGATGCTCCTCCACATGACCCCCTCGATGCCCCTCCACATGAGCCCCTCGAAGGGGGTGGGCTGATGCCGTTCGTCTTCGGCGTCGCGGTCGTGCTGTGGGGCGCGTGCATGTACTTCGGGTTCCTGTACGGGTTCCCGGTCGTCGCCACGCTGACCCTGGCCGCCGCGACCGCGGCCGGTGTCGGGCACTACTTCCTGCGTGCCGGGCGGGTGCTGCTCCCGGCCACGGCACGCGGCGCCTCCCCCGTCGTCGCCGGCGCGGCGGACGCGGAGGGCCGTCCGGGCGCCGCCGAGACCGACCGGGACCCCGTCTACCGCCACTACCTGTTCGGCCAGATGGCATTGGACTGGTGGCGGACGCAGCGCGCGGCCGTCCCCGCGATGGCGCAGGCGGCCAGGCGGGCGCTCGGCACGGTCACACGGCGGCTGATGACCAACGTCCAGGGATTCTTCGCCCTGCCCATCTGGCTGGCCCTGGTCGCGGGCGTCGCCGCGGCGGTGGTCCCGCTGGCCGCCGTCGCCGCCGCGCTCACCGCCGCGTACGCGCTGGTCGCGGCGGCGGGGCTGCTGTTGTGGCTGAGCTGTCTGCTGTTGCTGCTCTGCGTGGAGACGGTGTTCATGCGGGCGCGGCGCATCCTGCAGACCTGCCCGCACCCGCAGTGCTACGCGCGCATCAGCCTGCCCGAGTACGCCTGCCCCACCTGCGGGCGGCGGCACCGCCACCTGGCTCCCAACCTCGACGGGGTGTTCCGGCACGTGTGCCGGTGCGGCACACGCCTGCCCACGGCCATCGTCCTCGGCCGTTTCCGGCTGCCGGCGTACTGTCCCGAGTGCGGTCGCGCGCTGCCGCCCCGCATCGGCAGGGCCCGCATCGAGCCGCTGCCCTTCATCGGCGGGCCCGACGCGGGCAAGACGACCTTCATGGTGCTGGCGCTCAACGCGCTGAACCGGGTGGTGAAGGACGCGCAGGGCCGGGCCGGGTTCGTGGTGGAGGGCGATGAGATCGCCTTCTCGCGGCTGCGCCAGGAGCTGCGGCTCGGCAGAGTCTCCAAGACCACGACGCGGGCCCCGTCGGCGACCATGGTGGACGTCACGCTGCCCGGCTCGCGGGCCCGCAGCGGCAACCGCATTCTGTACCTGTTCGACCCCTCCGGGGAGGGGTTCACCGGCGCCACCCAGGTGGAGGCGATGAGCTACCTGGCCCACGGCGAGGCGATGCTGCTCGTGGTGGACCCGTTCGCCCTGCCGCTGGTGCAGCTCGGCCTGTCGGAGGGCGAGCGGCAGTCCCTCCAGCGCGCCGGCGTCGTGCTGTCCCCCGAGGACCCCTCCGACACCTTCCAGCGGGTCAGGAACGAGCTGGCCGCACGGGCCGACGGGGGCCGGCAGAAACGCGTCGCCGTCGTCGTCACCAAGGCCGACCTGCTCCGCACGACGGCCGTGGGCCAGGACGCCGACCGGCTGCCGGAGTGGTTCGACGGGGTCGGCCTGGGCAACATGGTGCGCGACCTGGCCAGGACGGCCGCCGAGGTGCGCTACCTGGCCTCCGGGCTTCCGGCCGACGACGCCGCCGTCGCCGGCCTGCTCGCCTGGCTGGTCGGCCTGCCCGTGAACGGCTCCGACCCGGACGGCCACGACCACGCCTCCTCCGCGAGCATCGCCAACGGCGCCAAGCTCAGGCTCCACGGGAGAATCCGCCTCGCCACGGCCCCGGCGCGGGCAACGGCGCGGGACGCTTCCACCGGACCGGGCACCGCGACAGAGCCGGAGGCGGAACCGGACGCGGGCACCCGGCCCGGCGGGGACGAAGACGCCCGGCCCGGCAGGCCGCGGCCCGGCGGGGACGCGAGCACCCGGCCCGGCAGTCCGCGGCGCGGCGGGGACGAAGGCACGGACGCAGGCGGGGACGGTTCTGAAGGGGACGGCGATCCGGAGCTGACGACGGCCGACCTGCGCGGGCCGTGGGCGCCGAGCCGGGGCGCGGAGGACCGGGTGCCGCTGACCCACCGGCTCCTGCGCTGGTCGATCTTCGGCGCCTCGGCCCTACTGAGCACAGGCGTGCTGGTCCTTCTGACGATCTGGACGATCAGCCTGATCCGCGCCGGCCTCGCGCTCTGACCCGGCGTCCGCACGCGCCGACGGGACCGGCCCTCACACGAGGATGCCGGGGTGGGGCGTTCAGGCGGGGATGATCCAGGTGGCCTTGGCGGCGGCGACGAGGGTGCCGTCCACTTCGTACACCGCGCTCTCGCCGAAGAGCTTGCGCCCTTCGCGCCCGGTGGAGCGTGCCACGACGGAGTAGGTGCCGTTCGGGTACACGCGCCGGAAGACCTGCGCCGTGATGCGTCCCAGCAGGCCCGGGCCGCCCTCCCCGGCGTTCGCCCACCCGGTGGGGCAGTCGAGCGCGGCCCACACCAGGGCGTCCGGGACGACGCCGTCGTCGGTCACGGTCACCGGCACCCGCCACCCGGCCGCGACCAGGTCGGTGCCCTCGACGGGGCCGGGGAAGATCCGCAGCCCGTCGCCCGGGTCGCGCAGGCCGCACACGAAGCATCCGGGCGCGGGATGGCCGCCGGTCAGGCCGGGGAAGCCCGCCTCGGCGCGCGCGGCGTCGGTGAAAGGCACGAAGGGCGGCGGGGTCACGTCGAGCGCGACGGGAATCGCCTCCACGAGCACCTGCCCGTCGAGGGACAGCGACGCGGAGTTGGCCATGTGGCTCACGGCGAGCTCGGTGTCCAGCGGGACGGGCCGGTGCAGGGTGACCTCGAGCGCGTGCGCGCAGTCGAGCCGATCGGCGAGGGTTCCGGCCAGCGTCCCGGCCACCCAGCCGCCGTTCGCCATCCCCTCAGGGCCGCGGAACCGGGCCGGTACGGTAAGCGCGGTCTGCACACCTGCGGACGTCGTTGTCATGCGGTAGCACCCCCCATGCTGCTCCTAACAGGAGCGATAGACCGTAAATTCCGGTAGATACCGCCAGATATTATCCGTACCGCTTGATCGTCATTGCATCAGCCGACGATGACGGAGCCGTTAGCGGTGCGTAACGGCGGCATGACGCATGAGAGCCGGTCCGCCCACCGCCATCGGCTCCCTTGACGGAGATCACCGCGGTCGATACCTCTTGATGCGTCGCGACAGACGGTGCCGGGGGTGCGAACGGTGGATCCACTCACTCCTCTGCTGGGAGGCGCGGAACTGGCGCGCGGCCGGATGTCCTTCTACATCAGCCTTCAACTCGCCAGCGTCCTCGCGCCGGGCCTGGTGGTCCTCACCGAGGGCACCGTGCTCGTCAACCAGTTACGTCACGAGGACACCCTGCGGACATTGGCGGGCGCGACGGGCGTTCTGGGGGTGATGGTCGCCATCTGCGCGCTCGCGGGCGCCTTCGTCCTCGGCTACATCTGCCGTGAACTGGCATTCAAGCTGGTGAGCCGACTGGAGCGGTTGAGGTTCGTCAGGCGCAGGTATCAGATCGGTTCTCAGGACCGGCTGAAGGAGTGGTTCGCGCCGGAGGATCTCGCCGAGTGCTTCGAGGTGCACGCGCATCTCGGGCGACGGGAGCGATCGGGTGAGCCCGTCCCGCAGGAGCGCGAAGGCGCCCGCACGAGCAAGGCGGCCTCGCGGAAGGGGGACACCTCACGGGAGTCCGGTCAGAGGGCCGCCCGGCCGGCCGAGGCGGCCGAGGCGGCGAGCGGTCGCTTCCATCCGACCGGCGGCTACCACACGGGCGATGCGCAGTACTACCGGTTCGTGTACAGCAAGCTCTGGCTGCGGGCGTACGCGCCCGTCTACAGCATCGACAAGACGGAGCTGGAGATCAACGTCCTGGCCGCCATCCTCGCGCCCGTGCTGCTCGCGTCGGCGAACCTCATGGTCGCCTTCGGCTTCCACTGGACGGCCGTCGTGGCGGGGCCGGTCGGCGCCCTGCTGTTCTGCGCGGTGCTGCTGGACTCGCTGCTGCGGCTGCGGGTGTCCGAGAAGCGGGAGGCGGTGGAGAATCTGCTCCTCGACTATCTCGCCCGCCGCGCCGCCGCCCGCCCCCCTTACGCGTCCGCTCCGCAGGCGGAAGCCGCCGCAGAGGCCGAATAGCGGGCGAGATCAGGAAGCACGGCCGCGTCCATCGGGCCCTCGATGGAGAAAACCATCAGCCGTACGTCCAGGCCGGACAGATGAGCCGCGACCGCGCGGTGGGTGCCGTCGAGCAGCAGAACCCGGCCGTTCCCCAGCGAGTATCCGGGCAGCACGAGGTGAACCGGACGGCCCTCACGCTGGAAGGCGTCCCTCAGGCGCGCGATGCGGTCAGCACGCCCTTCCGGCCAGCTGCTCGACGTGGTGTGGGCTTCGCCCACCCGCAGTGGCCGGTCCCGCTCACCTCGCCAGTCGCCGTCGGAGCCGTCCGGAGTCACGTACCACATGGTGTACAGCCCCGCGAGGTACTCCCTGGACCGCGTGCAGATCTGCGTGACCGGGCAGTTCGACGCGGTGACCGCGTCCCAGCGCAGCCATGCGCCGACCACGTCCGGATCGAAGAACTCGACGTACTCGCCGATGTCCATCAGCGGTTCAGGTCACCACGAGGTGGATGTGGCAGAAGGCCGACGACCCGCCGTCGCGTCCTTCTGCCACCTCTCGCCCGTCGGCGCGCACGCCGCCCGGGCGCGATCACAGCACGGGCAGGTAGCGGCCCAGTTCGAACTCGGTGACCTGGCGGCGGTACTCGTGCCATTCGGCGCGCTTGTTGCGCAGGAAGTAGTCGAAGACGTGCTCGCCCAGGGTCTCGGCGACCAGTTCGCTGCGCTCCATGGTGGTGATCGCCTCGTCCAGGCTCTGCGGCAGCGGCTCAATGCCGAGGGCGCGCCGCTCGGCGCTGGTGAGCGCCCACACGTCGTCCTCGGCGCCGGGCGGCATCTCGTAGCCTCCCTCGATGCCCTTCAGGCCGGCGGCGAGGATCACCGCGTACGCCAGATAGGGGTTGCACGCCGAGTCCAGCGAGCGGAACTCGACGCGGGTCGAGTTGCCCTTGTGCGGCTTGTACATGGGGACGCGGACGAGCGCGGACCGGTTGTTGTGTCCCCAGCTGATGTAGCTGGGCGCCTCGCCCCCGAGCCCGGCGATCGCCTCGGCGCCGCCCCACAGCCGCTTGTAGGAGTTCACCCACTGGTTGCAGACCGCGGTGATCTCGGCCGCGTGCCGCAGCAGGCCACCGATGAACGACCGGCCGATCTTGGAGAGCTGGTAGTCGGCGCCCGGCTCGTAGAAGGCGTTGCGGTCGCCCTCGAACAGCGACATGTGGGTGTGCATGCCCGAGCCGGGGAAGTCGGTGAAGGGCTTGGGCATGAAGGACGCCCAGATGCCCTGCTCCAGGGCGACCTCCTTCATGACCAGGCGGAAGGTCATGATGTTGTCGGCCGTCGTGAGCGCGTCGGCGTACCGCAGGTCGATCTCCTGCTGGCCGGGGGCGCCCTCGTGGTGGCTGTACTCCACCGAGATGCCCATCGCCTCCAGCATCATGATCGCGTTGCGGCGGAAGTCGTGGCCCGAGCTGTGCGGGGTGTGGTCGAAGTAGCCGCCCGAGTCGATCGGCACGGGCCTGTCGCCTTCCTCCGGCCGTCCCTTGAGCAGGAAGAACTCCACCTCGGGGTGGGTGTAGAAGGTGAAGCCCATATCGGCGGCCTTCGCGAGCGTGCGCTTGAGCACCCAGCGCGGGTCGGCGTGCGACGGCGAGCCGTCCGGCATGAGGATGTCGCAGAACATGCGGCCGGCGCCCGGCGTCTCGCTGCGCCACGGCAGGATCTGGAACGTCGAAGGGTCGGGCTTGGCCAGCATGTCGGACTCGTACACGCGGGCGAACCCCTCGATCGCCGACCCGTCGAAGCCGATGCCCTCGGCGAAGGCGCCCTCGAGTTCGGCCGGGGCGATCGCCACGGATTTGAGGAACCCGAGCACGTCGGTGAACCACAGCCGGATGAACCGGATGTCGCGTTCTTCGAGCGTACGGAGCACGAATTCCTGCTGGCGGTCCAAGGCATCCCCTTCTGCCGGACGGTGTTCGGACACCATCGTCGTCACGCTGAGCCAGGTTCTGAGTCGGCGGAAGACATGTCTGGTCATCTACCAGTCTGCCCGCTTGGTGTTTCGCACACGTTACGCGGGTCCGTAGTGAGGAGTCGAAGCCGTGACCTTCACCCTTTCGCGCCGGTCCGCGCCCGCCATCGGCCCGCGACGACCTTCGCGCCCATCGGTCACCGAATGCCCTGCGATCGGCATCCCACTCCGGAGATGGGACAAGAGCAGCCTGCGGTTGCTTAATGTGACAGCATGGTGCCGTTCCGCATTCGTCAATGCCGACGTCCGGCGAGGAGAGCACACATGGAGGCGGATCGGCGGCGCGCCAGGCCGACGGCATCGCGACGGTGGCCACGGCGTCCGATGACGCACGCTCATGATCAGGCGCGGGCAGGAGCCCGCGACCTGCCGGACGCGCGCCGCGCGCCGGGCGACGACGAGATCACGTCAGGACGCTCGCCGAGCGATGACGAGGTCACTTCCGGACGCTCGCCGAGCGATGACGAGGTCACTTCCGGACGCTCGCCGGGTGACGGCGACGTCACGCCTGGGCGGGCACCGCGCGATCGCAGGGCCACGTCGAGACGCTCGCCGGGCGACGGCGAGGCCGCGTCCGGACGGTCACCCGGCGACCACGAGGTCGTGTCCGCGCGCTCCCGGGGCGACCGTCGGCGCAGGGGGCGACGGTCGCGGGCGGCGGCGTGGCACCGGCTGGCGTGGGCGGTGTCCCTGGGCACCGCGCTCGCGCTGGTGGCGCTCGGCGCGCAGGTCGGCCGCAACGCCGCGTGCGCCGCGTCGGGCCCGGGGCCGGGCGGGCCGGGCGGCCTGTCGCGGGTGCTCGGCGGCGACTGCTCCCTGCTGGGGGCGGTGCGCGACGCCCTGGTCGTCGCGGTCTCCCCCGTCGAGTACGCCGGCTCGGCCGCCTGCGGCGCGTATCTCGACGTCACCGGCCCGCGCGGCACCGTCCGCGTGCAGGTCGTCGACGAGTGCCTGTCGTGCGCCACGGGAGAGCTCGACCTCAGCGGCCCCGCCTTCGCCCGCATCGCCGACCCCGGCCGGGGCGTCGTGCCCGTCGGCTACCACAGGGTGCGCAACCCCGCGGTCCCGAGGCCGGTGGCGTTCCGCCTCAAGCAGGGCTCCTCGGCCCGCTGGCTCGCCATCCAGGCCGTCGACCACGGCAACCCGCTGCGCCGGTTGCAGATCTCGCGGGACGGGCGCTGGCGCGACCTGTCGCGCGCGCCGGACAACTACTGGGTGGCCGACCACGGGGCCGGGTCCGGGCCGTACACCGTCCGCATCACCGACGTCTACGGGCAGCGGCTGGTCGCGCGCGGCATCGGCCTGCTGCCCGGCAGCCTCCAGCGCACCTCCGACCGCCTGTACGCCCCGGGGTCGGCATCTCCCGCCCCGTCGGCGTGGGGGGCGTCCGCGCGGCGCACCTCCGGCAACGCACCTCCGCGCATCGGCGGGTGGCCGCCCCGCACGGGTGGCGGCGTCCCCTCCCGCGTGGACGACCGACCGGCCGGCGCCTCAAGGTGGTCGGCCGCACATGGCGCCCCCGGTGCGCCGGGCTCCCATGGGCCCGCGGGCTCTCGATGGCCGCCGGGTTCCCGGGCTCCCTCGGCCGGCTCGGGTCCCTCGGGTCTCTCCGGCGCCTCGGGTGCGCAAGGGCGGTCCGGCACGCAGGGGGCCTCCGGCGCCCACGGAGCCCCCGGCGCGTCCGCGCCTTCCCGCCCTGGCGGTTCGGGCGGTTCGGGCGGTTCCGGCACCTCCGGAGCGTCCGGGACTTCCGGCGGTCCCGGCGGTTCCGGGGCTTCTGGTGGTTCCGGGGCCTCCGCGCCTTCTGGTGGTTCCGGGTCTTCTGGTGGTGCCGGGGCTTCCCGGGCGGGCGGCCGGGCCGCCGGGCCGGCCGGCGGCGGGCCGGCGGCACGGCCGCGCTCCGGGGACGGCACGGCCGCGGACGTCGCGCCAGGGGGCGGTACGAACGCGAACCTTCCGCCCTCGGCGGGTGCGAACGGCGCCGGCGGGGGCGCCTCGTCCGCGGGCCGATCCTGGGGGGCCGGGTCCGCGGACGCCTCCTCCCTGGCCGGCGCGTCCGGCGGGACGCGTCCTGACGGGGCCGCCCCGGACGGCGCGGCGCTCGGGCCGGCCGCGTCCGGTCTCGCGTCGGCCGGCGGCATCGCCTCCGAGGGCATGCCGGTGGGCAGCGGTGAGTCCTCACGGGCCGTGGCCGAGGGGCCGGTGAACGAGAACGGCGCGGCGCGGGGCACGTTGGACGCCTATCCGGGCGGCTCGCGTCCCGCGTCCGGCCGCGCCCCGTTCGCCGCCCTGCCCTCCGTCCGCCCCTTCTTCTGCTGACGCCGGCGACCCGCCCGCCGTCGCCGGGATCGCCGGTCCGGCGGCGGTCAGGCGGCGGTCAGGCGGCGGTTCGCGCGCCGTCGCCCGGACCACCGATCCGGACGGAGTGACCATCGCCGCCATCCCGGATCCGGCCGGAGTAAGGAGTAAGCGTCCCGGATCCGGCTTGAGTCAAAGGAGGGACGGCGGCTGGTGTGCCGCCGCCGGTGCCTCGAAGTCAGGAGGCGCCGGCGAGGGCGTCGCCGGTGGGGGTGCGCCGGTAGAGGACCTCACGGCCGAGTCGTCTGCGGACGACCAGGCCGCTGGCGCTCAGGACGGACAGATGCTGCGAGACCGCGCCAGGGGTGATGGACATCCGCCTGGCGATGGCCGTGGTGGAGGCGGGGTCGCGCAGCGAGAGCAGCAATTGGGCGCGGGTCCTGCCGATGAGCGCGGCGAGCGCGCCGGGCGCCGGGGGCGGGCCGGCCTCCCACAGCGTGCCGACGCCACGCGCCGGGTAGACGAGCATCGGCTGGTAGGGCTCGGCCATGACCGCGATGTCCGGCCAGCGGAAGGCGCTCGGCACCAGCAACAACCCGTCTCCTCCCAGGTCACCGGCGTGGCACCAGGCCCCTCCTGTGGCGGTGGTGAGCCGGTCGCCCTCCCAGCGGACCGAGGGGTGCAGGTCGGCGAACAGCTCCTTGGCCCCGCCCGCGGCCAGACGGCGGGTGCGCCACATCAGGTCGGCCTCCAGCAGCCCGTGCACCCGCGGCCAGTGCTCGGCGTGCGCGAGCTCCCAGTACGCGGCGAGGGTGTCGGCCACGCGGCGGACCCCGGCGGCCGGGTCGGCCTGGAACCGGGCGATCGCCCGGGTGTCGGGCGTCGCCACCCAGCCGGCCTCCTCCGCGGCCTTCTCGGCGGGCGTCTCGCGCACCCGGGCCAGCTCGGCGGCGAAGTCGGGCAGCGGCGTGTCGGGCGGCGGGGTCAGGAAGTCGGCGATGTACCCGCGGGCCGGGGCCAGGGCGAGCAGTTCGGACAGGTCGAGCTCGCCGAGCCGCGGCTTGACGGCGCGCAACCACGGCAGGTGGACGGAGTGGCGCGCGGGAGCGCTGAGCACGCGCAGGCTCGCGACGACCTCCCAGAGCGGGGAGAAGGCGAACCGCAGGCGCGCCAGGTCGTCGGCCTCGAACCGCCACTGCACTCCCACGGGGCCCCCGCCCTTCACCGATGTTTTAGCACAGCCTAAAAGATTGGCACGGCGGCAAGGCCATGTCCAAGGCTGGACCTCGTGACCAGCGTTATCTCCGACAGGCCTTCCTTTCTCCAGTCCAGAATCGGAGGGTTCCCGCGCGCCTTCTGGGTGCTCCTCGGCGGCACCTTCATCAACCGGCTCGGCACCATGGTCGAGCCCTTCATCGGCATCTACCTGACCCAGGCGCGCGGGCTGCCCCTGGCGACGGCCGGCCTGGTGCTGGCGGTCTTCGGCATCGGCTCGTTGATGTCGCAGCTCGTTGCGGGCTGGCTGGCCGACCATCTCGGCCGGCGCGCGACCCTGGCGGGCGGCATGGTCGCCACGGCGGCCACGATGATCGCCCTCGGGTACAGCACCTCGCTGCCGGCGATCGTCGCCGCGATGGGCGTGCTCGGCGTCGTCGTGGACGCCTACCGCCCGGCCTCGCAGGCCCTGGTCGCCGACCTGATCCCGGCGCACGACCGGTCGCGCGCGTTCGGGTTGCTCTTCTGGGCGATCAACCTGGGCTTCGCGGTGGCGATGGTCGCGGGCGGCATGCTGGTCAGGTCCGGGTTCGTCTGGCTGTTCTGGATCGACGCGGTCACCTCGGTGGTCTTCGGCGTGCTGGTGTGGCGTGCCGTGCCGGAGACGCGCCCCGACAGGACGCGCGAGGCGGGCGGCTTCGGTGATGTGCTGAAGGACCGGCTGATGGTCACCTATGTCGCCTTGACGCTGCTGTACACCTTCGTCTACCTCCAGGCGTACACGACGCTGCCCCTGGCGGTCACCTCCTCGGGGCTGCCCGCCTCCGCGTACGGGTTCGCGATGGCGGTGAACGGTCTGCTGATCGTGGTGGTGCAGCCGCTGGTGGGGCACTGGCTGGCCAAGCGGGACCCCAGCGGCACGCTGGCGCTGGGCATGGCGGTGTGCGCGCTCGGGTTCGCGCTCACCGCGTTCGTCTCCACCACCGCCGGGTACGCGGTGAGCGTCGCGATCTGGACGCTGGGCGAGGTGGTCACGGCGGGCATGGCGGGCACGGTCGTCGCGCTCCTGGCTCCGCCGCATCTGCGTGGCCGTTACAGCGGGCTGTTCGGCTTCGCCTGGTCGGCCGGCGGGCTGCTGGCCCCGCTGATCGGCACCCGCCTGCTGAGCGCCGGCCAGGCCACGTTGTGGATCACGGTCGGCGTACTGGGGCTGCTCGCGGCTCTCGGCCAGCTCGCCATCGGCCCCGCCATCCGCCGGCGCGCCGCCGCCGCCCACCCCGTCGGGGTGGGCGTGGGCTCCTAGAGCAGGGAGGGATGGGCGGCCCCCGCCGGGGAAGGCGGGTTACGGCCGGGCGCTCGTCCACAGCCGGCGGTCCGGCCCCTGTTCGCCGACGCCGTCACACGTAAGGTGGACACCGTGCCTCAACTGCGAATAGCCCTCGCCCAGACCAACCCGTCGGTAGGCGACCTGTCCGCCAACGCCGGTGAACTCGTCGAGTGGACGCGGCGCGCCGCAGATCGCGGCGCACACCTGGTCGTGTTCACCGAGATGTTCCTGACGGGTTACCCCGTCGAAGACCTGGTGCTGCGCACCTCGTTCGTCGACGCCTCGATCGCGACGCTCTCGGCGGCGGCGACCCGGCTGGCCGACGAGGGCCTCGGCGAGCTGCCCGTGGTCGTCGGCTACGTCGACCGTTCCGGGGTCACGCCCCGCGCCGGGCAGCCCAAGGGGGCGCCGCTGGACGCCGCCGCGCTGCTCCACCGCGGCCGGGTCGTCACCAGGACCGCCAAGCACCACCTGCCCAATTACGGCGTCTTCGATGAATACCGCTACTTCATCCGCGGCGACCGGCTGCCGATCTTCCGGCTGCACGGCGTGGACGTGGCGATCGCCGTCTGCGAAGACCTGTGGCAGGACGGCGGCCCGGTCGCCGCGGTCGCCCAGGCGGGCGCGGGCCTGCTCGTGGTGCCGAACGCCTCCCCCTACGAGCGCGAGAAGGACGACGTGCGCCTGGCGCTGTGCGCCAACCGCGCCCGGGAGGCCGGGTGCGCCCTCGCCTACGCCAACCAGGTCGGCGGCCAGGATGAGCTGATCTTCGACGGCGACTCGATCGTGGTGGACGCGCAGGGTGAGCTGGTCGCCCGGGCGGGCCAGTTCCGCGAGGAGCTCCTGGTCACCGATCTCGAGCTGCCGACCGCCGACCCGTGGGTCAGCCCCGGCTCGTTCCCCGTGGACGCCGGCGACGGCACCACGATCACGGTCGAGCGGCTGGTGCTGTCGGGCGACCCGCTGCCCGCCTACGACCCCGAGCCGCCGACGGTCGCCCCGCGTCTCCCCGACCTGGAGGAGGTCTACTCGGCGCTGGTCCTCGGCGTGCGCGACTACTTCGCCAAGAACGGCTTCCGGTCGGTCATCCTCGGCCTGTCCGGCGGCATCGACTCGGCGCTGACCGCCACGATCGCCGCCGACGCCGTCGGCCCCGACCGGGTCCACGTCGTCCTGATGCCCTCCCGCCACTCCTCCGACCACTCGGTGAGCGACGCGCGCGACCTGGTCGACCGGCAGGGGCTGCACTCGCGGCTGGTCCCGATCGAGGGCATCGTCGACGCCTTCGAGAAGGAGGTCGAGCTGAGCGGGCTGGCCGCCGAGAACCTCCAGGCGCGCGTGCGGGGCATGCTGCTGATGGGGCTGTCCAACGAGCACGGCCACCTGGTGCTCACCACGGGCAACAAGAGCGAGCTGGCCACCGGTTACTCCACTCTCTACGGCGACTCGGCGGGCGGCTTCGCCCCCATCAAGGACGTCCTGAAGACGACGGTGTGGCAGCTGTCGCGCTGGCGCAACGAGCAGGCCGGGCGCGAGAGCGAGCTGCTGCACCGCTTCGACCGGCCGCCCATCCCCGAGAACTCCATCACCAAGGAGCCGAGCGCCGAGCTGCGTCCGGACCAGCGGGACACCGACTCCCTGCCGCCGTACGACGTGCTCGACCGGCTGCTCGCCGACTACGTCGAGCACGACATGGGCAAGGGCGAGCTGGTCGCCGCCGGGCACGACGCCGAGCTGGTGGCCAGGGTCATCCGCCTGGTCGACCTGGCCGAGTACAAGCGGCGGCAGTATCCCCCGGGCCCCAAGATCACCCCGAAGAACTTCGGCCGTGACCGCCGCCTGCCCATCACCAACCGCTGGCGGGAGACCCCCGCCTCGTAGTCCCCGCCCTACGCCGGGCGGCGGCCGGGCCACGATCCCTCCGCCACCGGCCGCCCTCAAAGCCCCCGGGGAACGCTCGCCGGGACGAACCGCTCAGGGCCGCAGGCCGCTCAGGATGAGGTCGGCGATGCGGTCGGGGAGGTCGGCAGGCAGTTCGTCGTCGTTGTCACGCCATTTGGTGAAGAACATCATGGCGCCGGACAGCGCCGCGATCGCCATCTCGACGTCCACGTCCGGGCGCAGCTCACCGGATTCGACACCCCGCTGGATGACCGACCGCAGGGCCTCCCGCCGGGGACGCACCACGATCTCCCGGAACCGCTCGGTCAGGTGGGGGAAGCGGTCGGACTCGCCCAGCGCGATGTTCATGATGCAGCGGGTGCGCGGACTGTGGCTGTCGGCCTGCATCGCCGCCAGGTAGCGGATGACGTCGTCGCGCACCGACAGGCCGGGCAGCTCGGGTATCGGGGCCTTGAGGCTGGCGAGCGCGTCGACGACGAGCTCCTCCTTGTTGGACCACCGCCGGTAGATGGTGGTCTTCCCGACACCCGCCCGCGCGGCGATCGCCTCGATGGACAGCTCGGCGACACCGGTGCCATCGGCGATCATGGCGATCGCCGCGTCGATGATCGCCTTCTCGGCCTTCTCGCTGCGGGGACGGCCGGGCGTGCGGACCGTCCCCGTCTGCTCAGTCACCATGGTCAGATCACACTACTGCCGGTTCCTTGCTTTCCGGTCGAGCGACCGGGGTGGCGGTCGCGTTCTTACCTGGCAGCCACTTGGCGACGACGGCCGCGCCGATGAGCGCGACGACCGCGCCGCACAGCGCCGTCACGTGCATGCCGTCGACGAACGCCTGCTTGGCCGGGGCGATGAGCGCGGCGCCCTTGGGGCCGAGCGATTGGGCGACGCCCAAGGTGGCCGTGATCGACTCGCCGGCCGCGTGCCGCACGTTCTCCGGCAACCCCGACAGCGCCCCCGCCATGTTGTCGCGGTAGCTGGCCGACAGCAGCGAGCCGAGGACGGCGACGCCGAGCGCTCCGCCCACCTGGCGGACGGTGTTGGTCATCGCCGAGCCGACGCCGGCCTTCTCCCGGGGAAGGGACGACATGACGGCCTCGGTGGCCGGCGGGTTGATGTTGGCCATCGCCGCGCCCTGGACGAAGGCGAGCCCCATGAAGACCCAGACCGAGGTGCCGACCTCCAGGAAGGCGAAGCCCGCCAGCGCGCCGGCCACGATGACCAGGCTGACCGTGGCGACGGCCTTGCCGCCGAACCTGCGCACCATCTGGGCGCTGAGCGGCGAGAAGATGAGCTGCGCCGCCGCGAACGGCAGCATCAGCGCCCCCGCCTGCAGCGGGCTGTACCCCTTGACGATCTGGAGGTAGAACGCCAGGAAGAACATCACGCCCATCATGGCGAAGAACACCAGGCCGACGCTGGCGACGGCGGTGGAGAACCTCGCGATGCCGAAGTAGCGGACGTCGAAGGCCGGGTGGGCGGTCCTGCGCTCATGCCAGACGAAGGCCGCGAGCACCGCGACGCCGGCCAGGCCGGGCGCCCACACCTCAGGGTCGGTGACGGTGCCGAGCTCGCCGCCCTTGATGATGCCGTAGATGACGCCGACCAGGCCGATGATCGACAGCAGCACGCCGACCGGGTCGAGCTGTGCCTTGTCCGGGTTCCTGGACTCGGGCACCAGCAGGGCGATCAGCACCGAGCTGATGAGCACGACCGGCACGTTGACCAGGAAGACCGAGCCCCACCAGAAGTGCTCGAGCAGCACGCCGCCGGTGATCGGGCCGATGGCGATGGCCAGGCCGACGCCGCCCGCCCAGATGCCGATCGCCTTGGCGCGCTCCTGCGGCGCGAAGACGTTGGCGATGATCGCCAGAGTGGCCGGCATGACGGCGGCGCCGCCGAGGCCCATGGCGGCCCGCGCGAAGATCAGCTGCGTCGGATCCTGCGCGTAGGCGCTGGCCAGCGAGGCCAGGCCGAACAACACCATGCCGACCTGCAGCATGCGCTTGCGCCCGAACCGGTCACCCAGCACGCCGAAGGTGAACAGCAGGCCGGCGAAGACCAGCGTGTAGGAGTTGATGGCCCACTCGAGCTGGCTCTGCGTCGCGCCGAGCCCCGCCTCGGGGTCGGAGATGACCTTCAGCGCGACGTTGAGGATCGTGTTGTCCAGAACGATCGCCAGCAGGCTGAACACCATGACGCCGAGGACCTGCCATCGGCGTGGGTGACCTGTCGGTTGTTCCACTGCTTCATCCCCCCAGGAATTAACACGTCTGTAATTTCGATACGGTTGAGTATCGCAACGCTACCGTAGCGCTTCTAGATTCGATACGCAACGGTTTCGTTTCGTTATTCACCGGCCGTCCACCCGGCCGTCCCATTGGCGGGCATGACGGACCTCGGGCGTTCCCGGGCGGCGCCGGGCGCTCTCCCAGGGGCCTGCGGGACGCTACCCGAGCGCACCGACAGAACCTCCTCGGACGTGCGGCGGCATCCCCGCCGGCGTGCCCGCGATCTCGCCGGCACGGGCTCGCGGCCCCAGGGGTATGGGGGACTCCGACAGGGGAACGCCGGGATGAGGAGGGGGCCTCCCGGGTGTTGCCTTGACGGTCAGACATGCGATGATCTGACCGTCCGGGGACGCCACAAGGGCGCCTCGAGGCCTGGAGGGATCCATGATGTCCTCTACGTCCCAGATTGCCAGCTCGCCGACCGCGCTCTACGGCGGCCAAGCTGGACGCAGGATCACCGTCCGCGACATCTCCGCCGCCAAGGAACGCGGCGAGAAGTGGCCGATGGTCACCGCCTACGACGCGATGACGGCTCGGGTGTTCGACGAAGCCGGCATTCCGGTCATGCTGGTGGGCGACTCGGCCGCCATGGTCGTCTACGGGTACGACTCGACCCTTCCCGTCTCCGTCGACGACCTCATCCCGCTCACGGCGGCGGTCGTCCGCGGGTCCTCGCGCGCGATGGTGGTCGCCGACCTGCCCTTCGGCTCCTACCAGTCCTCATCCGAGCAGGCCCTCGCCTCCGCGGCGCGGTTCCTGAAGGAGGCCGGCGCCCACGCGGTCAAGCTGGAGGGCGGCCGCCGGGTGCTCCCCCAGGTCGAGACGCTGGTCTCGGCCGGCATCCCGGTGATGGGCCACCTCGGGCTGACCCCGCAGTCGGTCAACGCGTTCGGCGGCTACCGCGTGCAGGGACGCGGCGAGTCGGGCGAGCAGCTCATGGCCGACGCCAAGGCGCTGGAGCACGCGGGCGCCTTCTCCGTCGTGCTCGAATGCGTGCCCGCCGACCTGGCCGCGCGGGTGACCGCCGCCTTGTCGATCCCCACCATCGGCATCGGCGCGGGCCCGTCCTGCGACGCCCAGGTGCTCGTCTGGCAGGACCTCATGGGTCTCACTCAGCGTCCGGCGAAGTTCGTGAAGAAGTACTTCGACCTGGCCGGCGAGATGGACCACGCGGTCCGCGCGTTCGCCGACGAGGTGGTCTCCGGCGCCTTCCCGGCTCCCGAGCACAGCTACCGCTGACCGCCCGCGGCGGCCCGCCGACCGGTCAGGCCGCCGCCCGTGCGGCACCCCGTACTCGGCCGTCCCGCTCGCTCTACCTCGTTCCCACCAACGGAGCAGAGCGGGCGGGTGGCGCGGTGACCGTCCGTCTAGGCGTCGAGGGCCTGGGCGAAGTCGGCCCACAGGTCGTCAGGGTGCTCGATGCCGACCGCGACCCGTACGGTGCCCTCGCCGATCCCCGCCCGCTGGAGCTCGTGGGCGGTCAGCGAGCGGTGCGAGGTCGTGGCCGGGTGCAGGATCAGCGTCTCGACGCCGCCGAGCGAGGGGGCGAGCAGCGCGAGCCGGACCGAGCTCATGAACCTCTCCCCCGCCGCGCGCCCGCCCACCAGGTCGAAGGAGAACACCCCGCCGAAGTCGGGCAGCAGCTTGGCGGCCAGCTCGTACGACGGGTGCGAGGGCAGGCCGGGCCAGTGGACGGCCGCGACGGCCGGGTGCTCGGCCAGCCGGGTCGCGAGCGAGCGGGTGTTGTCGCAGTGGCGGGCCATGCGCAACGGCAGCGTCTGCATGCCGCGCAGCGTCAGCCAGGCGGCGAACGGGTCGAGGGTCGCGCCGAGCTTCGTCGCGTACGACCAGACCTTGCGATGCGCCGCGTCGTCGGCGAAGACGGCGATGCCGCCCAGCACGTCGCTGTGCCCGCTCAGGTACTTGGTCATGGAGTGGACGACGACGTCGGCGCCGTGCTCCAGCGGCCGGCACAGCACCGGGGAGGCGAAGGTGTTGTCCACCACCGTAGTCACCCCGGCCTCGCCGGCGACGGCGCACATGCCGGGCAGGTCGGCCACCTGGGTCATCGGGTTGGCGATGGTCTCCAGGTACAGCAGCTTGGTCTCGGGCCGGATCGCCTCGCGCGCCGCCGCCGGGTCGTCCTGCGGCACGTAGGTCACCGACACCCCGAACCGCTCCTGGAGGTCGGCGAACGACGCGGCGGTGCCGCCGTACAGGGCCGTCTGCGCGATCACATGGTCACCGGGCTGGAGCAGCCCGAACAGCACGGTGTTGATCGCCCCCATGCCCGAACCCGCGGCCACCGCGCCCACGCCGCCCTCCAGGCCCGCGACGGCCTCCTCCAGCGCGCGCACGGTCGGGTTGCTCAGCCGCCCATAGACGAAGGCGCCGTCGGGACGTCCCATGCCGTCGGCGAAGACGGCCGGATCGTCGAACACGAACCCCGACGTTTGGTACAGCGGCACCGCGATCGGCGTGCTTCCGTTCAGCGGCGGGTTGGGCAGGTGGACGGCACGGGTCTCCGGGTGCAAAGAGCTCATGCCGTCAAGAATGACCGCAAACGCCCCGTTTTGTCAGATCGCCTCCGGGCCACAGGCCGCAACCCCCACCACCGTCCGGCGCCCGCACCACGGTCAGGCGCCCTCGCAGGACGCGAGGTCAGACGTCGGTCACCCGCAGACCGGCGTGGGCCTTGTACCGGCGGTTGATCGAGATGAGGTTGGCGGTGAACGCCTCGATCTGCCGGGCGTTGCGCAGCCGCCCGCCGTACACGCCGCGTGCGCCGGGGATCCGCGACGCCAGCGCCTGCACCGTGTCGGTCGCCTCGCGGTCGTCTCCCAGCACCAGCACGTCGAGATCGATCTCCGCCACGGCCGGGTCGAGCAGCAGGACGGCGGAGACATGGTGGAAGGCCGCGACCACGCGGCTGCCGGGCAGGACCGCCGCCGCCTGCTGCGCGGCGCTGCCCTCCTCCACCTCCAGCGCGAAGGCCCCCTGCTTGTCGAACCCGAGCGGGTTCACGCAGTCGACGACGATCTTGCCGGTCAGCTCAGAACGCAGCGACGCGAGGATGGACCGGTGCCCGTCCCACGGCACGGCCACGATGACGACGTCCGCCTCCGCGGCCACGGCGGCGTTGTCGGCGCCGCTGATCGGGAGCCCGGAACCGAGACCGTCGGCCGCCTCCTGGGCCCGCGAGGCGCTGCGCGAGCCGATCATCACGGTGTGCCCCGCGATCGCGAACCTGCGGGCGAGCCCCTTCCCCTGGTCGCCCGTGCCGCCGAGGATCCCCACCGACAGGCCGCTGACGTCCGGCAGTGCATCGCTCATGGTGTGCCTGATCTCCTCGTCGCGCTCTGATCCTCTCGATCATGCCAGGTGGCGCTATCCGGGACGGCGGCGGGGGCGATGATGCACCATGGAGGCCATGGACGCTGCGTCGGTGGCCTTCCTGCGCGAGGTGCTCTCCACCACCCGCTGGGTCGAGCGCACCCGTGAGCTCGGCACCTTCCTCCGCTCGACCCGCTCGCCCGGCGGGCTGCTGCTGGTCGGCACCCCGAAGGACGAGCCGTGGCACCTCGCCGCCCACCTCGACGACGAGGCGCGCATGTCGGGGCTGTCCCAGCTCGCCCCGACGCTGGTGCGCTGGTCGCCCCCGGCGGACGCGCCGCCGCACCTCGCCGTCGGCATCGACCGCATCCAGGCGGCCCGTCGCGGCGAGACGCTGTTCGTCGTGGCCGAGGACAAGGCGCCGGCGCCTCTGCTCGAACGCGTCGACGACGCGCGGCGCACAGGGGCGACGATCCTCGCTCTGGACGGCGGCGACCCCGAGCTCGAGGGTCTGGCCCACGACGCGCTGGCGGTGCCGTCCCACGACGGCCTGTTCACCTTCGACGCCGCCCAGCACCTGGTCAGCATGGCCGCCGGGGAGGGGCCGCGCTCGGGCGGCCGGCTCATCGATCGCCTGGCCCGCCTGGCCGAACGCATCACCGGCCCGCGCCTCCCCGACTGAGCCACCGGCCCCGGCCACCCTCCGGGGCCGGCCGGACATCGTCGAAGAAAGACCCATTCGGCCGGGATATCGGAAGCAGAACCTACGTCCCGATAGGACGTAGGTTCGCTCGCTGCTGAATCATGCCCAACCAGGTGGCATGCCTGTTCAGCGCCCACCCCGGACGGCGCCCGCACCGGGCGTACGCTGGCGGACAACACCGGTCAAGCGAGGTGAGCCGCACGAACGCCGGCACTCGCAGCAGCGCGCGGCCCGGCCCACCGCGGACGCCGGCATGTCGATGGATAGGGGGAACAGAGTTGCACTGCACCCACCCACGCCAGACATTTCCCGTTATAGGCGACACGCGCCGCCTTCATCGCCTTCACCGCCGGCTGCGCGCTTCCGCCGGGGCATGAGACGGTGCCGCTCCTGATCGACATCCTGGGCATGCTCGGCGCCGGGGTGCTCGTCTACGCCTACGCCATGCTGTCGATGCGCAGGTTGTCCGGCGATGGGCTCGCCTACCAGCTCCTCAACCTCGGCGGAGCGATCGCCCTGATGATCAACTCCGCCGTGCACCTCGCGTGGCCATCGGCCCTGCTCAACCTCGTCTGGTGCGGCATCGGCATCCTCGCCGTCCGGCGCGTGATGGCCACCCGGCCGTGGAGGCGCGAGGTCTAGTCTCCGTCCCACTCCTTGTCGCCTTCCTGCCAGCTCTTGTTGCGCGCGGCGGCCGTCTCCAACGCCGCCGCCGCCGCGTCACGCGTGGCATAGGGCCCCATGCGGTCCTTGTTCGGACAGCCCTCGTCCGGCTCGACCGCCATGTGCTTCAGGCAGAACCACCACTGGTCGGCGCTCATGTCTCTCCTTGCCGTACGGATGATCTACAACAATGCCCGCAGAACGGCCGGCGCGCTCGTTCTGCGGCAGATCCTGCCCGCTTGCCGCCGAACTAGACTTGGCGCATGACGACACTGCTCCGGCCAGGACGGCTCTCGCCCACCCGCAAGGTTCCCGCCGACATCGAGCGCCCGGAGTACGTCGGCCGCAAGGAGCCCCGGCGCGGCACCTCCGACGTCCAGACGCCCGAGACGATCGAGCGCATGCGCGTCGCGGGCCGCATCGCCGCCCAGGCGCTGGAGGAGGTCGGCCGGCACATCGCCCCCGGCGTGACCACCGACGAACTCGACCGCATCGGGCACGAGTTCCTCTGCGACCACGGCGCCTACCCTTCGACGCTGGGCTACCGCGGCTACCCCAAGTCGCTGTGCACCTCGATCAACGAGGTGATCTGCCACGGCATCCCCGACGACACCGTCCTCAACGACGGCGACATCGTCAACATCGACATCACCGCCTACATCGGCGGCGTGCACGGCGACACCGACGCCACCTACCTGGTCGGCGAGGTGGACGAGGAGTCGCGCCTGCTGGTCGAGCGCACGCGCGAGGCGATGATGCGGGCGATCAAGGCGGTGGCCCCGGGGCGTCAGCTCAACATCGTGGGCCGGGTGATCTCCGCGTACGCCAAGCGCTTCGGCTACGGCGTGGTGCGCGACTTCACCGGGCACGGCATCTCGACCTCCTTCCACTCGGGCCTGATCGTGCCCCACTACGACGACCCGTCGCTGTCGGTCACCCTGGTGCCCGGCATGACCTTCACGATCGAGCCCATGCTCACCCTGGGCACCATCGAGTACGACCTGTGGCCCGACGGCTGGACCGCCGTCACCAAAGACCGCAAGCGCACCGCCCAGTTCGAGCACACCTTGGTGGTCACCGACACCGGCAGCGAGATCCTCACCCTCCCCTGACCGCTCCCCGCACATCGCGCCCGCCCTGAACCGCCATGCGCGAGATGCGGAGCATCGTCGGAGCGCCGCGCACCGGCCGGCGGCCGGGCGTGATCACAGGTACAGCACCCACCACAGCAGCAGGGTGACGGCGGCGGCCACGGGGACGGCGGTCTGCCAGTGCAGGCGGCTGCGGAGCAGCGCCACCAGGCTCAGCGCCGCCGAAAGCGCCGCGACGGTGCCATACCACAGGACCGCCGAGGGGACGCCGATGCCGAGCGCGGTCTGGTTGGACGCCGCGGCGCTGTAGAGGCCCACCGCGGTCAGCAGGATGAAGGTGACCCCCGTGAAACCGGCGACCGTGGTGAGGGCCACCACCGAGCTCACCCTGCCTGCCGCGCTCTGCCGGACCAGCGCCCGCATCCCCACCACGAGTTGGCCGAACGAGGTGACCAGGAACAGGGCGAACGGGATGAGCAGCCACCAGGCGCCGGTGCTCACGCGGTAGACGACCGGAGTGACGTGGAAGTCCCCCGGGCCCGAGATGGCGTACGACGCCCGGCCGGGATCGCACGGGGACGCCGCACGAGGGTCGGCCACGAAGGCCGAGATGGTCTGCCGCCCGCACCGGCTCGACAGGAACACGGCGTGCCCCACGCCGGCGAACTCGACGACCCTCGCCCCGGGCAGTGCCCGGGCCGCGGACCTGGCCTTCGCGACCGGCGTCGTGGGATCGAACTCCCCGCCCACCACCAGCACGGGCGCGCTGACGACCCTGCGCGGCGCCGTCGGTGCGGGGCCGCGGGTGAGGACGGCGGAGGGGGAGGCGGGCAGCCCCCAGGCGTCGCAGACCGCCTTGTCGGCCTCGACCGTGAACAGCCGAGGGTGGCCCTGGCCGGAGAAGGTGTTGAAGGGCGCCTCGTCCTGGCACATCACCGCGTAGAACAGCCCGAACTCGTGGGACACCAGCCCGCCGCCGGCCTGGTCGGCCAGCACCTGCAACGGACGGTCGTCTCCGTCGGCCACGGCGTCCACCAGCGCGGGCACGACCGGCAGGACGTCCACCTCGTGCATCGCCTCGTCCAGGATGGTGGCCACGTCGTCCCCGGTCAGCCGGACGGTGATCGGACGGCCGGTGAGGGGGTCGGAGGTGCGGACCTGCGCCGGCCGTTGGTTCAGGCGCCGGACCATCGTCGCGAAGCGCCCGGACAGGCCCGGCCATTCGCGGCCGAGCGACGCGATGGAACCCGCCAGATCGGCGGCCGCCTCGTCGTACCGGCGGGTCAGCGGGGGGAAGAAGGAGTCCAGGACGACCGACCGCGTGCCCTCGGGGTCGGCCTCCGCGGCGGCGAGCATCGACCTGGTCGAATAGCTGACGCCGAACAGGTTCCACCGGTCGTATCCCAGCGCGCGCCGCAGATCGACGACGTCGGCGGCGATCTCGGAGGTCACGTAGCCGCGCAGGTCGACCCCCTGTCGCGTGAGCCGGTCGCGGCAGGCCGTGGCGCCGGAGGCCATGCGGGCGCGTTCGGCCGGGTCGGCGGGCCCGCCGGGCATGCTCAGGGTGTCGAGAAGGGCCCGGGCGATCTCGGGGCAGTCGAGCCGCGGCCGTGACCACCGGCTGCCGCGCTGTTCGAGCACGACGACGTCACGGTCGCGGCCGAGAGGCATGTCGGTGAGGTAGCCGGTGAGCTGGACGGAGGCCGAGGCCGGGCCGCCGCTGGTGTAGACGACGGGATCGGGCCGGCGGTCGGCCGCCGTGGAGCGGTGAAGGGCGTAACCGACGCGGATCTCCCGGCTGTCGCCGACGTCCCTGCGCTCGGGCACCACCAGGAACCCACACTGCGTGCCCGCCGGCACCGGGACCGGACAGACCCCCGCCTCCACCCGGGGAACCCGGGCGGTGGTGGCGTCGGTGAGGGGACGGGCGGCGGCCGCCGCGGAGGGCGGGGCGAGGGTGGCCGGCAGAAGGGCAGAGGTCAGTGTGAGCAGGGTGAGCAGGGTGAACCCCAATGCCGGCCACCGCCGGGTCAGGCGCGTGAAACCGCGGAACGGCCGGTGCATCGATCTCCTCCAGCCCGGGGCCACTCGGTCATGTGTCCCGAGACTAGTAGCCGGATCTTCGCCACGAGCAGGCCGACCTCTGCCCTGTGGACAACCGCTCTAACAGCGGACGAGCGCAGACCGCGGCACATGATCGTTCACGGTTCGCGGACCAGCCTGCCCCCTCTAGGCCGTGTCTGATAATGATCACTTTGCTGGTTGGCGGAGCCAGAGGATGAGTGAGGCGATTTCGAGTCCGGCCCGGTAACGGACGGCGAGCTTGTCGAAGCGGGTGGCGACGGCGCGGAACTGTTTGAGCCGGTTGAAGCAGCGTTCCACGACGTTGCGCTGCTTGTACGCCTGTGCGTCGAAGGCGGGCGGGCGGCCCCCGCGGGAGCCCTGGCGGAGCCGGTTGGCCTGCTGGTCCCGCCGTTCGGGAATGGTGGCCGTGACGGCGTGGCGCCGGCACCAGGCTCGGATGGCCCGGGACGAGTACGCCTTGTCGGCCAGGATCCTGTCCGGGCGGGTGCGGGGCCGTCCCTTGCCCGCACGCGGGACGCGGACCGCGTGCATCACGGCCTCGAACGTGGTGGCGTCGTGGACGTTGCCCGGCGTGAGGACCAGGGCGAGTGGGAGGCCGCGGCCGTCGACGGCCAGGTGGACCTTGGTCGTCAGCCCGCCCCGGGACCGGCCGAGGGCCTGCCGCGTCGCCGAGCGTTCTGAATCCGCCAGTTCGTCCCCGCCGACCGCCCCTTTATACGGGCGCCGGCGGCGTGCTGATGGGCGCGGTTGATCGTGGAATCCATCGACACGGTCCACTCGACTGCACCGACCGTGTCGTCGCGGACCTGGACGTGCTTCAGCAGCTTCGCCCAGGCGCCGTCCGCCTCCCATCGGGCGAAGCGCTCGTAAACCGTCTGCCAGGGCCCATACCGTTGCGGCAGGTCCCGCCACGGCGCACCTGTACGCAGCCGCCACAGCACCCCGTTGACCACCTGTCGATGATCCCTCCACGGCCGTCCACACCTATCAGCCCGAGGAAGCAGCGGCTCTATCCGCTCCCACGCCGCATCCGTCGACTCTCCCCGAATCGCCACGACATGCATCATCCCGAACGGCGATATGGGCGCCGTCACAGAACCCCGGAGATCATTCGTCAGGTGCGGCCAAGGGCCGATAGCGACATCCCCGGGGCCCTTGTTCAGCGGTGGCTCTGAGCGGGGGGCGTGGGCTGGCCGAGGGCCGCTTGCGACTCGTCGACGAGTCCGGTCAGGCGCGCGACCTCGGTGTCGGTCAACTGTTCGGCAACTTCGGAAGCTGCGATGTTGGACCGGAGGTGGTCGGTACTGCTCGTGCCGGGGATGACGACCATGGAGGGCGAACGGCGCAGCAGCCAGGCCAGTGCGATCTGGGCCGGTGTGGCGCCCAGGCGCTCTGCCGGGCCGGTCAGCTCCTGGTGGTCGCTCAGCCGTCCGGCGGCAAGCGGGAAGTAGGGGATGAAGAGGATGCCCTGGGTCTCGCAGTCGGCGAGGACCTGGACGCCGCTGCGGTCAAGCAGGTTGAAGCGGTTCTGCACCGCCGCGATGGGGGTCATCTGCTGGGCGCGGGCCAGCATCTGCGGGGACGCGCCGGACAGGCCGATGCGGCGGATCAGCCCCTGGTCTCGCAGCTGGACGAGTGCGCCGAGCGACTCCTCCAGCGGTACGTCTTGGTGCGCGCCGGGGGTGTCGCCGACGAGTCGGAGGTAGGTCAGCTCGCTCGCGTCCGTTCTCATGTCGGTAAGGGCCTCGTGGACCTGCCGCCGGACCGTCTCGGGGCGGCCGTCGACGATCCAGG
The DNA here is from genome assembly GCF_040607455.1 of Sphaerisporangium sp. NPDC005289. NCBI lineage: Bacteria > Bacillati > Actinomycetota > Actinomycetes > Streptosporangiales > Streptosporangiaceae > Sphaerisporangium > Sphaerisporangium sp. NPDC005289. Next base: position 213,241 of record NZ_JBEXGS010000010.1, read on the forward strand.
ACTTGTCCGGGCCGCGCTCTGCGCCGACCTTGTTGCCCACGATCACGCCCTCGGGGATCGGTCCCAGCGCCTGCCCGATCAGCTGGTTCACCGTTCGTGGCCCGTAGGCGTTGGCGGTGTCGAAGAAGGTCACGCCCAGCTCGACGGCCAGGCGCAGCACCCGCCGCGCCGCCTCCGGGTCGTCCGGGAATCCCCAGACCTTAGGGCCCGCGAGCTGCATGGCGCCGTATCCCACACGATTCATCGACCTCTCCCGCCGTATCGCTGTAACGCTATTTTCCGTATCACTGTCTGAATCAGTGATACGCCTTATGGCGTAGCATTGCAACGTGGATGATGCGAAGACCCGCAGTCGCCGGCAGATCCTGGAAGTCGCAGCCGAACTCCTGGAACGGGAGGGCGCCCAGGCGCTCTCCACCCGCGCCGTCGCAGCGGCGGCCGGCATCCGGGCCGCCTCCTTGTACCAGCTCTTCGGCGACAAGGACGGGCTCCTTTCGGCGCTGGCCATCCACGCCTTCGACCTGTACTTGGCGCAGAAGCACACTCTGACGCCGAGCGGCGACCCGGTCGACGACATGCGCCGCGGATGGGACATGCACGTCGACTTCGGCCTGAAGCACCCCGCCTTCTACCTGCTGATGTACGGCACCGACCGCCCCGGCCGCCGCCCACCCGCCGCGCGGGAGGCGCAGGAACTCCTCATGACGTTCCTCGGCCGCGCCGCCTCCGACGGCCGCCTACGGGTGCCGCCCGTCCTTGCCGCCCACCTCACGCTGGCAGCGGTGACCGGCGTCACGCTCTCCCTGATCGGCATCCCCGAGAGCGACCGCGATCCGGAGGTCTCACCACGCATGCGGGAAGCACTCATCGACGCCCTGACCACCGATACGAGCCCAGCCCCAGACCCGACCCTCGCCGCTCGCGCCCTCGCGCTCGATGCCGCCCTCGGCGGGGCGGATCCAGCTACCGTCCCGCTCCGCCCCGTCGAGACCGCACTCCTGCACGACTGGCTCCAGCGTCTCGCCCACTAGCGCGCTGTCCACGAATGTTCACCGGTTCGGGCGCCGTGGCAGGCGCCGGCATCGCCGTACCACGACCCGCCGACCCGGCGCCGATCACCGCAGCACGTGGCCGGGGATGGAGAGCCGCGCCCGGAGAACGTATGTGGTCACCGCACTAGCCACTCGCGGTGGCGTCCGGAGCCCGGCGACCTCGCGGCCCTGACGCCGGATCGCCCACCCGGTTCTCGCCCTCATGCCGCGGAATGCCCGATCTTGCATAGCGTGTCGGGCATGGACACGACGGTTGACGGGGTCGCCGGATGGGCGACCGGGATGATGGAACGGCTCGGAGCCCCGGGCGCCGGACTGGCGATCGCGCTGGAGAATCTGTTCCCCCCGCTGCCGAGCGAGGTGATCCTCCCCCTGGCGGGATTCACCGCGAGCAGGGGTGAGATGAGCCTGTTCGACGCGCTGCTCTGGACCACCCTCGGCTCGGTGATCGGCGCTCTGGCCCTGTACGGCGTCGGGGCCGCACTCGGGCGCGATCGGACGGTGGCGATCGCCGCGCGCCTGCCGCTGGTCAAGGTAGAGGACATCGAGAAGGCCGAGGCGTGGTTCCGCAAGCACGGGACGAAGACGGTGTTCTTCGGACGGATGATCCCGGTCTTCCGCAGCCTGATCTCGGTGCCCGCCGGGGTGGAGCGGATGCCGCTGGCGCACTTCGTCACCTTGACGACCCTGGGAAGCCTGATCTGGAACTCGGTGTTCGTGCTGGCCGGATACCAGCTGGGCGAGAGCTGGTCGCTGGTCGAGGGCTACGCGGGCATTCTGTCGAAGGTCGTCATCGGGCTCGCCGCGCTGGCCGTGGTCACGTTCGTGGTCGTGCGGCTACGCGAACGCCGGAGCAAGGGCAGGCACGCCGCCCGCTGATCCGCCGGCACGCAGCCGACGGCACGGCGGCCGCGGCCGCCGGATGCTCAAGGGTGCCGGGCGCCTCCGGTCCTGCCGCCGAGGGGGAGACGGCGCGGGCGCTGATCTTCTACGCTCAGCACTCGACGCAGATTCAACGCGCGATAGATGCCGCTATGTCAGTTATGTCAGGAGATACCGCGTGGACCACTTCCAGCCGGCGACGACCGCCGAGCACCTGCTGTGGCTGCTCGCCGAGCACGGCGTGGAGCACCTGTTCCTCAACCCCGGCACGGACTCCGCCCCGCTGCAGGAGGCGATCGCCACGCTGGCCAAGGCCGGCGCGCCCGCCCCCAAGGTCATCATCTGCTCGTTCGAGGCGGTCGCGCTGGCCGCGGCGCACGGCTACTGGCAGGTGACCCGTCGCCCTCAGGCCGTGTTCGTGCACGTGGACGTGGGCACGCAGAACCTCGGCGCCATGGTGCACAACATGCTGCGCGACCGCGCCGGAGTGGTGGTCATCGCGGGCAAGACGCCGTACGCGGAGGAACCGGGCGCGCCCGGCGGCCGTTCCCACACCATCCACTGGCAGCAGGACGTCCCCGACCAGGCCGGCGTCGTGCGCGGGTACGCCAAGTGGGTCACCGAGATCACCCGGCCGGGCATGCTGGCCCGGGCCATCGGCCGTGCGGTGCAGGTCGCTACGGGCGGGGTGCCCGGGCCGTCGTACCTCATGGTCTCCCGCGACGTCCTGATGGACCCGCCGGCGCCGGAGCTGGGCCGCACCACCGGCTACGCGGTCCCCCGCCCGCCCGCGGCCGACCCCGAGACCGTGCGCTGGATCGCCGAGCGGGTGGCGGGCGCCGAACGGCCGCTGCTCATCACCGCGAAGGTGGGCCGCCGCGCCGAGGGCTTCCACGCGGTCACGCGCCTGGCCGATCTCGCGCGGGTCCGGGTCGTCGATCTGGCCGAGAGCGGCTGCGTCAGCATCTCGACGTCGCACCCGATGAACCTGCTGACGGCGGCGGAGGCGCAGCAGGCCGTCGAGGAGTCCGACCTGATCATGGTCGTGGACGCGGACGTGCCGTGGATCCCGAGGTTCACCCATCCCCGCGAGGACGCGACGGTCGTCCACATCGACGTCGACCCGCTGAAGACCGACATGCCGATGTGGACCTTCCCGGTGGACGTGGCCGTGACGGCCGACGGGGTCACCGCCCTCGGCCAGATCGCCGACCGGCTGGAGGAGATCGGCCACACCGCGCCCGCGACGCGGCCGGCCGCGACCGCCACCGGCACCTCCACGTCCGCGAGCAAGACGGCCTCGGCGGCCACGAGCGGCGCCGCCGAGGGGCCGATGACCGGGGCCGAGGTCGTCACCGCGCTGAACGAGGTGCTGCGCGCCGACGACCTCGTCGTCGAGGAGTCGGTCACCAACGCCCGCGCGCTGCACGAGAACCTCGCCCGCACCGAGGCCGCCACCATGTACGGCACGGGGTCGCCCGGCCTGGGCTGGGGGCTCGGCGGGGCGGTGGGCGTCAGCCTGGCCTCACCGGGACGCCGGGTCGTGACCGTGGTGGGCGACGGCAGCTTCATGTTCGGCGTGCCGACGGCGGCGCTGTGCCTCGCGGCCGAGGCGGGCGCGCCGATCATGGCCGTCGTGCTCAACAACGACGGCTACCGCGCCAGCCGGCTGCCGGTCTTCGAGCTGTTCCCCGAGGGCCTGTCCGCGAACCGGGGGGACGCCGAGGGGACGCGTTTCAGCGCGCCGCCCGACTTCGCCGCCGTCGCCCGCGCCTGCCACGCCCACGGCGAGACCGTCACCGACCGGGCCGACCTGCTGCCCGCGCTGCGCCGCGGCCTCGAGGCCGTCGAGGCGGGCCGGTCGGCGGTGGTGGACGTCCACATCATCCGCGACTGAGCCCCTCTGACAGCGGTGCGGGCGCTCGATCACGGCCGCCCGCACCGCCCACAGCGGACGACACCGCCGGTAGGCGGACGACACCCCGGACGCCGCACCGCGGCACCGCGGCACCGGCACAGGTGGACGACACCGCGGACGCCGCACCGCGGCACCGGCACAGGTGGACGACACCGCGGACGCCGCACGGCGGCACCGGCACAGGCACAGGCACGGGTGAACGACACCCCGGACACCGCGCGGCGGCGCCGGCGAAGGACACAGGCCGGTCCCGTCGCCGCCCACCCGGCGACGGGGCCGGCCTGCGCGCTGGTCAGGGCCTCGGCACGGCGTCGCACCGTCTTCGGCCCGCGTCCACTCCGTAAAGCACGTCCACCGCACCGCGGGCGCCCGCCCGATGCCGGGCCACCGCACCTCGCCGGACGCGCATCAGCCGACCGCTACCACGCCCGGCATGCGCACCGCGACCGCTGTCCGTCCCCTGACCGGCGTCCGTCCCCTGACGGGCGTCCGTCCCCTGACCGGCGTCCTCCCTTCGCCGGGCGTCCTCCCTCTGGCCGGTTTCCCGCCCTTGGCCGGCGTCCGTCCTTCGGCCGGTGTTCGCGGCGAGGACGGTCTCCGGCTCGTGGACGTGATCCACTCCGGCCGAGTCGCCCTCGCGTGCCGCGAAGGCGAGGGCGTCGAAGACCCGCTCGCGCCGCCGGAGCAGCCGCGCGGGGTTCCTCGGCATGCCCGCCGTCATGGTCAGCACGTCCGCCGGTGAGACGCCGAACCCTCCCAGTTGCGGCATCCGGACGATCGCGATCTCCTCGGCCCGCCCGGTGACCCGGCTTCCCGACGGGGTCTGGCGGATCTCGAACGACATCACTCCCGCACCGCACTCGATCTCGACCTTCAGTACATCTCCGCTACGCGTCACGGGCACGGCTCTGCCGTTCGCCCTTTCCCGCCATGTCAGACCAGCCTCCATCGCGATCAGCGCGGCCTGCTCGGGCGTCATCGGGAATTCACCGGCGATCGACGCGAGCGCGTCGCTCCCCCGCCGGTTGCTCCACGAATAGACGACTCCGGACAGCAGCGTGATCCCGAGGATGGCGATGGTCAACCCCTCCATAGCCGCTCCTCGCCTGCGCCGGCACCACCGGCGACGTCGACCCGTCTCCCCCCCGTGCCGACGGCCGGAAGCCGCCAGGTGCCGACAAACCCCTCCCTTTTGACATAAGGACGATATCCGCATCGATCACCCATAGCGCCACCCCTTGGGGTGGGTTTTCCCGGTGGATACCGCAGTACTAAGTACTGCCTGGGCTCGCTCGGTGAAGCCGAGTGAACAGCCGGTGACCACAATGCGGGGAGAGGGCACCCGAGAAACACCTCAAACGACCTCAGAGCACCATACAGAGAACGCGGAACGTGCAGACGAACGTGTGTTGCGAATGGTTCGCAAGTAACGTGCGAGACGCCGCCGTCCAGGGACGATGCGGTCACACAAGATCGGCCAGGGGTCCTCAGGGGGTACGGACGCGCCGGGAGCGCCGCCCCCGACCGGAACCGGCGGCACTAGTCGAAGAATTGCTCCAGCCTGGCCGCGATACCGGACCGTTGCTCGACGCCGAGCTTGCGCAATATGCGGGAGACGTGGCCTTTGATGGTGGATTCGGTGACGAAAACCCGCGCGGCGATCTCCTTGTTGCTCAGGCCGCCGCGCGCGATCAGCAAGGCGATCTCCCGCTCCTTGGAGGAAAGCGAGTTGAGCAGGTTCTCGGCCCGGACGGAAGGCCGGGCGATGATGTCCATGGTCTCGGTCTGGCCCCGCTCGCACTGGTGCCGCAGTTCCCTGACCATGCGCACCAGCTCTCGCTCTCCGATCGGGATGGCCTCCTCCACCGCGCAGATCTTGCTGTGCAGCTCGGCGAGGATCTCCGAGACGTCCTGCACCACCTCCACCACCGACGGCTGGTCGCCGTCCGCGCCGGCCGGCGGGACGGCCAGCCCTTCACGGTTGAGCTCGTCCTCCCGCTCGCGGGCGAGCACGGTCGCCACCGAAGCGGCCGTCCATTCGAAGGCCCGCACGTGCTCGTCGGTGTAGGCGTGGCTCTTGTAGGTCTGGATGGAGGCCAGGCCGATCACCACCTCCTCGCCGTCGCGGGTGTCGAACATGGGGATCGTGATGGCGTCGGCCGACACCCGCTGGTCGTCGCCGAAGGCGACGCCGTGGTGCAGGAGCATGCCGTTGTCGCTGGCGTAGGTGTAGGTGCGCTTGTTCCGCAGAATCCACGCGGCCTGCCCTGTGGGGCCGTATCCGAACACCTCCGGCGGCATGTAGCGCTTGACGGCGATGGTGTCGTCGTAGGTGTACGGATAGACGATTCTGCGCCCCTCCCGGTAGAACCCCACGTAGAAGGCGTCCACGCTGCAGATCGTGCTCATGGCGAAGCGCCAGTAGTCGAACAGCGCGTGATGGTCGCCCATCCGCATGCGAATTCCCCGGTCGGCCTGGCTCAGAGCCGCCGCGACGTCCGGCGAGAACCCGGAGTTGGAACGAGCTGCCGACACTCGTCTCTCCCTTGACCATCTCGGCGTCCGTGGACTCACACCCGGCGAATGCGGATGTGCTGTCGAGCCTTACTGACCGACGTCCGCTACGTCATCATTCCACCGGAATTGGTGCCATTAAGTGATCGTTTCGCTCCCAAACCCACCCAAAGAACACGGACAACCGCGGCTCACAAGCCCACGACCTCGGTCGATACCATTTCGTTATATGCGCGCCACTGGAACATGAGAAACCCTCCGAAACGACGCCGAGACGCGGCACTGACTGCGGAACGAGCGGACGGAGTCAAGAACGGCGGCGCGGCGCACGGGTTCGCGGGGAGTGGAGCGGTCCCCGGGGGCGAACCCGCCCCATCCACTCGCCCACCCGAACGCGCGTCCGCGCCCCGGCGAATCGCGGGACGCGGGCCGGCTCGGCGTTTCCGCGCCACGCGCACATCACGTGTGCCGAATTGGTGTGCCATTGCCCAGCGACGCGGCCCCATTAGCGCGGCAGATCAGGACACCGGCCGATTCTTCACACCGCGGTGGTACCGGACGGCCCGGGGAGAACAGCGGCCAGAGTTCATCCCACGGACGACCGGAAAAGGGCTGCCCGGATCGTATGGATATGACCGTTCCAGCGCCCAGCCCGCATGCCGCTTTTCCGGCACGTCGAGATGCGACGGCGCCGGCCATAACGATTCTGTCTTCTCGTGATACTCCCGATCCATTACCTTGGGTATCCGATTAACTACACACCGGAACCACGGTCTCCGTGGAACGGCGGTCACCCCTCCCATGTCACCACTCCCGAAATGGAATAGATGTTTCAAATGCCACATATGACGAAAATCAACCCCGGGGAATCCGCGCGCGCCCGCTTCGCCTACGAGCTTCAGCGCCACCGGATACTCGCCGGCCTCACCCAAGGGCAACTCGGCCGGCGCGTGGGCTTCTCCGGCAGCCTCGTCGGCGCGGTGGAGAACCTCAAGCGCACCCCCAGCGAGGACTTCGCCAAGCGCTGTGACCAGGCATTCGGCCTGGAGGGGGACTTCGAGGCCCTCTACCTGGAGGGCTGGCCACCGCCGCCTCCGGTCGCCGATCATTTCCGCGATTTCACCTTCGAGGAGCGGCGGGCGACCGCGATCCAGACCTGGGACCCACTGCTCGTTCCGGGGATCTTCCAGACCGAGCCATATGCACGGCGAGTCTTCTGCCGCGCGCCCGACAGCACACCCGAAATAGTGGAGGAGCGAGTGGCCGGCAGGATGCAACGCAAGAGCATCTTGTCCCAGGAAAACCCGCCGTTGGTCCTCAGTTTGATGGACGAAGGCGTCCTGCGCCGTCCCATCGGCGGTAAGGAGGTGATGCGCGATCAGATGCTGCACCTTCTGGAAATTGCGGAGCACCCGCGGGTGACGATCCAGATCGTTCCGTTCGACGCCGAGGCCATCCCCGGACTTCTTGCCGGATTCGTTATAGCCGAACAGCGCGGCACGCCTTATACGGTATATGTGGATTCGGTGCCCGACGGACGCACGATGACCGATCGAAACGCGATCGCGTCGCTGACCGCTCGTTACGACGCCATCAGGGCGGAGGCCTTCCCTCAGTCGCTGTCGCTCAAAGTAATCAAGGAAGCGGTAGACAAATGGACCTGAGCCACGCGTTATGGCGCAAATCATCTCGGTCTGGTGACAATGGCGGCCATTGCGTCGAGGTGGCGAGCAACCTGGCCGGCGAGGACGCCATCGCCGTGCGTGACTCCAAGAACCCCGACGGCCCCGCCCTCGTCGTCGCCTCCGGCGAATGGTCCACGTTCGTGAACACCCTCAAGGCCGGCCGGGTCGTGCTCGGGCCCATCATGGCCGCGGCCCCGGCGACCACCGCCTTCCGGCGGGCGCCGGGCCGCACGTAAACGACTGTTCAGCGGCGCCGGCGGCGACGACAATGAGCCGATGAGCATCCGTATGGCCGCCCTCGACGAGCTTTCCCTCCTGCAGGACATCGAGCGCGCCGCCGGGCGATCCTTCCTCGACCTGGGCATGACGAAGGTCGCCGACGACGAGCCCTTCCCCATCGACGTCCTGGCCGGCTACCAGCGCGCGGGACGCGCGTGGGTGAAGACCGACGCCGGTGACCGGCCGGTCGCCTACCTCCTCGCCGACGTGATCGACGGCAACCTCCACCTGGAACAGGTCTCGGTGCATCCCGCGTCGGCCCGCAGGGGCATGGGACGCTCGCTCATCGACCACGCCGCCGCCTACGCCACGGCCGAGGGCCTGCCGGCGCTCACGCTGATCACCTTCACCCGCGTGCCGTGGAACGCCCCCTATTACGAGCGGTGCGGGTTCTGGTCACTGGACGACGCCGAGTTGACCCCGGGCCTGCGCGACCTGCGCCGGCGCGAGCGGGCGCTCGGCCTGGACCGCTGGCCCCGGGTGTGCATGCGACGCGACCTCTGACCGCCCGCACCCCGCCGACCTCGACACCGGCCGCGAGCCCGGACGCCGGGCGCCACGAGCCCACGGCCCATCTGTGGACGTGAGCTTCGACCGCCGCGGGCGCCGGAAGCCTATGCTGGAATCCGACCCCTCCCCACCGCACGACCAGCCGAAAGCGAGCGCGTCAGCCCCTGCCGATCGGGAGTGAACCCAGTGCCCCCTGCACCCCCGCCCTCCCCGGATCCGGACGACCCGGCCACCGCGTCGCCCGGCTCCCCGTCCGGGAACCGCACCGGGAACCAGACGGGAACGGTCCCGCGTCACGACCCCGACGAGAGCTACCGCAGGCGCAACGAGGGCGTCCGCGAGTTCCTGCGCGTCTTCGACCAGATGCGCGTGCGTCCCACCTGGCGCGGCGGCGACGTGCCGCTGCCCGTGGTGTGGGTCACCGGGCAGTACGCGGCGACGTCGGCGGCGGTCCAGGCGCTGGAGGCCCGGTGCGACGGCACACCGTTCGCCCACCTCGCGCCCTCCACCGAGCAGGAGGAGGGCGCGCCGGCCGGGGAGCGCCCCGCTCCGCCGTACGCCGCGCTCGCCGCACGGCTGCGCCAGGTGACGCGCGACCTCGCGGCCGTCGCCCCACCCGGCGAGGCGCACCTGCGGTTCCCGCTGTTCGCGCAGGTGCTGTGGATGCTCGACCTGCAGGTTCCCGAGGACGAGCCCGACCGCCTGCACGACGGGGTGAAAAGGGCCGTGCGGCAGCGGCGCAGGCAGATCAGCGCGGGCACCGGGCAGGACCGGCGCAACTTCTGGGCGAACGTCCGCGCCTACGCGGAGGGCCCGCTGCCGGCCTGGGCCGCCGCCACGGCCATCTTGAGCGCCGGATGGGCCGACCAGCTGACCACGCTCTTCGGCGTGTGCGCGATCCTCGCCGGCCCGGTGATCGGATCGTTCCACGTCCTGCTGCTGTCGCGTAACTGGGCCGGGCGGCGCCGCTACCGGTGGTTCCGCCGCCAGCCGTTCCTCATGCCCGGCCAGCGCCGCAACCAGCCGCACGACGTCACCACCTTCGCCGTCCGCCTGCTGCAGTTCCGCCGCCGGGCCGAGTCGGTCGCGCTCGGCGACCCGGGCGCCGCCCGCCCCACCGTCCCGCCGCGCGGCATCCCCCCGGTCGCCTCGCTTCCTCCGGTGAGCGCCGTTCCCGACGATCCGCCGGCGCCGTCCGTGACCGGCCCGCAGGCGTGGGCCCGGCAGGCCGAGCCGGGCGAGGACCGCAAGAGGCTGGAGGCCGTCCAGGCGAACGAGGGCATCGAGCGCCTGCTGGTGAACGCGTTCCTGGAGGATCTGCGGCAGGGGTACGAGCGCCGCCTGTGGAAGGTGTGGCGGCGGGTCGCCTGGGCGCGCACGTCCTACCCGGTGCTGCTGGCCGAGGGAGACGGCAGCCGCCTTGTCGCCCGCATCGAGGAGGTGCGCGCGATCACCTGCCTGTCGGACCCGCTGCTGGTGGTCGTGACCGGTCCCGGCGACCAGCGGATCCTGCCCCCGGCGCGGCCCGGCGGCGACGACGTGCCGATCATGACGGGCCGGCCCGAGCTCACCGAGGAACTGTGGGAGCAGTGGGGGAAGGAGCTGGCCAGAGACCGCGCCCTGGGCTCGCACCGCGTGTTGCGCATCGAGGTCGAACCCAAGGACGCGCCGATCCTGGAGAAGATCAACGTCCCGGTCCGCGGGCGGCGGCGCCCGCTGCTGGCGCACCCGATCCTGCCGTGGGTCACCGTGACGGCCCTGGTCGCGTTGTCGCTGGTCCGCGTCCTGGCCACGGCGACGAGCAACTGCGGCCCCGGCATCTGGCGCGCCGGGACGGGTGAGTGCGTGGGCATCAGCGACGGGGGCTTCGTCTTCGCCCCGCATCTGGCGGCCGTGCTCGGCCGCATCGACCAGCAGAACCGCTCCGTCCTGGCCTCGGGCAACCCCTACGCGACCGTGATCTACTTCGGGAAGCTGACCACCCCGGGGAAGGCGGTCGCCGCGGCCGACGACGCGCTCACCGACATCCACGGCGAGCTGGCCGGCATCGCCCTGGAGCAGGGCAGGCTGATCGGCAACAGCGGCGACGGCAGCAAGCTGCAGATGCGGGTGCTCGTCGCCAACGCCGGCGCCGACTTCCGGTACGCGCAGGACGTCGCCCGGCAGGTGCTGCGCGAGATCGACCGCGATCCGAGCGTGATCGGCGTGGTGGGCCTGGGCGAGAGCCGGCGGGAGGTCCAGGCCGCGATCCAGATCCTCGGCCGCAAGGCCGTGCCGGTGATCAGCACCACCTCCACCTACGACGACCTCGGGCGGCGCGGCGACGGGCAGTCCTTCATCCCTTCCTTCTTCCCGCTGGCCCCGCCCAACAGCCTGCTGGCCGCCGCGGCGGCGCGGTGGGCGCGCGCGGGCATCCCCCAGCGCGGCGTCCCGCCCGCCCGCACGGCGGCCGTGTTCACCGACACCATGCTCAGCGACCTGTTCACCAAGGACCTCGGCGCCAGGTTCGTCCGCGACTTCGGCAAGGGGGCGACCTCGATCGGCTACTCCAACGCGGCCGCGCTGGAGGAGAAGGTCACGCAGGTGTGCGCCCGGCCGGTCAAGCCGGAGCTGGTGTACTACGCCGGTCGCACCGCGCAGTTCGGCGCCTTCGTCGACGCGATCGCCAAGTCGCAGTGCCACCGGCTCACGGTGATGGCCAACGACGACATCACGCAGTACGTCAACGACTACTCCACCGCGCTGGGACGCAACAACCGGGTGCGGGTCATGTACGTGGCGCTGGCCGCCGAGAGCGCGTGGGCGAACGTCCCCACCGAGTTCAGGAGCGACTTCTACCACCAGCTGAGCACGCTGATCACCGAGCTGCACATGGACAGGCTGCCCAGCACCCGGCTGCCGTCCAAGGAGTACGCCGTGCAGGCGCATGACGCGGCGGACGTGCTCATCGGGGCTGCGCAGGTGGCGTTCTCCGGCCAGGGCGGCCCGGCGGCCGCGGCCGGCGCGCCGGGCATGGTCGACCGGGCCGGCGTGCTGCTGGCGCTGGAGAAGCTCCAGGAGATCGACGGCGACAGCGGGCTGATCAAGCTGCACGGCGCCTCCGACGGCCGGCACGCCCTGGACCGGCCGATCCTGCTGGTCACCGTCGACCCCGACGGCGCGCAGGTCGTGGTCCGCCAGTGCGGGCGCCTCTACGCCCAGCAGGACTCCACCTCCCTCTGCTGAGGCCCCTGCGCCCCTCCGCCGGCGACCCTCGTGACCGCGGTGATCATCCCAGCCGACCGTGGGCCGGACCGCACGACCGCGACACACCGCACGACCCAGGACACGACCGGGGACGCACCACACGACCGGGGCGGAACCGCGCGAGCGCCGACGGTTCACACGATCGGAGGGCCCGGCGAACGATCGGAGGGCCGGCCGGGTCATCGGAGGGCCGGTCGGGTCATCGGAGGGCCGGTCGAACGATCGGTGGGTGTTCCGCGTATCTCCGGTCAGCCGCGGACATCGGCGCCGGCGATCGATGCGGTGCCGCGGAGATCACCGGCACGGAAGGAGACGTGGATGGCGGACGCGCGCGGGACACGTGGTCACACCCCTGCTCTGAGCCTCCTGGCCCTCATCGGCGCGCTGGCCGGCGTCGTGTTCGCCGCGAAGGCGGGCCCGGTGGAGGCCGTGGAGCTGCGACTCGACATCTCGCACTCCACCGGCGCCTCCGGCCCCGTCACGGCCCCCTGACCACAGCCCCTCCCCCGTCGTGGCCCCCTCACCACGACCCCAAGGCCCGGTGGGTCAGATGTGGCCGCTGACGGTGGTGCCCTCGCCGACGACGCTGTTGACCGTCAGTGTGCCGCCCACCTCGCTGAAGCGCCGCTTCATCATGTCCATGCCGCGGCCGGTGCGTCCCGGCGGGAAGCCGATGCCGTTGTCGCTTATCGTGAGCCGCAGCCCACCGCTCCCCGTGGTGAGGGCGACGGAGAGTGTGTGGGCCCCGCTGTGCATCTCGACGTTGGCGAGCGCCTCCAGCACGACGGCGTAGACGGCGTCGGCGACCGGTCCGGTGACCCTGTCTTTGGGCATGGCCCATACCTCGACGGTGATTCCCGTGCGCTCCGACCATTCCGTCAGATAGTCCTCGATCGCCCGCGCCAGACTTCGCTTTCCGCGCATGCGCAACTCTTCGTACAACTCCCCCAACCCTTCTGGGCCGCGCGCCGCTCCGGGCTACGTGATCCCGGCCCCACCGCGTCACCGCCGATGGGACGGCGGTGCGCTACCGGCGCGTGCTTGAAGAGCGGTCGAGAAAATCGCTCGGAGTGAAGGCGAGACCACCCCGGGAGGCAGATATGCCGCTATCCGGCCCAAGGTGGTTATGCCCGAACTCCTTGATGCCACGCTACCCGCAGGTAGGTCGCGGCGCGTCGCGGTGGAGAGCGGTCATTCGCGGCCGCCGGGCTGGTTGAGCCGGGAGAGGTAGGCGTTGTAGGCGTCGAGCTCGGCGTCGCCGGTGCCGCCCTCCTTGGCGGCGCGCGCGTCCGCGCGCCGGTCGGCCCGCCGGGCCGTGCGCTGGTCGTCGCGATACCACTGGAAGGCCAGGGCGATGAGCACGATGAGCGTGGGGATCTCGCCGAAGGCCCAGGCGATGGCCCCGCCCGTGCTCTGGTCGGCGACGCCGGAGGCACCCCAGGTGCGGCCGAGCTGGTCGTACCACTCGCCCGCCAGAGGGGTGCCCATGTTCATGAGCGCGATGCCGAAGAAGGCGTGGAAGGGCATGGTGACGAACAGCAGCAGGAGCCGCCCGACATAGGGGAGCTTGGTCGGCGCCGGGTCGATGCCGATGATCACCCAGAAGAACAGGGTGCCGCTGAGCAGGAAGTGCACGGTCATCGCGATGTGCCCGAGGTGCTCCTCCATGGCCGCGGCGAACAGCGGCGTGAAGTACAGGGCGTAGGTGGACACGATGAACAGGGCCGTGGCGATGGCCGGATGGGTGACCACCTTGACGAACCTGCTGTGCAGGATGGTGGTGATCCACTCGCGCGGGCCGCGGTCGCCGCGCCGGGCGGCGGGCTTGAGCGCGCGCAGGGCCAGGGTGACGGGGGCGCCGAGCACCAGGAAGATCGGCACGAGCATCGACAGGACCATGTGCTCGGTCATGTGCACGCTGAACAGCACGGGGGCGTAGCGCGCCACGCCGCTCTGGGTGACAAGGACGAGCAGCAGCACGCCGATGGCCCAGCTGATCGTGCGGCCCACGGGCCAGTGGTCTCCGCGGCGGGCCAGCCGGACGGCGCCCGCCCCGTACAGGCCGGCCAGCAGGGCGGCGACCACCGCGAAGAACAGGTCGAACCACCACAGCGTGAGGAGGTTGGCCACGGAGATCGGCGGCGGGACGAGGTAGCCCAGGAGCTCGAAGGCGCGGTCGACGGGCAGGTCGAGCGGGGGCGGGGCCGTGCGGGAGAGCGCGACGGCCAGGCCGACGGCGACCAGCATAATGAGGCCCTCGACGCCGGCGAGCCGGGTGAAGGCGCCGGGCCGCCCGGCGGCGAGCGCCGACAGCGTGCGGCCGCGGTGCCACCAGCCGATCACGCCGAGCGCGGCGAAGGCGACGATCTTGGCCATGATGATCAGGCCGTAGGAGGAGGTGAACAGGTCGCCCACCGAGGTGAGCCTGCTCAGCGCGCTGAACAGCCCGGACACGCCCACGCCGATGAAGCACCACAGGGCCGCGCGGGAGAAGCGCTGGGCGGCCAGGTCGAGGTGGGGACCGCGCCGCAAGGCGTGCACGCAGAGCAGCAGCAGGCCGCCCACCCACGGGGCCAGCACCAGCAGGTGCAGCGCGACGCTCGTCGTGGCCAGGCCGTGGTTGGGCGCCGAGGCGGAGTGGCCGGTGAGGGCGGGCGGCATCAGCGTGGCCAGGGACAGCACCAGCAGCCCCCCCGCGGAGCCGGCGGTGATGGCGCCCCGCGCGAACAGGGCGATGGCCGTGCCGAACAGCACGACGAGGGTGAGGGCGATGCCCTGAGGGACCTGGCTGGCGAAGCTGGTCAGCTCGTCGCCGCCGAGGACGTCGCCGACCGGGGTGCCCAGGGTCTCGGAGAGGCTGAAGACCAGGGTGGAGGCCGCGGCGACCGCCCACAGCAGGCCCGTCCACGAGGCGGCCCTGACGTAGGTGAGGGCGGAGGCGCCCAGCAGGCCCTTGTCGCTCGGGAGCAGCGCGGCGGCGAAGAGCAGCAGCCCCACGCTGAGGACGCCCGCGGTGTCCATGGCGAGCTTGGACACCGGCAGCGCCCAGCGGGTCAGCAGGCCCTCGTCGGGCAGGCCGGGGATCACGCGCGGGGTGGCCGCGCCCCCCACGACCATGGCGACGGCCAGGGCGCCGAGCGCCAGGCACGTCCCCGCGACCGCGAGGCGAAGGGTCTTGCTCACGACTTCTTCCGCAGGGTGAGGGCCATGCCGATGCCGATGCCGGACAGACCGAAGATGACGATCCACACCCAGGTGGCGATGCCGCCGCCCTGGCCCCCGGTGTCGGACACCGGCGTGGCGGCCGGATCGGCCGCCGCTCCCCCGCCCGGGGAGGCGGAGGTCGCGGGCGCCGGCAGGACGCTCGTCGAGGGAGAGGCGGAGGGCGTGCTCGACGAAGAGGACGCCGACGGCGACGCGGCGGCCTCCGGCGCCTTCACCGTGAAGGGGATCTCGCCCTCGATGGGGTGGCCGTCGTCGGAGACCACCCGCCAGGCGATGGTGTACTTCCCGGAGGGCAGCGGGCCGGCGACCTTCTGGGTCACCGTCGGGCCGTCGGCTTTGGGCTTTCCGTCGTGGTGCTCCTGGCCCGCGGCATCGCGGACGAGCACCACGGGCAGGCGCACGGACTCGGTGAAGGTCAGCATGACCGAGTCGAGGCTCTTGACCGTGGCCCCCTTTTCGGGGTTGCTGCTCTTGAGCGCCGTGTGGGCCAGGGCGGGCGCGGCGAACGCCGTGCCCAGGACGGCGGCGACCAGGATCGCCAGCGCGGCGGCGAGCGGGGAAGTCCTCATAGCACCCTAAGGCTACTCACGTGACGGGCCGGTCCTCACCGCACGTCTCCGCCTGTGGAAAACCCCGACGAGATGACCGCCCGCCCGCCGTCCGCCCTGACACGAACCTCACAGGTCCCCCGCCCTCCGGCCACGTCGGCGTTCCCGCGAATCGTCATCCGCCGGGCACGCCGGCGCCCTCGGACCGGGTGGTCCGAGGGCGCGGAAGCGGGTGCCCCCGGCGCGCGGAAGCGCGGAGGCGGCCGGTCAGAGGCCGACGCTGGCGAGGGCGCGCTGGTAGGCGGCGACGCTGGCTTCTTCCCGGTCGTCGAGACGCTCCAGCACCGTGGCGGTGGCCAGCCAGCCCTCGGCCGCCTTGCGCGAGGCGGGCGAGTGCTCCAGAGACTCCTCCACGGCGAGCAGCTCGACGGTCGCCTCCGCCGTCTCCTCCTGGAGCAGCAGGGCGTGGGCCAGCGTGAGGCGGGCCTCGTCCAGCAGCGCCGGGGTGCGCTCGCCCAGCATGTCCCTGCCCCGGCGGGCGTACTCGACGGCCTTGGCGGCGTTGCCGAGCACCAGCTCGGCCTTGGCCAGGTAGATCGAGACCACGGCCAGGTCGACGGTGCTCGCCGAGGTCGACATCAGCTCGCGCTCGCCACGCAGCATCAGGTCACGGCAGGCGGCGGCCTCCGCGGGACGCGTGCGCAGCATCAGGATGGCGTACTCGACGCGGAGCCTGGCCAGGTTGCGCGCCTCGCCGGTCTCCGACTGCACGGCCAGCGCCCGCTCGACCAAAGAGAGCGCCTCGTCGCCACGGCCGGTCTTCTCGGCGACGATGGCGGCGTTCCAGCACGCGGCGACGGTGGAGCGGGGGGTGTTGAGCATCTCAGCAGCGGCCAGCAGCTCCATCGAGAACTGCCGGGCGCGCAGCAGGTCGCCTCGCACGTCGTAGACGCTGAGCAGGGTCGCGCCCAGCTCGACCAGGGCGTCGTTCCAGGTGGGCCGGCCGGCGCCGAGCAGCGTGTCCTCGCCGACCTGCACCGCCGCGGCGAGGTCGCCGCGCTCGCGGTAGCAGCGGGTCAGGGCGACCGCGATCGCCACGGCCTGGTCGGAGGGCATCGAGTCGCCGGAGGACCTGCGCAGCCGCAGCAGCACCTCGATCGCCTCGTCGAGGTCGCCGCACGCCTCGCTGGCCAGCGCGTAGCCGTACTCGGCCTGCTGGAGCAGCGAGCGCAGCCCGGTGAGGCTGCCGTCCTCGAGGAGCTCGGCGTAACGCCGCCTGGCCTCGGCGACCTCGCCGTTGTTGAGCGCCAGGCCGGCGTAGCCCAGGCGAAGCTCGAGATCCTGCATCTGTTCGGCCGTGACGCCGTTGATCAGGTACGTTAGGGAGCATTCGAGCTTGGCGGCCAGCAGTTCCAGAACGGCCGCGGTGGGCGTACGCTTTCCACTCTCGATCAGTGATACATAACTGTCCGAGAGTTCCGGATGTGCCAATTGCGCCTGGGAAAGACCGCGCTGGCGGCGGGTCATTCTGATTCGCTGACCAATAAGATCTTGACCGCTCACCGGCACCCCTTCAAGATGTAAGCCCCGACAATCCCCGACCGACAGGAGTCAGCCATGCGTCGCCGCCGCCTCGCACTTCTCACCCTGGCCGTAGCTTTTTCGGCCGTCTTCGGTGTTGCCGGCAATGGTACGGACATTAACATGTCCCCCGCCGCCCAGAACTCGCGTGCGGACTTGTACTGCTGCTGATTCACCATTCGGTCTTCCTGAACCGCTGACTCGATATTCAGTTCGCACGTAGCGCAAGGAAAAGGTCCACCCGGTCCGCCATGGAACCGAGATCACGTCCGGTGAGCTCCTCGACCCTCCGGATGCGATACCGCACCGTGTTCACATGCACGTGCAGACGTTCGGCACAGTTGTTCCACGAGCCGGCGCACTCGAGGAAGACGTCCAGCGTACGGACCAACTCCGACCGGTGCCGCCGATCGTACGCGAAGAGCGGCACGAGGATGCGGTCGGAGAAGGACCTGCGGACTTCTGCGGGCACGGTGGCGAGCAACAAGGCGTGCGTGTAGATCTCGTCACTGGTCACCACCCCTCCACCCCGCGCCTCCGCCAGACGCCGCGCGTGACCAGCCTCCTCGGCACCGCCCCGGATGCCCGTGGCACCGGTGAGCCAGGCGCTGACGCCTATGGCCACCTGCGCTCTCGGCATCCCGGCCGAGAGGGCCGTCACACGTTCCCTTATCGCGTGTACCAATGCTTGCACATGAGACTGCATTTGCCCATGCACTTGCGCCCGCACTTGCGGATGAATGTGCATCGATTCGGCAGCGGACCTGACACGAGGTCCGCGGTCCCGGTCGATTTGTGTGCTCAGGCCCAGGTCAGAGGCCATCTCCCCTGCCGAATCGGCTGTCATGGCCCGCGCTTCGGCCCCCATGATCCGCAGCGGCACGAGGGCGACGGCCCCGTCCGCTCCCCGCGCGGCGACGATCCGCCGGTCGAGCAACTCCTCCAGAACCTGGCCGCCGAGCGTGGCGGCGTCGGGTCCGTCGGTGGCTCCGGGCCTGACGACGGCCGCCGTCACCACCGCGTACGGCTCCTCGGGTCCGATGCCGCAGGTGCGCAGGCGGGCCACCAGCTCCGGCCCGCTCCCCGACCCGGTGATGGCCAGCCCGATCAGCTCCTCGGCCAGCCGCCGCTCCACCCTGCGGCCCTCCTCGGTGCGGCCGCGCTGCAGCGCGACGCAGGCCGCGAGCTCGAAGCCGGTGTCGGCGTGGTCGAGCAGGTCCGAACCGAGGACCAGCGCCCAGCCGGCCGCCCGGTGCGACCGGTCGACGGCGAACAGCGTGAACGGCCCTCGCGGAGTGCGCACCAGGTGGGGCAGGCGCGGCGCGGACAGGTACTCGCGGGCGAGTAAGGCCGGCAGATCCTCCTCCAGCCGTCCCGCGACCACCGCGCCGCTCGCCGAGACGACCGCGCCGGTGATGCCGAGTTCCTGGGCGATCACCGTGAAAAGCTCGTCCAGCCCGGTGCCCTCGGCGACGGCCGCGACGATGCGGCGGTGCCGGCCGAGCGCCCCCCGCAGGTCGGCGGCGCCGCCGATGCCCAGGCGCGCCTCGACGACCTCGCTCAACGCGCGGAAGGACACCTCCTCCGGCACGTCCAGCAGCGGGAGGTCGTGCTCCCGGCACGCCTCGACCAGGTCGTCGGGCACGTGGCCGAGCAGCGCCCGTCCCGCGGCCAGCGCGGCCACTCCGGCCTTGGCCAGGGCCCCGACGAACCGCGCGGAGTCCCCTGGGCCGCGATGCCAGGTCAACCCGGTGAGCACGAGTTCTCCCCCGGACAGGTAACGTCCGGGTTCGGGCAGGTCGGTGATGTGCGCGCCGGTGAACCGCCGGTCCAGGTGGCTCTGGTCCGACAGCAGGGTGAGGCGCAGCCCGTCCACCGCGATGAGATCACGTATACGCACTTATCAAGGCTAACCACTCGATTTGGATGAACCTCCAACTCATCGCCCGACCGGCCCCCGGCGTTTCACACCCGCGCCTATTGGCGCCCCTGAGCTGGGCTGATGTACTGCCGGTGTGACCCAGACCGCGCGCGGGCGCAGCCTCGGCGAAGGCGTCGGCACCGGCGCCATCCGGCCGGACGGCATCCTGAAGGTGACCGGGGAGTTCGCCTACTCCTCCGATCTGTACCTCGCGGACATGCTGTGGGGCGCCACGCTGCGCAGCCCGCACCCCTCGGCGTGGATCCGCTCCGTCGACGTCGGCCCCGCGCTCGCGATCCCCGGCGTGCACGCCGTGCTCACCCACGAGGACGTCCCCGGCGAGCGCTTCTACGGCCTGGAGCACAAGGATCAGCCGGTGCTGGCCATCGACCAGGTGCGCTACCAGGGTGAACCGGTCGCCATCGTCGCCGCCGACCACCCCGAGACCGCGCGGCGGGCGGCCGCCGCCATCGTCGTCGTGTACGAGCCGCGCGAGGCCGTCACCGACGCGCGACGCGCCCTGTTCGACCCCGCCTGCCCGCACGTGCTGCCGGGCGGCAACCTGGTCCGCCACCAGCCCGTCCGCGTGGGGAGCGTCCCGCCGTCCGCGGAGGTCGTCGTCACCGGCGAGTACGAGGTCGGCATGCAGGACCAGGCGTTCCTCGGCCCCGAGTCGGGGATGGCCGTCCCGGCCGAGGACGGTGGCGTCGACCTGTTCGTCGCCACACAGTGGCTGCACGTCGACCAGGACCAGATCGCCCCCTGCCTCGCCCTGCCCAAGGACAAGGTGCGGCTGACGCTGGCGGGGGTCGGCGGCGCGTTCGGCGCTCGCGAGGACCTGTCGATGCAGATCCACGCGAGCATGCTCGCCCTGCGCACCGGCCGGCCGGTCAAGATCGTCTACGGCCGCGAGGAGTCGTTCTTCGGCCACGTCCACCGGCATCCCGCCCGCATGCGGTACGAGCACGGCGCCACCCGCGAGGGCAGGCTCGTCTACGTCAAGGCCGAGATCGTGCTGGACGGCGGGGCGTACTGCTCCTCCTCCCTCGCCGTCGTCGGCAACGCGGCCTCGCTCGGCGTCGGGCCGTACGAGGTGCCCAACATCGCGATCGACGCCTACGGCGCCTACACCAACAACCCGCCCTGCGGGGCGATGCGCGGCTTCGGCGCGGTGCAGGCCTGCTACGCCTACGAGTCGCAGATGGACCGGCTCGCCGAAGCGTGCGGGCTCGACCCGGTGGAGATCCGCCTGCGCAACGCGGTGTCGCAGGGGTCGCGCCTGGCCACCGGCCAGGTGATCGACTCTCCGGCGCCGCTGGCCGGGATGCTGCGCGAACTGGCCGCCATGCCGCTGCCCGGCGCGGCGCGCTCGTCCGATCTGCGGTCCATGCCGGGCGGGGTCGCCCAGACGACGCACGGCGAGGGCGTGCGGCGCGGGATCGGGTACGGGGTCGGCATCAAGAACATCTGCTTCTCCGAGGGCTTCGACGACTACAGCACGGCCCGCGTCCGGGTCGAGCTGCTCGGGGACGAGCCGCACGTGCTCGTCCACACCGCCGCCGCCGAGGTCGGGCAGGGCCTGGTCACCGTGCAGGCCCAGATCGCCCGCACCGAGCTCGCCGAGTTCCCCGAGCTGGGCGCCGGGCGGGTGACGGTCGCCCCGGCCGACACGACGGTCGGCTCGGCCGGGTCCAGCTCGGCCTCACGGCAGTCCTACGTCACCGGAGGCGCGGTCAAGGCCGCGTGCGAGGCGGTGCGCGAGCGCCTTAACGCGCTGCTCGCCGAGCGCCCCGGCCTCGCGCTCGCCGACCTGCTGCGGGAGCACGGCCCGGTCGAGGAGACCCGCGAGTACCGCCACCGGCCGACCCGCCCCATGGATCCGCTCACCGGGCAGGGCGACTCCCACACCCAGCTCGCCCTGTGCGTCCACCGGGCGGTCGTGGACGTGGACGTGGACCTCGGCCTGGTCAAGGTGGTCGAGCTGGCCGCCGTCCAGGACGTCGGTAAAATGATCAACCCGACGGCGCTCGAGGGGCAGATCCACGGAGGGTCGGCGCAGGGGCTGGGGCTGGCGCTCATGGAGGAGATCCAGGTGCGGGACGGACGAGTGCTCAACCCGTCGTTCACCGACTACCTGATCCCCACCATCCTCGACATGCCCCCCATGAAACTGTCGATCTTGGAGAATCCGGACCCGGCGGCGCCCTACGGCCTGCGCGGGGCGGGCGAGCCGCCCACGCTGTCCTCGACCCCCGCCATCGTCGCCGCCGTCCGCGCCGCCACGGGCCTGCCCCTGTCGCGGGTGCCCATCCGCCCCGAGGACATCGCCCTGTCCCCCGCCTCCCCGTGATCGGCCCCGCCGCAGGGACGCGCCCGCCGCCCGGCGGCTACGGCGGGACACGGCGCGGCACGGCGGGACACGGCGCGGCACGGCGGGACACGGTGCGCATGCCAAGGCCAGGGCCGGCACGACACGGCGCGGCGGGTCAGGTGATGTCGCCGCGCTCGCAGGCCACGCCGTCGTGGTCGCCGTCGACGTACCAGTCGTACTCGGGGTGGACTCCCTTGGTGTAGGGCCCGTAGTTGGCCGCGTGGGCCTGCTTGCAACTGGAGAACCGCGGGTCGAGGGTGCGGCGCGGGCCACGCGCCGAGACGCCGGTCGCATGGGGGCTCGCGGAGCCCGCCGGCTGCGCGCCCTTCCCGGCGGGCGTGGCGCCGGTCCCGGTTCCGGGGGTGTGCGTGGCGCCGGGCGGGACCAGCGGCACCGAGCCCGGCTGTGAGGCCGGCGCCGAGGGCACGCCCGTCGCGGGCGGGCCGGAGGGCACCCCGGTCGTAACGCCGCCGGGGGGCGGTGCGGCCGTCGTCGCGGCGGTGGGCGGGCAGACCGGGGAGCCGCCGACCGTTCCGGCGCCCGGGTCGCCGATCGTGCCGCCCGTCCCCTGGCCGCCCGTGGTGCCGGTTCCGGGGGTGCCGGTGGTGCCCGTGCCCGGGTCGCCCGTCGTCCCGGTGCCGGGGTTGCCGGTGGTACCGGTGCCGGGGTTGCCGGTGGTACCGGTGCCCGGGTCGCCCGTCGTCCCGGTGCCCGGGTCGCCGGTCGTCCCGGTGCCGGGGACGCCGGTCGGGGGGCAGGATGGGGTGGGGGTCGGAGCGCCGCTGCCGGTGACCGTGCCGACGCCGCCGAGCAGGCGCGACATCAGCGCCTCGGCGGTCTCCTTGGACAGGCCCGCGATGCTGAGGCTGTCCTGGGTCATGGGCTGGGCGACCCGGGGCGCGGTGACGACCTTGTCGTCCACCACGACGGCGAGCTGCTGGTTGAGCGTGTCCTTGATGAGGTCGGCCAGCCGCGCGCGGCTGTCGGGCGCGGGCACGACGCGCACGGCATAGGTGCCGTCCTGGGCGGCGACGGTCGAGATCCTCACCACGGAGGTGACGGTGACCCCCCGGGCGACCTGGTAACACGTCGTCCCCGCGTCGTCGAGCACGGCCTCGGCGCCCGGGCACGGCGCGGCGCGCACGCCGGTGACGGGCGCGAAGTGGATGGGGGTGGCCAGGCGGCTCGGCGGGTCGGCGCCGAGCGGCAGGTCGGGCTCGCGGGTCATCAGCACCGCGATCGTGCCGAGGACGCCGGTGACGACGATGGCCACGAACAGGCCGGCGATCAGGGCGATGGTCGTGCCGCGCCCGGCTCTCGGGGGTCCGGGCGGCGGCTCACCGGGAACGGCGGGCCCTTCGGGGCCGGGGGGAATGCCGCCGGACCCGGGCGGGAGGTCCTCCTCGCCGGCCGGCGGAGGCACGGCCTCCGGCGGGACCGCCGCAAGGGGCGTCTCCTCGGGCTCGCCGGGCACGGGCCGGATGTCGACCATGGTCTCGTCCTCGGCGGAGCGGAGGTCGTCCATGAGCACCGGCGGGTCGCCGGGGTCGGCCGGAGGAGGATCGCCGAGACCCGGCAGCACGCCGGCCGGATCACTGTGATCGCCGGCCGCCCGACGGTTGCGCATCCTCACCCCTTCGACATCGCCTCGCCCCAGGAGCGGGGCGTCCGCCCTTGATGTCCGGTGACCGACATCGCTCGGCCGAGCCTATCGAGGCTCGCCCGTACGAGCTAACCGCAGGATGGACGTCGGAGAGGGGGTCCTACGCTGAAGAGAACCTGACAATTCGCCCGCGCGCCGAGATCGGCCCCGATATCCCGAGGGCCTGGGCGCCTGCGGCGGCCGGCGGGACGCCACGGCCGCCGGCTCGGGCGCCGGGCCGGGTGAGGCGGGGTCGCTCCTGGGCAGTGCTCCGCTGATCACACCGTCACCGGCACGCGAACGGCGGTAACGGGAGACGAGCGGGTAGCCGCCGCCCCGGGTCGAAGGAGGATCTCATGAAGGTCGGAATACCCCGAGAGGTGAAGGACCAGGAGCATCGGGTCGCCCTCACCCCCGCCGGAGCCAACGAGCTGGTCCGCCACGGCCACCAGGTCTTCGTCGAACAGGGCGCGGGCGCCGGTTCCTCCATCCCCGACGAGGACTTCCGGGCGGCGGGCGCGGAGATCCTCCCCTCGGCGGAGGAGGTCTGGGGGGAGGGCGAGATGATCCTGAAGGTCAAGGAGCCCATCGCCTCGGAGTACCCCCTCATGCGGCAGGGCCAGGTCCTGTTCACCTACCTCCACCTCGCGGCGTCCCGGAAGCTGACGCTCGCGATCATCGAGTCGGGGGTCACGGCCGTCGCCTACGAGACCGTGCAGACGGCCAACGGGGCGCTCCCCCTGCTCGCGCCCATGTCCGAGGTCGCCGGACGCCTGGCGCCCCAGGTCGGCGCCTACCACCTGATGCGCCAGGGCGGCGGCCGGGGCGTGCTCATGGGCGGGGTCCCCGGCGTGTACCCGGCCAAGGTGGTGGTGCTGGGCGCCGGGGTGACCGGCATGAACGCGACCACGATCGCCCTCGGCATGCAGGCGGAGGTGCTGCTCCTGGACAAGAACATCGACCGGCTGCGCCAGGCCGACACCATCTACCGGGGGCACCTGCAGACGGTCGCCTCCAACATCTACGAGATCGAGCGCGCCGTCCTTTCCGCCGACCTGGTGATCGGAGCGGTGCTGGTCCCGGGGGCCAAGGCGCCCAAGCTGGTGACCAACGAGATGGTGGCCCGCATGAAGGAGGGCTCGGTGCTGGTGGACATCTCGATCGACCAGGGCGGGGCGTTCGAGGACTCCCGGCCGACCACCCACGCGCACCCGACCTACCGCGTGCACGACTCGGTGTTCTACTGCGTGGCCAACATGCCGGGGGCCGTCCCGCACACCTCGACGTACGCGCTGACCAACGTCACCCTCCCGTACGCCCTCGCGATCGCCGACAAGGGATGGCGGGATGCGCTGGGCGACGACCCGGCGCTGGCGCTCGGGCTCAACGCCCACGCGGGCACCCTGACCAGCCGCCCGGTCGGCGAGGCCCACGCGCTGGAGGCCGTGGACCCCGAGGACGTCCTTCGCTGACCGGCCCCGCGCCGGCCGCGAGGGCCCGGCGCCGCACCGGACGGCGGGGGCGGCGGGGGCGGCGGTGACACGGACATGACAGGGCCGGCCGGCGGAGGCGAACCTCCGCGGGCCGGCCCGGTTCCGCCGCCGCTCGCGCGGGACGGGTCAGGAGCCGGGCGTCGCGCTCGGCATGGCCGACGACTCGGCCGGGGCCGGCGACTCGCTGGGAGCGGCCGACGCGTTCGGCGCCGGGGTCGGCGACGTGGTGGGGATCGGGTTGTCGGCGGCCAGCGCCGAGGTGGCTTGATCGCCGCTGCAGGTGGCGCCGTACTCGGGCGTCGTGCTCGGGTTCTGCTTGTACTTGGTGATGTACCGCGGCAGGCGCGCGTCGTCGGCGCCCGTGAGGGCGAGCTGGTGGTTCCAGGAGCTCACCACGACCGGCGCCGTCAGACCCGGGTACGGGCTGAGCAGGATGTAGTCAGAGGTCACCATGGCCTTGAGCTTGTCCACCTGGGCCTTGGGCAGGTCGGGCCGGTAGGTGATCCAGACCGCGCCGTGCTCCATGGAGTGCACGCCGTTCTCGGGGTTGATCGGCCCGTCGTAGGGGCCGCACTGCTGCCACTGCGGGTTGTGCTCGCCGCCGACCGGCGGCGTCTCCTTGTAGTTGACCTTGATCGCGGTGTGCTGGGAGGCCTTGTAGCTGAAGGTCTTCACCGCGTCGAGCGAGCCCGCGGCGTTCTCCCTGATCACGTAGAAGCCGACCAGGCCCACGACGAGGACGATGACGAAGGCGCCGGCACCCCACATGAGCATCGCCGTGCGCCGTTCCTTGCGCTTCTGCGCGGCGCGCATCGTGGCGAGATGCTCCCGCCGTGCCTGCGTCCTCTCCTTGCCCATCGCGTTTCCTCCAACGGCCGTTCAGGACGTGTGTGGTCAAGCTGCCGATACTTATGTGGAGGATAGTGGGTAGGTAATAACGTTTGCGTTCAACGTCTAGCACGACCCCTCATATTGGCTGGCAATGGTCAACTCACGCTCACGTCTGGTCCTGGTCGCGCTGCTCACCTGCGCGGTGACGGCCGTCGCCACCTTCCTGCTGTTCGGCAGGTCCGCGCCGCCGGGAGACGCCTCCCCCGAGGCCGGTTTCGCGCGTGACATGGCGGTACACCACGCGCAGGCCGTCGAGATGAGCTTCACCGTGCGCGACGAGACCGCCGACTCCGCGATCCGGGGACTGTCCTACGACATCATCACCACCCAGACCGCGCAGCGTGGAATTTTCATGGGCTGGCTGCAGCAGTGGGGCCTGGACCAGGCGGGCTCGCGGCCGGTGATGGCCTGGATGGCGGGCCACGGCGGACACGGCGGGTCCGCGGCCCCCGTCGCGGCGGCGGGCGGCGCGGCGATGATGCCGGGCATGGCGACGCCGGAGGAGCTGAAGCGCCTGAAGGCCGCCAAGGGCAAGGACGCCGAGGTCCTCTTCCTCCAGCTCATGATCCGCCACCACCAGGGCGGCGTGGACATGGCCAAGGCGGTGCTGAAGCTGACCACCCGCGACGAGGTGCGCACGATGGCGCAGAGCATCGTGGACACGCAGAACGGCGAGATCGGCTACATGACCGAACTGCTCACCGCCCGGGGCGCCAAGCCCTGACCCTCGTCGAGGCGTAGGCGGCCCGGGCGCGGCGGGCGTCAGGGGCGTCAGGACGCGGAGAGCTCCTCGGCGACGGCGGCGGCGAAGGCGTCCACGTCGGTCTCGGTGGTGTCGAAGGCGGTCATCCAGCGGACCTCGCCGGTGGCCTCGTTCCAGGTGTAGAACCGGAACCTCTTGCGCAGGCGGTCGGCCGCCTCGCGGGGCAGGACGGCGAAGACGGCGTTGGCCTCGACCGCCCTGGTCAGGGTGACGCCGGGGATGTCGCGCACGGCGGCGGCCAGGCGCGCGGCCATGGCGTTGGCGTTGCGCGCGTTGCGCAGCCACAGGTCGCCGGCGAGCAGCGCCTCGAACTGCGCCGAGACGAACCGCATCTTCGAGGCGAGCTGCATCGAGCTCTTGCGCAGGTAGATCAGCCCGCGGACGGCCGAGGGGTTCAGCACGACGATGGCCTCGCCGAACATCAGCCCGCTCTTGGTGCCGCCGAAGGACAGCACGTCCACGCCCACGTCGGTGGTCAGCGCCCGCAGCGGCACCTCCAGCGCCGCCGCGGCGTTGACCAGGCGTGACCCGTCCAGGTGCAGCAGCAGCCCGAGCTCGCGGCAGTGCGCGGAGATCGCCGCGATCTGCTCGGGGGTGTAGACGGTGCCGAGCTCGGTGCTCTCGGTGATCGTCACGACCTTGGGCTGGGCGTGGTGCTCGTCCCCGAAGCCCCATGCCTGCCGGTCGATCAGCTCGGGGGTGAGCCTGCCGTCGGGTGTGGGCACGGTGAGCAGCTTGAGCCCGGCCATCTGCTCGGGCGCGCCGCCCTCGTCGGTGTTGACGTGGGCGCTCTCGGCGCAGATGACGGCCTCCCACGGCGCGGTCATCGCCCGCAGGCCGACGACGTTGGCGCCGGTGCCGTTGAACACCGGCCACGCCTGGGCCTGCGGCCCGAAGTGCCGCTGGAAGACCTCCTGGAGCGCCTCGGTGTAGACGTCCTCGCCGTAGGCGATCTGGTGGCCGCCGTTGGCGAGGGCGACCGCCTGGAGGACCTCCGGGTGGACGCCCGCGTAGTTGTCGCTCGCGAACGCCTTGACCTCTGGGTCGTGGCGGCGCCGTGCCTGGGTCATGTGGTCGTGCCCCCGCGTGTCGTGCTGGTGGTGCTGCTGGTGGTCGGTCACGTCGTCAGGTCGACCCGCAGGCCGTTGACCTCGGCGGCCGGGCGGTCCCACAGGCCGGCGACGGCGGCGGCCAGGTCGTCGACGTCGGTGAAGCCGGGGAACCTGCGGTCGGGGCTCGCCGCCCGCATGTCGTCGTTGACCAGCGCCTTGATCACCAGGATGGCGGCGGCGCTGCGGGTGCCGCGGAGCGCGTCTGCCAGGGCGAGCGTCCACGCCTCGGCCGCGGCCTTGGCGGCGGCGTAGGCGGCGTTGCCCTGGGTGGGCTCCCGCGCGGCCTTGGCCGAGACGATGGCGAACCGGCCGTCGTCGCTGTCGCGCAGCAGCGGCTCGAAGGCGAGCGAGACGTTCTGCAGGGTGCGGACGATCGCCTCGTGCAGGGCGTCCCAGTCGGCGAGGTCGGTGTCGGCGAAGGTCTTGGACCCGCGCCAGCCGCCGACGAGGTGGACCACCCCGTCGACCCTGCCGTGCTCGGCGCCGATGCGGCGCGCCGCCTCGCGGACGGCCTCGCCGTCGGTCAGGTCGACCGCGGTCACGCCGTCGGAGGCGCGCCGGCCGAGGCCGATCACGGTGTCGCCGCGCGCGGCGAGCCGCGCGGTGACCGCCCGGCCGGTGGGCCCGCCGGCCCCGGCGACGACCACCACTCTGCTCGCCGGCCCGCCCTGGTCGCCCTGGCTCACGCGCGGATTCCCTTCGTCGCCTCGATGACTCCGGAAAGCTTACGACGCAGGGCCTCGTAGAACATGCTCAGGGGGAACTCGTCGGGCAGCACCGCGTCCACCACGGCCTTCGGGAAACCCTCGACCGGCAGGGCGTCGGCGCCGCGGTTCCACACCGACGCGGGGTGCGGGGCGACGTAGGAGGCGACGAGCTGGTGGGCGGCCAGCCAGTGCGCGAGCTTGGAGCGGTCGATGCCGTCGCGGTAGAGCTTCTCGACCTCGCCGCGCAGGTCGGCCACGCAGTCGGCGACCCGGTCCCAGTCGATGGACAGCCGGTTGTCGGTCCAGCGGACGACGTCGTTGCGGTGCAGGTAGGCGAACAGCAGCTGGCCGCCGAGGCCGTCGTAGTTGCGCACCCGCTCGCCGGTGATCGGGAAGCGGAACAGCCGGTCGAACAGGATCGCGTACTGCACGTACCGGGCGTGCGGCACGCCCCGCCCCTCCAGCGCGACGGCCTCGCCGAACGCGGTCAGGTCACAGCGCAGCTCCTCCAGCGAGTACAGCCAGTACGGCATCCGCTGCTTGATCATGAAGGGGTCGAACGGCAGGTCGCCGTGGCTGTGGGTCCGGTCGTGGATGAGGTCCCAGAGCACGAAGGTGTCCTGGGCGAGCTCCTGGCTGGAGAGCAGGCGGGCGGCGTCCGGCGGCAGGGCGAGCTTGAGGGTGTCGGCGGCGGCGCGGCTGACGCCGCGGAACCGCGCGGCCTCGCGGTCGCAGAAGATGGCGCCCCAGGTGAACCGGGGCGGGGTCTCGCGGACGGCGACGGTCTCGGGGAACAGCACCGCGCTGTTGGTGTCGTACCCGGCGGTGAAGTCGACGAAGGCGATCGGCACGAACATGGGGTTGTCGTACTGCCCGCTCTCCAGCTCGGCGAGCCAGTCGGGCCACACCGTGCGGATCCAGACGGCCTCCAGGTTGCGGCCGGGGTTGCCGTTCTGGGTGTACATCGGGAACACGACCAGGTGCTCCAGCCCGTCCACCCGCTGGGTGTCGGGGTGGAAGGCGTTCAGCGAGTCCAGGAAGTCGGGCACGCCGAACCCGCCTGCCTGCCAGGCGCGCAGGTCGGCGACGACGGCGGCGAGGTAGTCCCGGTCGTGCGGGAAGCGCGGGGCCAGCGTCTCGACGGCGGTGACGACGCGGTCGACGAGGGGCGAGGCGGCCGCGGCGTCGGCGACCGAGCCGTCCTTGGCGGTGAGGGGGCGCAGTGCCTCGACCGCGTCCTTGAGCTCGGCGAAGGCCTCGTCGGAGGAGCTCGCGCCGCCCGTGCTGGCCGGTACCCGTGCGGCCCAGGTGACGACGTTGCCCCACAGCCGGGCGTGCCGCAGGTCGTCGATGGAGTCGTCGCCGAACAGGTCGGAGTCGGCGAAGACGACCACCCGGCCCTCGCCGTGGCGCAGGGCCAGGGCGAGGGGGCGTCCGGCCGGGTCGGCGGAGGGCGAGGTCGCGAACAGGACGGTCGCGCCCTCGGGCGCGGTGAGCACGCCCGCCCGGTAGAAGCAGGCCTCGCGGGCGCCGGCGGTCAGGTCGTCCCCCGCTCCGGGGACCGGGGCGCCGAGCACCCAGGTGGCCACGCCGTTGTAGGAGTTGCCCGGGTCCTGGACGGTGGTGTGCTCGACGCCGACGCCGAAGCGGGCGAGCAGCTCGCCGAGGTTGTTGCCGTACTTCTCCTGCTCGCACTCGGCGAGCACGATCAGGCCGCCGCCCTCGGAGACGTACCGCTCGATGGCGTCGATCTCCTCGGCGGGGAAGGCGGGGCTGCCGAGCCCGGTGGTGCGCTCCCACCGGTCGGCGGAGGGGTGGGCGACGACGTAGACGTCGTGGGCGTTGAGCACGGCTGGGGTGACCGGGCCCTCGGTGTGCGCGGTGACGGTGTGGCCGAGGCGGCGCAGGACCTGCGCGGCGCGGGCGTAGCTGTTGTCGTCGGGGTGCGCCGGGTTGATCGCCTCGGCGACCTCGCGGCGGATCGTCCACGACTCGTTGTGCGCCTCGTCGAACAGCACCCGCGGAAAGGCCCTCATACCGCCCCATCCCTTCGTCGGTTAAATATCTTCCACCAATGTCCGGTTATGTACGAAAAATATACATGCTTGGCGCCACCTGACGGGAAACCCGGCACGCGACCTTCGCGTGAGCGTCCGCGCCGCCGCCGCCTCCAAGCGGCCTCCAAGTCGTTCAAGATCGCGAAACGGCTGTCGCAGATCGTTCAACGACCGATTGCAAGTGCGTGACGGCGGCCGGAGGAGCCTTGAACGAGGCTGTCCGCGCTGAGACTCTGGACTCAACCAGGTCCGGAACAGGAGGCGGAGATGCCCCGCCTGCACCACCTCGTCGCGGGGCTGAGCGTCCTCGGATCGCTCATCCTTCCCATGCACCCCCATCCCAGCGGCTCCACCGACCGAGTGACCCCTGGAACTGTCCGCGTGGAGGCGAAGGCCCACGTGACCATCAACCTGCTCGACGACCGAGGGGTCATCCAGCAGGTCGTGCGCGAGTACGACACGCCGGTCGGCACCGGCAGCGGGTTCACCGTCTCCCCCGAAGGCGTCGTGGTCACCGCCACCGGCGTCGTGCGGCCGAGCAAGGACCCCGCCGTCTACGCCGCCAACCGGGTCTTCTCTGAGTACTTCAAGGTCAAGATCCCGGCCGACTTCTCCCGGCACAAGCTGAAGAACCCCGAGCTCAACGCCCGCCTGCAGGCCTGCTACCCGCCGCACCGGCAGAACTCCAACTGCATCGCCACCACAGCCCCCAAGATCACGGTGTTCCCGTACGCGGACCCGCCCGTGCCCGAGGGGTACCCGGCCGACCTGCTGCGCACCGGCGCCTCGCCCGGCTCGCCCGCCGTGCTCAAGCTCACCAAGGGCGGCGAGGACGGCACGCTGCCCACCGTGCCGCTCGGCACGACGCTGGGCAGCGGCATCGAGTCGGTGGACACCATCGGCCTGCCGAGCCGGCCCAGCGCCAAGGCCCCGCCGAAGGTCCAGACGGCCCACCTCGACCCGCCGGGCGGGCGCACGTTCAAAGAGGCCGAACGCGCCAAGCTCGCCACGTTCCTGAGCGAGGACGGCGACGGCGGCGCCGTGATCGACGACGGCAGGAGCGAGGTCATCGGCCTGCTCACCGGCAGCGGCGACGCGGCGACGCTGACCCCGGTGGACGACATCCGGGCCGCGCTGGTGGCCGCCGACGTGACCGCCCGGCGGGGGCCGGTGGACGTGGTGTACGAGACGGCGCTCGCGCCGTTCCACAACAAGTTCTACGCCAACGCGATCCCGGTCCTGGAGCAGGTGCTGCGGCTGCGTCCCGACCACGCCGTCGCCCAGGACCACCTGCGCACCGCCCGGGCCAACCGCGCGGGCACCCCTTCGGCCGGGCAGAGCAAGGCTCCGGCCGTCGCCCAGAAGGCCTCCGGCCTCGCGCCGCTGCTGTTGCCGGTGTCCGCCGGCATCGTCGCCGTCGCCGCCGCGGTCGCCGTCGCGGTGCCGCTCATGCTGCGGCGGCGCCGCCGGACGGCCGGCGAGGCGGCGGGCGACGGCGTTCTCGAATCGTTCCCCGCGGTCTCGGGGGTCTCCGGTACGACTGCGGGCCCGGCGGGTTCGCTCGGCTCTCTCGCCCCGGCGGGCCCCGGGGGCGGCTCCGGGAGGCCGGCGGGCGGCACCCAGGCGATGGAACCGCCGCACCCGGGCGACGGCTCCTTCCCCCCGTACCGCCAGTCCCCGTTCGGCGCGCCCGGCACAGGCCAGCAGGCGGGCCCGGCCCCGGCCGGCGGGCCGTCAACGCCCGCCGGTGTCGCCGGCACGCCCGCGGGCGGCCCGGCCACGCCCACCGGCGCATCGGGCACGCCGACCGCCGGCCCCGCCACGCCCGCCGGGGGTCCGGGTACGCCGGCCGGCGGCCCTGAGGGGAGCGCGTCCGGCGCGCAGGCGCGGTTCTGCACGCAGTGCGGCATGCGGTTGCAGAAAGCGCACCGTTTCTGCGGCTTCTGCGGGAACCCGGTGGACCAATGAGCGAACAGGGTTTCTCGATGCCGCCGCTGATCGGCACCCAGGTGGCCGACTACCTCATCGAGGCGGTCGTCGGGCGCGGCGGCATGGCGACCGTCTACCGGGCGCGCGACCGGCGGCTCGGCCGCGCCGTGGCGCTGAAGGTGCTGGCGCCGCAACTGTCGGCGGACCAGCGCTTCCGCGACCGGTTCGTCCGCGAGTCGCACCTGGTCGCGGCGGTCGACCACCCCAACATCATCCCGATCTACGAGGCGGGCGAGAACGGCGACCTGCTGTTCATCGCCATGCGGTACGTCGACGGAGCCGACCTGCGCAAACTCATCCAGGGCAGCGGCCCGCTGCCGGTGGCCCGCGCCTACCGCCTGTTCTCCCAGATCGCCTCGGCGCTGGACGCCGCCCACCAGCACGGGCTCGTGCACAGGGACGTCAAGCCGGCCAACATCCTGGTCGCCGACGGGTCCGAACGTGACCCCGAGCACGTCTACCTCACCGACTTCGGGCTCACCAAGAGCACCTTCTCCGAGGCGGGGCTGACCAGCCACGGCCATTTCATGGGGACCCCGCGCTACGTGGCGCCCGAGCAGATCCGCGGGCTGCCCGTGGACGGCCGCAGCGA
Organism: Sphaerisporangium sp. NPDC005289; assembly: GCF_040607455.1. Classification (NCBI taxonomy): domain Bacteria; kingdom Bacillati; phylum Actinomycetota; class Actinomycetes; order Streptosporangiales; family Streptosporangiaceae; genus Sphaerisporangium; species Sphaerisporangium sp. NPDC005289. Next base: position 246,219 of record NZ_JBEXGS010000010.1, read on the forward strand.
CCTGTACGCGTTCGCCTGCGTCGTCTACGAGGCGCTCACCGGGTCGCCGCCGTTCCAGCGGGACACCGAACTGGCCCTGCTGTACGCACACGTATCGCACGACCCGCCGCCGCTCACCCCCTACCGGCCCGATCTGCCGCACTCGGTCAACCAGGTGATGCTCCGCGCCCTGGCCAAGTCGCCGAACGAGCGGTACGTCACCTGCCGCCAGTTCGTCGCCGCCCTGCGGGACGCGATCAGCTCCGACGACCAGCCCACCGGCGTGCAGCAGGCGAGTCCGGGCCGGCACGCCGCGCCCGCGACCGACCCCCCGTACGCCCACCCCGGCCCGCACGCAGGCGGCGAGCCGCCGTACGCGCCCGCCGGGCCGTACGACGGCCCGTACGACGGCCATTACGGGCCGCGGGGCGATGCCGTGGGCTCGGCCGAGCCGACGACCTCCCTGCGTGCGTTCGCCGCGGCGGACCCTGCGGGGTCCCAGCACGCCTCCCTCGGCCCGGCCACCCGGCCGGGCGTGGCCACCGGCCCGCGTCCCGCCGCGCCCCGGCGCCGGCGCGGCCGGTTGGCGGGCGCGCTGGTGGGCGCCGGCGCGGCGGTGGTCGCGGTCGCGGTCGCCGCCACCCTGCTGCTCAACCAGGGGACGGCTCCCCTGGGGGCCAAGCGCTATCCCGGCAGCACGGCGGCGCCGATGACCTTCGAGTACCCGGGCGGGTGGGAGGCGCGCACGCACGCCGACGAGTACGCGGTCGTCTCCCCGGCGGCGGCGGAGTTCGACGCGCTCTTCTCCGTGCCGATCGCCTCCGACTGGACGGCGGTCAACGCGCTGCTCGGCGCCCACCCCGAACGGGCGACGGGCGTGTTCGCCGAGCTCAACGACGCCATCACCACCTCAGACCCGCCCGAGACCCTCAAACGCAGCCTGAGCTTCGTGCTGCCGGGCCCGGCCGACTTCGCCTCGGCGCTCACCACCGACACCGTGGCGGGCAAGCCCGCCTTCCGCCTGACCGGCGTGGTCAACGACCCGGCCCAGCAGGGACGCCTCGATCTGATCGTCTACATCATCGGCCGCGGCCAGGGCCAGCCCGTCGGTCTGCTCGCCTTCTTCTGCCCGCCCGGCAAATGCCACCAGCCCACCATCGACCACACCCTCACCACCGTCGCCTTCACCTCCTGACCGCCCCCGCCCCCGCCACGGCCCGCGGCACCGGCTCGGCGCTCAAGGAAGCAACTTGAACGCAGGCACATGAACCGGTCGCACCACGCGGAAATGGCGATGATCGAGCGTCGCTATCTCCCGAAGCCCCAGCCGCTCGGCGATCGCGATGACCGAGGCGTCCACCACGCCGAGCGGCAGGTCCGCGTACGTCCGCACCAGGTGGGCCACGCGGGCGAGATCGCCTTCGGCCAGATCGAGCAAGGTCATCTGATCGGTGACGAGAGAGTCGATGAAAGCGGCCTCGGCGCGGGCACCACGGTACTTCTCGAGCAGCCAGCACACCTCGACCATGACAGGCGCGGGAACCAGGAGGGGGCCGGGAGCCGTTTCCAGGAACTCCGCACAGCGGTGGTGGCTCTTGTCGTCGGCGTCGAGGGCCGCCACGAGCGGGCCGGTATCGAGGAGGGTCGTCACATCGGACGATCCAAGCCCTCCTTGAGGACTTCTTCATGCCGTTCGGCGAGATCGCCCACCCCGGAGTTCATCATGCCGATGAAAGAGAGCCGGCGTTTGCCCGATTGCTCCGCACTCGCCCCTTCGGGGACGTCGCCGGACTGGACCAGACGCAGGGCGACCGCGCGCAACCGGCGTGCCTGGTCTGGCTTGAGCCGGTCCACCAGGGCATGCAGGTCGTCGTAATCACGCGCGGCGTCCACATCATGAGTGTACGCCGCGCCCCATCCGCAGATCGGCGTTGCCGGTCATCCGCATTGACGACGGCCCAGCATGGGTCTGGGAGTGGGGCGAGCCGGTCGTTTCAGAAGGTGGGCCAGGGATGTGGAGGCAACGGGCGGGAGGCGGAGGCGGGGGTGTGGTCGAGGGTGGGCCAGGCGTGGGCGCCGGCGAGGACGCAGCGGTGGACGGCTCTGGCGAGGCGGGCGCCCCACGTGGACCGCGGGCCGCCGAACGGCTCCTCCGGGCCCTCGGCGCGGACCGCGACGCACACGGCGTCCGAGGCGGTGCCCGTGCAGGCGTACCCCGCCTCGGCCAGGGCCTGCGTCTTCGCCTCGGTCACGGTCATCACGGCGTTGACCAGGGCGGCGTCGCTCATCGCCACCGGGACGGCCACGATGATGTTGATGGTCCCCGGCGCCGGGAACACCGGCCGGGTGTCCGGCCCTCCCCGGATGCCGGAGTCGAGGTCCGGATACGGCCCAAGGGCCGGACGGGGTCCGGAGGCCGGCCCGGACTCCGGGGCGGAGCGAGGTTCAGGGGCGGGGCCGTGCCCCGAGGGCGAGCGGTGTTCGGGGGCGGGGCGGAGTTCGGGGTCGGGGGTGCCTTCGGGGGAGGCGGCCCAGGTGGGGACGCGCAGGCCGACGGTGGCCACGGCGTCCACTCCCCCGTCGTGCGCGCGGGTGTGGTCGGCGACCGAGGCCGCCGTCAGCATGCCGACCCCGCGTCCGGGCGGCGCGAGTTCGAGCAGGTGCGCGACCGGGTCCATCCGCGAGTAGGCGCCGACGACCTGCGCGTTCAGCACCCACTCCACCGGGCCGATGCCGCCACCCAGCATGGCCGAGGAGATGGCCCGCCATCCGGGCCCGAGATCCCATAGCAGGGAGGCCAGACGGGCGCCGTCCTCGTGCCGATGGCTCAGGGAGAGCATGCGTCACCCTGTCCGGGATCATCCCCCGGCCGAGGTTGCTCGGAATGACTTCCCGGCCGAGACTGCTCGGAATCGTCCCCTGGCCGAGGCCGCTCGGGAGCGCCGCCTGGTCGTGGGTTGTCAGGTTCGGCGCCGGGGTGGGCCTCCGCCGGGCGCACCTCCACGGGACCGTTCGCCCGGTCGGGCGTCATGGGGGCGGGGCGGACGAGGTTGACCAGGGGGCGGCCGTCCTCGCCCTGGGCGACGCGGACGTGAGCGCCGAAGGTGGCGGCCAGCAGCGGCTCGGTGAGCACCCGGCCGACCGGCCCGGAGGCGACGGCGCGGCCGTCGGCGATCAGCAGGACCCGGTCGGCGTACTGCCCGGCCACGCTGAGGTCGTGGACGGTCGTGACGATCGTCAGCCCGTCCGCCAGGCGCAGCCGGTCGACCAGTTCGAGCACCTGCTGCTGGTGCCCGAGGTCGAGGGCGGTCGTCGGCTCGTCGAGCAGCAGCACGGGCGCCCGCTGGACCAGTGCCCGCGCGAGCACGACCCGCTGGCGCTCGCCGCCGGACAGGTGGGCGAGCGGCCGGCGCGCGAGGCCGGCCAGGTCCAGGCGTTCCAGGACGGACTCGGTGACCTCGCGGTCGTGCCTGCCGTCGCGGCCGAGGTAGGAGATGTAGGGGGTGCGTCCCAGCAGGGCGTACTCCAGGACGGTCAGGCCGGGCGGGAGCAGGGGGTTCTGGGGGGCGTAGGCCATCAGCCGGGCCCGCTGCCGCGGCTTGAGCGAGCGCGCGGGCAGCCCGTCCACCAGCACCTCGCCCCGCGCGTCCAGCAGGCCCATCATCGCGCGCAGCAGCGTGGACTTGCCGGCGCCGTTCGGGCCGATGACCGCCAGCCACTCGCCGTCGCGCGCCGACAGCCCGACGTCCGACAGCACCGTCCGCCCGCCGAGCGACACCGACAGCCCGCTCACCTCGATCGCGCTCACGGCCGTCTCCTCGTGGTCATGCCTCCACCGCCCTGGTGGCGCGCAGCACCGCGACGAAGAAGGGGGCGCCGATGAAGGCCGTGACCACGCCGATGGGCAGTTCGGCCGGGGCCAGGACGGTGCGGGCGACCAGGTCGGCGAGCACCAGGAACGCGGCCCCCGCCAGCAGCGAGATCGGCAGCACCACCCGGTAGGACCCGCCCGCGAGGCGGCGGACGGCGTGCGGCACGACGATGCCGACGAACCCGATGAGCCCGCTGACGGCCACCGCCGACGCCGTGGCCAGCGAGGCCGCGCACAGCACCACGAGCCGGACGCGAGCCGCGTTCACCCCGAGGCTGCCGGCCTCGTCGTCCCCGACCGACAGCACGTCGAGCAGGCGGCCGTGCGCCATCAGCACGGCCGCCGAGACCAGGGCGTAGGGGGCGACGAGCCACACCTGCGACCAGTCGCCGCCGATGCCGCCGAGGATCCACGAGTAGATGCGCTGGAGCTGCTCGACCTTGACCTGCTGGACGAACGCCTGCAACGCCGACAGGAAGGAGGCCACCGCCACCCCGGCCAGGACCAGGGTCGCGGTGCCGCCGCCGCGCGCGGCCGTCTTGCCCAGCGCGTACGCCAGCAGCACGCCGCCGATCGCCCCGCCGAAGGCCGCCAGCGGCACCAGCCCCTCGGCCTGGACCAGGACGATGACCAGAGTGGCGGTGAGACCCGCGCCGGCGGCGGCGCCGAGCAGGTACGGGTCGGCGAGCGGGTTGCGGAACACGCCCTGGTAGCCGGCGCCCGCCATCGCCAGCAGCCCGCCGACGATCGCCGCCAGCACGACGCGGGGCATCCTGAGCTCGAAGAGCAGCCCGCGCTCGACCGGGGACAGCCCGGAGTGCACCGAGACCAACGGCAGCCGGTCCAGCAGTTCCAGCACGACGCCCTTGAGCGGCAGCCCGGCCGCGCCGATCATCAGCCCGGCCAGCAGGCAGACCGCGAGCAGGCCGGCCGCGACGAACGGCACCACCGGCCGCATCCTCCCCGGCTCCGCGGAGGCGGCCCGTTCCGGAGAGGCGGCCCGTTCCGGAGAGGCGGCCCGTTCCGCGGAGGCGGCCCGTTCCGCGGAGGCGGCCCGTTCCGCGGACACGGCCGGTTCCCCGGTGGCCGGTTGCCCGGAGGCGGCCGGTTCCGGGGAGATGGCGGGGTGGTCCTCCGCGGCGCCGGGAGGGGCGGGCACGGAGGGCGGGGAGGGGTCCGGGCGGGTGCCGGTCATGGTTCTCGCAGGTGGTTCGGGGCCGGGCCGGTCAGCCGGCGGCCTTCTTGACCGCCGCGTCGACGGCCTTGGCGAAGTCGACGACGCGCGGGCCCCAGCGGGAGGCGATGTCGTCGTCGATCGGGAACACCTGGTCCTTCTTGATCGCCGACAGGCCGCCCCAGCCGGGCCGCTTGGCCAGGGTCTGCTTGGACTGACCACAGCACTTGGTGTCGGCGAGGAAGATCAGGTCCGGGTCGGCCTTGGCGACGAACTCGCTGGAGAGCTTGGGGTAGCCGCCGGCGGCGTCCGGGGCCTTGTCGGCGATGTTGGTCAGGCCGAACATCCCGTAGATCTGGCCGATGAAGGTGCCGGAGGTGACCGAGTACGGGGTGTTGTCCAGTTCGTGGAAGTAGGTCAGCCCGGCGTCCTTGGGCGCGGCGGCGGCGAGCCGCTCGATCTGCGCCTTCATGTCCGAGGTGACCTGGGCGGCCTTGTCGGGGTTCCCGGTGGCGGCGCCGAGGTCGACGATCTCGTCGTAGCTCTCCTCCAGCTTGGTCGCGGCCGGTTCGAGCAGGACGGGGATGCCGACCTTGGTGAGCGCGGCCACGACGCCGCCGGTGTCGTTGGCGAGCACGACCAGGTCGGGCTTCTTGGCGATGATCGCCTCGGCGTTCGGCTTGAAGCCGGACAGGTCGGTCTTCGGGGCGTCGGCGGGGTAGGTCGACTGGTCGTCGACCGCGGCGACCTGCGGGCCGGCGCCGATGGCGAACAGGTTCTCGGTCGCGGTGGGCGAGAGCGAGACGATCTGCGCGGGCTTGGCGGGGATGGTGACCGCGCCGTTGCCGGCCTGGACGGTGACCGGGAAGCCGGGCGCCTGTGAAGAGACGGCGGGGGCGGGGGTGGCCGGGGTGGCGGAGCCTGCTGCGGTGCCGCCGGACTGGCCGCATGCGGCCAGCGTCAGCGCACCCAGCAACGCGCCCGCCAAGGCCGTGTGCACGGGCCTCACGAGGGGATTCCTCCAGTTGCCGGGAATCGAGAGACCCGCGAAATGACGGATCACCCTTTTCCACGAGGGTTGATGGCGTCGGCGCGGCACGCAGGCGACCTGGCTCGGCCGGAGGGCCTCACAGTTGCGGGACAGCGCCGGACTCTCACCGGCTTCGCTGCGCTGCGCGCGTCAGGGGAACGGTACCAACCCCCGGCGGGATCGGACACGAGGGGTCGGAAGCCGCCCGTGCCCGAGGCCCCTGACCTGCGGTGATCAGCGCAGCTGGGCCTCGGCGGCGGCGATGATCTCCTGCAGGCGCAGGCCGTGGCGGGCGTCGAGGGGGTGGCCCCCGCCGCGGCGGACGGTGTGGGCGAACTCGGCGACCATGTCGGGGAAGACGTCGTAGCCGAGATCGCCGCCGTCGAGGGTCTCGGTGCCCTGGCGGCCGAACACCGCGACCTGGGAGGCGCCGTGGTCGACTCGGGCGGCCATGGACAGCGACGCCTCGCTCACCGCGCCGCTCTGGTGCTCCAGCAGCAGGCCCACCCAGCCGAGGGTGTGGCCGTGGGCGCGCACGCCGGTGACCGGCCCGAGGGAGGCGTCCAGCATGTCGATCATGTGCGGCCCGACGTCCAGGATGGCTCCCCGCTCCTGCCGCCACGGGGAGTCGATGGTGTAGAGGGCTCCTGAAACGTTCATCGCGTATCCGCCGAACGGTTCGATGGCGCGCACGCGTTCGAGGAACGCCTTGGTCGTGGCCGAGTAGCGGAAGGTCAGCACCATCTGGGAGGCGACCCCCGCCTCGCCCACGGCGTCGGCCAGGCGCTTGGCCCCGTCGAGGTCGGCGGCGAGGGGCTTCTCCAGCAGCAGCGCCTTGCCGGCGCGGGCGGCCAGGACGCCCAGTTCGGCCTGCACGGCGGGCGGCACGCAGAAGGCGACGGCCTCGCAGACCTCGAACAACTCCTCCAGGCGCTCGTACACCGGGACGCCGAGCCGGGCGGCGGCTCTCGGCCTGCGGGCCCAGACGCCGGTCAGCCGCGTGTGCGGCCCCGCGGCGATGGTGGGGGCGTGGACGGCCTCCGCCCACGGCCCCGCTCCGATCAGGCCCACCGACACCGGTTCCACGACGCATCAGCTCCCGACTTATCAGATCAATCGTGGCGAGACTAGCCGAGCCTCAGCCGGGCGCGCGGCATCTCCGGCCGACCGCTTGGATGCGGGGGCCCGGAAAGACCAGCAAATACCATATCTGACGAAAAAAATCATTAGTTGCCCGGAAACTTGATCGGAGTCGTAGATCGTGATAGCTCATTGGGCCTGCACCAATTTGCCAGGAGAGTAAGCAATTGTCGCATTCGTGGTCATGCGGCGAGCGGTGCCCGACACAGACGTGCTCCGAACAGGCCGGACGTGCCCCGTCGACCGACGCCTGACCTCGTCTGGGCCGGTGCCCGCGTCGCAAGACGGAACAGTCCACGCCGTCAAGACATGACCCCGGATACCCCACAAGCAGCTCACAATTGGAGTAGTCACGATGTCGGTCGTCGCTTCCCCCCGGCGTGCCCGAACAATTCCGCTCCGCCGGATACTCGCGCCAATCGTGCGCGACCCGGTGAACATGCTGGCGGAACTGGGGAGGGAGTCGGCGGGAGGCATCGTCCGGCTGCCCGTGGGCACCCCGTCGATCTACCTCGTCAGCCACCCCGACGACGTCCAGCACGTCCTGCGCGGCAACTGGGAGAACTACCAGCGCCAGGGGATGTTCTGGCGGCCCCTCCAGCGGCTGCTCGGCGCGAGCGTCCTGGACGACGGAGCCGCCTGGCAGAGCAGCCGCGAGATCCTGCAGCCCTTGTTCACCGCCAGGTACGTCGCCTCCCTCGCCGAGCAGATGGCGGCGGCGGTGGACGAGCGGATCGCCGAACTGGAGCCGTACGCCGCGGCGGGGCGCTCGTTCGACGCGGGCGAGGAACTGGCCGACGTCGTCAACCAGACAGTGATCAAGGTGCTGTTCGCCGGGCGGCTGTCGCGTGAGGGCGGGCGCCGCCTGTCCCCCGCCTACGACCGCGCGGCGCGCTCGATCGCCTTCCGCCTGCTCCTGCCGTCGATGCCGTACAGCGTCCGGCTCCCCGGCGACCGGGCCTTCATGGACGCGGTCCAGCGGATCGACGACGTCGTCCTGCCGATGATCAGGCAGGACCGGGACCGGCGGCGGTCCGGCACCGACGTGTTCTCCGCGCTCGTCCGGGCCCGCGAGGAGCAGGGGGCCGACGAGCGACAGGTGCGCGACGACGTCGTCAGCGTCTACGGGGCGGCGGCCGAGTCCACGGCCACGACACTGACCTGGCTGTGGGCGACGCTCGCCGCCCATCCGGAGGTCGCCTCCGGCCTCTACGAGGAGGTCGGCCGGGTCGTCGGCGATGGGCCGGTCCGGGCCTCCCACCTGCCCGAGCTGCGCTACACCAAGATGGTCCTGCAGGAGCTGATGCGCCTGCGGCCGGCGGGCTGGCTGTTCCCGCGCATGGCCAAGCGGGCCGACCTGGTCGGCGGGGTGCAGATCGAGGCCGGAGCGCAGGTGCTGATCACCCCCTACGCGACCCACCGGCTGGACGAGTTCTGGGAACGCCCGCTGGAGTTCGACCCCGAGCGGTTCGCGCCCGGCCGGCAGGAGCGCAGGCACAGGTACGCCTACTTCCCCTTCGGCGGCGGACCCCACCAGTGCCTCGGCCGGCATCTGTTCGACATGGCCGCGCCGCTCATCGTGGCGGCGCTGCTGAGCCGATTCCGTCCGGTGGTGCGCGGCGGCGGGCCGTTCACGCCGGCCGCGGCCGGGTCGCTGCGCCCGAAGGAGAAGGTGGAGCTGGCACTGGTACGCGCCCCCCACCTGCTGCGTGGGGCGCTGTGATGGCGGCGTCCTTCGCGCACGGCCTGAGCGCCGTGGAATGCGGGCGGGCCGCCGCGGTCGCCGGACGATCGCAGCGGCACATGACCGAGTGGGCGGCCGCCTACCCCGCCCTGTTCTCCGCCAAGCCGTTCGACGCCGCGCTGTACGGCACGGTGGCGATGGCGATGGCGTTCAGCGGACCGCGGCACACCGCCGAGGAGCTGAGGACGGCCAACAAGGCGTGCCTGTGGGCGTTCGCGCTCGACTGGCTGATCGACTACGCGCTCACCTCGGCGGAGGAGGTCCGCGGCCACGCGCGGGTCTGCCTGGAGGTGGCGGCCGGCGAGGGGCCGCCACCCGGGGACGACCTTGCCCGGATGCTCGCCGACATCCGCGCCGGGCTGGCCGGGGCGCCGGCGTGGCCGGCGATGGAGGACATCTGGCAGGACGAAGTGCGGCGCACGCTCGAGGCGATGGTGCGGGAGTGGGACTGGAAGGCCGCCCATGCCACCCCGTCGCTGGAGGAGTACCTGGCCAACGCCGACAACCACGCCTTCAGCCTGGTGTTCACCTGCCACTGGATCGCCACCGGCGGCCCGGACGCCCCGACGGCCGCCCAGCAGGTGCGCGAGGCGGCCCGCGCGGTGCAGCGGGTGATGCGGCTGCTCAACGACCTGAGCAGCTATGAGCGGGACCGGAGCTGGGGAGACGTCAACGCCCTGCTGATCGGCGCCACGCGCGAAGAGGTCGGCGACCGCGTCGCCGAGCTCACCGCCGAGGCCGGGAAGCTGATCGGCGGCGTGCGGGACGTCCACCCGCGGCTGGCCGACTACCTGGAGCGCCAGATGGACTTCTGCGCCGGCTTCTACGCGCTCGGCGAGTACTGGGGGCGGCTGTGAGCGCCCTCCTCCCGCCCCCCGGCGCATCGGACCGCACCACCCCTCACGTCAAGGGCCGCGCGGCCATGAGCCGCGGCGGCTCGGCGAACGGGTACGCCTCCCCCACCGCGGGGGACACGCCGGGGAACACCGCAGGCCACCTGGCGGCGCGGGCCGGCGCGCTGGTGCGGGGGCTGACGGAGCGGCCCTGGGGCGAGGTCACCGCGTCGGTCTACGAGACCGGGCGGCTGGTCACGCTGGCCCCCTGGCTGACCGGCCACGCCGAGCGCGTGGCGTTCCTGACCGGCGCCCAGCGACCGGACGGCTCGTGGGGCGTGCATGACGACTACGCGCTGGTGCCCACGCTGAGCGCCACCGAGGCCCTGCTCGCCGACCTGCGGCGCGGCCGCACGGCGGGCGGCGCCACCGGCGGCGGCCCGCCGACCACGACTCTGGACGGCGAGCACGGGACGCCGGCCGCGGCGGCCGGGCGCGGGCTGCGGGCGCTGCTGCGGTGGTCGCGCGGCGGGTACCCGGGCCCGCGCCCCGACATGCCGGCGGTCGAACTGATCGTCCCGTACCTGGTGGAGGCGATGAACGGGCATCTGGAGGCTCTGCGGGCGGCCGGCCTGGCCCCCTCCGCCCTAATTGACGGGGCGGCGTCGCTGTCCCTGCCGTCGGGCATGCGGACCGACAAGCTGGCCGGCGTCCGCTCGGCGCTGCGCGCGGGCGCCGTGCTGCCGGACAAGCTGATGCACGCCCTGGAGGTGGCGGGCGACGCCGCGGCCGGCGCCCGCGGAGTGCCGATCACGCCGGCCGGGACGGTCGGGGCCTCGCCGGCCGCCACGGCCGCGTGGCTGGGCGCCGGGAGGGCTCCCGAGCCGGGCCATCCGGCGCGCGTCCACCTGGAGGCGGTGGCGCGCCTGCACGGCGGGCCGGTGCCGTGCGGGATGCCGATCACCGTGTTCGAACGCGGCTGGGTGGTGAGCTGGCTGCTTCGCGCGGGCGTCCCGGTCGCCATGCCGGCGCGGGTGCTGCGGAGCCTGAACGAGGGGCTCGGCCCGCAGGGCATCTCGGCGGGAGCGGGACTGCCCGGTGACGCGGACACCACCTCGGTCGCCCTGTACGCCCTCGCCCTGGCCGGCGCGCCCGGGGAGCCCTCCAGTCTGTGGGGGTACCGGGCCGGGACGCACTTCGCGACCTGGCAGGGCGAGCAGGGGTTCTCGACGACGACCAACGCGCACGTCCTGGACTGCTTTCGCGAGTACGCCACCGGCCGTCCGGACGCCTCCCCCCGATACGCGGCCGCGGTGGCGGAGGTCGCGGGCTGGCTGCTCGAACGGCAGGCGGCCGACGGGAGCTGGTCGGACCGGTGGCACGCGTCCCCCTACTACGCGACGATGTGCTGCGCGGTCGCGCTCGACGCGGCCGGCGGCGGGCGCGTCGAGCGCGACCGCGTGCGGCGGGCGGTGCGCTGGGTGCTGTCAGGGCAGCGGGCGGACGGCGCGTGGGGGCTGTGGCGGGGCACGGCGGAGGAGACCGCCTATGCCATGCAGACGCTGCTGCTCTGCGAGTCGGCGCGCGAGGAGCCCGGACGCGACCGCGCGGTCGCCTCCGGGCACGCCTACCTGCTGCGCGCGGGCGAGGATGAGCCGTGCACGCCCATGTGGCACGACAAGGATCTGTACACGCCGCTCGCGGTCGTCCGCGCGGCGATCATCGGCGCACTGCATCTCGCGGGGCGTGACGCGACGGTGGCACCGCATCTGAAATCCGCCCATTAATGCGACTAACGGGACACCATACGGGAGACGTCACCATATAGGACCATCCTTAACTGCCATGTTTACTGGTGCTGACAGCAGGAGCGTGTGACCGGTTTTCCTCCATGCTAAGGTTCCGGGGTCGACACGGCGAAATGCCCGCTTCGACGCGATACCCATGCAATAACATGCTTCCACAGCGGTTTCACCGATATCATGCGCCCTGACGGCACGGAGGGCTTCCTGACTTTGGCCAGGGATGGAGTTATGCGCTTCCACAATCCGCGGGTACGTGCCAAGGTCACGGCTCTGCTGATATCACTCGTGGCGCTCTGGAGTTTCGCCGCGTGGGTGACCTTCCGCGAGGGCCTGAACCTGCTGTGGGTGAACACACTCGACACCAACGTGTCCCAGCCGGCCGAGCGGTTGATCACCGAGCTCCAGCGCGAGCGCCTGCTGACCACGGTCGCGCTGGGCGAGGACGACCTCCGCGACCGTCCGAGCGGGACGCTCACCACCCAGCGCGCGCGCACGCTGGCGGCGGGAGAGACCTTCCACCGCCTGATCGGCGACGCCAGCGTGCGCCGCGCGGCGAGCGACATCGTGCTGCGCCGCATCGCGGCGGCCGACCAGTCGCTCCAGCGCCTGGTGCCCCTGCGCAAGCGCATCGACGCCGGCCAGATCGACCGCCACGCCGCGGGCGACGCCTTCACCCAGCTCGTCGAGTCGGTCTACAACATCTACGACGCGCTGGCCGGCCTGGACGACCAGGACTTCGCCAAGGACACCCGCACCCTCGTCGCGATGGCGCGGGCCAAGGAGCTGATCTCGCAGGAGGACGCGTTCGTCGCCGGCGCGCTGGCGGCGGGCGGGCTCACCCCGGCCGAGGCGGTCACCTTCAGCCAGATGGTCGGCGCCCGGCGGTACACCCTGGCCGGGGCCTCCTCCGAGCTCCCCACCGTGGAGCACGCCGCCTTCCAGCGGCTGGAGAACAGCGAGACCTTCAAGCGCTTCCGCTCGACCGAAGACCAGCTCATCCGGGAAGGCATGGGCGGCGGCCCGCCGCCCGTCGGGGCGGAGACGTGGAGGTCGTCGGCCGAGAGCATCCTCTCCCAGCTCGACCGGCTCATCCAGGACAGCGGAGACGCCCTGGTCGAGCGGGCCACGCCCCTGGCGGTCGGCGTCATCGTCCGCCTGGTGCTCATGGGAGGTCTCGGCCTGCTGGCGGTCATCGCGTCCATCATGCTGTCGATCACCACGGCCCGCGCGCTGGTGCGGCGGCTGGAGGAGCTGCGCGCCGCCGCCCTGGAGCTGGCCTCGCAGAGGCTGCCGAGCGTCGTGGAGCGTCTCGGCCGGGGCGACGACGTGGACGTCAAGGCCGAGGCGCCGCCGCTCGCGGTCGGCAACGACGCCATCGGGCAGGTGGGCCAGGCGTTGAACATCGTCCAGGAGACGGCCATCGCGGTCGCGGTGGGGCAGGCCGAGCTGCGGCGCGGCTACCGGGGCATCCTGCTCAGCCTGGCCCGGCGCACCCAGTCGCTGGTCCACCGGCAGCTCACCATCCTCGACGCCATGGAGAAGCGGGAGACCGAGCCGGGCGAGCTGGCCGACCTGTTCCGGGTCGACCACCTGGCCACCCGCATGCGGCGCAACGCCGAGAACCTCATCGTCCTGTCCGGCGCCTCCCCCGGCCGCGCCTGGCGGCGCTCGGTGCCGATGGTCGACGTGGTCCGCGGCGCGCTCGCCGAGGTGGAGGACTACACCCAGGTCACGCTGATGCCCATGGGCGAGGCGCAGCTCGCCGGCCGGGCCATCGGCGACGTCATCCACCTGCTCGCCGAGCTGATCGAGAACGCCGTCTCCTTCTCCCCGCCGTACGCCTCGGTGCAGGTCAGCGGCCAGGAGGTCGCCAAGGGGTACGTCGTGGAGATCGAGGACCGCGGTCTCGGCATGCCCCCGGACGAGCTGGCCGCGGCCAACGAGCGCATCGCCGACCCGCCCGAGTTCAAGCTGAGCGGCACGCCCCGCCTCGGCCTGTACGTGGTCAGCCGCCTGGCCTCGCGGCACAAGATCAGGGTCACGCTGAAGTCCTCTCCGTACGGCGGCACGACCGTCGTCGTCCTGATCCCCCGCGAGTTGATCGAGTCCGACTCCGACATCGAGCCCGACATCGAGCCCGCAATCGAGCCGGACGCGGCGCCCGCCGGCGTGCCGCTGAACGGCGTGCCGGAGCCCCGGCAGGGAGGGCACGGTCCGACCGGGGAGGTTCCCGTGCACGCCGCCGACGATCCCGAGGATTCCCGTCCGCCGCTGCTGACGGTGGCCCCGCGGTGGGACGACCCGCCCGTCCACGAGCTGCCGGACCTGCCGGCGCCCCCGCCCGAGCGGCCCGCCTACACCCCCTCCGGGCTGCCCAGGCGCGTCGCGCAGGCGCACCTGGCGCCGGAGCTGCGCGAGCAGCCCCCGCCGCCGGTCCCGGCCGCCGCCGAGGAGGACGACGAGCTGTCGCCGGAGGACCTGCGGCGGCTGATGGGCTCCTTCCAGAGCGGCACGCAACGCGGCCGCTCCGACGCCGCCAGGCTGCCGCGCCGCCTGGACGCCACCCCGACACGGGAGGACGAACCTCCGACCGCATCCCCGTGAGCCCGCGGACCACGGCCGCGGGTGACCGAACTCCGCCTCGCCAGGTGACCGCCGGAGAGCAATGGAGACGACGTAGTGAACAGTGTGAGCCGGTAAAAGAGGACAGCGAGTGATGCAAAGGACGAGTTCCCCCGCCGACCTGGCCTGGTTGCTGGACGACCTGGTCGAGCGGGTGAGGGAAGCCGAGCACGGGATCGTTCTGTCCACCGACGGGCTGCTCCTGGCCACATCGCAAGGCCTCACGCGGGCCGACGCCGAGCACCTGTCCGCGGTGGCGGCGGGGATCCAGAGCCTGGCCCAGGGGGCCAGCGAGCGCTTCGTGGGCGGAGCCGTACGGCAGACCATCATCGCGATGAAGTCGGCCTACCTTGTCGTGACCGTGGCCGGAGAGGGCGCCTGTCTGGCCGTCCTGTGCGCCGGCGACGCCGATGTGGGCCTGGTCGCCTACGAGATGGCCATGCTGGTGACCCGCGTCGGGCAGTACCTCACCTCGCCCGCCCGCTCCGACGGCGCCGCCAGAAGGGAAGGGGGCGGCACATGACGCACCTGTCCGACGACCCGGCCGAGGAGCAGTGGCTCGACGACGAGGCCGGGCGCATCGTCCGCCCGTACGTGATGACGCGCGGGCGCACCGAGCCGAGCCGGGGCCGTATCGACCTGATCACCCTGGTGGTGACCCTGAACACGGCGCCCGCGGCCGAGCCCGGCCTCGGCCCCGAGCACCACACCATCGTCAGGCTGTGCGAGCGGCCGTTGTCGGTCGCCGAGATCGCCGCCCACCTGGACCTGCCGGCCGGCACCGTCCGCGTCCTGCTGGGCGACCTCGTGGACCGAGGGCTCGTCGCCATCCAGGAGCCCGCGCGGGAGACGGACGTTCTCGACCTGGAAACCTACAAGGCGGTGCTCAATGGACTCCGTACGCTCTGACGTCGGCGCGGCGCGCGCCAAGCTGCCCACGGCGATCAAGATCCTGATCGCGGGCGGGTTCGGGGCAGGCAAGACGACCATGGTCGGCTCGGTGTCGGAGACGCGCCCGCTGCGCACCGAGGAGACGCTCACCGACCGGGGTGTCGGCGTGGACGACCTGTCGGGGGTGGAGGAGAAGAAGACCACCACGGTCGCGATGGACTTCGGCCGCATCTCCATCGGCGACGCCCACGTGCTGTACCTGTTCGGCACCCCGGGCCAGGAGCGGTTCTGGTTCGTGTGGGACGAGCTGGCGCTGGGCGCGATGGGCGCCGTGGTGATCGCCGACACCCGCCGCCTGGCCGACTGCTTCCCGTCGGTGGACTACTTCGAGCGGCGCGGCACGCCGTTCATCGTCGCGGTCAACTGCTTCGAGGGCGCCAGGCGTTACGACCTGCAGGAGATCCGCATGGCGCTCGACCTCGGCCCCGCCACACCCGTGGTCCTCTGCGACGCGCGGCAACGGGAGTCGAGCAAGAACGTGCTGGTCACACTGGTGCAGCACGCGATGCGCACCCGCACCGGCGCCGAGGAGCCGGTCGCCGGCTGACCGGCACCACGGCTCCTGGCCGGGCGTGGCGGACGGCGGCCACGGCCCGGTCCCCATGTCCGGACATGTGATGGTGTACGCCGAATGTCGGCGTTTGCAATAGGCGGCGCGCGCAACTACCGTCAGGACGGTACCGCTGAACGCGATCGTCTGGAGCCTCGCCATGCACATCGACCTGACCGGCCGCACCGCACTCGTCACCGGGTCCACGTCGGGCATCGGCCAGGCCATCGCCACCGCCCTCGCCCGGGCCGGCGCCGGCGTCGTGGTCAACGGCCGCGACGAGCGGCGCACCGAGGAGGCCGCCGCCGCGATCGGCGAGGCGAGCGGCAACCCCGGCGTCCGGGCCGTGGCCGCCGACGTGGCCACCGAGGAAGGCGCGGACACGCTGTTCGCCGCCGCGCCCGAGGTCGACATCCTGGTCAACAACACCGGCGTCTACGGCCCGGCGCCGGTGTTCGAGATCCCCGACTCCGAGTGGCGGCGCTACTTCGAGGTCAACGTCCTCAGCGGCGTGCGCCTGGCGCGGCTGTACGTGCCGCGCATGGTCGAGCGGGGCTGGGGCCGCGCGATCTTCATCAGCAGCGACTCGGCGATGATGACGCCCACCGAGATGGTCCACTACGGCATGACCAAGACGGCGCAGCTCGCGGTCTCGCGGGGCATGGCCCAGTCGGTGGCAGGCAGCGGCGTCACCGTCAACTCCGTGCTCGCCGGGCCCACCCTCACCGAGGGGGTTCAGAAGTTCATCGGCGAGCTGTTCGGCGACGAGGTGCCCTTCGAGGAGGCCGAGCGCCGTTTCATCGCCGAGGGACGCCCCACCTCCTTGCTGCGCCGCCTGATCCGCCCGGAGGAGATCGCCAACCTGGTGACCTACCTCAGTTCGGACCTCGCCTCGGCCACCACCGGCGCCGCCCTCCGCGCCGACGGCGGCGTCGTCCCCACCCTGATCCCCTGACAGACCCCCCCGTCCGGGCGACCGGCAGGCCCGGGCGACCGGTGGGCCCGGACGATCGGGGTGCCCGGACGATCGGAGTGCCCGGACGATCGGAGTGCCGAGCCGGCGGCGATCGGCATTTCCATCGAGAAACACCCGTGTCCTCTCACCACACTCGGGCCCGTGCCCGGGTGCGCGCCATCGGCGTGTCCAACTTCCAGCCCGGCCACCTGCGGCGCCTGCTCGACCACTGCGAGGTACCCCCGGTCCTGAACCAGATCGAGCTGCACCCGAACCTGCAGCAGGCGGAGCTGCGCGCCTTCCACGCCGAGCACGGCATCGCCACCGAGGCGTGGAGCCCGCTCGCCCAGGGCGGCCTGCTCAAGGACCCCGCCATCACCTCGATCGCCGAGCGGCACGGCAAGACCCCGGCTCAGGTCATCCTCCGCTGGCACCTCCAGCTCGGCTCCATCGTGATCCCCAAGTCCGTCACGCCCGAGCGCATCCGCGAGAACCTGGACGTGTTCGGCTTCGAGCTCACCGGCGACGACATGGCCGCCATCGCCACCCTCGACACCGCCACCCGCACCGGCCCCGACCCCGACACCTTCAACTGACTCCCGGCCGTCCCGCTCAGGCCCTGCCGTTGGTGGGCGAGCGCGGGCCGCCCGCTGTTTCGCAGAATCGGAGACGTGCCCGGTCGTTGTCGAGCAGCTCGCCGTCGATCAGGAACGCGTGCGGCGAAGCCGGGGTCGATGGTGAGCATCGGCTACACGTCACTCGGCCGTGTGCGCGAGGATGGCGGCGGCCAGTTCTTCGTGTGCCTCCGGCGGCAGCGTGTGCCCCATGCCCGCCACGATCATCAGCCGCGCGCCCGGAATCCGCTCGGCGATGATCGCGCCGTGGCCCGGCTTGACGGGCTCGTGACTGCCCTCGATGACCAGCGTGGGCGCCTTCACCTGATGCAGCACGCCCACCGGCTCGAAGTCGGCCTTGGCCGCCGCGGCCAGCCGGTGGTTGGCCACTGCCGACAGGTCGCGGGCCCGGTCGTGGATCCGCTCCTGCAGCCGGCGCGCCGCGTCATCGTCGAACGGCAGCCCGGTGCCGTGCAGCACGCGCTGCTCGGCGATCATGCCGTTGATCAGCGCGCGCCGGTCCTGCGGCGGCGGGGCGGCCATCAGCGCGCGGTAGAAGGACACGAACTCCGGCGCCGGCTCCGGCAGGCTCCCCTCGGGGTGCAGCTGCCCCGTCAGGGCCCGCATGAGCACCTGGCCCTCGCCGCCGCCGAGCGGCGAGGAGCCGATGACGGTCAGCGAGCGCACCCGCTCCGGCCGTTCCACGGCGACGAACTGGCCGAGCAGCCCGCCCGCCGAGTGGCCGACCAGGTGCGCGCTCTCCAATCCGTGGGCGTCCATCACGCGGTAGACGTCGTTCTTGATGTCGTCCCACGTGTACGGCGCCGCCGCGAAGTCGACGGTGCCTGACATGCCGGTGTCACGGTGGTCGTACCGGATCACCCGGCGGCCTCCGGCGGTCAGGCGGCCGACGAGCTCGTCCGGCCACAGGATGCCCTGCGACATCGAACCCATGATCAGCAGGATCGGCGTGTCCGTCTCCGCGCCGAACTCTTCACTCCAGATGGTCACGTTTTGCATGTCTCACAGCATGGCGTCGTGGGCTACGGGCGCCTTCTGTAGAACTACTAGTCGCGCCAGATCCGTACGGGAGCCGATGCCCAGCTTCGGATAGATCTTGTACAGGTGGTACTCGACCGTGCGCGGGCTCAGGAAGAGCCGGGCGGCGATCTGCTTGCTCGACAATCCGTCGGCGACCAGGCCCGCGATGCGCAGCTCCTGCGGCGTCAGCGCGTCGAGCACGGCGGCGGGCGGGGCCTGCCCGCGGCCACCCGCCGCCCGCAACTCGCTCTGCGCGCGCCGCGCCCACGGCCGGGCACCCGCCCGTTCGAACGTCTCCCAGGCCGTCCGCAGATGCGCCCGCGCCTCGCCCGGCCGCTGCGCGCGGCGCAGGCACTCGCCCAGCAGCAAGGCCGTCCTGGCCGCCTCGAACGGGTTGGTGTGCAGCCGCAGCGCCTCGCCGAAGGCGTCCACGGAGGAGTCGGCCAGGCCCCGGCAGCGGGCCAGCAGCGCGCGGGACTCAGGCGTCGTCGCGTGCGCCGACCACCGCTCGTACGCCTGCAGCACGGCCAGCGCGCCCGCCTCGTCACCCGCGCCCACGGCGGCCTCGACGTGGTCCGGCGCCATCCGCCACACCACGGTCGGGTGCCCGGCGCCCGGTCCCGCCGCGGCGATGGCCTCGAAACGGCCGTGCGCCGCCGCGTGGCGGCCCAGGCACAGGTCGAGCATCGCCAGCGCGTACGCGGCCACTCCCGCGCGCAACCCCACCCGATGGGGGATGGCGATGGCCAGCGCCTCGCGGGCCTGCCGTTCGCAGGGCTCCTCCTCGCCCCGCAGCGCCGCCAGCACCGCCAGGTTGGCCAGGTGCGCCGCCACGGTGTTCTCGTACCCGGCCTCCCGGGCCAGCGCCAGGCCCTCCTCGGAGACGGCCTGGCCGCGTGCCAGCCGCCCGGCAAGGCGCTCGGCGGTCGCCACGAACTCCAGCACGACGGGCAACTGCCCGGTCATCCCCGACACCCTGGCCACCTGTCCAGCTCGGTCGGCCATCTCGGTGGCCAGATCCGGCTCGCCCAGAGCGCTGGCCGCGGCCGCCGCCCACAGGTACCCCGCCGCATCCTCCAGTTCTCCGGCCCGCGCCAGCGCCCGCCGCAGCAGGACCGGCCCGGTAGCGTCGCCGTCCGCGGTCAGGCCGATCCCGGTCACCGTGTCCCGCAAGAACCCCTCGGGGTGCGCCGCCGCGCGCCGGCCGAACCCGACGATGGCCGCCGTGTCGCCGACGTACGAGGCCGCCTCCACGGCGTCGGCCAGCATGTCCAAGCTGTCGCCCGCCGCCAGGATCCGTACGGCCTCGGCGGCGTTGCCCGCGTTCAGCTCGAACCGGCCCCGCAACTGGGCGATCTCCATGGCGAGGGTCGCGTCCCCGTCGGCCCGTTCACGCGCCTCGGCCAGCAGGGACTGCGCCTGTCCCGGGCGGCCGCCGAGCCAGGCCGCGACGGCGGCGTCCTTCAGCCGGACGGCCCGGGCGCGCGGCTCGGGGGTCAGCTCGGCGGCCCTGGCCAGGGCCGTGGCGGCGGCGCCGTACCCGCCACGGTCGCGCGCCCGCTCCGCGGCGGCCACCAGCGCGGCGGCGACCTGCTCGTCCTGGCCCAGAGCGGCTCCGGCCAGGTGCCAGGCGCGGCGGTCGCCCTCGGTCAGCTCCGCCAGGACGGCGTGTACGCGGCGGACGTCGGCGGGGGCGGCGATCTCGTGGATCGCTGATCGGATGAGCGGATGACGGAAGCGCACGCTCGTGCCGGACAGCTCGGCCAGCCCGCTCTCCTCCAGCTCGGCCAATGCCACCCGCCCGGCTCCGGCGTCCGTCCCGGTCGCGGATGAGGCCGATCGGGCCGCGATCGCGACGGGCCGTACCGGTCGCTCGCCGAACAACCGGTCGGTGGCGCGCAGGACCAGGTCGAGGTCTGCCTCGACGGCGGCGACCAGGGCGACCAGCCGGGCAGGGCCGGACAACCCGGTCACCCGATCGCCGAAGAGGCTGGCGCCACCGAGCAGCGGGTCGGGCAGTGGTTCGCGTCCGGCGAGCTGCGGGCGCGTCAGGCGGGCGGCGATCTCGCCCAGGGCGAGCGGATTCGCGCCGGTCAGTGTGATGAGTTCCCGTTTCACCTGGGCGGGCAGCACACCGTGGCGGGACTCCAGCAGCTCGGCTGCAGCGGACTCGGGCAGGCCCCGCACGTCCACCGTCAGCGGCACTCCCTTGACGGGAGCGTCTCCGCGCACGGCGAGCAGCATCACGATCCGTTCCGTCCCCAACCGCCTGGCGGCGAACAGCAGCGCATCGGCCGAAGCGCGGTCGACCCACTGGAAGTCGTCGACCACGCACATGAGCCCGTCCGGCGCGGCAGCCTCGGCCAGCAGCGAGAGCACGCCGGCGCCCAGCAGGAACCGATCGCCGCCGCCGCCGGCGGCCAGCCCCAAGGCCGCGCGCACGGCGAGGCGCTGCGGCTCTGACAACGCATCGAGCGAGCCGGTCACCGGCCGCAGCACCTGGTGCAGCGCCGCGAACGCGAGGTCGGACTCGGACTCAACGCCAGTGGTCCGCAACACTCGCATCGCGCCACCGCACGCAGCCGCCGCGTTGAGCAGAGCGGTTTTGCCCGCCCCCGCCTCGCCTCGCAACGCCACCGCGCCGCCGAAGCCGTCGCGAGCCCGCGCGATCACCTCATCGAGCGCGCTGATTTCCGCAGATCTTCCGTAAAGCACGAACACCCACTGTAGGAGGCCTCCATGTCCACAGGGCCGACAAGCCAGGCCGACCGACCCTGGTGATGAGTTGTCGCGCCCTCATCCTTCACACACCCCCAGGGCCAGGACCGTCATCCACGTGTCGACCGACGGTTTCGGCTGCCGGCTGCCACGGACGTGCCCTAACCCCACACCCGATCGCTCCCCCGCCAGACCCGGACCTCTCAGCTTTCGAGGTCGCGGTTCCTGACCCCGGCGAGGAACGCGCTCCACTCCCCCGCCGCGAAGAGCAGTAGCGGCCCACCGGAAGGCGCGCGGGCTCGTATTCGGATCGAGGTCGCGTCCTCGCGTTCCGGCTACTGGAACGACCGCCGATGGGCAGTGTGAGCCCGTGGCCCCGGAGGCCGCCGATCGGATGGGTCGCGTGCTCCGGGACCGCCGTACCGACGAGGCGGCGAGGGGCGCGACCCCACCCACCTGCCTGAACACCCCAAATCTGGACAGAGTAGGGTCTTCCAGGTCATATGCGGCATAGACAAGGACACACATGAGCGGGACTCCGGACGGGCAACGCGCCGCGTACTGGGACATCCCCCGGGATCCGACCGTCCTCGCGGACGTGCGGAAGATGATCCGGCAGACCTTGAGCAAGTGGCAGCTCGCCGGGGCGGGCGACGACCTCACCGACGACATCGTGCTCGCCTCGACCGAGGTGCTGAGCAACGCCGTCCTGTACGGGCTGCCGCCGATCCGGTTCACGCTCCGGGTGTCCGGGGAGACGCTGCTCGCGGAGATCACCGACCACGGGGCCGGACGGCCCGAGCGCCGGAGCGGCATCGACGACGACGAGCACGGACGTGGGCTGACCATCGTCGAGGCCCTCTGCGACGAATGGGGCGTCCTGCCCTCCCCCGAGGGCCCCGCCAAGACCGTCTGGTTCCGCAAGAAGTGCCCGCCTGACGACTCCACCGCCTGACCGGCCGCCGCCGGCCAGGTCCCCGCTCCCGCGATCCACGTCACTCCGGCCAGTCGGACTTCAGGATGACCTCGACGAAGTCGATGTGCCGGAAGCCGGGGACGTAGTGCTCCAGGACATCGGCGTTGACGGTGCCGAACGTCGTGTCCGGGCGGTGCTTGAAGCCGTCGGTGAACGCCTGGAGGATGCGCCGCTTGAAGTCCGGCCGGGGATGGGCCGCCGTGACCGCCGCGACGTCGCCCGGGTCCAGGTCCCGGTAGCCGATGCCGAGAACGTCGGTCTCCACCCCGGCGGTGACCAGGGCGATCTCCGGTTCGAGCCGGTAGGGGATCTCGGGGGTGGTGTGCAGGGCGATGCCCTCCCACACCTTGCGGATGTCGGCCTCCGGGACGCCGTGCGAGGCGAGGAACCGGCGCGCCTCGTCGGCCCCGTCCAGCTCGAACCGCTGGTCGTCGCTCCGGAGCCGGTCGGTCAGCCCGAGATCGTGGAACATCGCGCCCACGTACAGCAGCTCGGGATCGGCCGTGAGGCCGAGCCGGCGCCCCTGGAGGGCGCCGAACAGGTAGACGCGGCGGGAGTGGTCGTACAACAACTCGGGCGCGCTGTCACGGACCAGCTCGGTCGCCTCGGTGGCGAGCGCCGAGTCCGGGATGGCGACGCCTGCGATGATCTCGCTCATATCGGGGACTCCTTGTGTTCGACGGAAGCCGGCCCTGGGGCTCGCCCTCCGCGAAGCCGGCGTCTTCCCCTCCACTGTCGCAACTCATCCCCGCCGCCGCGCCCGCGCCCCTGGACCTCCACCCCACAGATCAGGACACGGCGGGATCCGCCCGGCACCCCCGCCGACGTGCACGTGCACGGGCGGTAGATGATGGACCGATATGGACGAGCTGATTCTTCTCCGGCACGGCGAGACCGAGTGGAGCCGCGACCGGCGGCACACCGGCCGCACCGATCTCCCGCTGACGCCCAAGGGCGAGGACCAGGCCCGCGCTCTGGCGCCCGCGCTGAAGGACAGGACCTTCTCGCTCGTCCTGGTCAGCCCGGCGGAGCGGGCCCGGTACACGGCCGAGCTGGCCGGCCTGACCGGCGTCGCGACCGACCCCGACCTGTGGGAGTGGGACTACGGCGGCTACGAGGGCATCACCACGGCGGACATCCGCGTGGAGCGGCCGGGCTGGTACCTGTGGCGCGACGGGGTGATCCCCGGGGACGCCGAGCACCCCGGGGAGACGATCGAGCAGGTCGCCGAGCGCGCCGACCGGGTGATCGCCCGGGTCAGGGGCGTCGAGGGCACCGTCGCGCTGGTCGCGCACGGCCACTTCCTGCGTGTCCTCACCGCCCGGTGGCTGGAACTGCCGCCGCGGGAGGGCCGCCACTTCGTGCTCGACACCGGCACCATCTCGGCCCTCGGGTACGAGCACGGCGAGCCGGCCCTCACCCGCTGGAACGCCCAGGTCACCCCCTGAACGTCCGGCATCGGCGAGGGGGCGCGCTCCCCGGAGACGGCGCGCCCCCCGGCTGAGTTCCGGCTTCGCGGGTCGCCCGGGCCGGGCCGTCAGGCGGACAGGCCGTGCGCCTCCGCCAGGAGTTCGGCCGACCTGATCGACGCCTTGGCGTCCGGTGAGGCGAGCGAGACGATCAGCTCGTCCGCCTGGGCGTGCTCGGCGAACTCGGCCACGTAGGCCGCGGCCTCCGCGGGGTCGCCGACGGCGAAGTACTTGGTCATCCGCCCGATCTGGCGCCCCGCGGGCGAGGCCAGAAGCATGTCGGCCTCCTGCTCGTCGTACGGGCGTCCCGCCGCGAGGAAGTTGTGCACCCTGAGCCGCAGGGCGGCGAGCTGCTGCTCGCGCGCCTCCTCGGTCGTGTCCGACGCGATCACGCTGAGCGCCGCCATGACGTACGGCCGGTCGAGCTGCGGGGACGGCTTGAACTCACGGCGGTAGAGGGCGACGGCCTCCTCCAGCGCGTCGGGCGCGAAGTGGGAGGCGAACGCGTACGGGAGCCCGAGCGCCGCCGCGAGCTGGGCGCCGAACAGCGAGGAGCCGAGGATGTAAAGCGGCACGTTGGTGCCCTTGCCCGGGATGGCGTGGACGCCGGGGATGCGGCTCTCGCCGGTCAGGTAGCCCTGGAGCTCCAGCACGTCCTGCGGGAAGGCGTCCGAGGAGGTGGGCGTGCGCCTCAGGGCCCGCATGGTCTGCTGGTCGCTGCCCGGGGCCCGGCCGAGGCCGAGGTCGATGCGCCCGGGGTGAAGGGTCTCCAGGGTGCCGAACTGCTCGGCGATGGTCAGCGGGGAGTGGTTGGGCAGCATGACGCCGCCCGATCCGAGGCGGATCGTCCGGGTGTGCGCCGCCACGTGGGCGATGACGACGCTGGTCGCCGAGGACGCGATGTACCTCATGTTGTGATGCTCCGCGTACCAGACGCGCCGGTATCCGAGCTCCTCGGCCCGCTGGGCGAGGGCGACGCTGGCGGCGAGACTGTCGGAGGCCGTCCCTCCCTCACGGATGTACGCAAGATCCAGGATGGACAGCGGCAGAGCCATGGAGAAACGCCCTTTCACCCGATGACGGCACGAACGGACGTATGCAACAGCCACTCGGCCATGACTATTTCCCCTCCGGCCGGCCCACCCGTGAAGGTCGCCGATCGACCGGCTCCCCCGGGCTCGCCACCTTGGAGCGGGCACGCGGTGAGCGGTCGCCTGGTCAGGCGCGGTCGGCGGGCGGTGCGGAGATCAGCGGTAGCGAAGGCCGGACAGGCGCCAGGCCAGGTCGCGGCGCACCGCGGGGTGCAGGGTGAACAGCCGGAGTGCCAGGTTACGCAGCGGCGTGAGGCGGCGGTCCGCCGTGGCGAGGCGGGTCAGCCGGTCGGCGAGGGAGACGACCTGCTCGGCCACCGGCCTGCGCGTCGCGCCGTAGGCGTCCAGCAGGTCGGGCGATCCTCCGGCGAGGACCTCGTCCAGGGTGCGGGCCAGGGCCGCCGCGTCGGCGATGCCGGTGTTCATGCCCTGGCCGCCGGCCGGGCTGTGGACGTGCGCGGCGTCCCCCGCGAGCAGGACGCGCCCGGCCCGGTAGGTGTCGGCGATCCGGTGCTGGACCTGGAACCGCGACCCCCACAGCACCTCACGGACGATCGCCCGCCGTGCCCGCGGCCCCCGCGTGTCGAGCAGGTCCTGGACGAACGCGGCGTCCGGTTCCTTGGGCGCCTCCTGCACGGTCGCCACGATGCGGTGGACACCGCCGGGGAGCTGGGCCACGACGACCAGCCCGGCGGGCGAGAAGTACAGGATCACCTCGTCGTCCGGCACCCCTCCGCCGGACAGGCGCACGTCGGCGAGGCTGAAGGACTCGGCGTAGGCGCCGCCGGTGAACCCGATGCCCGCCTGCTCGCGCACGGTGCTGTGCATGCCGTCGGCGCCCACCAGGTACCGCGCGCGGACGGTCTCGCCGGTCGTGAAGGTGGCGGTCACCCCTGAGGCGTCCTGTTCGAACGCCGAGAGCGTGCAGGGGCGCAGGACTTGGCCGCCGAGTTCGGTGAGCCGTTCCAGCAGCACGGCCTCGGTGACCTCCTGGGAGATCATCAGGGTGTAGGGGTAGGGGGTGGGCAGACCGCCGAAGGGCACCGGCACCAGCACGCGGTCCCGGTCGCGGACGGTGAAACGGGGCACCGGCAGGCCGCGCGCGACGAGCCGGCCGGCCACGCCGTAGGGCTCCAGCACCTCGAGGGTGCGGGCGTGCACGACGGCGGCGCGGGTGGTGGTGTCCGCCGCGGCGCGCGCGTCGACCACGGTGACCGAGCGTCCCTGATGGACCAGGCCGAGGGCGGTGGTGAGCCCGGTCGGGCCCGCGCCGACGACCAGTACGTCTGTGGTGGCTGCGGGGAACATGGCGACCTCCTGTGTCAACGCTTGTTGGTCAACAACCGTTGGCATAAGTCTGCGTCGCCGGGATCGTCATGTCAACAGGCGTTGGCCTACACTTGTTGGCATGAGGAGATCGTCCGAGGACACCAAGGCCGCGATCCTGGCGGCCGCGCGCGAGCGCTTCGCGGCCGACGGGTACGAGCGCGCCACCATCCGCGCCATCGCCGCCGACGCCGCCATCGACCCGTCGATGGTGATGCGCTACTTCGGCAGCAAGGAGCGGCTCTTCGCCGCGGCCGCGGACTTCGACCTCCGGCTCCCCGATCTCACGGCGATCCCCCGCGACCGGCTCGGCGCCACGCTGGTGGCCCATTTCCTGGAACGCTGGGAGGCCGACGAGGCCCTGATGGTGCTGCTGCGCACGAGCGTGACCAACGCGGAGGCGGCCGGCCGGCTACGGGTGATCTTCGCCGGGCAGCTCGGGCCGACGGTCGCCGTGCCCGCGGCCGACCCCGCCGACGCCGCGCGGCGGGCCGGTCTGGTCGCCACCCAGGTGCTGGGCATGGCGTTGTGCCGCTACGTGTTGTGCCTGCCGCCGGTCGTGGAGATGACGCGCGACGAGATCGTCGCCTGGCTCGCCCCCACGGTCCAGCGCTACCTCACCGCCCCCTCCTGAGGGGCACGGCGGCGGGGCGGGTCAGAGGGAGGACGGGCCGGACGGAGCGGGGCAGGGGCCGCTCAGAAGGAGGTGACGGGCTTGGGCTGCGGGCCTCGGCCGGTCAGCCACTCAAGGACCTTGCGGTGGCCGTGGCGGGCGTCTTCGAAGTGGCCCCAGCGCCAGTATCTCGGCTGGTCCCTGACCCCGGTGACCCAGGTGCGGTAGGAGACCGGGCGGCTGCCGTCCTCGGTGGAGGCCGCGGACGCGACGCCGTACGTACGGATCACGACGCGGCCCCCCGGCGCGAACAGCACATCATCGGCTACGGGGTAGAGAGTCATCTGATCCAGCATCACGGGCCCCCACGAACTTCACGAAGAAGCGGACGGGACCAGTGTGCCGGGCCGATGGACGACCCCGGTTACGCGATCAGCGCTCTCCGGTTAACCGGACGCGCGATATGTGAACAGGGTGTTACGCGACCAGATTGTCGAACTCGCCGTCCTTGACGCCGAGCACCAGGGCCCGGATCTCGTCAGCGGTGTAGATCAGGGCCGGGCCGTCCGGGAATCGGGAGTTGCGGACGGCGACGCCCCCGTCGGGGAGTTTCGCAAGCTCGACGCAGTTGCCCTGCGAGTTGCTGTGAACACTCTTGCGCCACGCGACGCCGGTGAGGCTCGTGGCCGGCATTCCGTTGTATGGCTGGTTCATCTAGATCTCTCTGAGTATGTCGCCGAGTATCTCGGCAGTGCCCCCGGGCGTTGTGCTCTCGATGCACAGCTGTTCCATGGCCGTGAGGTACGGATCGATGTCCTCACGCTTGTCCAGATAAAGGGCACCCCACAGCTGCTCGACGTAGACCACGTCCGATAGGTCGGACTCCGGAAAACGCAGGATGGTGAACGCTCCACCCTCGGCCGCGTGCATACCGAACTGGAACGGCATCACCTGCAAAGTGATGGCCGGCAGGCTGGCGACGGCCATCAGGTGCTGCAACTGCTCGTACATGATCTCTTTGCCACCGATGGGCCGCCGCAGCGCGGCCTCGTCGATGACGGCCCAGAGTTTCGGTCCGTCGTTGCGCAGGAGACGCTCCTGCCGGTGCAAGCGCAGATGCACACGGCGTTCGATCTCGTCGTCGGACACATCCGGGTACCCGAGCCTGATCACCGTCCGGGCGTACGCGGCCGTCTGGAGCAGCCCCGGAATGAACTGCACCTCGTAGGTGCGGATCACCGACGCCGCCTCCTCGAGCCCGACGTACGTCGAGAACCATGCGGGGAGCAGGTCGCTGTACTTGTGCCACCATCCAGGGGTGTTCGCCTCGCGGACCATCTCGAGCAGCCCACGGCGGTCGGCGTCGTCGTTGACGCCATAGAGCGTGAGCAGATCCTCGACGTCACGCGTCTTGAACCCCACCCGTCCAAGCTCCATGCGGCTGATCTTGGACTCGGAGGCGCGGATGTGGAATCCCGCGACCTCGCGCGTTAGCCCGCGCTCCTCACGCAGCCTGCGTAGGCTGGCGCCCAGCATGATGCGCCGAACCGTTGAGCCCGAGCCAGGCGGATCGATGGACACGTGCTTTCCTCCGGTTGTGGACTGGTTCACAGTCTGTCAAAGATCGCGCGTGAGGTCCCCCTTCGGTTTCACTCCCAAGGGCAACCGTAGCGGTTGCACGCCCCTTCTGCACGTGCATTCGCTCTTGCACCTGCACACGAGTTTGGCCCATCATGATCTCGTGCACTCCACGGACCTGACACGTGGGCCGAACCAGTGGTCGGCATTCGACTGGTGGCCTCCCATCGGCTGGTGGCCTCATCCCGCGCGCGATCTCGCTCCCCCGGAGGCGGGCACGTCGAGTGCCACGTTCGTGCTGCCTCCCCGCCCGGAGTCCGTCCACTCCGCGCGCAGCTTCGCGGCCGGCAGCCTGATCGGCTGGCGCATGCGCGACCTGGTGCAGGACATGGAGCTCGTGGTGTCGGAGCTGGCGACCAACGCGCTGCGGCACGGCCTCATGCCCGGCCCGTGCGAACCGCGCCACAGCGTCTGCGAGCCCATCCGCATGTCGATGATCCGCATGGGCTCCCTGGTCGGCTGCGTCTTCGCCGACCCGGGGTCGGCGGCCCCCGTGATGCGCGACCCCTCGCCGCTGGAGGTCGGCGGCATGGGCCTGCACATCGTCGAGTCGATGAGCCTGCGCTGGGGGTGGAACCCCCTGCTGCCCTACGGCAAGGTCGTGTGGGCCGTCCTGAAGAGCTGATCGAGGTCGCGGGGGCCCTCCTGAGCAGGTGAGCGGCGCCGGACGCCGGCGACGCGGCCCGGTCCCCTCCACCGCCATGGCCGGCGCACCGTCCCGCGCCGTGGGAAACGCGTCAAGGATTCGGGGGTGTATTCCGCAAGGTCGATCCGTCAAGCGGGTGCTCTGCATTACGGTTGCTTCTTGGTGACTCCCGCGAGACCTTTGAAAGAGCTGTGATGGATGATCACCTGCTCGGCTGGTTGACGACCCTCGATGAAGACCGGCTCGCGCGCCTGCTGGCCAACCGCCCGGACGCGATCGCCGCGCCCTGGCCCCGCCGCCTGGACACCCTCGCCCGGCGTCTGAACGACACCTTCGCGGTGATGGAGGTCATGCGCGGCCTTCCCCTGCCTCCCCTCGAGATCCTGCAGGCCTGCCTGGTCATCGGCGAGCGCGCCAACGCCGAGGAGCTGGCCCGCTTCCTCGGCGTCACCACCGCCGAGGTGCTCCCCTGGCTGGACGACCTGTTCGACCACGCCCTCGCATGGCCGGGCCCCGACGGCCGCCTGCACCTCGCCGGGGCCGTCGCCCGCTGGTGGACGGCCCCCTGCGGGCTCGGCGACCCCCTGCTGTCCTACCTGGACTCCTGGACGCTCAACACCGACGGGCTGCGCCGCATGAGCCGCGGCCTCGGCCTGGCCTCGCAGGGCGGCAAGCGCCAGCTGATCACCCGCATCACCGGCGTGCTGTCCGACGCCGACCGGTTGTCGGCCCTGCTGCGCGAGGCCCCGGACGGCACCGTCAGCCTGCTGGACGAGTTCGCCTGGGACGGGCCGGTGCGCGGGGTGGACGGCAACCGCTTCGTCGCCCCGGGTTCCCCCGAGCAGTGGGCCGCCGACCACGGCCTGCTCTACCGCACCCAGTGGGACATCGCCGAGATGCCCCGCGAGGTCGCCCTCGCGCTGCGCGGCCCCGACTACCACGCGCCCTTCACCCCCGAGCCGCCGCAGCTCGGCACGGTCCCGGTGGAGCCCGAGGCCGTCGACCACCAGATGTGCCTGGCCGCCCCGCACGCCGTCGACCGGGCCGCCGCGCTGCTGGAGAACACCGACAAGACCCCGCTGCCGCTGCTCAAGGGCGGCGGCGTCGGGGTCCGCGAGGTGCGCCGGGTCGTGAAGGAGACCGGCTGCACCGAGGAGGAGTCCCGGCTGCTGCTGGAGGCCTGCGCCGTCGCCCGGCTGCTCGCCCTGGACGAGCCGGCGGGCGGCCTGGTGCCGACCAAGCGGTTCGACGCCTGGCGGCTGGAGGACGCCCCCACGCGGCTGCGCGCCCTCCTCGCGGCGTGGTGGCGCATGGAGCGCTCATCCCTGCGGCGCACCGCCGGCAAATACCCGACCGTGCTCTGCGACGACCCCTCCGGCGAGACGGTGGCGCGCATCCGCTGGGCCGTGCTGGCCACGCTGGCCACCCTCCCGCCCGACGCGGCCTTCGCGAGCATGCCCGAACTGGTGCAGGCCGTGCACTGGCGGGCGCCGCTCCTCGACCGCGACCTGCTCGCCGAGTGCTGCCCGGCCGTCCTGGCGGAGGCCCGCCTGCTCGGCCTGGTCGCCTCCGACACCCTCACCGCCCTCGGACGGGCCCTGGCCGCGATCGGCTCGGCCTCGGCCGGAGACGAGCAGGACGAGACCGTCCCGGAGGTCGAGCGGGCCCCCGGGCTCGTCGAGTCCTCGGTCCACGCGCTGGCGGGCGCGCAGCGCACCGCCCTGTTCGGCGCCGACCTGACCGCCGTCGTCACCGGCCCGCCCGCCGCCGAGCTGTCGGGCCTGCTCGACCGCGCCGCCGACCGCGAGTCGCAGGGCGCCGCGTCGGTGTGGCGGTTCAGCCCCGCGAGCGTGCGGCGGGCCCTGGACGCCGGGTACACCGCCGACTCCCTCCTTGAGGAGCTCAGCGCGGCGGGCACCCTCCCCCAGCCGCTCACCTACCTCGTCAGAGACGTCGCCCGGCGGTACGGCGAGGTCACCGTCACCACCGTCGGCTGCATCATCCAGGGCTCCGACCCGGCGCTGCTCGCCGAGATCGCCGGCCACCGCCGCCTGGCCCGGCTCGGCCTGCGGCTGCTGGCCCCGACCGTCCTGGCCGGCGCCGCCCCGGCCGCGCGCACGCTCGCCGCCCTGCGCGACGCCGGGTACGCGCCGGTTCCCGTGGACGACAGCGGCGAGATCGCGGTCAGGCGCGAGCCGCAGGGCGGGCGGCTCATCCTGCTGCCCGGCGGCCGGGTGGCCGAGCTGGAGGAGCCGCACGTGCATCTGGCCGAGCCGCCGCCCGACCCGCGCGAGCACGCCCGGCGGCTGGCGGGCGCCCTCGCGGAGGAACGGCACACCGGCCAGACGTGGGCCGTCATCGGCCGCCTGGCCACCCGGCTGCCGACCGCCCAGCAGTCCCTGCTCGGCTTCGTCGTCGACCGGGGCGTGCGCGCGCTCATCACCCTGTCCGACGGCCTCACCGCGACGATCAGCCACGGCGAGCTGCGGCGCGGGGTGCTGGACGCCTGGTGCGAGGAGGCCGGCGACTACCTGGAGTTCCCGCTGGCCGAGATCTCCTCGGTCACCAGCGGCTGACGGCGGGTCGCAGGGCCGCCTCAGCCGAAGGCGGCGCCTGGCCTGGTACTTTTCCCAGTCATGCATGAGGTCGCGATCCATGGGCAGAGTCCGCCCGGACGGCGGCGCGCCGCGCCGTGCACCGACGGCCCTACGTGAGGGGCGAGGACATGTCCTCAGTGCAGCACGAAGGCTCACCCGCCCGGACATCGCGGCACCTCGACGGCTCGGCGCCCCGCCCGGCGAGCGAGCATCCTGAGACGGAGGGCTCCCCCGGCCTCGGCGCGGGCGTGACCCGCGTCCTGGCCGGTCTCACCTCGCAGATCCACCTGCGTCATCAGTGGATCACCGTCGAGGCGATCGGCCACGTGGTCACCCAGCGCTGCGCCACCTGCCGGCGCATCCGCGTCCGCGTCCAGGGCGGCTGATCCGCCGGGGTCTCAGGGCGTCAGGGTGAGGGTGTCGGCGGCGTCCGCGCGGACGGCGCGTTCGGTCTGGCGCATGGGAGTGGTGGCGCCGTCGGCCCACAGCTGCGCCTGGTCGTCGTAGTTGCGGTGGAAGGCGTGCCCGGAGGCGCCGGTGAGGTTCGACCAGCGCGAGCGGTCCAGGTCGGCCAGGTCGACGACCATCCGCATGGACGGCACCCAGTCCACCTGGTAGCCCGTGGTGGCGTTCCAACCCGTGGCGTCGACGGCGTCCTTGCCGCCGCCGAGCCGCAGCGGCCCCCGGTTGAACAGCCACTCGACGGGACCGATGCCGGAGGTGCCGAACGTCTCGTTGGTCAGCTCCAGGGTGTGCAGGTCGCCCCACCGCCAGTCGCGGGGTGAGTCGCCCAGCTTGGCGCGAAGCTCCCCGGCGGCGTCGCCCATGGCGGCCACGAGCATGTCGTCCCGCGTCTCGGTCCTGTCCTTGGTCCGCACGTCGTCCCACCACGGGTCGCCGGGACGGTCGAGCAGGGGACGCACGACCTCGTACCAGCGGTCGCCGCCGCCGGGCCGGCCGCCCTCCGGCAGGTCGTCGTCGAAGGTGCGCTGGAGCAGGTGGCGCCAGACGGCGTTGAAGTAGGCGGCGGGCGCGGAGTCGCGGCCTTGGGAGAAGTCCCATCCCGCGAGCAGCTCCCGCGCCTCGGGCACCTTCGCGCCGGCCCGCAGCAGGTGCGGCACCAGGACGGGCGCCAGGCCGTTGGCCGAGTCCATCTGGATGTCCGCCATGCCGGCCGAGGTGATCTTTCCCTTGGCCGTCGCCTGCCTGATGCGCTCGATGATGCGCTGCGAACGGTAGCCGTAGGACCAGTCGGAGGTGAGGAAGCGGCTGTAGGAGGGGCCGGTCGCGGCGTTGTTGGCGGTGGCGATGAAGCCCTCGGGCGGGTTGTAGGCCATGGGAAGCTCCTCGAAGGGGATGAACCCCTTCCACTCCTCCTTACCGGTCCAGCCCCGCGCGGGCCACCGGCCGTCGCCCGCCTCCCGGACGGGGATGCGCCCGGGCGCCTGGTAGCCGATGTTGCCGTCGACGTCGGCGTAGATCATGTTCTGGGCGGGGGCCTCGAAGAAGGACGCGGCCGTGCGGAAGTGCGCGAAGTCGGTCGCGGTGTCCAGCAGCAGCAGGGCGTCGGCCGTGCGTCCAGGGTCCAGAGCGGTCCATCTCAGGGCGATCTCCAGGTCGTGCCCGGCGGCCGCGAGTCTGCCGTCCTTTTCCGGCCGGCCGCCGGCGGGCGCCCCCTCCTCGGCCCTGGCGGCGGCCCCCGGCAGGGCGTTCGTGGCGCCGCCGAGCACCCCGGAGATGATCGGGCCGTGCCGGGTGGACCGGACGGTCAACCGCTCGGCGGGGCGCCCGGCGACCTTGATCTCCTCGGTGCGGGTCTCCATGGGCCGCCAGGAGTCCCCCGCCTGGTAGGTGTCGCCCTTGGTGCGCTCCAGGTACAGATCGGTGACGTCGGGGCCGAGGTTGGTGAACCCCCAGGCGACCCGGTCGTTGTGGCCGATGACGACCCCGGGCATGCCCGAGAAGGTGTACCCGACGACGTCGTAGGGGCACGCGGCCGACTTCACCCGGCAGTGCAGGCCGGCCTGGTACCAGATGGAGGGGATGCGCGGCCCGAGGTGCGGGTCGTTCGCCAGCAGCGGCTTGCCGGTGCCGGTGTGCGCGCCGCCCACGACCCAGGAGTTGGAGCCGATGCCGGCGCGGTCGGCGCCGCCGGTCCCGAGCGGGGAGGGCACGGCCCGCAGCGTGCGCGCCACGTCGGCCAGCACCCGCGCCGGAGCCGACACGGGCTTCGCCGACCGCCCCGCCGCCCTGGAGCCGGCCTTCCCGCCGGGCGTGCCCGCCGGGGCGGTGGTGAAGCGTCCGTCGTGGACGGCGCCCGTGGTGACGATGGGCTGGTGCCGGTCGAAGGGATAGCCCGGGAAGAGCTGGTCCACCCGCTCGACGGGGAGGACGGAGGCGTCCAGGGCCCGCTCCAGCTCGTCGTCCATGTTGGAGCGCAGATCCCAGGCCATCGCCTTCAGCCAGGCCAGCGAGTCCGCGGGGCTCCACGGCTCGGGGGCGTAGGAGCCGTTGGTGAGCTTGAGCACGGCGTATTCCAGGCTCCTGGCGGCGAAGCCGTCGTTCGCCCGCATCCAGGCGTTCACCCCGTCCGCGTAGTCGGCGAGCGCCTGGCGGGTGCGCGGGTCGAGCAGCGGCAGCTCCCGCTCGGCCGTGCGCCGCCAGCCGAGGGTGCGCACCACCTTGTCCACCTCCAGCGTGGAGGGGCCGAACAGCTCCGACAGCCGGCCGGCGGTGGTCTTGCGCCGGAAGT
This sequence comes from Sphaerisporangium sp. NPDC005289, assembly GCF_040607455.1. NCBI lineage: Bacteria > Bacillati > Actinomycetota > Actinomycetes > Streptosporangiales > Streptosporangiaceae > Sphaerisporangium > Sphaerisporangium sp. NPDC005289. The sequence goes on from NZ_JBEXGS010000010.1 coordinate 280,354, forward strand.
CCATCTCCCAGAACCGGTCCTGGGCGTGGACGTATCCCTGGGCCATGAACAGGTCGCGCGGGGTGCTCGCGTAGATCTGCGGGATGCCGTGGGCGTCGCGGACGACCGTGACGCGCGCGCTCAGGCCGGGAAGCCGCAGCTCGCCGTCGACCTGGGGGAAGGACCGCCGCACCGTCCACAGGCCCGCGCCGGCCAGGACGAGGGCGAGCACGAGGACGGCGGTGAGGAAGCGTGCCCCCCATCGGAGCGGACGGGACAGACGAGCAAAGGGGGCGAACCTCAAATCACGGACCTTTCACCATGGAAACGCACCTCACAGTAAGGGACCGCGTCCGTGCGGTCGATCACCGGCCGGCCGCTGATCGATCACTGTTCGGGACGTCCATCCCCTACCGGTGCGTCCGGGGCCAGGGTCAGGGGGCCGGTTTCCTGCCGACGCCGCCGACCAGCCACGCCTTGTCCGGATTGTGGACGTTGAGCGGGTTGTCCGGGCGCCAGGCGCGGATGTACACCAGACCCGGCTCGACCATCTCGAACCCGTCGAAGAAGCCCATGACCTCGGCGCGCCTGCGTGAGGCGTCCTCGATGCGGCCGAAAACCCGCCGGTAGACGTCCACGATCGGCGGCGCCACCTCGGGCCGGGAGTCGAACACCGCGTGCACGATCATGAGATGGCTGCCCGCCGCGAGCAGGTCCCGCAGCTCGGCCACCCGCTTGTACGGGTCGTCCTCGTCGGGGATGAACTGCAGCGAGCTGAGCACCACGATGCCCACCGGCCGCGAGACGTCGATCACCCGTCGCAGCCCGGCGTCGGCCATGAGCTCGGCGGGGTGCATGATGTCGCCCTCCACCACCCCGGTCTTCGCGTCGGTGGCCAGCAGCGCGCGGGAGTGCGAGAGCACCACGGGGTCGTTGGAGACGTACACGACCCGGGCCTCGGGGGCCAGCGAGCGGGCGATCTGGTGGGTGTTGTGCTCGGACGGGATGCCGGCGCCGATGTTGAGGAACTGGGTGACGCCCTGCTCCACCATGTACCGCACCGTGCGGGCGTGGAAGGCCTGGCTCTCGCGCGCCATGACGCGGATCTCCGGCGCGACCGCCAGGATCTGCTCCGCGGCCTCACGGTCGGCGGCGAAGTTGTCCTTGCCGCCGAGGAAGTAGTTGGCGATGCGGGCCTGGTTGGGCACCGTGGTGTCCAGGATCGCCCGCAAGCGCGGGGCCTCGTCCGTCACGGTGCCACCTCCCCTCGCCGACGGCCCGGCACGGGCGTCCCGACGGGCCGCACACGGTGACTCATCCGGCAAACCCGGCGGTCACTCCCAAGCCATCACAGAAGACCACGATATACATGGTACGGGCTGACACTTGGGCAGGTTGGCCATGAAAGACCGAACAAAGCGGGTTAAATCCGGGTTACGGCCGCTGTCCAGGCACGGGCGGACCTCACCGGCAGATGGGCCCCGAGGTCTCAGGCGACGGACACCGAGGTGAAGCGGGTCTCGAAGCCCTGGCCCTCGGGCGCGGCGCACATGACGCCCGCCAGCGCGGGGACGCCCGGCGGGAAGTACGCCAGGCGCAGCAGGATGGTGGGCTCGCCGCCGTCGACGCCGTACCGCACGATCACGGTGTCGCCCTCGCGGACCAACTCGACCGTCACCGCCTCGACGGGGCCGGCCAGCGGCGTGACCGACCAGTCGGAGAATCCCCTGGTCACCACGGCGCCGACGTGGAGGCGCCCGTCAACATACTCGACGCCCGCCTTGACCCAGTTCTCCTCGTCGACGCGCAGCGCGGCGCCCGCCTGGTCGTACTGCTCGGCGTAGTCGGCGGCGAACGTGGCGACGACGCGAACGTCCCCGGCGACGGGCGTGCCGAAGACGTGGCCGGTGTCATAGCTGTACCCGTAGTGCGTGACCCGCCACAGGTCGGTGCGGGCGTCCGCGGTCACCCGCAGTACGCCGTCCGCCGGGTCCGCCGACCACTTCGCGGGCTCGTTGGTCCACTGCCAGCCGCTGAAATCCTGGTTCATGGTGCCTCCTGCGGTCACCTTACCGATCACCGGAGGGGGAGCGCTCCCTGGAGTCGGTCCGCACTGTGGGTCACCGTTCACGCCCGGGCCGAATAAGCTTCAGATGTGGCTGACCCGAAGTTCGAGATCCAGATGCTCCATGATCGCGTCATGGTCAAGGTCGAGCCGGAGTCCGAGGAGCGCCGAAGCTCGGCGGGCATCGTCATCCCGGCCACCGTCAAGATGGCCAACCGCCTCATCTGGGGCGAGGTGTGCGGCGTCGGCGCGAGCGCCCGCCTGGTGAAGGTGGGCGACAAGGTGCTGTTCAACGCCGAGGACCAATACGAGGTCGAGGTCCACGGCCAGGTCTACCTGGTCATGCGCGAGCGCGACCTGCACGCCATCGCCACCCAGCAGTCCGAGCAGGGCACCGGCCTGTATCTGTAGCCCGGCCTGCATCTGTAGCCCGGTCTGTATCTGGAGCCTGGCCTCGCCGCGCTCGGCGAGGCCGGACTTGAGGTGCCTCAGCCGAGGGGGTTGAGGCAGTTGATCCGCCCGCGCGGCGCCCCGAGCTCGTCCAGCACCAGCCGCTGCACCACGGGGTCGAGGATGACGCCGAGATGGGCGCTGAAGTCCAGCGGGCAGACCTCCTGCAACAGCACGTTGCGCACGCCCGGGCCGCTGAGGTAGCCCGAACCGTAGGGCGTGACCACCTCGTCGTAGCGCGTGGCGATCACGGCGTACTCCACCCCGGGAACGGTCTCGCCCCCGGAGTTCAGGGCCGCCAGGAACGCCGAGCCGGCCATCTGCTGACCGCACGCGGGGCAGGCGTCGGTGATCGGCCCGGTCAGGCCGAGCAGGTTGCCCAGAGTCACCAGACCGCTGAGTGTGGTGCCGTGGTTGGACGGCGCGATGCCGACCAGCTTGCGCACCTTGGCCGCTCCCCCGAGGAACTTCAGGTAGTGGCGCGGCATCATGCCGCCCTGGGAGTGCCCCACGATGTCGACCCGCTGCGCCCCGGTGGCCGCGAGCACGCGGTCGACGAAGGCCGAGAGCTGCTGCGCGGAGCGGGCGATGTCGCCGGTGCCCTGGATGAGCGCCCCCGGCGTGCCGCCGTAGTCCAGCGCGAAGACGCAGTACCCGGCCCGCCTGAGCACCGGCGAGATCGCCGGCCAGTTGACGGCCATGTTCGCGAAGGTGCCGTGGACCAGGACCACCGGGCGCGGATGGGCCGAGGCCGGCCGGCAGGCCCAGTCGTTCGCCCCCTGCGGCGAGGTCTCGGCCCGCGCGGTGCCGGTGAGGGCTGAGGTGATCAGCACAGCGCCGGCCAGCACCGAGAGGACGGCTCGAAAACGCATGACTTTCCCGCCTTCCCACCCATTGAGCGGGCGTTTCGGGTGAATGGCAGAAAAGTAAATCGAAAAGGGTCCGGACGACTTGTCCGTGGCGATGAAACGCACCCGTCAGGCTGTCACGTGGATGACAAAACCGCGTATCGGGCAGGCCGAGAAGAACTCACCACATGCCCCGGACGCGTTTTTCCGCCGCGTTCTCCCCGGGTCTCAGCGCATGGCTTGCGATGTGGACGGCGCGGCCAGGGCCCGGGCGCGCAACGCTATTTCCAGCTCGAAACGGTCGTCGGGAGAGGTGAGCTGGTCGCTGAAGAGTTCGGTGGCCTGCCGCAGGCGGTAGCGCACGGTCTGCGGATGCACGTGCAGGCGGGCCGCCACCTCGTTGGCGTTGTGGCCGCACTGCAGCCACGCCAGCAGCGTCTCGGCGACGCGGTCGCGCTGGGCCGGGCGCAGCGCGCGGAGCGGGGCCAGCCGCGTGCGGCGCATGACCCTGACCAGCGCCTCGTCCTTGAGGATGATCAGCGTGGCCAGGTGGTCGGCGCAGCGGACCACCCGGCCGGACGGCAGCACGCCGCGGCGCACCAGGTCCAGCGCCTCGCGGGCCAGCCGCAGCGACTGCGCCGCCTCCCGCACCGGCACCGGCGGGCCGATGACGACCGTCCAGTCCCGCAGGCCGCCGTCCAGCATGGCGGTGCGGCCCGGCCCATCGGGGTCCGGCACGAGGAGGAACGGGTCGGATCGGTCGAGATCGAAAAGCACGTCGGGCGGCAGCGCGGGCCTCACCGGCAGCCCCCCGATCGCCCCCGCCACGGCCCCGACGCCGTCGGGTCCCGCGGGAGCCGCCGGTCGATGCCCGTGGCCCGCCGCCCTGGGGGCCAGGGCGACCCCGGTGACGGTCCTGGGCACCGGCCAGCCCACCGCCCTGGCCAGATCGTCGACGGCGCGCGGGTCGGCCGGAGGGTCGGAGACCAGCAGGTCGAGCAGGCGCCGCCGGCGCAGCTCCAGTTCTCCGGCGACCCTGATCTGCGCCTGCGCGTACCCCTCGGCGGCCGCCGCCGCGATCTCGTCCAGGTAGACCAGAATCGCCTCGCCGGCCGCGCACAGCCCCTCGCGCGACAAACTCGGCGTCTCCGACGACAGCGCCAGGCGGCGCCATGCCACGCGGGCGCAGATGCGCAGGGCCGCCTGGAGGGAGTCCAGCGGCCGGCCCTCGTTCGCCTCGCCCTTGCCGATCGCGCGGAAGACCTCGGCCACCCGGCCCGGGCCGGAGCCGTCGCCGGGGCCGGAGCCCCTGGCGAGGAACAGCCGCAGGGCCTCCTCCACCGCGCGCCGCACGGCCGAGACGTAGGTCTGGTCGCCGGGCCGGGAGTACTCGGGCACGCTGGCCTGAATCTCACCCAGCATCTCCTCGGCCAGTTCGGGGAGATGGTCGCGGATGACGTCGGCGAACGCGCCGGGCATCCGCGGCGGCGCCGGGGCGGCGAAGGCGCTCACCCGCGTCTCTGGGCGGTGCTCACCTGTTCTCCTGGACGAGCCGGCCTTCTCCCGCGAGCCGGGCGTCCCCGGAAAGCGGGCCCCTTCGACAAGGCGGCCCTTCCGACGAGGCAGGGCTCCTGGACGAAGCGCACCTTTTGAGCACAGCAGGTCCTCGCGACGGAGCGAGGCTCCTGGTCGACGCGCGGCTCCTCGACGGAGCAAGGACCGGGTCCCGTCTCTGGACAGCGCTCACCTTCACCCCTCGGGTCCGGGCAAGATCTCCAGATGCGGACGTTACTCCAATTTCACCGCGTTCCTATGCTTCTGTACGCATTTCTCATAGGTCGGGTTCTCACCCCGGTGACAATCCGGCACAGAGCGACGCCCCCGGCGCGATGGAGCAGGGGTCAGGTGACGAACTGGCGGGCCTGTTGGATCAGGTCGATGCCGAGGCTGAGTTTGAGCATGGCCCAGACGATGACGGCGGCGGTCGCGAGCGTCACGGCGCCGACCAGGATGCGGACCGGCCAGTTCTGCCGTTTGAGCCAGTCGGTCCAGCTCTCCAGGGTGCGCTTGGCGAACTGCAGCAGCCGGTGGGCCCACTCGAACTCGGTGGCGAGCACGGCCAGGCCGGCGAAGACGATCAGCCACCCCGGGCCCGGCAGCGGCACCAGCAGCAGGCCGCCGATCACCAGCGCGGCCCCCACCACACCGACGACGATCTTCAACGTGAGGCGGCCGGTGCGGGTGGAGCGCACGCCGTCCAGCCGGCCCCTGAAACCTTCACGGCGGGCGTTCTTCGTGGCGTCGCCGCGCCTGTCGTCGGTCACGGCCACTTCTACCCCCTGTCCGACCCCGTATCCGTGTCCAGAATAGGGGCGATGCTCCGCCACCTGCCTCATCCGCAGGTCGAACTCGTGGTCCGCCTCCAGGCGGAGACGACCCTGACTCCACCCCGGCGGCCTCGCCGGTTTTCGGTCGGCCGGTCGCCTCCGACAAGGACCGGCCGATGTCCCCCTACCCCGAGACGGGCCTCGCCACCACCGATGTTGGGTCTTCTCAACGAGGGGCGGCCGGGTTATCAAGAGCGCTGGACACGGTGTGATTTCCACGCACCGTTCCGATCACCCGCGCCGGGGCCGCCGGCGCCGCGTTCTTGATCCGCCGGCTCTGGAGTGAACGGAGGACGACATGCGTCGACCACGGAAGGTTCTCGCCCGATTACTGTCCATCACCGCCATGCTCACCGCCATGCTCACGGGCGGGCTCACCGCGGCGGCCACCGGCGCGCAGGCCGCGGTCCCCGACAAGTGGGGTTTCGCCTTCGTGGACACCACCTCGGGAACCCCCGATCCGACCCACCAGGCGGGAAGCTGGTCCGCCGGATCGACCGTCACGGTCAGTCCCGGTGTGATCGGCGAGGTGTTCGTGCGGTTCCCCGGCATCGGCGTCTCCCCCTCCCGCGTCGATCCCGGCGTCGCCCACGTCACCGCGATGGGCCAGACCGCCGTGTGGTGCCAGATCGAGAAGTACGGGGCGGTGGGCACCGACGAGATGGTGGCGGTCCGGTGCTACACCTACGGCGGCAGGCCGATGTTCACGCCGTTCGCCATCACCTACGCCTCCAGCACCGGGCCCCTGCCGTCGCCGGCGGCGCTGGGCTATCTGTACTGGGACGGCTCGGGCCTCGCCGCCTCCTACAACTCCACGGGCAGCGCCAACACCGTCGTGCCGTCGCTGTCGCCGGGCGTGTGGACGGTCATGTTGAACGGGCTCGGCCCCGCGCGCGCCTCGGGGAACATCCAGGTGACCGCGGTCGACTCCAGCGTGCCGGCCCACTGCAAGGTGAGCACGTGGTCGCCGTCGTCGAGCGGGCAGAAGATCTCGGTGCGCTGCTTCGACGCGGTGGACGCCCCGCTCAACACCGGCTGGACGCTGACCTACCACAACGAACGCGCCGTCACCGGCGGGGCGATCCCGCCCAGGAACTTCGCCTACACCTTCGACAACGACCCGGCCAACCCCGGTCCGTACACGCCGGTGCCGGCCGGTGTCACCTTCAACTCGGTGGGGTCCTTCAACGAGATCCAGACCGCCGGGTTCGGGCTGCGCCTGGTGACCTTCCACAAGGTCGGCGTGCTCCCCGACGACGTCCAGGTCACCGCGTACGGACGAGGGCCCGCCTTCTGCAACCTCCTCGCCCGCTGGGGGACCTACGGCAACGAGGTGACGGTGCGCGACGTCGCCTGCTACGAGGGCGGCCGGGCGGTGGAGAGCGCCTCGATGGTCACCTACGTCTCCGCGTACTGACCTCCGCGTACTGACCTCCGCGTACCGATCTCCACGGACCGATCTCTGCGGACCGATCTCCGCGGACCAATCTCCACGGACCGACCTCCACGGACGGCGAAGCGGGCCCGGCGCCTGGAGGGCGCCGGGCCCGCGTCCGCCACCACGCCGGCCGGCCGGGTCTCGGCCGGCCGGCGGCGCGGGTGGCCCGTCGAGCCGGTGTCGCCGATGGGCCCGGCGGCGGGTGTCCGCCGGGCCGGTGGCCGAGATCAGCCGGCGGTGCAGGTGACCGGCGACGGGACGGCGTTGGTGCCCGTAGAGGAGGCGCCGAAGCCGAAGGTGGTGGAGGCGCCCGCCGCGAGGTTGCCGTTGTAGGAGACGTTCTTCACCGTGACGTTGGCGCCGCTCTGGGTGAGGGTGCCGTTCCAGAGCTGGGTGATGGTCTGGCCGTTGGCGAAGGCCCACTTCACCGTCCAGCCGGTGATGGCGGCGGTGCCGGTGTTCTTGACGGTGACCTCGCCCTGGAAGCCGCCCGGCCAGGAGTTGGTTACCGCGTAGGTCGCCGTGCAGCCACTGTTGCCGCCGCCGGAGGTGGTGGTGAAGGTGACCGGGCTGGAGGCGGTGGAACTGTTGCCCGCCGCGTCACGCGCCACCACGTAGAAGGTGTAGGACGTACTCGCGCTCAGGCCGGACAGCGTGAAGGTATTGCTCGTCGCCGTCCCCACCTTCACATCCGTCGTCCCCGCCTCCCGGTACACGTCATACCCGCTCACCCCGACGTTGTCGGTCGAGGCCGTCCACGACAGCGTCGCCCCCGAAGAGGTCACCGCCGACGCCGTCGGCGTCCCCGGCTTCGACGGAGCCGTCGTGTCAGGGGTGCCGCCGGAGGTGGTGGTGAAGGTGACCGGGCTGGAGGCGGTGGAACTGTTGCCCGCCGCGTCACGCGCCACCACGTAGAAGGTGTAGGACGTACTCGCGCTCAGGCCCGACAGCGTGAAGGTATTGCTCGTCGCCGTCCCCACCTTCACATCCGTCGTCCCCGCCTCCCGGTACACGTCATACCCGCTCACCCCGACGTTGTCGGTCGAGGCCGTCCACGACAGCGTCGCCCCCGAAGAGGTCACCGCCGACGCCGTCGGCGTCCCCGGCTTCGACGGAGCCGTCGTGTCAGGGGTGCTGCTGCCGTCGCGGTCGCCGTAGATGATGCCGCGGCCGTTGGTGCCGATGTAGACGCGGCCGTAGACGCGGGGGTCGCCGGTCAGGGCCTCGCCGATGTTGCCGTACTGGTGCTGGTCGTCATTGACGCGGATCCAGGTGCCGGCGGTGTCGTCGGACCGGTAGACGCCGTAGACGCCGTCGACCCGTCCGGCGAGGTAGAGCGCCTGGTAGGTCTTCCCGGGCGCCGCCTTGCCGAAGCCGATGTTGGTCGCCTCGGTCACGCCGCTCACCTTGGTGAAGGAGGCGCCGGAGTCGGTGGAGTGCCACAGGCCCCCGGTGCCGCCGGCCAGCCAGATGTCGCCCTCCGTGCCGGGCAGCGCCTTGAACTTCACGCCCGTGGAAGGCAGGCCGCCGGCCGCGGTCTTGGTGAAGGCCGCGCCACCGTTGGTGCTCACGTAGAAGCCCCCGTTGGCGAAGGCGTAGAACTTGTTCTTGTTGACCCGGTCGGACTCGACGACCGCGTTGGCCGGCGCGCCGGAGGACTGGCTCCAGCTGTTGCCGTAGCCGACGGAGTAGACGACCGGCTGACCGGAGTCACCGGGCGCCCAGACGAACCGGCTGCCGTCGGCGGCCGCCGCGACCGTGCCGCCGTTGTTGACGCCACCGGGTTCGGTGCCCTGGAACCAGTTGGCCCCGCCGTCGGTGGAGAAGGCCACGTGGCTGTCGTTGGGCCGGTCGGAGTCGGTGAAGTCGCCGGCCCTCACCATGATGCTCGGGTTGGTCTCGGCGTAGTCGAGGCTCCTGGTGCTGGTGAAGACGGGCTGGGTGAACATCATCGACGGGACCTTGGTCAGGTCGTTGTGCCGGAACCCGCCGATGTCGCCGAGACCGCTGACCAGGGGCGCGCCGGACGGCGGGCTGATCAGGTCCAGCACCGCGGTCTCCTCCAGCCCGATGACCGTGGGCTTGATGGTGAACTGCCCGCCGGTGTCCCACTTGGTGAGGTCGGTGGTGCCGTAGATGGTCGCGCCCGTGCCGTACATCATGCGGTCGGAGTTGAACGGGTCGATCTCCAGCGACTCGGTCATCCACCCCAGCTTGGGGGTGACCTCGGGCGGGGCCGGGTTGGTGCCGAAGGTCAGCCACGGCGTGGCGGAGATGTCCATCTTGTAGCGGAACGAGCGGTCGGGATAGCTGGTGAAGTCCCATACGCGCGTCCAGGTGGCGCCGGAGTCGGTGCTGCGGAAGAAGATCACGTCCGGCCACCAGGAGACCTGCGTGGCCACCATCAGCGTGCCCGGGTGCTGGCGGTCGACCGACAGGCCGCTGTAGCCGAAGTAGTCGTCGGAGCTGCTGGACGGAATGGGGCTGATCTGGGTCCACGCCCCCGTAGCGGTCGTGTACCGCCACACCTCGCCCTTGGCACCGTCGTACGGTCCGCCGGTGTCGCTCGTGGCGATGTAGAGATAGCCGTTGGTCGTGTCCAGCACGCCCTTGTGCGCGATGTAGCCGGTCGGCTGGCCGGAGACCCGCTCCCAGCTCGTCCCGCCGTTGGTGGTGCGGTAGACGGTGTTGCTCTTGTCGGCGACCCCGACGTAGATGGTCTGGGTCGCGCTGCCCGAGCTGCCGGTGCGCTTGTCGAAGGTCACCCACACGACGCCCTGGTTGTCGCCGTTGTAGGCGTCACCGGGGCTGGCCACATAGTTGCCGGCGTTGGGGAAGTTGGTCACCTTGGCCCAGGTGGCCCCGGAGTCGGTGCTGCGCCACAGGCCGTTCCCGCTCGGCGCCCCGAAGTACAGGACGCTGTTCTTGTTGGGGTCGATGGCCAGCCGCTCTCCCATGCCGCGGCCGGGCATGTTGCCCCCCAGCTTGAACGGCAGCGGCGAAGCCTGCCAGGTGGCGCCCTTGTCGCTGGAGCGCAGGATGGCGCCGTTGTTGGGGTCCCAGGAGTTGGTGTACATGCCGGCGGCGGCGTAGACCTTGTTGGGGTCCACGGCGTCGGTGGCGATGCTGACCACGCCGTTGTAGCCCCAGTTGTCGAACCCGACCCAGTCGAGCAGCGGGGTCCACGTCTGGGACGACGCGTTCCACCGGTAGGCGCCGCCGATGTCGGTGCGCGCGTAGATCAGGTCCTTCTGGCTCTGGTTGAAGACGATGCCGGGGACGAACCCGCCGCCACCGATCTGGACGTTCTTGAAGGTGTAGGGCTCGGACGCGGCGGCCGCCGACGGCGGCGCCTGCACACCCGCGAGGAAGCTGGCGGCGAGCGCCATCGCGAGCATGCTGAGGAGCTTCTTGCGCATGAACGGTTCCCTTCGGATCGCCTCGAAACGCTTCGAGAACGCGGTCTACCGCCATGCACGATCAGGTGGGACCCTGACCGTCGACCTCCAGCGTGCATGGTACCGATGAGGCTCCTGACAGCCTCCGCCGAAGGTTCACACAACCCGTGCCAGGGCGTCAATAGTTTGGCGCTCAAACATTCTCCGGCAGGCGCGGGCGTGCGCCGGCCCGGCGGGAACCCTCGGCGGCAGGGCGGGAAAGCGGCCGGCGGCGACCCCGCCGGCCGACGGGGACGGGCCCGCGCGCCTGGCGGAGGCAGGCCCGCGGGACGACCAGGGACGACCGGGACGACGACCGGGGTGCGGCAAAGCCACGGCCACCGGCGGATCTCACAAGTGGCACGAAGCAGCAGGTGAAACCATGAAATTTCCGGGTAACGGGCGATGGTGCCTCATCACCTGACTCTCGCGGCGCAGGATCTGCGGCTGGACGTCAACCCTCTTGACTACCTCATCCTCGCGCTGTACTTCGTCACCGTCCTCGGCATCGGCTTCGCCGCGCGCCGGGCCATCAAGACCAGCCTGGACTTCTTCCTGTCCGGCAGGTCCCTCCCCGCCTGGATCACCGGCCTGGCGTTCCTGTCGGCCAACCTCGGCGCCACCGAGATCCTGGGCATGGCCGCCAACGGCGTGCAGTACGGCGTCGCCACCGTGCACTACTACTGGATCGGCGCCGTCCCGGCGATGGTGTTCCTCGGCATCGTGATGATGCCGTTCTACTACCGGTCGAAGGTGCACAGCGTCCCGGACTTCCTGCGCCGCCGCTTCAACGGCCAGACGCAACTGCTCAACGCGATCACCTTCGCCGTGGCGCAGATCCTCATCGCGGGGATCAACCTGTACGCGCTCGCGCTGGTGATGGGCGCGCTGCTCGGCTGGCCGCTGATGCTGTCGATCGTGGTCTCGGCGGCCATCGTGCTCGCCTACGTCGTGCTGGGCGGACTGTCGTCGGCCATTTACAACGAGGTCATGCAGTTCTTCGTCATCCTCGCCGGCCTCATCCCGGTCACCGTCCTCGGCCTGATCAAGGTGGGCGGCTTCTCCGGGCTGGCGGACAAGGTGCGGCGGTCGGCGCTGGGCGAACCCGGTCTGCACGCCTGGGCGAACACCGGGTCGGCCGACGCCAACCCGCTCGGGGCGCACTGGATCGGCATCGTCCTCGGCCTCGGTTTCGTGCTGTCGTTCGGCTACTGGACGACGAACTTCGCCGAGGTGCAGCGCGGGCTGTCGGCGCGCAACACGCGGGCGGCGCGGCTCACCCCGATCGTCGCGGCCTACCCCAAGCTGATGATCCCGGCCGTGACCATCATCCCCGGCCTGGTGGCGCTGGTGCTGTTCAGCGATCTCGGCAAGCCCGGCGGCCCGCAGTACAACTACGCGATCCCGCTCCTGATGGGCGACCTGCTGCCGAACGGCGTGCTCGGCATCGCGGTCACCGGCCTGCTGGCCTCGTTCATGGCCGGCATGGCGGCCAACATCAGCGGCTTCAACACCGTCTTCACCTACGACATCTGGCGCTCGCACGTGAAGAAGGACAAGCCCGATGAGTACTACCTCAAGCTCGGGCGCCTGGCCACCGTGGGCGGCGTCGTGCTCGGCATCGGCACCGCGCTGATCGCGGCAGGGTTCAGCAACATCATGAACTACCTGCAGACGCTGTTCTCCTTCTTCAACGCGCCGCTGTTCGCGACCTTCATCATCGGGCTGTTCTGGAAGCGGATGACCGCGTGGGCCGGTTTCTGGGGCCTGCTGACCGGCACGCTCGCCGCCTTCGCGTCCTACATCCTGTTCAAGGCGGGTGTGCTGGACTTCGGCACCGAGCTGAACGCCACCTTCTGGGGCGCCGGCACCGCGTTCGTAGTGGACGCGGTGGTCTCGATCGTGGTCACGCTGCTCACCACCCCCAAGCCCGAGAGCGAGCTGCGCGGCCTGGTGTACGGGCTCAGCGACGCCTCGATCGCCGACGACGCGCTGGCCGGTGACACGGCCTGGTACCGCTCGCCGGTGGTGCTGGGCATCGGCGCGGTGATCCTGGGCGCCGCCCTCTACATCCCGTTCATCTGACCCATGCCGTTGCCGAACCGATCCGCTGCTCCGCCACCGGACCGCCCGACCACCATCCCGGCGACGGCCGGGCAGACGACCGTTTCGTCCCCGATCGGAGACCTGCTGTGAACGACGAGAGCGACCGCAAGCGCGTCGCCCGGCTCTTCGACATCCGCCGCATCATCGGCGGCCTGTTCCTCATCTACGGCGCCATCCTCACCGTCGTCGGACTGCTGGACGGCGCGGAGGCGGTGCGCAAGGCCGAGGGAGTCCGCATCAACCTCTGGACCGGCGTGGGCATGATCATCGTCGGCGCCGTCTTCCTGGTGTGGGAGCGGCTGCGCCCGGTCGACGCGCCCGATCCTTCCGCCGCACAGGACATGGAGGACATCGACAACACCGAGAAGGAGGCTGAGAACGAGACTGACGAGCGGAGCGCGCCGTAGTCCGGACGCGGCCCTCACCTGCCGGAACGCGGCAAAGTGAGGTTGTATGTGGCCGAATATCCCTATTTCGGGTGTCATGATGGGGACATGCTGGAGCCGGTTGGGCTGAACTCCGTGGAGGAACTGACGTATCGGCTGCTGGTCTCGGCCGCCGAGGCGGAGGTCGGGGAACTCGGGCGGCACACCCGGCTCGGCCCCGAACAGGTGGGAGAAGCGCTGCGGTCGATGGCCGCCAAGGGCCTGGTCCGGGAGGTCTCCCCCGGACGGTTCGCCGCCGTCGCGCCCGACATCGCGCTCGGCGCGTCGCTGCTGCGGCGCCAGCAGTCGCTGGACTGGGCGCGCCGCTCAGTGGAGGAGCTGTCGGAGGAGTACCGCGCCAACGTCCGCCGCAGGGACGCCGCCCAGCTCATCGAGGTGCTGCCCAACCGGGCCGCGATGCGCGAGCACCTGCTGCACATGCAGGACAACGCCCGGGAGGAGATCCTGGGCTTCTGCCTGGCCGGCCCGGTCGCGATGACCGCCGCCCAGAACGACGCCGAGCCGTCCGCGCTCGCCCGCGGCGTGACCTACCGCGTCATCTACGAACGCGCGCTGCTGGAGGAGCCCGGCATGCAGGCCGACGTCGCCCAGGCGATCAAGCTGGGCGAGCGGTCCCGCGCCATCCCGCGGCTCCCCGTGCGGCTGACCGTCGCCGACCGCCGCATCGGCCTGCTCACGCTCGTCCAGCGGCCGGGCCTGTCCGAGCCCACCGCGGCTTTGATCCGCGGCGGCACCCTGCTCGACGCGCTGCTCGCCCTGTTCGAGAGCCAGTGGGACCGCGCGACGCCGTTGAGCGTCATGGACGGCGGCGCCCTGTCGCTGGACGCCGAGACGGCGCCCTGCCCTCTCGACCCTGACGACCTCTACCTGCTGTCGCTGCTGGTGGCGGGCGTGCCCGACAAGTCGATCGCCAGCCAGCTCGGCATCAGCCAGCGCACCGTCCAGCGGCGCGTCTCGGGCATCATGGAGGCGGCCGGCGTCCAGACCCGCATGCAACTGGCCTGGCACGCCGCCCGCGAACGCTGGCTGTGACGGCGACCGTCCCCGGTGAGGGAACGCCATGCGGAGTCAGAGCCCGTCCTTTGTAACTTTCACCGCCGGGCGCCATGTCATCGCAGGTCGAACCGGTTAAGCAGGCCACCTCCTTCCTAGCGGGGACGCCGCCTCCATACCATCGCCACGCGGACGAGGCGGAGGTGGAGCATGGCGACCAGACGCGCACTCCTGGCGATGATGGCGGCGATGATCGGGGTCCTGGCGTACACGGCGCTCGCGCTCGTGCCGCCGGCCCGCGCCGCCACCGTGCGGATAATGCCGCTGGGCGACTCCATCACCGGCTCCCCCGGCTGCTGGCGCGCCCTGCTGTACAACAAGCTGGTGCAGGGCGGCTACAGCGTGGACATGGTGGGCACCCTGCCGCCCCAGGGATGCGGGGTGAGCTACGACGGCGACAACGAGGGCCACGGCGGCGCGCTGGTCACCACCGTCGCCGACCAGAACCAACTCCCCGGCTGGCTCTCGGCGACCCGGCCCGACGTCGTGCTGATGCACTTCGGCACCAACGACGTGTGGAGCAACCGCGCGACCAGTACGACCCTGGCCGCGTACGGCAAGCTGGTCGACCAGATGCGCGCGAGCAACCCGAACATGAAGATCCTCGTCGCGCAGATCATCCCGATGAACCCGGGCTCCTGCCCCGAGTGCGCCCAGCGCGTCGTCGCGCTGAACTCCGCCATCCCCGGGTGGGCGCAGTCCAAGAGCACCACCCAGTCGCCGATCGTGGTCGTCGACCAGTGGACCGGGTTCAGCACCTCCAGCGACACCGGGGACGGGGTGCACCCCAATGCCACCGGCGACCAGAAGATGGCGAACAAGTGGTACCCGCCCCTGGCCGCCCTGCTCAACGGCGCCACCCCGACGCCCCCCGTCACCCCGACCCCCACTCCGCCGACCACTCCGTCGCCGCCGGTCACGCCGACCCCCACCGCGCCGACCACCCCCTCGCCCCCTCCGCCCGGCGGCTGCGCGGCCACCTACCGCGTCACGAACTCCTGGCAGGGCGGTTTCGGCGCCGAGGTCACCGTCAGGAACAACGGCACCGCTTCGCTCAGCGGCTGGACGGTGAGGTGGACCTTCGCCAACGGCCAGACGGTCACCCAACTGTGGAACGGAACCGTGAGCCAGAGCGGCGGCGCCGTGACGGTCAGAAACGCGAGCTACAACGGCGACCTGGGTGCCGGCGCCTCGACCACCTTCGGCTTCAACGGCAGCTGGACGGGCGTCAACAGCGTCCCCTCGGCCCTCACCTGCACCTCCCCCTGACCGTCACACGACGGGTGGACGGCCCCCGAGCGCCCGGGCCGCCCACCCTCGCCCCTCCCCTCCCCCCTGTGGACGCCGTCGCCGGGATCGCCGGCCCTGTCGGTCACGTACGGGATGATCTACGCTGGCTCCCACCGCGAGGCGGGTAACGGTCAGGGGGAACTCCCCAATCGTGTCGAACCGTTGCGTTGGACGAAGGCCGTCCACGGTTCACGTGTTCGGTGCCCCCGGGAGGTCGTCGCTGGAGGAATCCATGGAGTTCCGGCTCCTCGGTCCCATAGAGGTCTGGAACGGTGGCCGTCAGGTGCCGCTCGGGGGGGCGAAGCCGCGAACCCTGCTCACCGCGCTGCTCATCGACGAGGGCCACGTGGTCGGGGCCGAACGGCTCATCGACGCCATCTGGGGCGCGGAGCCCCCGGAGACCGCCCGGGCGGTGTTGCAGACCTACATCTCGTCGCTGCGACGATCGTTCGAGCGCGCGGACATGCCCCCCGTCATCGTGTCCCATCAGGCGGGTTACCTGGCCGACGTCCCCGCCGGCGCCGTCGACCGTTCCGCGTTCGAGACGCTCGTCGCCCAAGGACGCCGCGCGGCCACCGAGGGGCGGCACGAGGAGGCGGCCGAGCGGTTCCGCGCCGCCCTCGCGCTGTGGCGCGGTCCCGCCCTCGGCGGGATGGGCGACTCCTTCCTGCTCGCCGAGGCCCGGCGCCTGGACGAGCTGCGGCTCACCGTGACCGAGGAGCGCATCGCCGCCGACCTCGAGATCGGCCTGCACGAGCAAGTGATCGGAGAGCTGACCGCCCTGGTGGCACGCCATCCCACCCACGAACGCCTTCGCCATGACCTCATGGCGACCCTGAACCACCTCGGGCGGCGGGGGGACGCGCTCGCGGTCTACCGGCAGGGCGTGGAGGTCCTCGCCGAGGAGCTCGGCATCGATCCCGGCCCCGAGCTGCGGCGGTTGCACGAGGGCATCCTGCGAGGGGATCCGCGCCTGTCACCCGGGCACCGCTCCCGGACGCGCCCGCCGGCAACCTCCGCGCCCACGGGCTCGGGGGCGGCGAGCGGAACGCCCGGCAGGCCCGGCCCCGGCGGAGCCGGGCCCGAAAGGTCCGGTGCCACCGGGGCCACTCCCGAGCGGGCCGGTACCGGCAGCACCGGTTTCGCCAGGTTCCCGACCGGAAGGAGCGGTATCGAGAGGGCCACTCCCGAAGCGGCCGGTACCGGAATGGCCTCTCCTGAGAGGGCCGCTCCCGAGAGGGGCACTTCTGAGAGGGGCGCTCCCGAGAGGGGCAGGCCGTACCAGCTGCCTCCCGTCATCCCCGACTTCACCGGCCGGACCGAGGAGACGGTCCTGTTGCGGGCGGCTCTGACCCGGCCGTCCGCCATGCCGGTCTGCGTGATCCTCGGCGCCGGCGGCACCGGCAAGTCGACCCTCGCGTTACGGGTCGCCCACGACGTCGCCGAGCGCTACCCGGACGGCCAGCTCTACGCCGAGCTGCGCGGCACCACCGAGCTGCCGGCGACGCCCGAGGAGGTCCTGGGCCGCCTCCTGCGCGAACTGGGCACGCCCGCGCCGGAGCTTCCGCCGACCCTGGAGGAGCGGGTCAACCGCTATCGCAGCCTGCTCTCCGGCCGCCGCATGCTGGTGGTGCTCGACGACGCGGCCACCGAACGCCAGGTCCGCCCGCTGCTGCCCGGCTCGGCGGGATGCGCCGTGCTGATCACCTCGCGCAACAAGCTTCCGAGCCTCGCCGGCGCCCTGCCGACGGAGCTCGGCACGCTGACCGTCGACGCGGCGCTCGCCCTGCTCTCCCACGTCGCCGGCGCCGAACGCGTCACCGCGGAGCCCGGACCGTCGCGGATGATCGTACGGCAGTGCGGGTACCTGCCCCTGGCCATCCGCATCGCCGGAGCCAGGCTCGCCTCGCGCCGGCAGTGGTCGGTGAAACTCATGGCCGACCGCCTCGCCGATGAGCGGCGCCGGCTCGACGAGCTCGCCGTGGGCGACCAGGAGGTCCGCGCCGGCATCGCCCTGAGCTACGAACTGCTGACCGGCTCGGTCCGCAGGGCGTTGCGGTACCTCGGCCTGCTCGGCCTTCCGCACTTTCCCGCCTGGGTCGCGGCGGCCGCCACCGGGTCGAGCCTCGACGAGGCCGAGCGGGAACTGGAACAGCTGGTGGACGCCTCGCTGGTCGAGGTCGAGGGCGTCGACGCGATCGGTCAGGTGCGCTACCGGCTGCACGATCTCATCCGGCTGTTCGCCCGCGAGCGCGCCGAGGCCGAGGACCCGCCACCGGAGCGCGTCGGCGCGGTGACCAGGGTGCTCGGCGGCTGGCTCTGGCTGCTGTCGAAGGTGCGCGCCGTCGAACCGTCGGGAACGATCGCGGTGCGCGAGTCCTACCGGCTCGCCGTGCCCATCGATCCGCAGGCCGCGCGGGCCGTCCTGGCGGCGCCCCACACGTGGTTCCGCATCGAGGAGGAGCCGCTGGTCGTCGGCGTCGAACTGGCGGCGGGGCTGGACCTCGACGAGGCCGCGGTCGAACTGGCCTCCGCGCTGTGCCATTCCGCCTTCGCCGTGGAGAACCAGTTCACGGCCTGGAGCCGCACGCACGACGCCGCCCTGGCCGTCGCGCGGCGCAGGGGGAACACCGCCGGGCAGGCGACGCTGCTCGCGGAGCTGGGCCAGCTGCGATACGAGCAGGACCGCTACGCCGAGGCGAAGGAGTACTTCGGCAAGGCGCTCGCGATGTTCCGCGCCGCCGGGGACCTGCGGGGAGAGTGCGCCATCCTCACGGGCATGGGCGTCGTCTGCCGCGAACAGGGGCACCTGCCCGAGGCGCTTCACTATCTCGACAGCGCTCAGGGGATGTGGCGCGACGAGGGCGACGAGGCCGCTCTCGCCCACGTGCAGCGGCTGGCGGGGTCGGTCAGGCTGGAACAGGGCGACCTCGATCATGCCTGGAACGACCTGGACGACGCGTTCACGCTGTACAGACGATCGGGCAGCCGGCGAGGTGAGGCGCTGACCCTGCGCACCATGGCCCTGCACCACCTGGCCAGGGAACAGTACGCCGAAGCGGAGCGGCTGAGCGAACAGGCGGCGCACATCTTCGGCGACATGGGCGAACGGCTGCTGGAGTGCTACGCGTTACGCACGCGCGCCAAAGCGTGGCTCCGGCAGGGCAGGTGCGACGAGGCGCTGCCCGCGCTGGACGGCATCCTCGCCGACATGCGGGCCCTGCGCGACCGGTGGGGCGAGGCGATCACCTTGCGCACGCTGGGAGAGCTCCACCTCGCCGTCGGGTGCCTCCAGGAGGCGGAGAGTTGCCTGAAGGAGTCGGTGCGGCAGTGGGAGGAGCTGGGCCTTCCTCTGTTCCGCGCGCGGACCCTGCGTGACCTGGCCCTGCTGCACGAGGAGCTGGGACAGTACGCGGCGGCCGAGGCCGTACGGGCGGAGGCGGTCGAGATCTTCCGGGCGTACGGCTCCCGCGAACACGCGGAGCTCACTCCGCGGCGGAGAACCGGTTCCGCGCAGGAGGACGTCGTTCTGTAGAGCGGCCTACAACGGATTTACAGCGGTATTGGAGCGCACGGTCGCACTCTTTCGGAGCCAGATCGAATCTGTCCCGAAATGAGGCATCCGATGAGTGCATCCCCCTCGCGTCCCGCCCGTGGCGCCCTCCGGCTCGCCGGAATCACCGCCATGGCGCTGACCTGCAGCCTGCTGATCGCGCCCGCCGCCATGGCCGGTCCCACCCCGGCGCCCAGCGCGAAGGCCAGTGACGTCGGCGCGCTCCGAGCCGTCGCCGCGTGCGACGCGAACGGCACCACCTCCACCGACTCCGCCCTCGCGACGCAGCTCAACGGCTCGCTGAAGGCCAAAATGAAGGGGTACATGTCGGCCTACCGCGTCTCCTGCGCGCGGATGGTGGTCAAGGCCGTGCGCGACCGCGGGCTGAACCTCAGGGCCGCCGTCATCGCCATCACCACGACGATCGTCGAGTCGAGCATCGACAACATCAGCGAGGAGCTCGACCACGACAGCCTCGGGCTGTTCCAGCAGCGGGCCTCCTGGGGGACCAGGGCCGAGCGGCTGAACCCGGACTGGGCCACCAACGCCTTCCTCAAGAAGATGCAGTCGAAGTACCCGGACGAGAAGTGGCTGACCGCGCCGATCGGCGAGATCTGCCAGGCCGTGCAGGTGTCGGCGTACCCGGACCGCTACCAGCCGCAGGCCGGCGACGCGAAGATCATCGTCGATGCCATCGTGGCCTCCCAGGCGCCTCCGGACCCGGTCGACTACGGGGTGCTGGACTTCACCCTGTCCGACAGTTTCGACTCCAACACCAACACCCGGCCGGTCATCAGGTACGGCAACAGCCCGATGATCCCCATCATCGGCGACTGGGACGGCGACGGCGTCGACACCCCCAGCGCCTACGACCCCACCACCGCCACCTTCCACCTGTCCAACAACCC